>CAYWXI010000045.1:0-44662 GCA_964462015.1 uncultured Bacteroidales bacterium | reverse complement strand
ACAAAGTAAAACCGTTGAAGTTAAAGAAAACGAAGACCGCTATGCAGATAAAACCTGGAACTATGCAGACGTTGATAATCTGAATACCGATCAAATGTTTGCCGGAAATCTTACTTACAGCGTTTTAAGCTCAGAACCTGAAAAAATTATGCCTCATTTATTTAAAGGTTTCGATGACAATTTTTCAGAAAATGTTAAAAACGACGATATTATTATTGCAGGAGCTAATTTCGGCTGTGGCAGTTCACGCGAACACCCGGCCGTAGGTTTATCGTTTGCCGGAGTAAAAGCAGTAATTTGTAAGTCGGTTAACCGGATTTTTTATCGTTCATCGGTTAATCAGGGTTTGCCGATAATTTTATTACCTGAAGTGGTAGAATCTTATAAACAAGGTGATAAAGTAAATATTGATTTTGAGAAAGGCCTTGTTTACGTTAATGAAAAAGAATTCAAATTTGCTCCGCTTCCATCCAAATTAATGAATATTTTCGAAGCTAAAGGATTGGTGAACTACATTAAGGGTAATCAATAATGATTGATTAATGATAGAAAAATTCCGAAATAAACCGGTATTGATTATTTTATCAATCGCAGTAATTATTGGGGGATATTTTATTACATCTTTCGTTTATCCGAAAAATGCCGGCAGGTATCCTGTTTTTGTAGTAATTTTTTTTCTTGATATTTATTTATGGATGTCAATCAGAAAGAAAATTGCAAAAATATTTTCTGTTCTGAAATATTTAATTTATACGATTTACTGGTTTCCTTTGACGGTTATAGTTTTATATATGGGGATTTCGGTTTTTATTCCTATCACAACCTGGAATCCCGCCTTCAGAACTTATTTGTTCGGAATTGTTTTCACGATTGTGGTTTCAAAATTATTCCCGGTTTTTTTTCTTATCCTTAACGATACTATTCGATCCTTCAAAATAATTATTTCTTTTTTCAGGAGAAATATATTACAAAATACTGAAAAGATAATTTATTATAAGCGCTTAAAAATTTTACAAATATTTGGCATTTCTTCAGGTCTTATTGTATTTGTTTTTTTGATGTTTGGAATGTTGTTATGGGTTTATGATTTTAAAATTAAAACTGAAATAATTTATCTTGAAGACCTTCCGGCTGAATTTAATAATTTGAAAATTGTGCATATTTCTGATCTTCATCTTGGAAGTTGGGCGGTGAAAAAACCACTACTCGAAGCAGTGAATTTAATTAACAGGCAAAATCCCGATCTTGTATTTTTTACCGGTGATCTGGTAAATTTTACTACTGATGAAGCATTCAGGTTTGAAGATATTTTAAGTAAAGTAAAATCGAAATACGGAGTGTTCTGCATTCTTGGTAATCATGATTATGGGAATTATTCGCATTGGAGGTCAATAGAGGCAAAAAAGGAAAATATGAAGCAATTGCTTCAATTCTATGAAAATATAAATTGGAAATTGCTTTTAAACACTAATTTTATTATAAATATAAATAATGAAAAAATTGCGATTATAGGGGTGGAGAATTGGGGAGCACATGCAAGATTCCCAAAATATGGCAATATCGAGATCGCTTTGAAAGGAACTGAAGATATCCCCGTAAAATTACTTTTATCTCACGACCCCAGTCATTGGGATATGATAGTTAGCCAGGAATATCCTGATATTGATATTACTTTTTCCGGGCATACTCACGGATTCCAATTTGGAATTGATTTTGCGGGAATTTTATGGAGCCCTGCCGAAAAATTATATAAACACTGGACCGGTTTATACTCTAATAATTCGGATCAGTTTTTATATGTAAACCCGGGAATCGGTACAATTGGATATCCGGGAAGAATTGGTATATTGCCTGAGATTTCTGTTTTGACATTAGTAAAGAACTAAAAGAAAGCAAAAAAAATGAAAAATATTTTAACCTTATTATGCTTCGTAATTGTTTTCATGATTTCCGGATTTTCTCAAAATAATACAGATAAAAAGTTAATTAAAAAAGCTAATAGAATTCATGAAAATGTCCTTACTATTGATTCACATGCAGATACTCCCTTGCGTTTAACAAGACAAGGTTTTGATATCTCGAAAAGAAATGACCCAAAAGAAACTAGAAGTAAAGTTGACTTTCCGCGTATGAAGGAAGGAAACCTTGATGGAATCTTTTTTGCAGTGTTTATTGGACAGGGCGAGAGAAATCAGGAGGGAAACCAAAAAGCAAAAGAAAAAGGATTAAAAATATTTGATGCTATCCATCAGTCCATTAACGAAAATCCTGATATGGCTGATCTTGCTTTATCACCTGATGATGCTTACCGGATTGAAAAAGACGGTAAGCATGCAATTTTTATTGGGATTGAAAATGGATATCCAATTGGAAATGACTTGTCACTATTAAATGAATATTATGATCTGGGAGCAAGATATATAACACTTTGTCACACAAAAAATAATGACATTTGCGATTCTTCTACCGATACAACCGAGCATCATGGACTGAGTAAATTCGGAGAAGATGTAGTGAAAAAGATGAATGATATTGGAATGATGATCGATGTTTCACATATTTCGGATGAAGCATTTTATGATGTAATAAAAATTAGCGAATCACCAATTATTGCATCTCATTCCTGTGCAAGAGCGATTTGTGATAATCCAAGAAATTTGGACGACAATATGTTAAAAAAACTTGCAGAAAATGGTGGAGTTATACAGATGTGTATATTTAGCGAATATGTTGAAGAACCGCAACAAAATACTGAACGTGAAGCTGCTCAGGAGGCAGTAAGAATAAAATACAAAGGTTTTGTCGATCTGACTGACGAGGAAATGAATAATGCCAGAAAAGATTGGTATGCGATTGATAAAAAATTTCCACGAAAATTGACGAATGTGTCACGTGTTGTAGATCACATTGATCATATTGTCAAAATTGCAGGAATTGATCATGTAGGCATTGGAACCGATTTTGATGGTGGAGGTGGAGTTGAAGGTTGTTACGATGTTAGTGAAATGGGAAATATCACTCTTGAACTGGTAAGGCGAGGATATTCAAAAAATGAGATTGAGAAAATTTGGGGAGGCAATCTGATGAGGGTATTCAGAGAAGTGGCGAAAAAGGGAAATAATTATTTCTAAGCTCAATTGGTTTAAAAGTAACAAGATAGGGATATAAAAATATCAAGTCATATTATTACTGTATTCCTGACAAAAAATGCGATCTTACAATTTATAGTGAATCAGGAGTTCTGGGATATTAATATGTCTCAACCAGAATCCATTGAGTCTGAATTCATGCAACCATTGATAAAGCCAGGTGTCTATAATATTATAGTTAACTGATTGACAAAAATTATTTATTAATAAATTGATACTATTATGTTTAAAAAAGTACTAATCGTTTTAATTATCTCAACATTCATACCTTTTAAAATGAATGCTGAATGGGTATCGTTAGATAAAAACAATGTATCGAACAATCCTCCAAAAGTTACTCTGATCAGCAATGATGACAACAGCACAGTAATTAAAATTGAATTATCCGGATTCAATGTAAAAGAATTTATTACAGAAGAAAAAACTTACCAGGCTGTTGACTTAATGACAGAAATTTTCTCAACTGAATCCGGTTTCCCTGAGCTGCCTCATATTTCAAAAATATTGGCTATACCTGATAATTCGGGTGTTTCGGTTGAGGTTATTGAAACAGGTAAAGTTCAAACTTTCAAGAATATTTACTTGCCACCGACACGATTAAGTTGGTTTGAAGGCCAACCAGAATCTTCTTATACTGAAAATCCGGAAGCATATAATTCTACTAATGTTTATCCTAAGGAATTTGTTAAGATAGACCCTCCATCGGTTTTTCGTGATTTTCGTATTGCCCGTCTTTCGGTTTTTCCTGTTCGTTATATTCCTGCAAAAAAGGAATTGCAAACAGTTTCTTCAATTACTGTCAGGATTAATTACGGAGAAGGTGAAGTAATAAATCCTAAAACTTCACAACGAAAAGCAATTAGTCCTTCCTTTGGAAAACTATATAGAAGCTTCATTTTTAATTATCAGAATGTATTAGATAACTTATATAGTGGCAATGAAAACGGACGGGAATTAATGTTATGTATTATGCCTGATGATTTTATTGAAAGCTTTCAGATTTACGCCGATTGGAACCGTCAAAGCGGCACCGATGTCCACGTAACTAAATTCAGTGATATTGGTGCTAATTCCAGTGATCCGGATATCATCAAAGATCATGTCGCTGATGCATATCATAATTGGGAGCATCCGCCAACTTATGTTTTAATAGTAGGTGACAATGGTGTCTTTCCGAAAAAAATTGTTTATTACGATTATTCATTTCCTAATGAGGATTACTTTGTTGAGATAGATGGAAACGATCACTTCCCTGAAATGATGATAGGGCGTTTTACTAACCAGGGCGATTACCGTATGCAGGTGATGATAAATAAATATTTGTTGTACGAAAAAACCCCGTATGTCGAAGAAACAGATTGGTTTATAAAAGGTATTTGTTGTTCAAATAATTTATATGCATCACAAGTAGAAACCAAACGATTTACCGCCAGCCAAATGATGAATTACGGCCATTTTCTTTCAGTAGATACCTTAATGAGTGATGGATCTCCATGGGGAGGTGACTGCTCAATGGATTTGGATGATGTTCTTGATTGTATTAATGATGGGCGAAGTTTTTTAAACTATCGCGGCGAAGGTTGGAGTTCAGGTTGGTGGGCAGAATGTTATCCTTTTTATAAATCGGATGTATCCGGTTTGACCAATGGTCAAAAGATGACTTTTGTTACCAGTATTGGTTGTGGCGTTGCAATGTTTACGGCAGGTGGAGGCAATTGCTTTGGTGAAGAGTGGATTCAAATGGGTGATTTGGAGAACGCAAAAGGCGGGTGTGCTTTTGTAGGACCTACTTCCAATACTCATACAACTTACAACAACAAAATAGATAAAGGTATTTATGTGGGAATGTTCCAGGAAGACATGGACACACCGGGCCAGGCTTTATTGAGAGGTAAATTTTATATGTACGAAATTTTCGGAACAGACCCATGGGTGGAATATCATTACAGAGTATTTTGTGTTTTGGGAGACCCCAGCCTTCATATCTGGAAAGATATTCCGAGAGAGGTGAATGTAAGTTATCCTCAAATAGTTCAAACCGGTTCTAACACAGTAGAATGTACGGTTACTTTTGCTAACTCAGGTTTGCCGGTACCTAATGCACAGGTTTGTTTAGCAGGGATCGATGTTTTTGCTACCGACTTTTGCAATACAGAAGGTAAAGTATTTCTCGAAATAAATCCTCAAATACTTGACAACTTGGTAATAACAGTTCGTGGAGGAAATGTTTATCCTTTCCAGGGATCAATCGAAGTTGTTCCAAATATATCTCAGGAAATAGAGTTAGCTTTAGGTTATCAATTTATCTCATCAAATCGTTTACCTGAAAATCCTGATATGCTTGTTGTATTGGAAGATAATCTAAATGATAATCTTGATTTTGTTAGAAACTCTGAAGGTAATATGTTTAGAAAAATTGGCCCGAATTGGGTAAACGGAATAGGTGACTGGATAAGTACCGAGGGTTATCTTTTTAGAATGAATGAAGCTGATAATTTATTAGTTTATGGCGATGCTCTTAATCCTCAGACCCCGATTGAATTAAATGCCGGCTATCAGTTTGTCAGTTATTTGCCAAATGAAACATTGAATGCTATTGATGCATTTAGCAGTATTTTAAATGATAATCTTGATTATATCAGAGGTTCCGGAGGAAATGTCTTAAGGAAAATAGGCCCTATTTGGGTAAATGGTATTGGTGATGTACATCCCGGTGAAGGATTTTTAATTAATATGCTTTCCGATGATATTTTAATTTATAATCTCACTAAAGATGTTAAAAATATTTCCCATGAAAAGCCTCAATCTGTTCATTTTAACTTTCGGGGTGGTAATCCGGCCGATCCGGTTTTTACATTGTATGTTTCAGGCCTTGAAATTGGAGACGAAGTGGCAGCTTTTGACGGGGAAAAAATGATAGGATCAATGAAAATATCATCAAATTATGTTTTTGATAATGAGCTTCCTGTTTTTAGTACTTTGTCTGATGAAAAAGGTTATATTTCAGGAAATCCGATAATATTGAAGGTTTGGAATAGTGTTTCAAATGATATTGAAATTGTAGAATTTTCAATGGATTATGTTTCCGATGCTTATACTGAAGGTGTTTATCCAGTTGAAGACGGACAATTTAGTATTGTTAATATTACTAAATCAACGGATAGAGAAAGTACAATTTCAATCTATCCAAATCCAGCCGATAAAGCAATTAATATTTCCAGTCCGAACCAAATCAATAATGTTAGAATTTTCAACTTAGTTGGTCAATCGATTTATCAGGGAAATAGCTCTGTGATAAATACAAATAATTTCAATCCTGGTATTTATATTATCAAGGTTGAAACAAATGAAGGTTCAATTACCGAAAAAATAACGATCAAATAGAGATCATAAAATAAGCAACATTAAGGCTGTCTTTTGTTATAGATAGCCTTTTTTGTGTTTTAATATCTTTTATATGAGGTAATTTTGTATTATTTTCTATGTTGGAGATTTATTTGCAAATTTGTTAAAATCTAATAAAATGTATATTATTGCATTAAAAATGCCATATTTAAAAGAACTATGATAAGAATATGCAGAATCAAGATTTATTATACTTTATTCCAGTTTCATGCAACTTTTAATTAAGTTGATTGTCTTTATAATGAAAATTTATTGACTAATATAAATAAGTTATAACAAATATTTACTATCATGTTTAAAAAAGTACTAATCGTTTTAATTATTTCAGCATTCATACCTTTTAAAATGAACGCCGAATGGGTATCGTTGGATAAAAATAAAGTATCGAACACCCCTCCAATGGTTTCACTTATCAGTAATGATGACAACAGCACCGTAATTAAAATTGAGTTATCGGGATTCAATTTAAAAGAATTTATTACAGAAGGAAAAACTTACCAGTCTGTTGATTTTATGACAGAAAGTGTTACAACCGAACCAGGCCTTCCTGAATTGTCATACATTGCGAAAGTATTGGCAATCCCTGATCAGACAGGTGTTAGTGTTGAAGTATTGGAAACAGGAAATATTCAAACTTTTAAGAATATTTATTTACCTCCTGCACGTTCAAGCTGGATTGAGGGACAACCTGAAACACCATACTTAGAAAACCCTGAAGCATATAATTCATCAGGGCCTTATCCTAAAGACTTTGCTATGGTTGATAAACCATCAATTTTTCGTGATTTTCGTATTGCCCGTGTTTCTGTTTTTCCAATCCGTTATTTTCCTGCAAAAAATGAAATTGAAGTAGCTTCTTCGATTACAATTCGTGTGAATTATGGGCAAGGAGAAGTCGTAAATCCGAAAACAAGCACAAGTAATGCTATTAGTCCTTCATTTGGGAAATTATACAGAGGTTTAATTTTTAATTATCAGGAGGTATTAGACCAACTATATGGTGGTTCGGAAGATGGCCGTGAAGTAATGTTATGTATAATGCCGGATGATTTCACTGAAACTTTTCAAACTTATGCAGATTGGAACCATCAAAGCGGTACCGATATTCATATAACAAAATTTAGTGACATTGGTGCTTCTTCAAATAATCCTGATATCATTAAAGACCATATAGCTGATGCTTATTATAATTGGGAGCATCCTCCAACTTATGTTTTAATAGTTGGAGACAATGGAGTTTTTCCAAAAAAGACTATAACTATGGATGGCTGGACTTTTCCTTATGAGGGTTACTTTGTAGAAATTGATGGGAATGACTTTTTCCAGGATTTATTTATAGGCCGTTTTACAAACCAGGGTGATTTTCGTTTATCAGTAATGATCTATAAATATTTGCTATACGAAAAAACTCCTTATATAGAAGAAACCGATTGGTATCTGAAAGGAATTTGTTGTTCCAATAACGCTTACGCATCGCAAGTTGAAACAAAACGATTTGCTGCCCAACGCATGATTAATGACGGCCATTTTACCTCCGTGGATACTTTGATGAGTGACGGTACACAATGGGGAGGTGATTGCACTATGGGTGTAGAAGATATTCAGGAAGCACTTAATGACGGTAGAAGTTTTTTAAATTACCGAGGTGAAGGGTGGTCTTCAGGTTGGAATGCCAATTGTTACGGTTATTATAAATCAGATGTGTATGACTTAGTGAATGGCCGTAAAATGCCTTTTGTAACAAGTATTGGATGTGGTGTTGCAATGTTTGATTCAGGCTCAGATAATTGCTTTGGTGAAGGATGGATACAAATGGGTGATTTTGATGATCCGGGAGGTGGAGTTGCTTTTATCGGGCCTACTACAAACACACATACAACTTATAATAATAAGCTTGATAAAGGAATTTATATTGGAATGTTCCAGAATGGATTGGACACCCCCGGACAAGCAATTCAGGCAGGTAGAAATTATTTGTACGAAGTTTACGGAACACACCCTTACGTAGAATATCACTTTAAAGTATATTGTGTTTTAGGTGATCCCAGCCTGCATATCTGGAAAGATATTCCTCAGGAAGTGAATATTGATTTTCCTGATACAATTTACGTTGGTTTAAATCATCTCGAAATGGAAATTACATTTGCTGCCTCAGGATTACCTGTAGATAAAGCACAGCTTTGCTTAGTTGGCGATGAGTTTTTTGGAACTTATAACAGCAATGAAGATGGTATGGTGATAATTGATATTGCCCCCGAAGTTGAGGAAATATTAACTTTAACTGTTAGAGGTGGAAATGTTTATCCTCTTCAGGATACTATTGTAGTAGTACAAGCAACATCTCAGAATATTCAATTAAATACGGGTTATCAGTTTATTTCATCAAACCGTTCACCCCAAAATCCGGATATGCTTGAAGTATTGGCAAATAATCTTAACGATAAGCTCGATTTTGTTAGGAATACCGAAGGTAATATGTTCAGGAAAATTGGCCCGAATTGGGTAAACGGCATTGGCGACTGGATAAGTACCGAAGGATATTTATTTAAAATGAACGAGTCAGATGTTTTAATAATTACCGGAGATGCAGTTAATACTCAAAATCCAATTGAATTGAATGCAGGTTTTCAGTTTGTCAGCTATTTACCATATGAAGCATTAGATGCTTTAGATGCATTTAGCAGTATTTTAAATGATAACCTTGATTTTATAAGAAATTCATCAGGAAATGTATTAAGAAAAATCGGCCCTGTTTGGGTAAATGGCATAGGTAATGTAAATCCCGGCGAAGGTTTATTAATTAATATGTTTTCCGATGATATTTTAATATACAATGTAACGGAAAACACAAAAAATCTGTCTTATATGAAGCCTTTACCTGTTTATTTTAATTTCAAGGGAGGTAATCCGGCCGATCCTGTTTATACTTTATATATTTCAGGATTGGAAATAGGAGATGAAGTTGCAGCTTTCGATGGAGAAAAAATGATAGGATCAATGAAAATATCATCAAACCATCCTTTTGATAATGAGCTTCCTGTATTCAGTACTTTATACAATGGACAAGGATATACTGAAGGAAATCCGATAATATTGAAAGTTTGGGATCAGTTTTCTAATGATGTTGAAGAAGTTGAATTTTCAATGGATCATATTTCTGATTCTTACACTGAAAATATTTATCCTTTTGAAGATGGACAGTTCAGTATTGTTAATATTACAAAATCAATTGACAGAGAAAATACAATTTCGATTTTTCCAAATCCTGCTGAAGATGTAATTAATGTTTCAGCTTCAAACGAAATAAAGAATATTTCGATTTTCAACCTTACAGGACAAGTACTGTATAACGGAAGAGATATAAAAATTAACACTGAAAATTTCAATTCAGGTGTTTACATTATCAGGGTTGAAACAAGCAATGGAGTAACAACTGAAAAAATTACTATAAAATAGTGAATGAGTAAATGATTAAATGGGTGAATGTTTACAATATTCACCCATTTTTTTTTCATTCAACCGGATCAACGAAAAGCTCATTTTTGTGAATCAGGATCTAAGCCCCCGCTTTTTTCCTTTAAATCGAAATTCATCATTCGTTAATCATTATTCGATATTCTAATAAAAGGCTAAAGGCTAAAAATTTAAATATAGGGGAAGACTCTATTCCTTAATTGCCTGTTTTCTCCTTGTTTACGAATGTTGCTTATTGAATGTTTGTGTTTTATAAATATTCAACAATCAACACTCAATGTTCAATGATAAATTTCCTTAGGAGGCATATACCGAATAGGATTAAACATACATTGAATAATAGCTCGCCTCTACGAGGCTTGCTTATATTGTTTTATTTACAGCGGGCTTCCGCCCGCTGCTACAAATAGTTTGTCCCTAACGGGACTATCTGATCTGGTAAACTGAACATAAACCGGAATAAAAATTTCTTTGCTTGCAGTTTATATGAAATCATGTACTCAAACTATTTGACAAGCACAAAGTTTACGAAGCGGAGCAAACGATACAAAATTAGCCTGTTAGGAAGCATATATATGCATTTCAGAATAATTCCCCTGTTTTCAACACAACAGTTATCATAAAAACATAATCAACACAGATACAAGGAATTAGTATGCTAAAATTGTGTGATTGGGTCATGCGGTGTATATTTGTGACATGTTTATAAGAAAAAACAAGAACCGCACCGGCTCGATAAGTATATAAATCGTACAAAAAGCCGGCAGAAAGAATAAAGTCATAAAAACCGTTGGTATACATCATATAGAAATACTCCCGGAAAAGGCCATTAAGCTTACTAAGGATATGCAACAGTTAACATATAGCTTACCAAAATCTCAGAAAATTAAAACTAAACTCCTTAACCTAAATGAACACCAAAAAAAGACAAATTGAAATATATGGAGTTTGATCTTGGGTCATGCGATGTTGAAAACAGGAAAGTTTACGAAGCGGAGCAAACGATACAAAATTAGCCTGTTAGGAAGCATATATATGCATTTCAGAATAATTCCGTAGGAATGAACTATTTGTAGCCCTGAACGAAAGTTCAGGGATGAAGAAAACAAAAACGCTGTAGTCCTGTAAGGATGACCTGTTAATCAATCCCCCTTATCGCTAAATTGTATCATGTCAGGAACAAGGGATGGCATCCCTTCGGAAGATAAAGCCGGTAATAATCACACGTTTAGCCTCATGAGGGATGCCATCCCTCTTTCCACTGCTACTGCACGATTTCATTATTTTGATTGCCTGTTCATTGGTAAGTTTTACAATCCCTTTGGAGATTTGAAACCCAAGTATCCAATAAGCAGCAACTAACAATTTAGCAATTTAACCATCTAAACTCATTATCAGGCCATCAGTGATGAGTTTAGAGATTATATTAATGAGCAGATACTTTTAATCTTCTCAATAATCTCATTCGCCAGCTTATCGGCATTTTCCATTGAATTGCTTTCCGAATATATCCTGATTATCGGTTCCGTATTTGATTTTCGTAAATGAACCCACTGTTTTCCAAATTCAATTTTCACTCCGTCGATTGTATTTATTGGTTGATCTTTATATTCGTTTTTAATTTTATTAAGAATCTCATCAACATTCATTTCGGGCGATAACTGGATTTTATTTTTTGAGATAAAATAATCGGGAAAGGATTTGCGAAGTTCGAGGCAGCTTTTACCTGATTTCGCTAATTGTGTTAAAAACAATGCAATTCCAACCAGTGCATCACGGCCATAATGAATTTCAGGATAAATTACTCCGCCGTTTCCTTCACCTCCGATAACTGCATTTTTTGCTTTCATCATCTCAACAACATTTACTTCGCCTACAGCTGAAGAAAAATACTCAGCACCCGAAGCCTCGGTTACATCCCGCAAAGCACGTGTTGACGACATATTTGAAACTGTATTTCCTTTAGTGTTTTTTAAAACATAATCTGCAACAGCTACCAAAGTATATTCCTCGCCAAACATTGATCCATCCTCACAAACAATAGCAAGCCTGTCAACATCGGGATCAACAACAAAACCAAGATCAGCTTTTTTATCAACCACAAGTTTTGAAATTTCTTTAAGATTTTCGGGTAATGGTTCGGGATTATGAGGGAAATGTCCGTTTGGTTCGCAATAAAGTTTTATTATGTTTTTTATTCCCAGGGCTTCAAGCAATTCAGGAATTGAAATTCCACCGGTTGAGTTCACTGCATCAATAGCAATTGTGAAATTAGCTTTTTTGATTGCCTCTATATCGACTAATTTAAGCTTGATAATTTCTTTAATATGATCTTCAATGGCAGTTTTATATTCAGAATATGATCCTAAACTGTCAACTTCCGAAAAATTAATTTCCGAAGAATCACCAATTCTCAAAACTTCTTCTCCATCAGCAGCCGATAAAAACTCACCTTTATTATTCAGAAGCTTAAGTGCGTTCCATTGTTTGGGATTATGACTGGCTGTCAGGATTATTCCACCATCGGCATTCATCCTGGTAACAGCTACTTCAATAGTAGGAGTGGTTGAAAGGCCGGCATCAATAACATCGGCACCAATTCCCATTAAAGTACCGCAAACAAGATTGTTTACCATTTCACCGGATATCCTTGCATCACGGCCTACAACAATTTTTATTTTCTCTTTTTTACATTGCTTTTTAATAAATAATGCATAAGCCGCTGTAAATTTAACTATATCAAAGGGGCTTAGACCCTCACCCTGAATCCCACCTATGGTTCCTCTTATTCCTGATATTGATTTTATTAAAGTCATAGAATTATATTTTGAATTTTTGCAAAATTAATTGTTTTTCGATATATCAACTAATATTTTTTCAACTCAAACAGCACTTTTATTTTTGTTTTGATAAAAAACCTGAACCTATCTTTCAAGAGCCGTTTATTGCTTGAATTCATGCAACCTTTAAAACAACAAATTGTCTTTAATAGTAGTTTTATTAGCAGAAGGAGAAATTATTTACAAATTAAGGCTACAATGTTTAAAAAAATCTTAGTCATTTTAATTATCTCAGCATTCATACCTTTTAAAATGAACGCTGAATGGGTGTCGCTGGATAAAAATAAAGTATCGAAAACCCCTCCAAAAGTTACACTTATAAGCGATGATAACAGCAGCACAATAATTAAAATTGAGTTATCGGGATTCAATGTAAAAGAAATTAATACTGAAGGAAAAACCTATCAGATTGTTGATTTAATGACCGAAATTTTCTCAACAGAATCCGGTTTCCCTGATGTGCCATATATTGCAAAAATATTGGCTATACCTGATCAATCAGGTGTTTCGGTTGAAGTTATTGAAACAGGCGACATGCAAACATTCAAAAATATTTATTTGCCTCCTGCACGGTTAAGCTGGTTTGAAGGCCAGCCTGAATCTCCTTACACTGAAAATCCTGAAGCATATAATTCTACTGATATTTATCCAAAAGAATTTGCAAAAATTGACCCGCCATCGATTTTTCGAGATTTTCGTATTACCCGCCTTTCTGTTTTTCCTGTCCGTTATATTCCTGCGAAAAAGGAATTAGAAGCTGTTTCTTCAATTACAGTAAGGATTAATTACGGTGAAGGTGAGGTTGTGAATCCTAAAACAGCAGCACGGAAAGCAATCAGCCCCTCATTTGGGAAATTGTATCGTAGTTTTATTTTTAATTACCAGAATGTATTGGATAATCTTTACGATGGTAATGAAAGAGGCCGCGAGTTAATGTTATGTATTATGCCTGATGAATTTGCCGAAACCTTCCAACAATACGCCGAATGGAATCGCCAAAGTGGTACCGATACACATATAACAAAATTCAGTGACATCAATGCTAATTCCGATAATCCTGTTATTATCTTTGAGCATATTACCGATGCATATCATAATTGGGAGCATCCGCCAACTTATGTATTAATAATAGGTGATGATGGTATTTTTCCAAAAAAAATTGTGGACTACGGTTATCAATTTCCTAATGAGGATTACTTTGTAGAAATAGATGGAGACGACCACTTCCCGGAAATGATGATAGGCCGTTTTACTAATCAGAATGATTATCGCCTCCAGGTAATGGTAAATAAATTTATGATGTACGAAAAATATCCTTATATGGGTGATACGGCATGGTATAAAAAAGGAATTTGCTGTTCAAATAATGCTTATGAATCACAAGTAGGAACCAAACGCTTTGTTGCAGGTTTGATGATGGAGGATGGCGATTTTACATCTGTGGATACATTAATGAGCGACGGGACTCAATGGGGAGGTGATTGCACAATGGATTTAAATGATGTTCTTGATGCCATTAATGATGGCCGAAGTTATTTAAACTATCGGGGTGAAGGGTGGCACTCCGGATGGAATGCCAATTGTTACGGTTTTTATCAATCGGATGTTAATGGCCTGGAGAATGGCGAAAAATTTACTTTTGTTACGAGTATTGGCTGTGGTGTTGCAATGTTCAATGGAGGAGGTAATTGTTTTGGCGAAGCATGGATTGAATTAGGTTCTTTAGAAGATAATCCGGGAGGAGGTTGTGCTTTTGTTGGCCCTACATCCAACACTCACACAACTTACAACAACAAAATAGATAAAGGTATTTATGTTGGAATGTTCCAGGAAGGAATGGATACCCCGGGACAGGCATTACTTAGGGGAAAACTTTATATGTTTAATGTTTTCGGAACAGATCCATGGGTAGAATATCATTACAGGGTGTTTTGTGTTTTGGGAGATCCAAGCCTGCATATTTGGAAGGATGTTCCACAAGAAGTAATCGTCAATTATCCCGATACAATAACTACAGGACTTACTCATCTCGAAGTTGAAATAACTTTTGCTTCAACAGGATTGCCTGTTGAAAATGCTCAGCTTTGCCTGGTTGGGGAGGAGTTTTTTGGGACATATACAAGCAATGCTTTTGGTATGGTAATTATTGATATTGCCCCTGAAGTAGAGGAAACATTGTTGTTTACTGTCCGTGGAGGAAATGTATATCCTCTCCAGGGAACAATGGAAGTTGTAGCTTCAACATTACAGGGTGTTCAGTTAAATACAGGATATCAGTTTGTTTCATCAAACCGTTTTATTGAAAATCCTGATATGCTTGATGTGTTGGAAAATAACCTTAACGATAATCTTGATTTTGTTAGAAATTCGGAAGGTAATATGTTTAGAAAAATTGGTCCGGATTGGGTTAACGGTATAGGAGATTGGATAAACACCGAAGGCTATCTTTTTAGAATGAATGAGCCGGATGTTTTATTAATTTTTGGAGATGCAGTTAATCCTCAAACTCCAATTGAATTGAATTCAGGTTTTCAGTTTGTCAGCTATTTACCGAATGAAACATTGAATGCTATTGATGCATTTAGCAGTATTTTAAATGATAACTTTGATTTTATAAGGAATTCAGAAGGAAATATATTAAGAAGAATCGGCCCTGTTTGGGTAAATGGTATCGGTGATGCAAATCCGGGTGAAGGGTATTTAATTAATATGTTTTCTGATGATATTTTAATTTATGATGTAACGAAAAATACAAAAATTCTGTCTAAAGAAAAACCACTTCCTGTTCATTTTAATTTCGAAGGTGGAAATGCTGCCGATCCCGTTTATACATTATATGTTTCAGGTCTGGAAATTGGAGATGAAGTAGCAGCTTTTGATGGGGATAAATTAACAGGATCAATGAAAATATCATCAAATTATATTTTTGATAATGAACTTCCTGTTTTCAGTACATTATCTGATGGACAAGGTTATATAGAAAGAAATCCGATAATATTGAAAGTTTGGGATCATGTTTCAAAGAATATTGAAAATGTTGAATTTAATATGGAGGATGTTTCTAATTCTTACCAGGAAAATGTTTATCCGACCGAAGACGGAGAATTTAGCATTGTTAACATTAAAAAATCAATTGCAAAAGAAAAATCAATAACGATTTACCCAAACCCTGCTGAAAATGTAATTAATATTTCCTGCCCAAACCAAATCAGTAATGTTTCAATTTTCAACTTTGTTGGCCAAAAGGTTTATAATGGAAATAGCACACGAATTAGCACAGACAATTTAAAATCCGGTGTTTATATCATTAGGATTAAAACAACTGAATGTTCAAAAATTGAAAAGATAACGATCAAATAATGATCATGAAATACATATTATTAAGGCTGTTTTTCTATTAAAGGCAGCCTTTTTTGTTTATCAAAATTCATGAGGCCTGAACATATACTATTTTATAGTGCTCTAAGTTTGGATTCGTGCAACCTTTGATAAAGTTACTTGTCTTTAGTTTTAAAGTTAACTGGTTTACAAAAATTATTTATTAAATAGAAGCTGGTATGTTAAAAAAAATCTTAATCATTTTTATTATTTCCTCATTCATACCTTATAAAATGAACGCTGAATGGGTATCACTGGATAAAAATAAAACATCGAAAACCCCTCCAAAAGTTACACTTATCAGCGATGATAGCAATAGCACTATTATTAAAATTGAGTTATCAGGATTCAATATAAAAGAAATTAATACCGAAGGCAAAGCCTATCAGGTTGTTGATTTAATGACAGAGGTTTTCTCAACAGAAAAAGGTTTCCCTGATGTTCCCTATATAGCAAAAATATTAGCCATACCCGATCAATCAGCTGTTTCTGTAGAAGTTATTGAAACAGACGATATTCAAATCTTCAGGAATATTCATTTGCCTCCGGCACGGTTAAGCTGGTTTGAAGGCCAACCCGAATCTCCTTACACAGAAAATCCGGAAGCTTATAATTCTGATGATATTTATCCCGACGTACTTGCAAAGATCGACCCACCTTCGATTTTTCGTGATTTTCGTATTGCCCGTCTTTCTGTTTTTCCTGTTCGTTATATTCCTGCAAAAAAGGAATTACAAGCAGTTTCCTATATTACTGTCAGGATAAATTACGGTGAAGGTGAGGTTGTGAATCCTAAAACAACAGCACGAAAAGCTATTAGCCCCTCATTCGGTAAATTGTATCGTAGTTTTATTTTTAATTATCAAAATGTTTTAGACAATCTTTACAATGGTAATGAAAATGGTCGGGAGTTAATGTTATGTATTATGCCTGATCAATTTGCAGAAAGTTTTCAAACATATGCTGATTGGAATCGCCAGAGTGGTACTGATATACATTTAACAAAATTCAGTGATATTAATGCTAATTCCAACAATGCGAGTATAATTAAAAACCATATTGCCGATGCATACCATAATTGGGAACACCCCCCAACTTATGTTTTAATTGTTGGTGATAATGGTGTCTTTCCGAAAAAAATTGTGCATTACGACTATTCATTCCCTAATGAGGATTATTTTGTGGAGATAGATGGTAACGATCATTTCCCCGAAATGATGATAGGGCGTTTTACTAATCAGGATGATTATAAAATGCAGGTTATGATAAATAAATTTTTGATGTATGAAAATACTCCCTATATAAATAATACAGATTGGTTCAAAAAAGGAATTTGCTGTTCAAATAATGATTATGAATCGCAAGTAGAAACCAAACGATTTGCTGCCGGTTTGATGATAGAGGATGGCTATTTTACATCTGTTGATACCTTGATGAGTGATGGTAACGGGTGGGGAGGTAACTGCTCAATGGATATAGGTGATATAGTACAAGCCATAAATGAAGGACGAAGTTATTTAAACTATCGTGGTGAAGGTTGGTATTATGGTTGGTATGCAAATTGTTATGATTTTTTTACATCGACTGTTTCCGACCTTAACAATGGTGAACAATTCACTTTTGTTACAAGTATAGGCTGTGGTGTTGCTATGTTTGACACTTGGGGTGGTAATTGCTTTGGCGAAGAATGGCTGGAATTGGGTTCATTAAATGAACCGAGAGGTGCTTGTGCTTTTGTGGGCCCGACTTCCAACACGCATACAACTTATAACAATAAAATAGATAAAGGTATCTATATGGGAATGTTTCAGGAAGGAATGGATACGCCGGGACAGGCTTTACTACGAGGGAAATTTTATATGTATGAGATTTTTGGAACAGATCCCTGGGTAGAATATCATTACAGAGTTTTTTGTGTATTGGGAGATCCCAGTTTGCATATCTGGAAAGATGTTCCGTTAGCAGTGAATGTTAGTCATCCATTATCCATTCCAATTGGCAATAACCAGGTGGAATGTACAATCACATTTGCCTCTTCAGGATTACCCGTTGCAAATGCGCAGGTTTGTTTAACAGGGAATGAGGTTTTTGCTACTGGTTTTAGTGACTCGGAAGGTAAAGTATTTATTGATGTTAATTCACAAATAGAGGAAACATTGAATGTAACCGTTCGTGGAGGTAATGTATATCCGTATCAGGGAACTATGGATGTTGTTCCGGTAACTTCTCAGGAAATAGAGTTAACCCTGGGATATCAGTTTATCTCATCAAATCGCTTGCCAGAAAATACTGATATGCTTGAGGTTTTACAAAATAATCTAAACGAGAATCTTGATTTTGTAAGAGATTCGGAAGGTAATATGCTTAGAAAAATTGGCCCGAATTGGGTAAATGGTATTGGTGATTGGATAAGTACGGAAGGTTATCTTTTTAGAATGAATGAAGCTGATAATTTAATAGTTTATGGCAATGCTCTTAATCCTCAAACTTCAATAGAATTATCTGCCGGTTTTCAATTTGTAAGTTATTTACCAAATGAAACATTGAATGCTTTGGATGCATTTAATAGTATTTTAAATGATAATCTTGATTATATCAGAAACTCAGGGGGAAATACATTAAGGAAAATCGGTCCTGTTTGGGTAAATGGTATTGGTGATGTTAATCCCGGTGAAGGATATTTAATTAATATGTTTTCCGAAGATATTTTAATTTATAATGTTACTGAGAACACCAAAACATCTTCTTATGAAAAACCTTTATCAGTTCATTTTAATTTTGAAGGTGGTAACCCTGCCGACCCTGTTTATACATTATATGTTTCAGGCCTGGAAATTGGAGACGAAGTAGCCGCTTTCGACGGAGATAAAATGATAGGATCGATTAAAATATCATCAAATTATGTTTTTGATAATGAGCTTCCTGTTTTTAGTACTTTATATGAAGGAAAAGGTTATACAGCAGGAAACCAGTTAATGTTGAAAATTTGGAATAATGTATCAAATGATATTGAAAACGTTAGTTTTACAATGGACAATATTTCCAAAGCTTATACTGAGAAAGTCTATCCAAATGAAGACGGACAATTTAGTATCGTTAATATTACGAAATCAACAGTTAAGGAAAACTTAATTACGATTTATCCAAATCCTGCCGAAAATGTAATAAATATTTCCAGTCAAAGCCAGATTATCAAAGTTAGTATTATCAGTTTTGTCGGTCAAATAGTCTATCAGGGAAATAGTACTGTAATAAATACTGATAATTTCAAATCGGGTGTTTATATTATTAAAGTCGAAACGAATGAAAGTTCAATAATCAAAAAGATAACTATTAAATAAAATGCTTCTACTGCAATTTTAACGGTAGCAATATTTTATAGTTCTCCAATATATTTATTTAGAATGCTATGAATGCATAAATATTTCATAACAATTAAATCTTTGATAAAAAATAACCGGGTTGTTGTATTGTTATTTTTTTTCATTTTGTGTATTATTTTGATTTTTTCATTTTAGCATTTGTCTGGTTCCACTAAAAGGAAATAGAACCAATAAAATCATATAATATTATTGTTAAAGCAGTCTTTTAAAGGATGGAAGCTTTTTTCTAATTCATTGTATTATGGGTTAGTAAATTAATTGAAGTCATCTTGTGTTTTCGCTTTAGTCAAAACCAATCAAGATATTTCTTAATCCAAATGTTTCAATTAACTGGAATTATATATGTAATGTAAAGATTATTACCCGGGCCTTAGGCAACCTTTGATAAAATCAAGAGTCTTCAGTATTAAAAAATAGAAATAAATTTATTATTAATGAAAAATAAACCTACCATGTTTAAAAAAATCTTAATTATTCTGATTATTTCAGCATTAGTGCCTTTTAAAATGAATGCTGAATGGGTGTCTTTGGATAAAAACAAAGTATCGAAAATCCCTCCTAAAGTTACAATCATTAGCAATGATAACAACAGCACAGTCATTAAAGTTGAGTTATTGGGATTCAATGTAAAAGAATTTATTACTGAAGGAAGATCTTACCAGTCAGTTGATTTAATGACAGAGATTTTCTCAAATGAATCCGGTTTCCCGGAGGTACCTCATATCGCAAAAATATTAGCTATACCCGATCAGACGGGTGTTTCAGTTGAAGTTATTGAAACCGACAATATTCAAACATTCAAGAATGTTTATTTACCACCGGCACGACTAAGTTGGTTTGAAGGTAAACCTGAATCTCCATATACAGAAAATCCGGAATCATATAATTCTACTGATATTTATCCAAAAGAACTTGCAAAAATAGATCCGCCATCAATATTTCGTGATTTTCGCATTGCCCGTCTTTCTGTTTTTCCTGTCCGTTATATTCCTGCAAAAAAGGAATTACAAACGATTTCTTCAGTTACAGTAAGAATTAATTATGGAGAGGGCGAGGTTGTGAATCCTAAAACAACAGCACGAAAAGCAATCAGCCCCTCATTCGGGAAATTGTACCGCAGTTTCATTTTTAATTATCAGGATGTTTTAGATAATCTATATGGTGGTAGTGAAAACGGACGGGAATTAATGTTATGTATTATGCCGGATATATTTACAGAAAGTTTTCAACAATATGCAGATTGGAATCGTCAAAGCGGTACTGATATACATATAACTAAATTCAGTGATATTGGTGCTAATTCCAATAATCCCGATATTATTAAAGACCACATTACCGATGCATACCATAATTGGGAACATCCTCCAACTTATGTTTTAATCGTTGGCGACGAAGGTGTTTTTCCTAAAAAAATCGTTAATTATGACTATTCATTCCCTAACGAGGATTACTTTGTAGAGATAGATGGAGATGATCACTTCCCCGAAATGATGATAGGACGTTTTACTAATCAAAGTGATTCCGAAATGCAGATAATGATAAATAAATTTATAATGTACGAAAAAACTCCTTATACAGAAGATACTGATTGGTTTAAGAAAGGCATTTGTTGTTCTAATAATGCATATGAATCACAAGTGGAAACCAAACGATTTGCAGCCGGTTTGATGATGGAGGATGGCCAATTTACATCCGTGGATACTTTGATGAGTGATGGAGAAGAATGGGCTGGTGATTGCTCAATGGATTTGGATGATGTTCTCGATGCTATTAATGATGGAAGAAGTTATTTAAACTATCGCGGCGAAGGTTGGAGTGAAGGTTGGGGCGCGAATTGTTACTATTTTCCTGCTTCAGACGTCTCAGGCTTAAGCAATGGCCAGAAATTAACTTTTGTAACCAGTATTGGCTGCGGTGTTGCAATGTTTGATGAATATTATATGGACTGCTTTGGCGAGGAGTGGATTGAATCAGGTTCTTTAAATGAACCAAAGGGTGGTTGTGCTTTTGTTGGCCCTACCTCCAACACACACACAACTTACAACAACAAACTAGATAAAGGAATTTATGTGGGAATGTTTCAAGAAGGAATGGATACTCCGGGCCAGGCTTTATTAAGAGGCAAGCTTTATATGTTTAATGTTTTTGGAACAGATCCCTGGGTAGAATATCATTACAGGGTTTTTTGTGTATTGGGAGACCCCAGCTTGCATATTTGGAAAGATGTTCCAAAAGAGGTTAATGTAGATTATCCAACATCTATTCCAATTGGATTTAACCATCTTGAAATCGAAATTACTTTCACCGGTACAGGATTACCTGTTGAAAATGCGCAGCTTTGCATAGTTGGTGAAGAATTCTTTGAAACATATACCAGCAATGCCTCAGGGATGGTAATAATTGATATAGCAACCGAAGTTGAGGAAACATTGTCGGTAACTGTTCGTGGTGGAAATGTTTATCCCTACCAGGGAACAATGGAAGTTGTTTTATCTACAGCACAACAAATAGAATTAAATACAGGATTTCAGTTTATTTCATCAAACCGTTCTCCTGAAAACCCCAATATGCTTGAGGTGTTGGAAAACAATCTAAACGATAATCTTGATTTTGTTAGAGGTTCGGGAGGAAATATGTTGAGAAAGATTGGCCCGAATTGGGTAAATGGTATCGGTGATTGGATTAGCAAAGAGGGATATCTTTTTAAAATGCATGATTCTGATATTTTATTAATTGGTGGAACAGTGGTTGATCCTCAAACCTCAATTGAATTAACTACAGGATTTCAGTTTGTCAGCTATTTGCCAAATGTATCATTGAATGCCTTGGATGCGTTTAATAGTATTTTAAATGATAATCTTGATTTTATCAGAAACTCAGGAGGAAATGCATTAAGGAAAATAGGCCCGAATTGGGTAAACGGCCTTGGTGATGTTAATCCCGGTGAGGGTTTTTTAATTAAGATGTTTTCCAACGATATTTTAGTTTATAATGTTCCTGAAAATATTAAAGCTGTTTCAATTGAAAAACCACTACCAGTTCATTTTAATTTCGAAGGTGGTAATCCGGCCGATCCTGTTTATACATTATATGTTTCGGGCCTTGAAATTGGAGATGAAGTAGCCGCTTTCGACGGAGATAAATTGATTGGATCGATTGAAATATCATCAAACTATGTTTTTGATAATGAACTTCCTGTTTTTAGTACTTTAATCAATGGTAAGGGTTATATTTCAGGAAATCCGATAATGTTGAAAATTTGGAATAATGCTTTGAATGATCTTGAAAACGTAAGTTTTACAATGGACAATATTTCCAAAGCTTATACTGAGAAAGTCTATCCAAATGAAGATGGACAATTTAGTATTGTTAATATTACAAAATCAACTGAAAAAGAAAATTCTATTTCGATTTATCCAAATCCGGCCAAGGATATAATTAATATTTCTACTCCAAATCAAATCAGGAATATTTCAATTATTAACTTTGTCGGTCAAACTATTTATCAGGGAAATAGCACACGGGTTAATACAGACAATTTCGAAGCCGGTATTTATATAATCATAGTTGAAACAAATGAAAGCTTAACTACCAAAAAGATAGCTATTAAATAAAGATATTAAATTAAATTCCAATTGGTAATGAACTTAATAAATTTTAGATACTATTAATTTAGATTGAGTGATTTTATACACAATGATTGCTCACTGGTCCACTAAATTATTATACTTAGAATATGATTTTTTTTACCACAGTACGAGCAACCTTTGTTAAAATTATGTGTCTTTAATATTAAAGTTAACTAATGGATATATAAATTATTTTTTAAATAAAAAGAGACATTCATGCTTAATAAATTGCTAATTATTCTAATTATTTCAGCATTCTTACCTTTTAAAATGAATGCTGAATGGGTATCCCTGAATAATAATAAAGTATCAAATACCCCTCCTAAAGTTACACTCGTCAGCGATGATAACAGCTGTACTGTAATTAAAATTGAGTTATCCGGATTTAATGTAAAGGAATTCAGTACAGATGGAAAAATCTACCAATCTGTAGATTTAATGACAGAAATTTTTTCGACAGAACCCGGATCCCCTGAAATGCCTTATATCGCAAAAGTATTAGCTATACCTGATCAAGCAAGTATTTCAGTTGAAATATTGGAAACAGGTAAGGTAGAAACTTTTAATAATATTTACATACAACCGGCGCGATTAAGTTGGATTGAAGGCGAGTCAGAAACACCATATATTGAAAATCCTGATACTTATAATTCGAATGATATTTATCCGAAAGAAATTGTAAAAGTTGATCCACCATCAATTTTTCGTGATTTTCGCATTGCTCGTTTCTCGGTTTTTCCAATAAGGTATATTCCTGCAAAAAATGAACTGCAGGTAGTTTCTTCTATTACTGTTAGAATAAATTATGGTTCTGATCAAACGGTGAATCCGAAACTTACTGCCAGAAAAGCTATTAGCCCTTCTTTTGCAGATCTATATCGAGGTTTTATTTATAATTACCAAAATGTTTTAGATAATTCATATGACGGTAATGAAGACGGAAGAGAATTAATACTTTGTATCATGCCTGATCAATTTGCAGCAAGTTTTCAACCATATGCAGATTGGAAGAGACAAAGTGGTACTGACGTACATGTAACCAAATTCAGTGATATTGGTGCTAATCCAAATAATCCGCAAATTATTAAAGACCATATTGCAGATGCATACCATAATTGGGAGTATCCACCTACTTATGTTTTAATTGTAGGAGATGATGGTGTTTTTCCAAAAAAGATTGTTACCTATCCCGATTATTCATTTCCAAATGAAGATTATTTCGTTGAAGTTGAAGGAGATGATCACTTCCCTGAAATGATGATAGGACGCTTTACAAATGAAAATGATTATGGTATGCAGGTTATGATAAATAAATTTTTACTATATGAAAAAGAACCATATACCGAAGATATTGATTGGTTTAAAAAGGGAATTTGTTGCTCAAATAATGATTATGCGTCTCAAGTTAAAACAAAAAGATTTGCAGCACAGCTAATGATTGAAGATGGAGGTTTTACATCAGTTGATACTTTGATGAGTGATGGTTCAACATGGGGTAGCGGATGTACAATGGATTTAACTGACATTAAAGATGCATTAAATGATGGTAGAAGTTTTTTGAATTATCGTGGTGAAGGATGGTATATGGGCTGGTATGCAAACTGCTACGACTTTTTTACATCAGATGTATCAACTATGAATAATGGTGAGAAATTTCCTTTTATTACAAGTATTGGTTGTGGTGTTTCAATGTTTAACACTTTGGAAGGAAATTGTTTTGGAGAGGAATGGCTTCAATTAGGTTCTATTGATAATCCAAGAGGTGCAGTTGCATTTGTAGGCCCAACGTCAAATACTAATACTACTTATAATAATAAAATAGATAAAGGTATATATATTGGAATGTTTCAGGAAGGAATGGATACACCTGGACAAGCATTATTAAGAGGGAAACTTTATATGTTTGAGATTTTTGGAACAGATCCATTAGTAAAATATCATTATGAAGTTTATTGTATCCTTGGCGATCCCAGCATACACATTTGGAAAGATGTTCCGCAATTAGTAAATGTCGATAAACCTTCCTCTGTTCCTGTTGGTTTTTGCCAACCTGAGTTTACAGTTACATTTGCTTCATCAGGAGAAGCAGTTGCCGAAGCTGAGGTTTGCATAACCGGTAATGACGTGTTTGCTACAGATATCACAGATATGGAAGGTAAGGTCTCTATTGATATTACACCTGAAGCCTACGGAGAATTGATTGTTACGGTTCGTGGAGGAAATGTTTATCCCGTACAAGGAACTATAGACATTATTCAAACTGAAGAACAAGTTGGAACAGAAGATTATCCGCAAATTGTCGATATTGATGGGAATATGGACGGAAGGATTAACCCGAATGAAAATTGCGAAATCACTTTTACGCTAAAAAACTGGGGAAGTCAAACAGCAAACAATGTTCAGGCTACACTTTCAGTAGTTGAAACCGATTTTGCGGAAGTTATCACAATTGATCCGGTAAACTTCGGAAATCTTGCTTCAGGCCAATCATTTACAGGAGATCCATTTCAGTTCTTTGTAAAACCAAATTGTCCGGTAAATCAGATAATTACTTTACAGCTTAATGTTAACAGTAATAATAATTCATGGATATTCAACTATCCGGAGGAAATAGATGGTTGTGAGTTAATTTATCAATATTCCTTGGTTAATGATGATAATTCAGTAAATAGAAACTGTCGTTTAGATCCCGGTGAAACAGCAGAATTGTATATTTCAATTAATAATGAAGGACTTGATATTGCACCTAATGTAGCAGGTGTTTTAAGTAGTAATGACCAATATCTCACCATTGACGATCCTAATAGTTCCTTTGGTACATTGGAAATTGGCGAATCAGCAGTTAATAATGGAGATTTCTTTGTAGTAAGTGTTGATCCTTCCTGCCCTGAAAAATATCTTGCCGAATGTTCTTTAACCTTATATACTGAGGATGGAAATTATCCTTACGAGACAACATTGCTTATTTTAATTCCTGTCTCATTACCGGCCCCTATTGATTTTACCGGACCCGATAGCTATGGTTATTACTCTTATTCAATTGATGATACTATCTATCAGCAGTCACCTGTTTATGAGTGGATTGAGATAAAAGAAACAGGAACACAAATCATTGTACCAGCATCAACAAGTGATTATACGGAAACTGTTGCTCTACCTTTTCCATTTAAATATTACGGTATTGACTATAACCAGGTTCGCATAAGTACTGATGGCTGGATTGCTTTCGGTAATGGTTCCCAAACAGCTCCGGTAAATGAACCCTTACCACATTATGATGATATTAATAATATGGTAGCACCTTTTTGGACAGATTTATACAGGCTTTCAGATGAAAGTGGTAAAATATATTATCATAATGATGATGAAAATCATAGATTCATTATTGAATGGGATAGTGTAGGTTATAGAGATTATTCAATTAATAAAAATGAAATATTTCAGGTAATTTTGCTTGATCCGGCATATTATCTGACTACAAGTGGTGATGGTGAAATTATTTTTCAATATAAAAAAATGAAAAGAATTGAAACCAATACCGTTGGAATCGAAAATCATTCTCAGGATATTGGTTTGCAATATATTTATAATGGAGTTAAGGATACAACCGCTTCTTCTGTTAGAAGTGAATTTGCACTTAAATTTACTACTGAAATTCCATTTATTCCGATAATTTCAGCAATAAATGAAGATTTTGGTAATATTTTTGATTCGGAAGGATTTAGTTTAAGACAAAATTCTCCCAATCCGTTTTCATCGCAAACCGAAATCAGGTATTCACTACCTGAAAATATAAACATGAAACTGAAAATATTTAATGTTAAAGGAGACCTGGTCAGGATTCTTTATGAAGGCAGGCAGTCATCCGGAGATCATTCGGTTATTTGGAATGGATTAAACGATAAAGGTGATCCGGTTGATTCGGGTATATATTTCTATCACCTTCAAACTGAAAATTATAAAAAAACATTAAAGCTGCTGAAATTAAAATAGTTAGAAAAAATTCTTCGCTTAGGTATGTATAGTTTTTACATTTTAATGGTCATTATAATTTTTGCTGCAATTGTGGGATTAATTGAATTTGTTCGTCATCAAAAGCGAATTTATTCTATTCCGATCAGAATTCATATAAACGGCACAAGAGGAAAATCGAGTGTAACCCGTTTGGTTGGTGCCGGATTACGGGCAGGTGGAATTTCAACCATTACTAAGGTAACAGGTACATTTCCACGTTTGATTATTGAAGATGGCACAGAAACTTACATTCACCGAAAATCAGATGCCAATATTATTGAACAATTGTCGATAGTGAAATTTGCCGCAATGAGAAAAGCTCAGGCTTTGGTAATGGAATGCATGGCGCTACAACCACAATACCAGACTATTACTGAAAATCAAATGATACATTCCAATCTAAGCGTGATGACAAATGTCAGGTTAGATCATGTGGATGTTATGGGGCATACCTTACCTGAAATTGCTGAAACTCTTGGAAGGACCATTCCTAAAAATGAACACTTCTTTACGGCTGAAAATGTAATACCTCATACACTAAAACAAATGGCTGATAAGCGAAATACCGAAACGCATTTTATTGATTCTGACTCAATCACTTCAGAAGAAATGAAAGGATTCAGTTATATTGAACATCGCGAAAATGTTGCTTTAGCTTTAGCAATTTGTCAGTTTTTGGAAATAGATCGAGAAACTGCTTTAAGGGGTATGTATCAAGCTGTCCCTGATGCCGGAGCACTTAGATGTTTCAGAGTGGAAGCTTTTCAAAAGCAACTACATTTTTATAATGCTTTTGCAGCTAATGATCCTGATTCCACTCTTATGGTCTGGCAAAAAGTAAGAGATGAGATTGGTTTTGAAGGTGTTCGTATAATTCTTTTAAACACTCGTCAAGATCGCCTTGACAGAGCTCGTCAGCTTGCTGAAATGGCCGGTAAAAAATTAGCAGATGAGATTGACTATTTGATACTGATCGGACAGTCAACAGATGTGGTAGAAAATTTGACGATTAATTATGGTTTACCACAGAAAAAAATTATTAATTTAGGCTGGACTGAACCCCCACCGGTTTTTGAAAAAGTGCTTGCACTTACTGATAAAAGTTCTACTATTGTTGCTATTGGTAACATGGGTGGAATGGGAGCAAAAACAGCTGAGTTTTTTGAACACAGAAGTTCTACAATATGATTGAATTAGCGATTACTTTAGGTTTGGTTTTTAGTTTGCTTTCTTACGAAGTTTTTGGCTTAGCTGCCGGAGGTATCGTAGTTCCGGGTTATATTGCCTTACAACTTTCACACCCCGACCGCCTGGCAGGTATTATAGGTGTTAGCTTGCTTACTTATTTAATTATAAAAGTTTTGGGAAATTATACGTTTTTATATGGCCGCCGTCAAATGGTACTTAGCTTATTGATAGGTTGCTTATTAGCTAATTTTTCCCGATACTTTCTCAAACTTGATATTGCATCTACTACACTTGAACTTCAGGCTGTTGGCTGGGTAATACCCGGATTAATTGCTCATTGGTTTGCAAAACAGGGAGTTTTTAAAACACTAAGTGTATTATTTATTTCTTCTGTGCTCGTGCGTCTAATTTTAATCATTTTCTTTGCAGGTGCGTTGTTGCCTAAATAATTAAATGATTGAATGCAAGAATGAGAGAATGAGAGAATGAGAAAATGTAAGAATTTGAAAATGAATTAATAAATGATTAAATATTGAAGATACCAGAATTTCTAAACTTGTCCGTATGGATTTCTAATTAATAAAGATGTATAAATTTAGAGCAAAATCCAACATTGTATTGATTGTTTTATCAATCTTATCGCTACTTGCATTCATAGCCGTGGAAAATAGTAAAGTAGATGTTAAACAAGACTGGTATAATGAAAAGCTTGAAGCTGCAAAACTTTCACAGTTAGCAGCAAATTATTTAAAAAACTACAGGCTGGAAAATGGTGTTTTTATTGATGTTATTAATGACCCAAATCAAACAGCTTTAATTGGACAAGAATACACACTTGTTACTACCGATCGGGGTTACATTGAAGCAAAACTGTCAACAACAAACCCCAATTTCGCAGCGGTAATTGTGCAATTATTAAAAGACGCCGGATTAAATGACAATGATAAAGTAGCTATTGCCATGACAGGTTCTTTTCCCGGTTTGAATATTTCAGTGATGGCAGCATTGGAAACCTTGAATTTAAAACCAATAATTATTACCTCTGTAGGTGCTTCCAATTATGGTGCAAACGATCCTTATTATACCTGGTTGGATATGGAAAATATTTTATATAAATCGAATGTATTTCACAGCAGGTCAGTTGCTGCATCAATTGGAGGAGGTTCCGACATAGGGCGTGGATTAAGCCCGGAAGGACGAGAATTAATTACCAATGCCATAGAAAGGAATAATGTTGATTTTATTAGCGAAAAGCATCTTGAAAATAGTATTGTCAGGCGAATGAATATTTATGAAGAATTCAGTCAGGAGAAACCGATAAAAGCATATATTAATGTTGGAGGTGGAATTGCAAGCCTCGGAAATACCATTAACGGAAAACTTATTCCTCCGGGTTTAACTGAATTATTGCCTATGAGAAATTTTCCGGTTAACGGTGTAATTATTCAAATGGGTCAACAAGATATTCCTATTATTCATCTTTTGAATATAAACCGCTTACTTGCTGAATATGGATTGCCGGCCAGTCCTGTCCCACTTCCTGAGCCTGGAGTTGGTGAGATTTTTATTCAAAAAAAATATAGTGTTATTGTTACCTCAATTGCTACTTTACTTTTAGTAATTGTAATTATTTTGATTTATTTTAGTGAGCGAAAACATAACCGTCTCGGGACAGATGCTGTTCCAATGCCTAATAATCAAAATAATATTAATCGAGGCACTGATAATATTCCGGTTGTATAATGAATTATATAATGAATGATGTAATGATATAATGATGTAATGAATAGATGATTAATACATTCAATCATTTAAATGAACTGATAAATGAGAAACAAATGAAAAAAATTCTTTTAACATTGTTAATTTTACTTTTGTTTTTTCCGGGTTTAATGGCACAATCCGTAAGGAAGACACGTTATCTGAAACCAACAAATTTTCAAAAAAGAGTTACTACCATCGTTTCAGGAAAAAACAGAAATTATTATTCTTTGAGTACTGAAAAATCCTCGATAATTTCCATGCAGGGCCCTGGAAAACTACGTGTTTTGACTCGTGGACGATTTATTCCAAAAGAAGATGATAAAATAGAATATGAAATTTTATACTCTATTGATGGTGGTGATCAGAAAATTATCAAAATAAGTTCTGTGAAGCGTTCTAAAAATGCTACATATTTAAAAGGCACTTTAGGAGTTCCGGGGCAGCTTGAGGATTTTGAAATAGAATTGGGTCGTGGGTATCATAACGTTGAATTTAAAATTTCCGATAATGAAGTTCCTGTTGCTGTTCGCTATAGTTTTACACCAACAAAAGCGAAGAAACAGGAATGGATAGCTTTTTCTCCTATGCAACCATCGGAGCCTGTTAATTTAATTGCCAGAGAAAAAGCTGTTAAATATTATCGCTTCTCAACTGAAAAACCTTTGAAAGTTGTTATAAACGGGCCAACTCAATTGCGTGTGCTTACCCGAATTGAGAACCATTTTCAGATGAAAGGAAGAATCCATTATCGTGTACAGGTGAAGGAAAATAATAATGTGATTAGTACTTACCAGCTAAGTAGCAGACGCTCTGAAATTGCTGTTTATGAAAATGATAAAAAGTTAATTCCCGGCAAGGCCTGTGAATTTGTTATTGATGTTCCAAAAGGAAGGCATAGATATGAAATTTTTCCTTTAGATAAAGATAAGAGCACCCTTTTAGGACGCTTTTTAATTCCCGAAAAGGATGTGAATTTAGAACAATAGTGAAAGAAGTCAATTTTTTTATCAATAAAATTTAATACATGAAAAACATTAAAATAAATTATCATTTCTTTCCATTAAGAATTTGTTTGCTCGTGTTGACCATTTTCTTTTTACTCCCAAACAATGAAACTCTAGCTCAAAAAAAGAGCAAGAAAAAAGCACAAAACTGGAATCTAGATGTCGGATTAGCCACAATTTATGATGACAATATTTTGAAATATTCCAGGAAATATTTGGAAAGATTTGACAAACGGGAGGACGAGGGACGTTTTCATATTGATACTTACGATGATTTAGTCCTTCATTTAACACTTAAGGCAACTTACACTTTTAAGATTTTTGGAGATTTAAAATCGAAAATAAATGCTGATTTTGGCCATAAATTATATACGGTAAATGATATTAAAAGTTCGAGTACCATAGGTTTTGGCTTTAGGCAATATTTAACTAAAAGAGCAAGTATGAAGTTCTTTTATAGCTACCTTCCCAATCTTTATATAAATCATTTTCGTGATGATGACTGGGTAGAAGTTTATGGCTATGTAGAGGAAGCATTTCAGCCCTACTCATTTGCAAAAGACAGCTATGGTTTTTATATTCAGAACACTTTCTTTAAAAATTCCCGTGTTATGCTTACATTTAATTATGTGAAATATTATCATAATGAACATTTCACTGAATATGATTGCAATAACTTTGAATGTAGTTTTAAATTATACCAGCCAATTCATAAAAAGATTAAATTAACACTTGGTTACAAGTTTACTAATTCCGAAGCCATAGGTTATGATGAGCCTTTTGAAACTATCGAAAATACCGATGATTCTGATGCAACTCATATTGAGGACAGATTTACTTTTGCATTAAATTGGAAATTACCCCGTTTTCTTAAACGCACAAACGATTTTAATGCTGAATGCAGGCTAATGAATAGATATTATTCATCAAAACGATATCTGGAGGAAGATAAGATGCATGCCGGACGTGTTGATAAAAATGTTCGATTATATTTTACTTATAATATTAGAATGAAGAAGAACATAAAGTTATCTGCTTTTTATTATTGGTTTACAAGGGACTCAGATACCGAAGCTATTCCAAATAAAGAATTAATATCCAATGAAAAAGATTATCACCAGGATCAATACGGTTTAAAAATCACTTATAATCTAAAATTTTAAAATTCATATAAAATTAAAAAATCAAAAATATAGAAATTATAAAAATAATATAAAATGAAAATTAATAAATTATTTGTTGTCTTATTGTCAGGAGTGTTATTTATAATGAGTTGTGGAAAACCTACTACTCCCGAATCATTGAATCCGGGTGGCGATGCCGGATATAAAATTGTTAGCCGGCATAAAACAGTAGGTTTTGCAATGGATCTGAAAAAGAAGGATTCTCTGGTATATATAGCCCAGGGTGAAGGCGGTTTGATGATTGTAGATGTATCAGATCCAACTAATCCTAAAACTGTTTCAAATACTTATGAAAAGGTAAGAGGTTATTCTACAGGGATTGCTATTAAAGATAGTATAGCATATATATCTGCCGGCGGTTTTGGAGTAACAGTAGTTAATGTCGCAAATCCTTTTTATCCTCATGTAGATATTTCAAATTCTAATTTTAAACCTGCAAGAAGCGTTTATATTGCAAATTCACACCTGTTTGTAGGATGTAGTGAATCAGGGCTTAACATAGCTGATATTTCAGAACCCGCTTTTCCTGTTTCTCGTGGAAATATTGTAGTTGATGGTTATGCACAAGGTATAACAACAACCTCTGATAGTGCATATATGATGGTTACTTGTGGAGAAGTTGGACTAACAATTTTTGATATCTCAATTTTTAAGGATGGATATGGGCCATACCCAATCGTGTCACAATGTGACACTCCAGGTTATGCTTCAAGTGTTGTAACTGACAACAAATCATTAGCTTATTTGGCCTGTAGTTATCGAGGATTACAAATTATTGATTATTCCGATACAGCTAATGTAACTCTAATTGGTAGCTACGATGACTTTGGCAACGCAAAACATTTAATGCTAAGAGATAACATAATTTATTTATCTGCTGAAAAAGAAGGTTTACAGATTATTGATGTTTCAGATCCATATAATCCTTCTTTATTAGGTATAGTTGTTACAGAATATCTTCATGGATTCGATATGGATGATGAATATCTTTATTTGGCTGATGAAAATGAAGGATTAATAATTGTTAAGATTCCTAATTAGTAATTTTAATATATTTTATTAATATTAATAAGTATAATGATTTAATAGCCATGCAAGAAAAAAAACAACGTTTTCAGTATATTGATCAGTTTCGTGGTTTGGTTATTATTTTGATGCTTGTTGATCATTGCTCATACTATCTCAATTCAATCTGGAAGCATCTTGATCCGTTTGATCCTCTTTTTAATTCCTGGGGACAATTTGCACTTCGTTATAGCAGCTATTTTTGTGCACCCGGTTTTCTGCTTATTTCCGGATCAATGGTATGGTGGTCGTTTCATCGCCGGATTGAAAAGGGGATTTCAAAGCGTACGGCCCGCTGGCACTTAATCCAGCGAGGACTTTTTCTTATTATTTTACAGATGACATGGGTTAATTCTTCCTGGGGTGGTTTTCAGGTTTTTAAACCCTGGCATTTGGGAATAATTGCCACTATAGGTATTTCAATAATCCTGTTAACTTTGATCGTCAACATGCGATGGCAGATACAACTTCTCATCGGCCTCGCAATACTATTTGTCCATCCTTTACTTTTGAAGATTCCTTATGATCCTGAAGTTACATGGGAACGGGTTTTAATGCAAACATTTATTGATGCCGGGAAATTTAACAAATACCCTGTTCTTCCATGGTTTGCATTAGCAACTTTGGGTTCAGTCATGGCTACCGGTTGGTTCAAATTTTGGAAGACCGATAAAAAACGAATTCTCATGGGCTTATGGATAGCAGCAGCAGCATTAATATTTGCTTCTTTATTACGAATAAACCGTGAGTATGGCAATATCTTATCGTATTCTGACTTTGGGTCATATTCTTTTTTCTTCGACCAGAAATATCCACCAAGCCTTTATTCTAATCTTTGGTTTTTTGGATTAGGAGTTTTAGTTGTTAGCGGATTTATTGCAATAAACAGAACGGCTCCGAAGCTTTTAACGATATTTACTATTCCGGGAAAGGTAGCACTCTTTTTCTATTGTGTACACATTGCTATTTTAGGTGTCTTTGTGAAACGTACCGGATTACTATATCGTGAGGGAGGTGTGACCACTACCCTGATTGGTGTTGCCGTTATGCTGCTAATAATGCTTCCGTTATCCAAATGGTTTTATGGTGTGAAAAGCCGGAGCAGGAATTTTTTCATCCGAATGATTTAAATAGGGGAGAGGCAAAAATGAAAATGATAAAGCAATTTACTTTTCTTGTATTTCTAATAATTTTTTTGATCCTGACCTGGACAGGATGTTCAAGTCGTTATGAAACACCGGTTACCGAAGCAGATTCAACGATTGTTTATAATTCAAAAAAAACTGACGGGATTTCAGCCGGAATTACACTTTACAGATATATTAATAAGAAAACAGGTAATTTAATTGGTAAAGGCACTGTATTTCCAATCAGGGAAAAAGAAAAACTTCGTGCTTTAATTAATATTAAAAACCGATTTTTACATTTTGATCATGAGCTTATGTTTCATGTTGACTGGATTGGAACAAACGGCAGGTCTTTTTATCGAAAACAGATCAATCTTTCACCCGGTGATTCTTCCACAACAATAAAAACTTCAATCTCGATTCCACCTGAAAAACGTGAACCGGGGAAATATTATATCAGGATTTATTTGTACAGGGAGTTAATTGCAGAAAAGAAATTTGAACTTATCCCGGAAACTCAATATATTTCATCAATTTCTGAAAAAATAAATGCAGGAATTACTTTATACAGAAAAAAGAGTAGCAAAACCGGTAAGTTATTAGGAGAAGGAAATGTTTTTACTATTAAAAAGAAGGCAAAAGTCAGGGCTATTGTTGAATTGGAAAACTCTTCTGATTATAAAAATGGCGAGTTGGAGTTTGAGATTGATTGGAAACAAGAGGGTGGTGAGTCAATTTACAGTAAAAAAATCAACATGAACACCGAAGGTACTGCTTTAACTATAAAAAGTTCCTTATCAATTGCACCTAAAAAACGGAAAGCCGGAAATTACATTTTCAAGGTGTTACTTTACCAAAAAGTGATTGCAGAAAAGAAGTTTGAACTCCTTTCAGAAACTGTTTCAAAAAAATAAATACATCGAGAATTCGAAAACGATAACAAATATTTATTAATTTTATAAAAATTTTAAAATTTCTAATCATGAAAAAAATCTCTATCATATGCTTAATGATTTTAAGTATCATTATTTCTCAGTATTCTTATTCACAAAAAGAAAACTCAAGATCTCCTATAACTGAAGAACAACAAATTGAAGTTTCTGAAGGTTATAGTTTTGTTTCTACACGATTTAGCCCTGTTGATCCTGATATGGAAGTAGTAGTTCAGGAAATTCTTGCAAATATTCAGTATGTTAGAAATTCTGAAGGAGCAATGTTAAGAAAAATCGGACCTAACTGGGTAAATGGAATTGGTGACTGGATTGGAATTGAAGGTTATTTGATCAAAGCTGATGTTGCAGGGCAATTTACAATTGAGGGTACACTTATTCCTCAGGATACTCCAATTGAACTTTCAACAGGCTTTCAATTTGTCAGTTATTTGCCGGCTAATGAAATGGATGCTTTAGAAGCCTTTAATTCAATTATTGGTGATAATTTATTATATATAAGAAATTCCGAAGGTGGCATGCTGAGAAAAATCGGCCCGAATTGGATTAATGGTATTGGCAATTGCAAACCGGGCGAAGGTTACCTGGTTAAAATGCTTGCCGATGATGTTTTAATTTATCCCGGTTCCTCTCCTTTTACATGTGGCGATCCGTTTACCGATCCACGAGATGGAAAAACCTATAATACAACACTAATTGGTGAACAATGTTGGATGGCTGAAAGCCTGAATATCGGTGAAATGATAATTGTATCACAGGATCAGGCAGACAATGAAGTTTTCGAGAAATTTTGTTATTCGAATGATGAAGCAAATTGTGAAGAAAGAGGAGGATTATATCAATGGTGGGAAGTTATGCAATATTCAACTATACAAGGTGTTCAGGGTATTTGTCCCGAAGGTTGGCATGTTCCTACTGATGATGAATGTAAAATACTGGAAGGAACTGTCGATAGCCAATATCCTGTTGGCGATCCGATTTGGGATGAAACCGGATGGCGAGGTTTTGATGCCGGAGTAAAACTTAAATCAACTACAGGTTGGAATGCAGGAGGAAATGGAACTGACGACTTTGGTTTTACCGGGCTTCCCGGAGGTTACAGTGATTATAAAGATGATTTTGAAAATTGGGGTAACATCTGTGGTTTTTGGACTTCCACTGAGAATGCCGTTGATAATTCATTTTACCGTGTACTCTTCCAGGCAAATAATGGAGTTTATCGTAAAAACTTCGGTAATGACTACGGTTTTTCGGTTCGCTGTTTAAAGGATTGAGGGCACTTAGAATATCTTTTAACGCGTAAAAGCACTTCCAATAGCAATTGGAAGCGTTTGAAAATTGAATTTATAAAAAATATTATTTACCCGTTTCTTTCTTTTAATGTGAATAATTTCGTATATTGCAAACTGATTTATAATAAACTCATTTATAGCAATATTAAAAACTTATTTACTAAGAAACAAAATCATGAAAACACTATTCAAAATCGGGTTAATAATTGTAATCACAATCTTTACTCAACAGGCTTTTTCTCAAAACTCAGACTCTGAAGACCGGATTAGCAGCGGACAGGAAATTGAACTTTCGGAAGGTTATAGCTTTATTTCTTCACGAATTATTCCGGCAAATCCTGATATGTTGGTTGTTATGGCATCTGTATTAAATGATAACCTTGATTTTGTCAGAAATTCACAAGGAGAGGTTTTACGAAAAATTGGTCCGAATTGGGTTAATGGAATTGGGGATTGGATTGTTGACGAAGGTTATCTTGTTAAAATGTTTGCCGATGAATTATTTATCATAGAAGGCGATGTAGTTGATCCTTTTGCTCCTATCGGGCTTGAGACAGGATTTCAGTTTGTAAGTTATTTTCCCGTAAATCCTGTGGATGCCCTAATTGCCTTTGAAACTATTATTGGAGACAATCTTGAGTATATTAGAAATTCACAAGGGCATGTTTTACGTAAAATCGGCCCTAATTGGATAAATGGCATTGGAGATTGTACTCCGGGTGAAGGTTTTCTTATTAAGATGCTTAACAATGATATATTAGTCTATCCTGCCGTGTATGGCGAACCTTGCCCGGGAATACCAATTGTAAGCTACGAAGGGCAGGTTTATAATACTGTCTTGATCGGTGATCAATGTTGGCTGAGAGAAAACCTAAATGTCGGGGAAATGATTAACGGTAGCGAAGAAATGACGAATAACAGTATAATTGAGAAGTATTGTTATGATAATGATATTGCGAATTGCGATGAGTACGGAGGTTTATACCAATGGAACGAATTGATGCAATACACAACCATACAAGGTGTTCAGGGTATTTGCCCTGTGGATTGGCATATTCCTACTTATTATGAACTTCAAGATTTGTCAGCAACAGTAAATTTTAGTGCAAATGCATTAAAGGCAATCGGACAGGGGACAGGAAACGGCGCAGGAACCAATACAAGCGGTTTTACAGCATTATTATCGGGTTACCGGAATGATAATGCTTATTTTACTCGTATAGGCGAATATGCACATTTTTGGGGTTCAACCGAAAATTATGCAACTCATTCTTTCAGTTTATTCGTTTTTGATAGTAACAAAAAGATATCCTTTAGCAACAGTAGCAAGGAAAACGGGTACTGCATCCGGTGTATAAAAAATTAAATTCGATTTTAAGTCTCGTTCTAAATCCTTCAACCGGGATAATATAATCGAAAACAAATCAGATTGTAATAAACTTCAGATTTAAAAATCAGGAGGATTTCGAAAAATTCTGTCAAATTTTTATTTTAATAATTTTTTTCTTAATTTAGTGCACTGAAATATGGTTTAGTACCTATTGTCTTAGTTGACATTGTTTTGAACGAAAAAATTTATTAATAATTTAAAAATTATACTTATGAAAAATTTAAACACAAAATTCTTTTTAGGCCTTTTAATTATTATGATTTCACTGAACCTATCAGCAAAGGCATGGGTTTATTCAACTGCCGAAGGCGGGCAATGGGATGATCCTTCAACATGGGTAGCCGGTGTAGTTCCGGGAATAACAGATGATGTTGTTTTGAATGGGCCTGTCCATACTAACGGAGATACCTGTAATAATCTTTCAATAAGCACAAGCGGTGAATTGTTTAATACTAATTATACAATCACTTTTACTGCTAACGGAAACGTAATAAATAATGGAAGTATCAGGAATAAAGGTAATGGATGGCACCTTGATTTAAACGTTGGGGGAGATATAACTAACAATGGAACATGGACAAACCGTAATACATTTCTGATTGGCACCGGAACACATGCTTTATTGCAAACCGGTGATAATAAAATTTCCTGCTATGAATTTAATGTAGCAACGGGAACAGGTTTAATAACTGTGATGTCTGATTTTAATTTTCATAATACAAGGATTATTTTAAATGGTGCAACAATTGAACTGGACAATTCTAAAGGGAGTAATCTGTTTGTTAATGGCCAATTTATTGATAACGGTAGCTTGATAGCCAATCACCACAATCTGTATATGGAAGGTAATGCATATATTGAAGATATAACACTTTTTGATGCAACCTTAACCGGCGTTATACAAACACAAGGGCCAAATGTAATATTTACTGGAAATACAGTATTAAATGGGACTTTACAAAATTATAATAATAATTCTAATATAACTATTACCGGTGAATTTACTAATAATGGTATAGTAAAAGATAAAGGAAATGGGTGGCATTTATATATGGACATTTTCGGAAATATTTTTAATAACGGAATTTGGAATAATTATGATATTCAACTAATGGGCGAGTCTGATCATAACATCTCATGCCTTAATCAAAATGTATTTGCAGTTAATGTTTTCAGCAATGAGGAGCCAATTGCTTCAATTCTCAGTCTGACTGATTTGTATTTTAATAATTGTGCTCTTAATCTTAATAACGGTACTCTTCAAATTCCGCCCGGAGGGAATATTTATTTGTCGGGAGGGAATTTCAAAAATGCCAATATTTTTTCACAAAGTGGGACTATTAACTTTTACTCATCCGATAATAATTATTTTGAGAATATAAGCATTCAAAATGCGGAACTTTACGACTTAATACAAATTAACGGGAACAATGTGATTTTTACAGGAAATACAATTCTGCAAGGTACAATTCAAAATTATAATTCAAATTCTAATCTAACTTTAACCGGAGATTTTACAAATAATGGTGTAGTTAAAGATAAAGGAAATGGGTGGCATTTATACATGGATCATTTCGGAAATATTATTAATAACGGGATTTGGAATAATTATGATATTCAACTAATGGGCGAGTCTGATCATAACATTTCATGCCTTAATCAAAGTGAATTTTCGGTTAATGTTTTTAGCAATGAGGAACCCATTGCTTCAATTCTCAGTATAACTGATTTGTATTTTAGTAATTGTGCCGTTAATCTTAATAGCAGTACTCTTGAAATGCCTCCCGGAAGTAATATTTATTTATCGGGAGGGAATTTCAAAAATGCCAATGTTTTTTCACAAACCGGAAGTATTAGCCTTTTTTCTTCCGGTAACACTTATTTTGAAAACCTTAGTATTCAGAATCCTGAACTTTACGGATTTACTCAAATTAACGGTAATACAATTGTATTTACTGGGAATACAGTCTTACAAGATACAATGCAAAATTATAATGGAAATTCTCACTTAACACTTAATTGTGATTTTACAAATAATGGTGTAGTTAAAGATAAAGGAAATGGTTGGCATTTATATATGGATAATTTTGGAGATATAATTAATGACGGTGTTTGGGATAATTATGAAATTGAACTTTATGGAGAGGTTGACCAAAATATTTCATGTTTAAACGAAAATGTATTTTCAGTATTTAATTTCATTGATCAAAAACCGGGAGGTTTAATAAATGCCTTAACTGATATTTATTTTGTTGATTGTAAAGTTAATTTGAACTATAACACACTTGTAATGCCGGAGAATTCTACATTAAGTATTTTGAACGACTATATCAAAAAAGCCGTTGTTTATCCATCAGGAAACAGCTTTACTATGAATATCAATAATTCAGCGTATATTGAAGATTGCGATTTTTCCGACCTTACTCTTACAGGAGAAGTAAAATGTAATTCTACCGACTTTTATGGCAATATTATTCTTGAAGGAACAATGCAAAATCATTCGGGGAATGTAACACTCAATATAAATGGTAATTTAACTAATCATGGGATCATTAAAAACAACGGTACCGGTTGGAATCTTACTTTATATATTACAGGAAACCTCATAAATAATGGAGAATGGAGTAATTATCAAACAAAATTGACAGGAACAATTGAGCAACATATATATTTGCTTCATCATAATGATATTACCAGTCAGGTGCAATTCGTTTCCGATATTATGGTTTCGCCTTATCAATGGTATTTCAACGGAAACAGTTTGCCGCCATCCCCGGAATATTCAGGTCAAACAACACATATAATATCATTTAATATCCCGGTAACAGAAGAGTTTGATGGGGTTTTTAATTGTTCTACCGGAGGAGGATATTCAAGAGACATTATTGTTGAATCTATTTATGGCCCGCCGATTGCCAATTTTGCTGCTGACGTTACTTCATGGTATGCTCCGATGGAAGTTAATTTCACGGATTTATCAGCAGCGGGAAATGCTCCGATAGCTGAATGGTATTGGAATTTTGGCGATGGAAATACTTCTACACTTCAAAACCCAACGCATACTTATGAAAATTTAGGGCATTATACGGTTTCTTTAACGGTTACCGATGAGAATGGATTATATGATACTGAAACCAAGATTGATTACATAAAAGTATTATCAGTTCAGCAAATTGATCTTTCTGACGGTTATAGTTTTATTTCAACACGAATAATTCCCGATGATCCGGATTTTCAAGCTATTTGTTCTGATATTTTATCTAATCTTGATTTTGTAAGAAATACTGCAGGAGATATGTTTCGTAAAATTGGGCCGGTTTGGGTAAACGGCATTGGAGATTGGATTACAACCGAAGGATATCTGTTTCGAATGAATGATGCCGATGAATTAATAATTCTCGGAGAAGTAATTGATCCACAAATTTCAATAGCTTTAATGCAAGGATACCAATTTATAAGTTATTTGCCTGAAAATTCTATAAATGCCCTTACAGTTTTTAATGATGTTTTAGAGAATCTTGATTTTGTAAGAAATTCGGTTGGAGGAATGCTTCGCAAAATTGGCCCGATTTGGATTAATGGAATAGGAGATATGAATCCCGGCGAAGGTTATCTTGTTAAAATGATTAATTCAGATGAATTGATCTACCCTGTTACTGATGATAAGTTTACAGGTATCCCTGATTTAGTTCCCGAATATTTTCAGTTTGATGGCGGAAATGCCGCTGATCCTGTTTACACAATTTACATCGAAGGCCTGAATATTAGTGATGAAGTAGCAGCTTATGATGGTGATAAAATGATAGGATCGCTAAAGATCAAATCGCAAAATGCTTTTGAAAATGACCTTGCAGTTTTTAATACAATAAACTCCGGACAAGGTTATCAATCTGGAAATTCAATTACATTAAAAATTTGGGATTCGTTTACACAGAAAACAAGCATAGCAGAGTTTGAAATGATTGATGCTTACAATGAAGCTTATATAAAGAATACTTATCCTGAAGTGGATGGTTTATTCAGCATTGTTAAAATTGCTAAGAGTTTGATTGGAGATGAAAATATTGATAATGAAATTACAATTTATCCAAATCCTTCAAACGGTGTCATAACAATAGAAAACCTGACGGGATTAAGTTTGGAAATCGCCGATCTTAGAGGTAGAATAATTTTTAAATCAGAAATCAAAAATCAGACGAAGCGAAGCAAGCCCGTATGGGAATCAAAAATGAAAATTGATTTGAGTGACTTAGAAAGTGGAGTTTATTTTATTCGTAATAACGGAATTAATTTTACAAAAGTTGAGAAGATTGTGATTCAATAGATTTTACTCACGGGGTGACTTAAAGTTACCCCGTGAGTATTCAAACCATGCTGTAAACCATCATAAAATACTACTTAGACATAATTTTATGTCTTTGTACTTTACCACTATTGAAGAAAAGTTCTATAAACAATAATCCTTTAGCCGAAGGAAGATTTAAGTGAATTTCTTTAGTTTCCGAAGGATAAGATCTTGATACCAGTTTTTCTCCTTTAAGATTAAATAAGTTGAGAGTAAAGCCTTCTTTTGCTTCTTCGTCAAGTATTATGTTGATCTGATTTGTTGCAGGATTAGGATAAACCTTGAAAGTATTGTCATTTGCAATTGGATTATCAAATCCGGAAAAAATATCATTGTTCAATTTAATGAGAAATGGATACACCCATCCCTCCTGATAATGAGTAATTGTATCGAAGGCCATTTCACCTCCACCGATGGCTGCCATGTAACAATTTCCGGAAACATCAACCGAGAGGTCAACACTTTTGACTAAACTCTCACTGCCACCGGATTTCGACCACTGAATAATCCCTTCAGGAGAAAAGTTTAGCAATAACAGGTCTCTGTAATCAACTCCGGTACTGACAACACCATTGCCCCAGTCGATAGTTCCGCGTATGAAACCTGAAACATAGACATTGTTATATGCATCTACTTCCAAAAAATTCAGTTTACCAATGAATGCATCACCCAGGTAGTTGTCTTCCGGTATCTCTACCAGCCACAGGAATTCTCCTTCTACATCCAGTTTTGTCAAAAAGAAATCGTAAACCCAATCGGGTCCGTTTGCCTGGAAATTGCCAAACTGAATATTCGTAGCCAATGCACCACTAAAATATATATTGCCGTCATGGTCGCATTTCACCTGGTTTTGTGAAGTGTACATCACATCTTCAATAAACCTTACCCATTGCACCTGGCCAAGTGAGTTATATTTGGCTACATACATATTGTCTTGTGTACTAACTTCTAACAATTCACCACCAAAATAGCTTTGGGTGTTGGCAAAAGCTCCTGAAACAATAATATTCCCTGAAGGATCAAGATCAATATTGTTGATTAGCGAGACATTATTTTGTTCAATAGTTTGAACCACATTACCCAAAATATCCATTTTAACAATTTCTGAATTGGAATTCATCATTATGGGTAAAAGCAACAAGTTTTCATTGTCAATTGTAAAATGGCCAATTAAGGATAGCGAAGGAAATTCTTCAGAAAGATTAAAAACGCTTTCTGTTATACCCTCTTCGTTAAAAATTGCCAGAAAGTATTCTTCGTTGCTACTACTTGTGATAAGCCAGGGATGCCCCTCAAAGTATAGCGAATCTTTAAATTCTCCGGATAAATAGTATTTTCCGTTTTTTGCAACCAAATGATCAACCAGGCCATTGCCGGTAATTTGCTTCACAAATATTTTCTCGCTTTCGGTTGAGTATTTTTTAAGAAAAAGTTTACCGTACATGCCTCCGGAATATTGGTGGAAGATATCCATCCCTGCATAAATCACATCACTATTATCATCAGAGGTAACAACATAGTTTAACATATCAGGATTATAGGGATAATCTATAGGTTGCGAATTAATCCATTCAAAAGTCTGTGAATTGCTTATTAATGGTAGTAGAGTAATTAATATTGTAGCTACAAAGATATTAATTATTGAGTTTAGTTCTGTTTTCATATCATAAGACTATTTTAGTTTGTATAAACATTCATTTCTTCACTTTTAATTCAAAATTACAAAATGTATTTTTTAGTTTCATAGCTATAAGCCTATTGTTTTTATGATATTTAACATATAGACGAATAAAATCATTCCCTGGATTGATTATTCGTGTTAATTAATTTCATTCGTGCATTTGTGGCCTATTTCAGGTTTTGATTGTCAAAAGTGCATTTGGTCGTACAAATCTTCGATTTTTCCGTTTTTAATCTGTTGAGAATCTGATGAAAATTTTTCTAATCAATGAACCTGCCTTCCATAGTACTACGGCGGACAGGTCTGCGGCTTTTTTTACCTGACTCATATAATAATTGTAATAAACATAGATTTTCACGGTAAAAATCTCCACGTATTTCAAGAATAAGAAGCACCACAA
>CAYWXI010000044.1:0-44849 GCA_964462015.1 uncultured Bacteroidales bacterium | reverse complement strand
ATGATCTTAAAATAGACCGTTCAACCTACGAAATATTACAAATACTGGGAATCTCCCTACTAGACAAAACGCCTGTATTAGAGCTATTTATAAGTATAGATTACGGAGATGTCAAAGAACTTAATTATAAACAACTGTCCCTTAGCTTATTTTAAGTGGACACTAGTGATGAAAAATGCTAAAATAAACACGAATATCAGAAATAAGATATTAAAATGGCGAGCATTCCAAAACATCACCTCGTTTTCGATAAATCTGAAAATCTTTTTTCCAACTAAATAGATTAATATCATCAAAACTAATAGTGATATGAACTTCATGTGCTCCACCCGATCCCGCATAAAATTTTGAAATTGCAAGATCATAACTATACATAATTTTCATTTTGTTTTTGTTGGATAATGGAATGTAAAGCCCGGCAAGCAAAGTTATTGAGGTGTAATTTAAAAAACTGAATTCTTCATTTCTGAACCAAAACCCGGTGTAAAGGTTTTCAAAAAGCATATTTAGCCCTATAGCATATTTATTCAACCCGGCTTGATTTTCAAGAATGAATCCCGGATTGATTTTCATATTAAGTTTAGCAGAAGATGTAATCCTGGTTGAGTTTTTATTATCGAAAATTATATCGCCATGTATAACAAATCTTCTTGGAAGTGAAGACGAACCTGCTAAAAATGATTCATTTGGTTGAAATAAGTGATGAGCTGCAAAGCCGAAAGTTGTTATTGAGTTATTTATCTGCCCTTGTAAAACACCCCCAAGGTTTACATCCGTGAATGAGATGTTTTGAGCATTAGGGTGTACAAATGATGAAGCATTAACGTTTCCATATCTTGGATCAAGTTGATCGCTAAAAACCAGATCATCCCAATTAACCTTCTTTTGAGTAAATGAAACCATTGCCCCAAATTGGGAAACCATATTTCCAGCTACTTTAATCCGGACTGAAGTTATTGCTCCAACCATGGAAGTTGATAAGAATTGCATGCCATAATCACTTGAAGAAAAGATTAATCCTATACCTCCCATACCCGGAATATTTCTTTCAGAAACTTCAAGGCTAAAGTTATAGGAAGTCAGATTGTTATTTAATCCGGGCCATTGATTTCTATATGAAAATCTTGCCATAAGGCCTTTCGATAATCCTACATTTGCTGGATTATAATAAACCGGATTATTATAAAATTGAGAAAATCCCTGATCCTGAGCTTCTGTTTTTGCTACAATGATGATGAACAGAACTAAGTACAGACAAGTATTTATTAGCTTTTTCATCACCTATTTAAGTTTAATATTTACTTGCCACAATAATCGTACTTCTTTTTCTTATTTATTGTTTTTGTTTTAAATTTTTGTGGGATGTACTGGAATCGAACCAGTGACCTCATGCCTGTCAAGCATGCGCTCTAAACCAACTGAGCTAACACCCCTTAATTATTTTACAAAATTAAGAAAATTTCCAAATTTGGCAAGCATTAAACGGCTCTTTTCATAATTTTTTTTTGTAGTATTATTTTATTGGAAATGAGTAAATACGTAAATGACTTAATGCGTTATTGATTAAAGTATTTATTAATCCTATCTTTTTTGATTTCATTATTCAATCATTAATCAATTAATTAATTGATTTTCAGTAAAACAATTTTTGCTAATATTGCCAAATGAAATATTTCAAAAATTATGTTTATTTATAGTGTTACAAATAAATTCATTAAGGCCTTGAAATCAAATAATTAATATGCCTGGAGAATTTTTAAGTGTATCCTTGAAAATATTAATAAAATGCAGAAAACAAATAGGTTATTTATAGATTTTCAAACTTTTAGAGAGCTTGATATATTTGGATCAAATGGAGTTGGGAAAAACCTTTTTGATATGATCAACCATTGTTCGACTAATGGGGGTGAGGATAAATTAAAGCGTCTTTTTAAAAGGCCTAAAAATGAAATAAATGAAATTGTAAATATTCAAAATACTGTAAAATATTTTTCTGAAAATTTTGATGACTGGACTCTTCCGGTAACTAAAGAACAAATGAATGCCGTTGAAGTATATTTTTTCTCAAAGCCAGGCCCACTTTCAAGTAATAATATTTTCTTGAAATTTCTCGAAGGTGTTTGGTTGAAATTTTCACATAAATCTTATAAAGAGGTTTTTAGAAAAGGAACAAAAAATGCAATAAAAACCCTGATTTGCCTGAAGAATTTTATTGCAGAAAAAAACAATGATGATTTGCCTTATCATTTAAAAGAGATATTGAATTCAATGTCGGGGTTTTTAATGAATGAAAAAATTGAACGGTTGATTAAAAATCAGGAGGAGGTTTCACTCGAATTTATGACTGCTTTAAATATTGACAAAATATTTCGGGAGAAATTAAAAACGGATTTTAGCCTTTTTATTGATTCAATTTATGAGCTTGATATGTTGATGGCACTGGCTGCTGCAACAAAAAAATATAAGCTAATTTTTCCAAAATTTGTTGATAGTACGGAACCCTACGTAGAAATCAATGATTTGTACCATATTTTTCTTGATAAACCTGTTAAAAACAATATCCTTTTTGATGTGGGAAAAAATTTCATGTTTATGACAGGCCCAAACATGGCTGGAAAAACAACTTTATTATCGTCTATCGGGATGGCAGTTTTTATGTCACATATTGGGCTGGGAGTTCCTGCAGGTTCCATGCGTCTCTCTACGTTTAATTGCATTTTTAGCAGCATGAATACAACAGGTAATATAAGTATTGGTTACAGCTACTTTTTTAGTGAGGTTATGAGGGTGAAAAATGCGGCACTTACTTTAAAAAAGCATAGTAAAGTGCTCATGCTGCTCGACGAATTATTTAAAGGAACAAATATCAAAGATGCCCTTGATGGTTCATTGCTGGTTATTGACGGTTTAACAAAATGGAAATCAAGTGTTTTTGTTTTAGCTTCACACTTAACAGAACTTGAGAACGATATAAGGCAAAAATCAAATGTTTTGTTTAATTATTTCGATTCTGATGTAAAAGATGGAAAACCTGTTTTTAGTTTCAAACTTATGAAAGGTGTTTCTCATAAGCGTTTGGGGTTACTTATAATTAAGGATCAAAAACTTGACATGCTTTTAGATCCTGAAAAGTAAAAATAACAGATTGAAAGCAAAAGGAATAATGAAGTGTTGGAATAATGGAATAATGGAATGACAAACTTGAAACCCGAAATCCGAAACTCGTAAACTTATTCAACTGATACATATTCCGAAGCAACCCAGCCCTCTATCTCAGTTTTGACTTTAAACCAACCTTTATGTTTTTGAAGGATTTTCAGTTTTGTTCCTTTTTTTAATGGTTCGTTAATAAATGCCGAATTAGCATTCGGTAGCTCCCTGATATTAAGTAGGGAGGCCTCGACTTTTGCATTCATATTTTCATAAATACTTTCCTCCGAGTCTCTTTCCTGAAATAAAAGACTTCTTAATTTTTTCAAAGGAAATGCAGGGCCTGGATCAAATTTTCTTCCCGGAGCAATTTCTTCATGACCTAAAATGTTTGTAATTGTTTTATAATTTTTTAATAAAAGTTCGCAAAGGTCTTCGCAAGCCTGAATTTGCTTCTCCGTGAAAATATGCCAGAATTTTTCTTTATTTTCATTACGATGAATAGCCTGAATTACTTCAGTAAAAGGATATTTTTTCCCAAACCATGATAAATATTCATCACCGGCTTTTTCAAGTACTCCTGCATTATCCAATTCAATTCCAATTGAATACTTATTAAAACCAATCCGTTCTTCATAACTGCTTTTTCCTGCATGCCAGGCAATAGTGTCGAATGGAACTAATTGAATTATTTTTCCGTCGCGTCCTATCACGACATGAGCTGATGCATTTACATCATCCCGGCATAAATACTTTGCCGATGATTCTGCATTTCTACCTGCTGTGTAATGAATTATTATAGTGTCGGGTTGACCCTGACTGAATTTTTTAGTATTTTTTTTACAGGATAATTGCTCGATATTATCAGCTGTTTTAAGTTTAAAATTTTGTATTTCCATGATCTAACCTTTTATAGCATTTTTTCTATCTCTTCTTCTTAAAAAAGTAATATCAGAATTCTGTGTTACATCCTTTGCAACTTTTTCGACTGAACGCCCGATTATATAACCTCCGATTCCGAGTTCTAACAAAGTCCAAAAGCTGGGTTCTAAAACCGGTACTTTCCAATTAAAAGCAGGTGAGAGAAATTTTGCATAAATCACAATAAATCCAAAACATAGCATTAAGATCGGCCTCCAGCTTCTTTGAAGCCAGTTTCCTTTGGCTTCTGCTAACAGAACATCACGCTGAGAATTTTGCATTGAGGTTAGTGATGTAAGTACAATGTTTGTTAACTCTGATTTTGCTTTTAATTTTTCTTCATCATCTGTGGCAATTTTGTCAATAATATTTCCGGTGCTATTAAGAATTTCTTTTGCACCTTCTCCGAAAATTCCAGATAAAAAACTCATAACATTAAGATTTTGATTAATAAAGATGTGCTTATTCAACAAAGGTAATATAAATGTTTTCAATTTGATATAAAATATCAATTATTTTATAATTTAAATAAATTTTATAATTTTGAGCAAGCATTTTTTGAAAGCTAATTTGTTTTGTGGTGTAATTATCAGTTGTTTAAACAGATTCTTAAAAAACGATAGTAGGATGGGCGATGTGAAAAAAGTAAAAAAACATAAAGACAGGCAGGATTTATCCGGTGAATATCTATTTGGAGACATAGGACAAATTATTTTCTTAATAATATTTCTGGCAGCCTGGATTTTAGATTCATTCATTTTCCATTATTCTACTTTTATTTCTAAAGATATTCCATTAATTTTTAGGATAATATTTTCTGCCATATTAATCATCTTCTCAGGTTTTTTGGCAAGAAACGGCCTGAAAATTGTTTTTGGTGAAATCAGAGAAGAAGCATGTGTTATTAAAAAAGGAGTTTTTAAAATTGTAAGACATCCGATATATTTAGGAGCAATATTATTATATTTGGGATTAATAGTGCTGACATTTTCATTAATATCAGCATTCATCTGGATTTTGATTATAATGTTTTACTATTTCATTTCAAAATACGAAGAAAAGATTTTAACTAAGGAATTTGGGAATACTTACCGACAATATATGACTGAGGTTCCGATGCTTATTCCAAGAATTTTCAAAAAATATTAAAGAAATGAATATTATAGGATTTTTAGGTGCTTCAATTTTATTAACTCTAATGCCCGGGCCTGATATAATTTTTGTAATTACACAAAGCATATCACAAGGAAAAAAGGCAGGGATTTTAACTGCATTGGGCCTTTGTGCGGGAATAGTTGTGCATACAACTGCTGCAAGTTTAGGGATTTCCATTATTTTGTATGAATCAGCAACTGCCTTCAATATTCTGAAATATTTGGGAGCAGCTTACCTGATCTTTCTTGGAATACAGGCAATATTTGAGCGAAATAAAGATTCTTTCATGCTAGGAAATGCTACTTCGCAGGAATATAAAAAACTTTTTAAGAAGGGGATTTTAATGAATATTTTAAATCCTAAGGTATCATTATTCTTTTTAGCTTTTTTGCCTCAATTTGTGAGTGCTAATTCCAAAAACCCATCTCTCGAAATGATGTTTTTGGGTTTTGTTTTCATGATTCAGGCAATAATAATATTTTCAATAGTTTCAATATTAGCAGAAAAACTATCGGAAAAACTGATGAAAAATCCCAAGATTTCAAAAGTCGTAAATTGGGTAAAAGCATCTGTGTTTTTGATAATCGGGATCAATCTGGCTTTGGGATCAAAATAAGTATTAAAAATTTATGTATTCACAATTTTTTTATATCAAGCTCATAATTGAAAAATCATTATTTTTGTTTTTATAATGATAAAAAAAGATAAGAAATTCATAAAACTTCCAAAATATCCCGGAGGAAAACCGGCATTAAAGAAATTTATTTTCGAGAATTTAAAATATCCTGATCAGGCCTTAGCCAATAAGATTGAAGGGATTGTTTATGTTAAATATAAAGTGAATGCTCTTGGTGAAGTAATTTCCGTAATTATTACAAAAGGAATTGGATATGGTTGTGATGAAGAAGCAATTAGATTGTGTAAACTTTTAAAGTACGATAAAGCAAAAAACAGAGGCATAAGAATAGTTTCAACCATCAGATCAAGAATACTTTTCAAGCTTCCAACCAAAAAGATAAATGTTTCTTATCAATATGATGAATCTGAAAATAAAAGTAAAGAGAAAAAAAATCCTTCAAAAGAAAAACAGGAAACGTCTTATTCTTATACTATTAATTTTTAAGGATCTAAAACCTTATAATCGGTGATCGGTGTTCAGCAACCAGAATCCAGAATCCAGTATCCGGAGTTAAATATCTGATTTATCAAGATTTATATAAGTCTCACTTTATTAATTCTTTACCACCTTTATTCTGTAAACTATGCCTGAATCATTGGTAAGCCTTATAAAATAAATACCTTTTGGTTCATTGCCAAGGTTGAGGGTATAAGTTTCATCCTTCCTGTATATTGTTCCCTTCTCCATTATTTGTCCCATTAAAGAAATTATACGATATTCAAACTTATTTCCGTTTGGAAGAGAGATATTTAATCTGCCATTTGTTGGTATAGGAAAAGCCTTCACTTCTCGAATCGTATTCATCTGAATGATGCTTATGGTAGTGTCAGTGCAACCCACCAGGCTGAACTCAGCGGCTGACGACCATGGGCCTCCATTAACTTCTGATAAGGCTATCAACCTGAAGTATCTGCCAATGGTAGGAGTTTCAAAAACTATGGTTTGAGGTGCTGATGTGTTTTCTAACTCACCCGTATTTACGGGCAGCCCCCAGTCTAATGTATCTTCGCTGATATATAGTTCATAATCTTTGATACGTCCGTTCGGGCCATTCTGCCTGTTGAGTAAAATAAACTTAAATATTTTGTATTTCATACCTAAATCAATCTGTATTTCATGCGGGTAAGGATCGACACCGGTGCTCCAACGTGTATGCCATATAGTTGAGGGATCATCATCAAAAGACATAGTTGCAAGACCAGGGTAAATAACTTCTTCGCTATCAACAAAAATCAGATCCCATTCATTTTTCGGGAGTTCGGCAGGGTTGTCGCAATCTTCAATTGAAGGGCAGGTGGTTGCGGTAATCATATCTTGCATATATTTAGTATAAACCACACCATTTTTTGTAACCGAAAAGTTTACACTATAAGTTCCGGGACTTTCCAGAACCACCTTTGGGTTTCGAATGTTTGGATTATCGATATATGCAGGAGGAGGAATTATCTCCCATTCCCACATTACTCCATCATGATTCATAATTGAATGATCATCGAAGTACAAGGTGTCAGTGTAACAATTATAAAATGATTTTTCGATCCATGGATTGATAATGGGAGTGAATTCAGGATATTTCAGGGGAGATTCCCATATTCCGGAATTTCCGGCAACCCTGAGTTTACCGTCCCTATAAAAAGGCATTGCAAAGTTGACACTTATTCCGGCAGGATAATTGTTATCATAAGGTTCCCAATCATTCATACCTTCCTCCCTGCAAAAAACCCTGGCTATCTGACCGTTCTTTGCATTTGTAAACAAATACAGCAAATCTTCACCATCGGGTGTTGGCTGCACCACGAGGCATTTAGTGTATTCAGAAAGGCTCCCTGTCCAATCCTCCCAGGTATCACCACCATCTGTAGAGCGGAAAACCTTCCCTATATCTGATGACCATGTTCCATTTTGCAAACATGCATAAATTGTGTTTTCGTTGTAGGGGGATATTGCAAAAAAGAGTCTTCCCTTCCAGTAGGAATTGGCGTATTGTCCATTGGTTAACGAAGGTTTTAAAGTCCAACTTTCGCCTCCGTCTTCACTTCTATAAAGTCCTTTGTTAACAATGTCAACATATAAAATATCCGGATTACTGTAACTGATCTGCAAATACCTAACCCTGTTGCCAAAGTCATATAGGAGATCATAACTTACCCCTAAATCTGTGCTTTTCCAAAACCCATCGCCTTCGCCCAAGTAAATTGTACCATAGAAATTAGGGTGAAAAACCATGTTGCCACGCCTGCCTCCATATTCATCCATATTGGGATATTTACTAAAGATGAAACGCCCTTCCGGCTCACCTTCTGCATTTTGTGGCAATATCCAACCATTACCCAGGTCATTGAAAGCAACATGACGGCTTTTACCTCGTAATACCCAGCCTGTTGGGGATTCTGCACCTCCCATCCTTAATGCCTTGGGTTGGTAAAAATCAGCTATAGCAGTATTACCATTATGATATCTTCCACCCACTACAATGTCTTCGTTCCATCCCTGATCAAATCCCCACATGTCTGAGCCAACCAGGCCATTGTTACGTGCACTGTAATTATTTATGTTGCTGAAGTTATCCGTTGTAAGTGAAAAGCCTCCGTCAGTTGAAACCCATGTTTCACCTCCCGGTAAAAGTTTCATATCTTGAATGTCAGGATGTATGGAAAAGTTGCCTTGATAACCACCCACAGCAGTAAACTGTTGTCCGCCATTTGTAGATTTAAAAAGTGTTGTTGTTCCGGTTAAGATCAGGTTTTCATCATTGGGTGAAACCTCCAGAACAAGATCGAAATAACCCTGTCCGTTGTTCATTTGAAAGGATGATGTTTGTCCGGTTGCAAGCAGGTTCCAGTTCCAGGAGCTACCGGTCAGGGTTCCCTTATACAGATATGGCGTATAATCCGAACTGAGCATCACAGCAAGAATTATATCCGGATTTGCCGGAGTAACAGCAAGTAAACCTCCACTCTCATCAGTAATATTTGTGGGAAAATCGGAGTGTGGTGAAAAATTTTGTCCTCCGTCTGTTGACATAACCACAGAAAACTTGCCACTTGTTACAGTTATTGCAAAGATTACACTGCTGTCATCCTGTTTTATTTCCACATCGCAGGAAGGATTGTTCCAGTTTTTCGACCATGTTATACCTCCATCATTGCTAATAAATACCCCGGTGGTTGCGGCAGCCAGAATCTTATCCGGATTATTTGGATCGATTTTTAACCTGTCGGCATGAAATAATTCATCAGACGTTAGCATGGGTGTCCAGGTGTTACCACCATCAAGAGTCTTGTGGATCTGTTGTCCGGCTGCAACATAAACAATTTCTTCATTAACAGGATGAATTGCAACAGCAGTAACTGCACCTCCGAAATAATAATCTGGAGCTGCAAATTGCCAGTTCAAACCTTTATCAATGGATTTGTTGACAAAACCTGTTTCGGTGCCGCAGTAGAGGATGTTGCTGTCGGATGTTGCCACATCAAAAGAATAAACATTTACCTGCCAGGGACAAGCTTTTGGCGACTGAGGTGAACCTGATGAATTCAACCAGAAGGTTTCTTTAGGGCCTAAGAAAGCCCAGTTAGAAGCAAATTTTGAAACAGTCTTTTTTCCGGCCTGAAGCTGGGAAAGCCTGATTTGATGATTAATCTTATCCAAATCCGGTAACTTGATCGTTCCATCATTTAAGACATAAGGCTCTATTGCCCGCTTCCATATTTTGAAATAGCGGCTTTCAGGATTTTTTTCTACTTTGTTTTTTAATGAATAAGACACATATTCATCAATAATATCAAAATAATTTACCGGATATTGATAAAGCATTTTAGCCCATTGCGGAAACTCCTCCTGATACGCAGGCTTATAACTTTTAATCATCCCGGGGAGATCATCATAGGGGGTAAACCGTGTTTGTGCTGTAGTATTTTCAAAAATAACACATATTATCAGAAAAAACAACGATTTAATGAATGTCATTTTCATACGATTGAATTTTTTTTAATGTCCAAAATTACTGATTTATATTAAAGAACTTTACGAAGTTGGCTAAATATTATTTTGATAATGAAATTTTAAAAAACCTGATATCCGTAAATCAATAATCAGTAATCAGTAATCGGTGATAAGTGATCTGTAATCAGTATAAAACATCAGCATCCAGTATCCATTATCCAGCCTCCATTATCCAGCATCCAGAATCAAGCTTCCAGCACCTTCTTTGGCAGCATAAAAACAAAAGGAATTGAACCGAGAGCAATAATAGCCGATATCTTGTAAGTAAGAGTTAATCCGTAAATATCACTTAAAAATCCTACAAAATAGATCGTAGCAGCTCCGATAACAAAGTTTATTGTCATATAAATACCATTTACAAATGCCGGCCTTTCTGCACTGATTTCCTGAACCATTGCCAATAAAACAGGGCTTGATGCAAACATAAAAAATCCGGTCAGGATAAGAATAACAATCATAACAAAACCATCTGAATACAAAAACACCAACATAAGTAAAGGACTAACTATTGCTGAAATAATTAATGTGTTTTTCTTTCCGATTTTATCCGAAAAGCTTCCGCCAATTAAAGTTCCTGCAGCGCCTGCAAGTTCTAAAATTGACAAAGAAATACCCCCAATCCAAAGGCTCTTATCTTGTCCTAAAGTCAGGTAAGTAGGAAGAAAAGTCGTCAAGGCTGCCTTCATTGCCGAGCGGAATAATGTAATACCGGCGATTAAAGAAAATATGGGAAGTATTTTTATTAATGTTTTTCTTACATTAAGTTCTTTCTTTTTTTCTTTTCCTGATCGTTGTATGTCAATATTTCTTAATGTATAAAAAATAATTATCGTAGCCAATAATGCAAAAGGGATTAACTTATAAATTCCTTCCAATCCCCATATCGAAACGGCTCCCAAAATGATCAAGGGAGCGGTTGTACGTGCTATTTCTCCACCTAACATATAATAGCTCATTCCTTTACCAATGCGTGTTCCCGAGAGTTGTTTAATTAATACAGGAGCCGGAACATGAAAAAAAGCTGCGCTAAGGCCCATTACAAATAAAAGCAATGCTAAAATAATAAAATTTGGAGCAACTCCCAATAAACTCATTGAAATAGCGGTTATTGCCGGTGTTAGAATAATGAAATAACGGATAGGAGCTTTATCGGCAATCAGGCCTATCAACGGATTGAAAAGAAACGGTATTCGCTGAAATACTGTTAATAAACCCGCCATTGAATATGAAAGGCTTAATTTCTCAATTAATAGGGGTAGGATAGGAGCTAAAAAAGATGAATAAATATCATGGATTAGATGAGCGAAGGAAATACTAATTACTTTCGATGATTGGAATTTTCTGGTCAAAGATTTTTTACTCAAAGTAAAACAATTTTAATGCTGATAATTTATTGCAAAATTAGTAATTAAATCTTAGCATAGCTTTGAGAAAAAAGAAAACAGGACGCTGATTTATTATAATTTTGATTTCAAAATCTCATTTATCTCTTTTAAATATTTGTTCTCCTGTTCCAGAAGACTGTTTTTGTTTTTTAGAAAATTGTTTTCTTCGATGATCTGCGCGGTTTGTTTGGCGGATTTATCACTTTCGTGGATAAAATATTGGTAGAAGTTATGGTTTATAGCATTGGAGATTTGGTTTAGGCGAGAGAGGTGCATATTATTTGAGTTTAGTATACGGTAAAGTGCCTGTGGGCTTATGTTAAGCTTTTTTGCAAGGCTTGAAATTGAGATTTTATTGCTGTAGCAATAATCTTTGATGATATTTCCTATGTTTTTCATGGCGAGTGCTTTTATAATTTTAACAAATATACGATATTTTAAATATTATGTTGATATAAATAATCACATAGTTGATAATTATAAACGGTATGTATATTTAAATAAATGGATTATTGATTTAAATAAACGTTATATTGATATAACTAAACGGTATATTGAATTATAGAAACGTAATATTGATTTTTATAAACGGTATATTGAATTATTAATACAGTAAGCTATTTTTGGAGGGCGGAATGGAGAATTAAAATTGCGGTTTTTAGATTTTGTGTTTCGCTTCTCAATTTAAACGGGATTGTTAACGTATTGATACATTTTTTACTTAGTGTAGCTTAGAGATGTACATTGAGTTGCTTTGTGGAATAGAATGATTAACCACAAAGGAGCACCAAGGATTTTTCACAAAGGAGCACTAAGGAAAGGATTAGTTGCCTGATTTATTGGGCTTTTATGTATTCTTGAGGTAGAATTGAGTAAGGTTGAAAAGTTAAGGGCTAAAGTGTAACCATGCCTATCAGAGGTTTAAGCCTCCCAAACAAATTGTTACTTTCTTTTTCATTCAATAAACAAGGAAAAATACTGGAGGTAATTCATATTGCTTATTTATTTATTGAATGTTGTGTGTTGAATATTTGTCCATCCCTGAATAGCGTTGACCTTTTATTCTTTTTTTATTTCTTGCTTTAATATTTAAATGAAATTTTTATATTTGTGAGAAATAATGAAGAAATATACACCATTAATGCACTTTAGCCCAACGGGTGGATATATGCAATAGGGGTGGGATTATTTCGGAGTTGTAGCCAATTGGAAATGACAAATAAATAAGATATAATTATGGTTAAAAAAATTTTAATAGGAATTGGGGTTATTTTTTTCATTATTGCAGTTTTAATCTTCAGACCTGTTCCAATAGTAACTGAAGATAAAGCACTTGTTGAAAAAGGAATAGTTTCCTCTATTTATGAGGGAGGTGTAAAGGATGTTGTCTTTATTATTGAGGGCAATAATCGTAAGTTTTATATAAATAGGGGTTTAGAGAATGGGCTTGAAATAAATAAGTTAAGAGAAAAGTTAATTGGAAAGGAAGTAACGTTCAAATACCCCAGACATTGGACACCTCTGGATTGGAATAATAGTGTCATACACGTTTCTAAAGTTGAAATAAAAGGTGATGTGATATTTAATGAGTTAAAAAAATAAATAAAACTGGCCACAATAAATAGCACTCCAAGCAGCCAACAAAACCCAGCAATAAGTCCATGTTTAACTCCATCCAATGTTGCTATGTATCTAAAAACAATCCCTATATCCCCAACCCATTTCTTCATATAAAATAAAAACCAGCACCCCAAAAAACCCGCTTTTTTTATTTCCTGCTTTAATATTTAAATGAAATTTTTATATTTGTGAAAAATAATAGAAAAATAAATGTAATAGTACATATACTCAACTGTTAAGCGCAATTTTCTAAATCAACAATATGAAAAATAAGCTGTTACTGACAATTATAATTTCTCTGCCAACTTTATTGTTTGCCCAATTTGAATTTGAAAAAAAGTTTTCGAATGATAGTTGTCAGTATGAATTACTAATATCATCAGATAAGACATTTGAATATTTTACTTATTCCACATATAATGACATGATAGAAATTGATACAAAATATGCTGGAAAATGGGAATTAAGAACAGATAGTTTAATCCTGACTGATACTACATGGCCCCAGATAAATCAAAATTGGCAAGTAAGCTATGTAATTCTACTCAGTGACTATAGATTAAAAAACCTTAACCTGCCAGATTGCAAACAAAATACTATCCTTAAGTTAAATTACTTGAACGTCCTAAATGAAAACTGCATTTATTTTGGCGATTTCAATGAGTTAGGAAAATTTACAGGAACAAAAAGGATTCTTAATGATCAACAAAAGACAATTTTGTCACTAAAATATTTAAATGGAGATATTATTGATACACTAAATTTTTAAAGAAATAACAACACACAACAACGGTCCCACCCACCAAAACAACCCCCCAATAATCCAAACATCCAAAACCACCCCCCACACCCCCAACCCATTTCCTCATATAAAACAAAAACCAGCAGCCCTAAAAACCCGCTTTTTTTATTTCTTGCTTTTATATTTAAATGAAATTTCTATATTTGTGAAAAATAATGAAAAAATAAAAACTATTAACGCACCCTCACCATACAGTAGATGGATAATGCAAATTGAGGTGTGGTTATTTCGGATTGTGCACATGGCAAAGAAACAATGATTAGACAAATAGTTTACATAATCTTATTTCTAATTCTATTAGGAAAAGTTCATGGACAAGACAATAATATTATGCAGGATTCCATTTTCCACGACTCACTAATCACTGCAAATCGAGTTGGAGGATTTGAAATTGGAGATTGCATTAAAACAACTTTGGAAAAATATAAATTTATTGAAGATAATGGAGAATACTATTTGTTGCTTAATGACAATGATTTAATTATAAGCATTTGGTCCAAAGACGAAAAAAAAATCGCAGGGTTGACCATTTATTCTTCAGCCTTCAGAACAACAGAAGGATTAAAAGTTGGCATTAGTATAGATAGTCTTTTGAAAATATTTCCGAATATAAAAATGGGATTTTCAGACTTAACAGGTGAAGAATATTTTTGTATTCCGAAGTATACGAAAAATAGAGATAGGTATTTTCTCGCCTACGTCAAATCTGACACAGGCGAAGAACTAGGAGAATTTATTTCTAACGATGAGACTAATAATTTTAAAACTAACGGAAAAATTGTTAAAATTGAAATATATAACTGGAAATGAAAGCCCAGTGCACAACAAAAAATAAAAATCTTTTAAAACTGATTTTAATAGATTGTTTTTCCCCATTTATGTAATTTTTTTATCTTCACAGAAATTCTCTGTTTTTTAATCCGGCAGGCTATTGCATGTATCGAGAGACTTAGAATGAGTAATTTGCAAGGATAGCAGGCAATGATTAATAAACAAGATTATAAAATTCTTAACAATTTTTGGATGGATTGAGAAAAGACGTATTTGCATGTCATCCACGGTTTTCAAAACTAAGAAAAACTAAAACTTGATATTACTTGCATTCAGTTAAAAAGCACAACCCCGATAAGTTACGAGAACCCATCGGGATTGAAATTAAAATATTTAAATAAAATTAATTTGGATTATTAGTTGTTATTTTCGATTTCCATTTCTACATCAATAATAGCTTCATCGCCTTTTTCAATTGCAATGGGATCTTCTGTATGGGTTTTATATCCTTGTTTTTCGGCTTTTAGGGTGTAGGTTCCGGCTTCACCAATATTGAGGCTAAAACGGCCGTCGGGGCCTGTTGTAAAGGATATTCCTTTTTCCATTATCCAAACGTAAGCACCGTTAAGGGGTATTTCGGTATCGGCTTTTTCAATAATACCGGAGATAATGGTTTTGTTGCCTGTGTGCCGCCTTCCGAGATCAATAATTATGCGTGAGTTAGTGTAGGCATTATAGAAATCGGGATTAATGGCCCGAAAAATCAACATCAGGTTATCAAGCTTGTCTTTTAATAAGAGGTTAGTGGCTTTAAATATTTGCTTTAGGGCTTCGGTTGCAGCTTTGGTTTCGGAGGTTGCTGCACGTTTTTCGGGTATAGCCTCTTCGTATTTTTTCAGCAAAGTGTCAACTGCGAGGATATCTTCTTCGGTGATAAGATAAACGGCAAGTTCAGCAGCAAGAGGCTGCGCGGTATTGTAAACAAGCAAAGCCTTGTCGTAAAGTATATTATCACGTGAGTGATTTAGGTCGTGCTTACCGTAATTAATGGAATTACGCAACTCATGATCGTTTGTTACGGTTGCATAAGCCATCAAACCGCCAATTAACTTGAGTGTGGCGGCAATCAGGTTTTCCTGAACTTCGGCTTTGTTAACTGTAATACCGGTGAAATCTTTTTCCTGTATCTGCCTCAATCCCCTGATCTTGCCGATGTTTGTTACGACTTTTTCTTTTATTTCAACAATTGCCGGAATTGAATTCCAGATTGTTGCATTGTTTTCGAGAACTGTGATCACAGTCTCTAACATGTTTAGTTTATTTTCCTGAGCGTCTGTCATAATATTTTTGTTTTTTTTGATTAATTAAAATTTGGTTATTTTATATTAATTTCAATAATTATTCCCGGAAAAACTGATGACTAATTCCTATAGCGTGAAATTAGTTGATGTAAAATTAGTATAAATATTTAAAAAACAAGTGTTTTTTAAGAAATATTTGAAAAAAGTTTTACAAATAGATTCTCGATATAATTTAGAACGGTTGATAATGCAGATTTATATACTATGAGAATGATTTTAAAAACTTATTAATTTGTAGTAGATTATATGTTTTTTTGGTAATATTTGTATATATTGTTGAGGTGGATTCAATTTTACCCACCCTTAAAAAAGGGAGGGCTTGTGCTTCGCTTCATTAGGGTATATATTTATACCAGGATTTAATAGTTTAACTGTAAACTTTTTTTAGGACGAGACATATTGGAAAACCTCATAGTTTATCCCGGTTCTTCATCGGGACACGGTTTGATGAAGGGGGCGCTGATAGTTTAATCTAAATTTGTTATCTTTGGAAAAAAAATATATATGAATTTGAGTAGGCTATCAGGCTCTACTCTATGCATCAATATTACAAAATTAGAAACAATGATATGTTAAAAGTTAAAGAAAGATTTCTTATATACTTTTTTGGAATAATTAAAATAGGTGTCCATTTCTTAACGAATACTAATTATGGACTTCATCGGGATGAATTTTTATATTTTGATCAGGGAAAACATCTTGCGTTTGGATATTATGAGGTTCCTCCATTAACTCCTTTTATTGGCAGGTTAGCAGATATATTTGGTGGAAACCTTTTTGCTATAAGATTATTTCCGGCAATAGCCGGGGCAATAATAGTTATCCTTTCATGTAAATTGGTGAAAAACCTGGGAGGAGGTGTTTGGGCAATTATTTTAACCGGATTGGCATTAGTATTAACACCTTCACTACTTGAGTCAAATACCCTTTTTCAACCAGTTTCATTTAATCAATTATTCTGGTTTCTTATTGGATATTCAGTTATACAGATTATTAGTAAGAACAAAAACCATGACTATTATATTCTGGGAATTTTAATAGGTTTTAGTTTACTTACCAAGTATTCTGTGACTTTTTATTTAATAGCTCTTTTAGCGGGAGTATTATTAACTAAAGAAAGATACCTTCTGAATAATAAACATTTTCTGGTTTCAGTTTTACTTGGCCTTTTAATTTTCCTTCCAAATATTTTATGGCAAATAAATCATAATTACCCGCTAATAACTCATATGCGGGAGCTTAATGAAACACAATTAGTTCATGTGAACCGGGGACATTTTTTAAGTTCACAATTAATCGCACATAAAGGATTTACCATTATTTGGTTGTTTGGACTAATAGGTGTATTTACCATTGAAAAGCTTAAAAAGTATAGATCTATTGGATTTGCGTTTCTGTTAACTCTGCTTTTGATTGGCTTTTTGCAAGGTAAATCTTACTACACATTGGGTGCATTTCTCATATTATTTCCTCTTGGGGGTGTTGCTATAGAGTATTATCTATCCTCGTCCAGAAGTAAAGTTTTGATTTTAGCATGTATGTTTGTATTTACTATACCATTTTATCCTTTTTCGATACCAATTTTGAAGGTTAACAGCTTGAAAAAATACTCTCAATACATTTCGGAACATTATGGAATAAACTACATGCTAAGATGGGAAGACGGAAATTACTACAACCTTCCACAAGACATTGCAGACATGCATGGTTGGGAAGAACTGGCTCAAAAGGTAGCAAAAGTCTATCATGCAATACCCAAAGAACAAAAAGATAAATGCATGATCTATGGAGGTTCTTATTCACACGCAGGCTCCTTAAATTTCTATAGCACTAAATATAACTTACCCGAAGTGTATAGTTTGAATGGTTCTTATTTTTCATGGGCAAAAGAAGATATTGAATTTAACAATCAAATCATGGTAGATGACAGGAAACATGGTAGCTCCGATTGGTTTATAGAAATGACTTTAGTTGATAGCATCCAAAATCCTAATGCCAGGGAGAAAGGTTATATTTATTATAGATGCAATCCTAAAATAAATGTTGTTGAAGAGTGGAAACAGATATTAACTGAAGAGAATGACAATTAACTAAATTAAACTACTGATGCTAATAAGTAGGACTCTGTGCGGTCTGTAAGACCCCAGCAATGAGTCCTCCGAAGAATTTAAGCAGGCTATGTTGAACTACATCCTATGCTATGTACTTATCGACGGTTTTTACTAAAAACTTCGAGGTGTAAAATAAACCATTAAAATGGTTTTTGAATGAATCAACATTATGCAACCTACGACTTAAGTTGTGGGTTGATGAAACCCAAAGAATTTTTTCCAGCATGCTCTATCGCAAGAATGCCAGACAGTCCAATAACCAAAAATCCAAAACTTTTTGTTTTTTAAAAAGCATTAATAAATATTTTATATATTTGAAGCTCGATAAATCAATAATATGAGCTTAAATAAACAGTTAAATAAAATTTATTGGGGTTGTTGCTTGAACTTCAGTTATAGATCAGTAGGAGTATAGATAATAATTTAAAAATGATAATACCTAAACTTATTGAAATCAAAAGGAACAAATATTTCTTGTTAATACTGATCCTACTTAACAATATGACTCTCTGGGCACAATTAACTAACAGCCTTGGGACAGAAAGCGTTACCGAATTGGAATGTGTCCAATCTAAGATTACCAGTACATTTGTGGCTTCTTCTATGGAGTATGTTTCCACTCATCCAACTGGCTGGAATAATGAACGCGTCTTAATACACCGTAGTACTGATTATGGTTCTACCTGGACATTGATAGATTCAATAGAGATTTTACCTGGTGAAATTTGCATTGGAGACCCCGTAGTAGCAGTTGACAATTCAGGCAACTTTTACCTGGTTGTTATGAGAGTACATTCTGCATTTCCTTCTCCATTTATAGTTGATCTGGAATTATATAATTCTGTTGATGACGGTAAAACGTGGAGTTTTGTGAGCAAACCGTATATTTCCAACACAGACTTTTGGTCAGATTATCCTCAAATTATTGCCAGAGGAAGTGGGGAGTTATACTTAACTTTTTCATTATATAAATCTACCAGGGAATCTGATTCAAAAGTCATTTTCCAAAAGTCAGTGGATGAAGGACTTTCATGGAGTAACATTCACGAATTCTCAATCCCGGAAGGTGAACAAGTAATTATGGGTTCTGATATTTCCTGGGGAAGTGATGAAAAACTCCATCTTACATATGCAGGTGTTTCTAATTCGCAAATCTACCACTTTCACAGCCTGGATTATGGTTTGAACTGGTCAGAGATTTCTATCTCATCTATTGGGGTAACAGCAGCTAATATAACAAAACCAATATCACATATTAATTTTGATTATTTTGGCGTACTCTCTCACAAACCACATAATGTCAATACGCCCATTACATACCATTCTTTTATGGATGGAAATTGGCAGTCTTTAACACTTGCTAATGGAGCCTATGCACAGGGTTTAATTACGAATGATGGTATTATTCATCTTATTTATAATCAAAGGGTAGATAATAATTTTTTAATCAAATATGTCTCATCAGTTGATAAGGGTCAAAACTTTTCAAATCCTATTGTATTGTATTCATCAGACTTTACCAATGATGGAGATGGTGAATACCAGTCACTGTTCATTGGTACTGATGGCAAATGTTACTTAACATTTTGTGATTGGGGAGATGATTCAAGAGCAAAATTGTTGGTATTTCCACCGTACACATTAGGAACAGAAGAATATGAGGAAGATGACATTCTTATTTATCCAAATCCAGCAACCGAAATTTTGACCATTGAACTGACTAATAGTTCTATTACAAAATCTGTTAAACTATTAAATATATATGGAACACTGATTAAAGAAATTCCTATAGAAAATAGTCAAATGAAGTATGAATTTAACATTTCCAAAATACCTGTTGGTTATTATATCGTATTGGTCGAAGAAGATACCCGGTTTATAGTGAAGAATGTGTTAAAGCATTAAAAGGAAGTGAAAATTTACCAACCTATAACATTTTCGGAATTAAGGTTCAGTTGAGCCCCAAAAAACGCAATAATGTATGATAACCAACCGCGTTCATCAAATTCATTGATATTATTTTTCAATGTATTTCCGTCGTTTCTTAAAAAACTTTATTTTTGATCAGGATTTAACAGTTTGTTGGATATAAATGAAATTAAGGAAGGTTTTTATACGGACTGCCGCTGTGCAAAATTGCTATAAGACCCGCAGTTATGAAATAATTTAAAATCAATGACTATGAAAGCCTGGTCAAATATTCAAATTTCTCCTCAAGACCCGGAAATTATTAAAATAAATGATTTGGAAAAAAAACTTGGGGAATTGCCTGATAAAATAAACAAAATTCGCGAGCTCATCACAAGATTTGAAGTATGTCATTTCAAATATCAACAACATATAAGAAAAATCAAGGATTCAATTATTAAACTTGAACCAGATGTGCATACGACAAAAATAGGAATAAATCATATTCAGCATGGAGAAAGTGTATTGAATAAAGATACAACAGGAAAGAGTTTTATCGGACAACAATATGTTTGGGCAATAAAGGAATGGTTGAATGAAAATCCCCCAAATGAAATTTCTGACAATTTCGACAAAAAGCCTGGACAACAGATTAAAAAATGGCTGGGTGATAAGAATCCTGATAAAACTGGATTGGTCAGGTTATTACTTGCCAGACTGACTTGGGATTGGAAATCTTATGAAAAATTACAGCACGGTGGAGAATTAAAGGATATTGAACTTCAAGCATGCAAAATAGATATTTGCCATTATGCTTTTCCCAAAAACCTAAATTTATTATTAGAGGGAATTGGACAAATGAAAGCGGTGAAGGAAAAAGAATTTGAGGGATGTGGTTCATATAATACCAACATAAAAGCATATCTTAAAAAAGAATTTTTAGATTTAAATGATACACTTAAATCTTTAAAAATCAATAACGACTCAAATAAAGATGATTTAATCAAAGCTTGGCTGATTGCATGTTTAACCAAGACAATAAAAGAAAATATAAATTTATCAATGCCGATTTCTGACATAGTAAATTGAAGATAACAGAATTCAACTTTGCACAACAAAAGCTACAATAAGAAGAGCTTTTATATTGTAAAACCGAAAACACCGAATTAAATAAATTTATCCTTAATCGTACTTTTTTTTTATTTTTGTAAAAATTAAAATCATTTATATTAGAAAAATGAATTACCGTTTTACGCTTATAACTACATTTTTAGTGCTTTTTTTAATCACAGGGTGCTCAAATCAACAAAAACCCGATAATACAAGGAAAGAGATATCTGTAAAAACCTTAAAGGTTAAACAGGAGTCTGTACCTAAAGTATTACAGTTTAGCGGAGATATTTTGCCATTTAAAACCATTGAATTTGGTTTTATGGTAGCCGGAAAAATTGAAAATGTATATGTAAAAGAAGGACAATATGTTAAAGATGGAGAATTGATTGCTACAATTGATCCGACTGATTATGAGTTTGCAGTTCAGGCTGCTGAGGCTAAATATTCTGAAGCTGAAAGCGAATTGCAAAGGCTAACAAATTTATATAATAAAGGTAGCCTGACTGAAAGCGATTTTGATAAAATAAAAGCCCTTTACAAAGAAGCACAGGCAAATGTTAATTATAAAAAGAAGCAACTGAAAGATACTCATTTATATGCACCACATGAGGGCTGGCTTGCAGTTGAAGGTGTTCAACCCGGAGAGATCATTCCACAGGGGATACCGATATTTGCAATTGTTTATACAAAAGATATTTTTATCCGCTCATTTATTCCTGAAAATGAAATTAGTAGTATTTCTATGAATATGGATGTTACTATAGAAGTACCGGCATTAGATAATATTATTTTTAAAGGAAAAATTAGCAGGATAGGTTCGGTAGCTGATGCTTATTCACGGGCTTTTCCGGTTAAAGCAACAATCGAAAATCCTGATTTTTCTTTAAAACCCGGAATGATTGCCTTTCTTTATGTGAAAACCAATGAGAAAACCGATATAATAAATATTCCTGCCGAAGCTGTTTTGCTTAGTTCAGATGGTAAAACTTATGTTTATTTACTTAATAAAGAAGAAAATAAAGTTACAAAGAGAAATATTCAAACTAATAAAACCCACAACAAAGGTGTCAATATTTTGTTTGGCTTAAACGATGGCGATGTTATTGTTATCGAAGGAAATACAAAACTTTATGAGGGTGCCAAGATCAAAATTTCAAAATAATTAATTGATTAAAGAGTTTTATGAATATTATCAAAGAATCCCTAAAAAATCATAAAGTACCCATAATTACCATTTCATTGATTTTTATGGTCGGTGTTTATAGTTTAATGACAATGCCCCGGCGTTCATCCCCTGAAATTACTGTACGTCAGGCTTTGGTGATCGCGTTTTATCCCGGTGCTTCTGCAAGCCAGGTTGAGGAGCAGGTAACAAAAAGTATTGAAGAAAAACTTTATACTTATTCGGAGGTAAAAAAAGACGAAACTTACTCGACTACTAAGGATGGACAAGTCCTTATTACTGTTACCCTTGAAGATTGGGTGGACATTCCTGATGTGTTTTGGCAGAAGCTTAGTCAGGGATTATTTTTATTGTCGCAGATGAGTTTACCCGATGGAGTAATAGGCCCGATTGTTGACTCAGACTTTGGTGATGTTGTTGCATTATTAATTGGCATAGAATGCGATAATTGTTCTTATAGTGACCTGAAAGATCATATTGAATTGATCGAAAATAATTTAAGACAGATACCTTCGGTCTCAAAAATTGACCGTATTGGTTATCAGCCTGAAGAAATTGAGGTTACTACGAGTTCGGAAAAACTGGTACAATATGGAATTCAGCTTACAGATGTTATCAAAATTTTGGAATCACAAAACACTGTGAAATATTCAGGCTATATAAAATCTGATTACTCAAAGCTTAGTTTACTTACAACAGGACTTTTTTCAACCATCAATCAAATAAAGGAACAGGAAGTAGGTGTTTCGCCTGATGGTGCTATTGTTAGAATAAAAGATGTTGCTAAAGTTGAAAGAAAGCAAAAAGAACCCACCAGTTATATACGTGTTAATGGTAATGATAGTAAATTAATGCTTATCTCTTTACAAATGCAATCGGGATATAATATCGTTGAATTTGGTAAAGAGGTTGATGAAAGCATGGAGGAAAGTAAAAAGTTATTACCTGATGATATTAAGTTTCAGATTATTAACAATCAACCTGAAACTGTAAAAGATGCAGTAGATGATTTCATGAAGGAATTTCTCATTGCAGTAGCTGCGGTAATTCTTGTTATTATGTTACTGTTACCTTTTAATATTGCAGTTATTGCCGGTTTTTCCATTCCTGTTTCTATTGGAATGACTTTTATGTTTTTGGATTTGTTCGGTTATGAATTACAACAAGTTTCACTTGCTTCATTAATTGTTGTACTCGGAATGGTTGTTGATAATGCGGTTGTTGTTATAGATAATTATGTTGCTAAATTAGATCAGGGTTTATCACGATTTGAAGCAGCCTGGCGTAGTGCAACAGAATTTTCCATTCCTCTTTTTACTTCTACTCTTGCTATAATAATGGCTTTTCTTCCATTGGTTTTTATGTTAACGGGAGCAACCGGGCAGTTTTTGATTAGCTTACCTGTTACGGTAGCTATTTCAATGAGTTCATCACTGATTGTTGCTTTTTTTATGACACCTTTTTTAGCATACCTTTTTATTAAAAAAGGTCTTGATAAGAAACCGGAAGAAAACAAAAATACAAAGAAGAAGTTTTCAGTATTAAATATCATACAAAGTGTTTTTGATAAGGGAATTGAATGGGCTTTTCGCCGACGAAGTTTAACAATTATTTTGGCTGTAGCAACTGTTATTCTTGGCATGTTAACGATGACTTTGCCAAAACAACAATTTTTCCCATTTGCTCAAAGAAGCCAGTTTATAATTCAGGTTTTTGAACCTCTCGGAACCAAAATTGAGATTACCGATTCCGACACCCGAAAAATTGAAAGAATACTTCAGGCCGATTCAAATATCACTTGTTTTGCTACATTTATCGGGACTTCAGCACCGAGAGTTTATTATAGTTTTGCTCCGGTTTTTCCAGAAGAAAGTTATGCAATGATTCTGATCAACACTGCTGATGTTAAGGATGCTAATTCTTTAGCCGCACATTATGACTCATTGCTAACCGGAATACTACCCAATGCAAAAATTGATGTAATGGAGTTTGCACAAGGAGTTCCTGTGGTTTCCCCTGTTGAAGTCAGAATTTTTGGAGATGATGTTTCTGAATTGAAAAGAATAGGGGAGAAGGTAAAAGAAATCTACAGGAATGTTCCCGGAAGCCAGTTGATCAGAGAAGATTTTGAGAACAACTATTTTCTTGAAATTAATGTTGACGAAGCAATTGCTAACCAAATGGGCTTTACCACAGAAGTTATTGCCGATTTACTTGCCGTTGGTTTTCACGGAGCACCGGTATCGGTTTTATGGGAAGGGAATGACCCAATAAATATTACCTTCAGGCTCGACAAGGAATCCAGAAATAGTTTTAATGATATTGCCAACACCTATATAACTTCACCAATTACAAATTCAAGTGTTCCGCTTCGTCAGTTTGCCGAAGTAGTGCCAAAATGGCAAACCGGAAAAATTACCCGCAGAAACGGAATTCACACTTTAACAGTAGGTTGTGAGCCAAAAGCAGGATTCCTAAGTTCTGAAATTCAGCAGGCTATTCAACCTAAGGTTGATTCCCTGGAATTATTGCCGGGTTATAAAATCAAATACGGCGGGGTAATTAAAAATCAGAATGATACCTTTAGCCAAATGGTATTTGCATTAGTAATTAGTATTGTAAGTATTTTCCTAATTCTTCTTTATGAATTTAAAGATATAAAAAGGCCTTTAATTATAATGGTTTCCATACCATTAACAATATTCGGTTCTGCCATTGGATTATTAGCTACAGGCAATGTTTTTAGTTTTACGGCTTTCGTAGGATTAATTGCCCTGGTAGGCATAGTTATCCGAAATGCCTTAATTATTGTTGATTATTCTGATGAAATAGTTGCTTCCGAAGGATTTACATTTACTCAGGCTGCCCTCGAATCAGCTAAAAGAAGGTTAAGGCCGATTTTCCTGACTACAATGGCAGCTGCAATGGGTGTTGTCCCGATGATAGTAATGAAAGATCCTTTATGGGCCCCATTAGCAAGTGTATTTTCTTTTGGAATTGTTTTTTCAATGATTCTCACACTTTTGGTGATCCCTGTATTATATAGTTTATTAATAAAACCCCAAAAAACAATTGATCAGTAAAACAAGTAAATATATTATGTTTAAGAAGACTTTTGTAGTGTTTCTTCTAATTCTTACTACTCAAATAGTACAGTCTCAGGACACTGTTTATCTGAATTTGAACCAGGCTGTTGAAATGGCAATGGAGCAAAATCAATTAATAAAAATATTTCAGCACAAAATTGAAAATGCCGACGCAAAACTTTCGGAAATGAAAAGTAATTTTTATCCACGGATTATTGCGGAGGGAATTTTTGCATATAATTCAGATCCGAATATTAGTGCTACAAAAGGAGAATTTAATCATCTCTACACCGATTTTATCAGCGATGAAGAGATTAGAAAACTTTTATTGGAATATTTCCCTATTCCACCGAAAGATATGACCCTAATCAAAGGAAAAGAGTTTTTTTATAAAACAAATGTCTGTGTTTATCAGCCTTTGAGTCAATTAACAACAATTAATACAGGTAAGAAAATTGCTGATATTGATTTAAAGATCAGTAATTTGGAATACAAGGATGTTGTATCGAAAATTACATTGGGGATTAATGAACTTTTTTATGGAATTTTAATTGAAGAGAAAAATGTAGAAGTTGCACGATTAAATCTTGAGTATGCCGTTGCAGAACATAATGATGCCAAAAACGCTTACAATTCAGGTGAAGTATTGATGATTGCGGTAACAGCACTGAAAGCCGAAATCTATGAAAAAGAGCAGGAATTATTGGAAACTCATAATACATTAGAATCTTATCGGTATTCTTTTATGCAACTTATCGGGCTTGAGTTGAATACTCTTCCGGTTCTTGTATTGGATGAACTTAATTTGGAAGCATTCAATGAAATTGAAGAATATTATACAAAAGCCTTAGAAAATAATTATGAATTGGGAATATCAAATTCAATTAAAGATAAAGCAATTCTTGGCATAACTGCGGCAAAAAAGGCTTATATCCCCGAACTAACATATTTTGCTCAGTATAATTATAATCAGGGAATACCACTGTATCCTGATAATTATCTTATTACCGGATTGAATTTGAAATGGACTATTTTTGCAGCAGGTGAACGATCATCTCTTATTAAACAACGAAATGCTTTATTTAATGAAGCTTCAGAAAATTATAATTATAAAATTAAGCAATTAAAAACCGAAGTACATAAAGCATATTTGAATTTGGTTTATGCCAAAAAATTAATTCAAACCGCCGAGAAGGCACTTGAAGCGCGAGCAGAACAAGTAATTCTTACAAAAAATGCTCTTGAAGAAGGCCAGGTTTTGCCATCTACGATGATTGAAGCTAAAGCCGATTTTGCAAAAGCCGAAGCAGATGTACTGGCCTCAAAACTTAATTATTTAATTCAATTTGCTAATTTGAATAAGTTGATTGGGGAGCAGGAATAAATTAAACTAATACTTTAAAAAATAAAACCTCAGTAGATTAAGTGAGTTTTAATTCTAGTATTTTTAAGGTTAGATATTCTCTTTATAAATAATACCTTAATCCTAATTTTATTAATCTAAGTTTAGCTTTGCCTGCGAATTGCTCTCTTTTCTCATAAACAGGTGAAAAGGCATGTTGGTATTTTGCAATTATCCATATATTCTTTGTTAAGCAATAATCAATTTTTAAATTTGCACTAAAAATAAATTTATTCAAACCTTCACTTTTTGTGTTTTTTTCAAGTATACTGCTGATTTGTATTATTCTAATTTGCATAGAATGAATTATTATTGAAGAACTAATACCTGTTCCGATAGATAATTTGTTTTTAATTTTGAGATACTTAATATCTATTGGAATGGTTAAATAAAATATATGCGAATTACCTAATTTTTCAAATAATTTATCAAACTCTTCTTTTGAAGTGCCAGGTGAATATATGATGTAGTAATGCGCAAGCCCTGTATAACCGGTTAAATCAAATATTGTATTTTTATTTCTTTTATAGTTAATCATTGAAAGGCCCAGTCCTGATTCTATATTAAATTTCTTTCTGATATTTTTTTGTATTCCAATCAAGATATCGAATCCCGGTTTTGAATCATAATCTTCATTAAGTTTAGACCAGTAAGGAGAGTATAAACCATATCCTGGACCTGGAGAATATTGAATATTATTATTAGATAGCTCAAAATTCCGCATTAACGAATAATTAGCTGAAGCTTCTACAAAAACATTGATCTGGCTATATACTGTTATTCTAATTATAACTAATAGGATTATTATTAGAAAAGTTTTCTTCATTCTTAAATTTTTATTTCTTATTACTCGCTTATCTTAGTTACTTACAAGATTGCTGTTTCTTTATAAATAATACCTCAATCCTAATTTTATCAACCTGACTTTTGCATCACCGGCAAATCTTGCGCCTTTATCATAAATTGGAGAAAAAGCATGTTGGTATTTAGCAGTTATCCACATTTTCTTCAATATACTATATTCTATCTTTAAATTAACACCTAAAACAAAATTTGTTAATCCGTCGCTTGTTGTTTGTTTTCCATATTTGAAATATCCATCATCAACACCATAATAATATCTATATTGTATAGAGTGAATAATTACTAAAGGGCTTAAACCTAAGCCAAAAGATAATTTGTTTTTAACTATCAGATAATTTAAATTTATTGGAATTGTTAAATAGAGGATACTTGTATTGCCTAATTTATTAATATTTTGAAGAGAATTACCCCTGAAAGAAATAGGGCCAAATGGTTGACCGACACTAATACCACCGTAGCTACTAATGTTAAAAGGATTATTGGGAGTATAGTTATTAAAAATTGTTTCGTCTTCTTTTTTATAGTTAATCATTGAAAGCCCAAATCCTGATTCCATATTAAACTTCTGACTGATATTTTTTTGTAATCCAATAAAAATATCGAATCCAGGTTTTGAATCATAATTTTCAATAAGTTTTGACCAAGTAATAAAGTATGAACTATATCCTGAGCTTGGTGAATATTGTGGATTATAGTCATTTGATTTCACAATCTTTTTAATTATCGAATAATTCGCTGAAGCTTCAACAAAAAATTTTACCTGGCCAAAACCACTTATTATGATTATTGATAAGAATATTGTAATTAATGATTTCTTCATGTTTCTATGATTATATTTTCTTCAAATTTATTCATTTTATACCAAACATATTTATTTAATCAAAATTTTTTTAATAATATTTTCCTCACCTTTGTAATGTAATAAATAAATTCCACTCCCGAAATTTCCCGAATCAATTGAAATATTATAATTGTAATTTTTGAAAAATTGTTTTGAATAAACCTGTTTGCCTTCAATGTCTGTAATCAATATTTCATGTTTAGTTGCTTTTGAGTTGGCAATTTCTATTATAATAATGTCTGTTGCCGGATTCGGAAAAACCGAAATTTGCAGCTTATCAAAAGATTCATTAATTCCTACTCCGTCAAGAGAAACAGTATCAAACGAGATGTTTTCAAAGCATTGGTTTGATGCAGTTAAAGTAGCAACATATTCACCAAACTGAGAGTAAACATGTGTAGGATTTATTACGGTTTCAAAAGTATCATCACCGAAATCCCATAAAAAATCATCAGCATTTATTGAGTTATTAGTGAACTGAACTTCAAGTTCATTAATTTCAAAATCGAACGAAGAAACAGGTTTGTTAGCGTTTATAAACCAATTGTCAGGATCGGATAAAACTGTTTCATGGGCAGCTTCTTGCAACATAAGTGCAACTCCTTCACTTAAACCCGCTGTAAAACTTAAACCAACAGGGCTTTTTTGAAAAATTGTAGCGTAATAAGTACAGGCAATTAAATATGATCCTGCAAGATTCGGGTGGCTATCGTCGGGATAGAAAAGTTCAATTAGGTTTCCATTCTGCATTGAAGCCCTGAATGCTTCACCGGCCGGAGCTAAAGTGCATTCAATTTGCTGCGCTATGTTTTTGGTTGAAGCTGTCATTGAGTCCTGCATGTGAAAATAATCAATAAAATCAATTGAGCAGTGTTCATTTATACAGTACTCTCCTCCATATTTTTTTCCCCATACTATGCACAAAACTGTTTCAGTGCAAATGTTGTTTAATTTAATTAAACTGTCGAGTGCAAAAGCGCCAGGATAAAAGTATGTGTTCTTATAGTAATCAATTACAGGGAAAAGGCTGTGTTCCTGAAGTATGACAAAGTCCCAATTTTTGTAATTAATTAGCTCCAATGAAGTGGGATTTGTTAAATGGCCGTTTTGGGGATGGCTGAATGTGCAGCCTCCGGGTGTGTTTGACTCAAATATTATTGTGTCGCCGGCCGACAAAGCTAAATCATGAACCAATTGTGGGAGATTATTAAATGCAGTATGGCTATTACCAAGAAATAAAACACTGTATTCTTCGGCAAATAAAACTGAATTAATTAATATAAATGTAATTGTTATAATCTTTTTTAGCATGTGTTTTCTTTTTTTATATTACAAATCTCTTTTTCAAGCTACCATATATTTTTTGCTAATTTATAAAAATCAATTAATAATTTAAATTTTTGATCGCGTATTAATTATTACTTTTGCAAAATAAAATAGAATACTATTGTAGTAAAATTCAAATATATACATGGATATATTCACAGCCGAAAAAGTTTCAAAGCAATTTGCAAATCATAAAGCTTTGAATAAAGTAAGTATTACGGTGCCAAAGCAAAGTATTTTTGGTTTGCTTGGTCCTAATGGTGCCGGAAAAACAACCTTTATCAGGATAATAAATCAAATTACAGCTCCTGATGAAGGCCAATTGTTTTTTGCAGGTGAGAAACTAAAACCAAAACATGTTGAGCTTATTGGTTATTTGCCTGAAGAAAGAGGATTGTATAAAAAAATGAAAGTAGGGGAGCAGGCAATTTATTTGGCTCGTTTAAAAGGAATCAATAAAGCAGATGCTGTAAAAAAATTAAAATACTGGTTTGAAAAGTTTGATATTCTCAATTGGTGGAATCGAAAAGTAGAAGAACTATCAAAAGGGATGCAACAGAAAATACAATTTATTGTAACGATTTTGCATCAACCAAAGTTGCTTATTTTTGATGAACCTTTCAGTGGTTTCGATCCAATAAATGTTAATATTCTGAAAGATGAAATTTTGAATCTTCGCGACAAGGGTGCTACAATAATTTTTTCGACTCATAATATGTCCTCTGTTGAAGAACTTTGCGACCACATTGCTTTGATTGATAATGCTGAAAAAATACTTGACGGACAAGTGAATGAAATAAAAAAACAATATAAATCAAATGCATTTGAAATATTATTCGATGGCCATAAAGGCGATTTCAATAGTTTTCTAAATCCCGAATTTGAAATACTCAGTAATGGAAATAATGAAGACCCGAATTCAATTAAAATTAAAATTCCAGGGAAATCAACACCAAACGAATTAATTCAAAATCTTTTACCTTATCTTATAATTAATTCATTTAATGAAATCATTCCTACGATGAATGAAATATTTATTAAAAAAGTTAATGAGAATGTTGGGAAATAGTGGTGAATCGGTAATTAGTAATCGGTAATCAGTAATCGGTAATCAGCATTTAGTATTCAGTAAGCGGTATTGATGATTAACTGGAAATAAAGAATAAGAAACAAGGAATAAAACAAGAAACAAGAAACAAGGAACAAGGAACAAGGAACAAGGAACTGAAACAAGAAAAGAAACAAAATCAAATAACCCGAAACCCCAATATAATGAGCAAAATATCCCTGATAATTCAAAGAGAATACTTGACACGAGTAAAAAAAAGATCGTTCATTATTATGACGATTATCGGGCCGGTTTTAATGGCAGCTTTGTTTATTGTTCCGATTTTTATTGCACAATATTCGAGTGATGAAAAAAAGATAATTGGAGTTTTAGACGAAACGGGGCTTTTTTATAATAAATTCAAAAACCCGGATGATATTATTTTTCATTATGTTTATACCGATTTGAATTCCGCTAAAGAGCAAATGCTTAAAAACGAAGACTATGCTCTGCTCTATATTGCAAAGACCCAAATTAGTCTCCCAACGTCAGCTGTTTTATACTCAGATATTCAACCTAATATAAATGTAAAAAGTTATATTCAAAGGGTTATGAGTAAGGAGATTGAAGATGAAAAACTTATTTATAATATTGACAAACTAAATTTATCACCGGAAGACAGAAAAATTGCATTAGATATACCAAAATCAATTAAAACTTCAATAAACCTGACCACAATTAAAATAAAGGGTGAAGGTGAAGAAGAGAAAACATTTACAGAGTTAAGCATGGCCTTGGGAATCTTTTCAGGCATACTGATCTATTTTTTTATTTTCCTCTTTGGTGCACAGGTAATGCGGGGAGTTATTGAGGAAAAAACCAGCCGGATAATCGAGATCATGGTTTCTTCGGTAAAACCATTTCAGTTAATGATGGGAAAAATAATTGGAATAGCACTGGTAGGATTAACTCAATTTTTATTATGGATAATTTTAACTTTCACGATTGTAGGTGTTTTTCAGGTAATATTTCCTGATAAACTTCCTAACAAAAGCTCTGAATTGCTTATTAAAAATAGCGGACTGGGACAAAATCTAAGCACCAAAACAATTCCTGAAACAAGCGATGACATGTCGAAGGTTTTTGAGGCAATCGCTTCAATTAATTTCGAGATAATGATACTTTCATTTATTTTCTATTTCCTTGGAGGATACCTGCTTTATGGAGCTTTGTTTGCAGCAATCGGTTCGGCTGTTGATAATGAAACCGATACACAGCAATTTATGTTACCGATAACTGTCCCTCTGATTTTGTCAATAATCCTGGCTCAGTTTGTTATTGAAAACCCCGAAGGCCCTCTTGCTTTCTGGTTGTCGATAGTTCCATTTACATCACCAGTAATAATGATGGTCAGAATTCCATTCGGTGTGCCGTATTTCGATTTGTTTTTATCTATGTTATTATTAATAATCGGTTTTTTGGCAACAACCTGGCTAGCCGCAAAAATCTACAGAACAGGTATTTTAATGTATGGGAAAAATGTCAATTATAAGGAGCTTTGGAAATGGATCAGGTATAGAAATTAATGATTTTCAACACCTTCAAGGTTTTTAAAACCTTGAAGGTGTTGAATATGAATGCTCGGTATAGTTGCAAACGAAATATTAAAAGGAACTCGTGTAAAAGAGCATCGACAGATTTCGTTATGAAAAATCAATCTTCAATTGCTCATTCAACCTGAAACTTTTTCGATGAAAATCTGTAATTCCGTGTTTTGCAATTGCGGCTTTATGCTTTGGTGTCGGATAACCTTTGTTATTTTTCCAGTCGTAATCGGGGAATTCAATATGAAGTTTTTTCATAAAATCATCACGGTGAGTCTTTGCAAGTATTGAGGCCGCAGCAATTGAAAGGTATTTGCCATCACCTTTGATTATGCACTTATGTGGAATTTCTTTGTAAATTTTAAACCTGTTTCCGTCAATTAATAAAAATCCGGGTTGTTTCTCTAGTTTTTCAATAGCTCTGTGCATAGCAAGAAATGAAGCATTCAGAACATTTATTTCATCAATTTCGTTGTTATCAACACTAGCAACTGCCCATGATATTGCTTCGCTTTCAATTATTTCACGAAGCTTTTTCCTTTGTTTTTCAGATAATATTTTTGAGTCATTAAGATCAGAATTTCTATAATTTTGCGGTAGAATTACGGCCGCTGCATAAACAGGCCCTGCCAGGCATCCTCTTCCGGCTTCATCACAACCTGCTTCAATTAATTTTTTTGTGTAGCTGTTTAATAACATTTTATTTTAATAAAATTGCTGAAAAATAATTATTCACAATAATCAAAAGATAAAGTAAAATAATCACAATCCCCATTCTGTTAATATGTTTTAAAACAGAAAAATAATATGATATAAATACTGATGCTGGCATAATTGTAAATGCATTGTTCGGAATATAATTTTCTCCTGAATAAATTAGAGAAAATAGAGATATCATGAAAAAGAAAAGCAGAATTAATGAGTTTTTTCTAAACTGAATAGTTCTTTCGCTAAAAGCTGAAAACAACCTACTTAATGACAAAAAAACTAAAGGGGTAGCAATAATCCAAATAATATAATCAATGATATTATCAGAAAAAACTAATGGTTTGATTTCAACGAAAAAGGAATAATAATCAATACTAACATTAATAATTTCATCATACCAAAAATAGTAAACTGCAAGAAAAAGATAAGGGACAAATGCACCGATTAATGTAATTGTCCATTCACGCCATGAATAAATACGATTAATGATTAACGAAAACCAAAGCCAGAATATAAAAATTATAATAGGAAAATAAAATAATGAAGCTAAACCAATAAAAAGTGAAGCATTGAAGATATAAAAATATGGCTCCTTAAATGAATAAGATTTAAAAATGTTGATTAATGATAAAAGCAGGAAAAATATTGCAGGTAAAACCGGGTAGAAATTTGTGGTTTCGGGCGAATAACTTATCAATAAAATGTATACAAATGCAGGTAATAAGGTGTTTCTGTGTATTAATCCAAATTCAATAACGATATAATTCAGAAATAAAGCACTTAAATAAGTTAACAGAAAAGCAAGAATTAGCAGATTAAATTTATTGAAATTAAAAATCTGAATTAACAAATTGTAAAAAGGAGTTGTGCTTTCAGGGCCAATTAATTCAGTGGGATTTATAAAAGCACCAATCCAAATAATCGCCTGCAACAGAAACAGAAAAAAATATTGTATTGGAAAACTTGAATTAAAAAACCTTATAATCATGATTGTAAATGATTAAATAAGTAAATAAATAGGTTCTTTCTCATAATATCTGTTTCTTTTATACATATAACAATGGACAATATTTGCCATATAAGAAAAATATAAGGAAAAACGGATTTAGTTTATTAATCATACTCCTGTGTATTCCCAAATTCCCGTAATTTTTTTCTATTCTATCATTCTATCATTTACATATTCATTAATTACAAGAGGTCAAAACCTAAATCTCTTCGATAATACTTGCCTTCAAAATCAATGATCTCCGCATTTTTATAGGAATTTTCAAGAGCATCTGGCATTGTTTCAGAGAATGAGGTTATTGCAATAACCCTACCACCATTTGTTTTTATATGTTCATCAGATGGGTCAAATGTCGTACCTGCTTGAAATATAATGCAATCTTTTGTCATATCAAAACCCGAAATAGCTTTTCCTTTTTGATAAGAAACCGGGTATCCTTCTGAAACTAGCATAACAGCAGTTGCAAATCGGGGATCAATTTCGATGATTATTTCCGAGATATTATTGTTTGCAACTCCCTCAAACAGATCAACAATATCGGATTTAATTCTCGGAATGACTGATTCGGCTTCCGGGTCTCCCATCCTGACGTTGTATTCAATTACATATGGTTCATCTTTTACCTTTATTAAACCAAAGAAAATAAAACCTTTATAAGAAATGTTTTCTGAATTTAAACCATTAATTGTCGGTTTAATAATTTGTTCTTCAATTTTATTCATGAAATCATCATCAGCAAAAGGCACAGGAGAAATTGATCCCATTCCACCGGTATTAAGGCCTGTATCACCTTCACCAATACGTTTATAGTCTTTAGCTGAAGGAAGAATTTTATATGATTTTCCATCGGTTAAAACAAACACAGAAAGCTCAATTCCATCAAGAAATTCTTCTATTACAACTTTTTCAGAAGCTTTCCCGAACTTTGAATCTTTTAGCATTTGGGTTAATTCATATTTGGCTTCTTCAATCTCATTACAGATTATAACACCTTTTCCGGCAGCAAGTCCATCAGCTTTAAGAACATAAGGAGGTTTAATAGTTTCTAGAAATTCCAATCCCTGAATTAGAGAGTTCTTATTGAAAGTTTTATATGATGCTGTGGGAATATTATATTTTTTCATGAACTCTTTTGCAAAATCTTTACTGCCTTCGAGTTTTGCAGCATTTTTCTGAGGCCCGATAACTGCAACATCCTTAAGAGATTCTTCTTTTAGAAAATAATCATGAATTCCTTCAACCAATGGCCCTTCCGGCCCGACAATAAGCATGTTTATATTGTTTTCGATAACAAAATTTTTCACCTCCGCGAAATCTGAAATAGAAATGTCAACATTTTTTCCACATTTAGCTGTTCCGGCATTTCCGGGTGCAATGAAAAGATTCGATAATTTTTTGCTTTGAGCAATTTTCCAGGCAATTGCATGTTCTCTGCCTCCTGATCCTAAAATTAGAATGTTCATTTTATCTTTTTTTTATTTCCGTTAAATATCTGTTTATAATATTTTTTCAATTGAATCCCAAAGTCTGTCAGCTGATTTTTGCCATGTAAATTCTTTTTTTCTAATATTTCCTTTTTTTATCAATTCATTTCTGATTTTTTCATCGAATGCAATTTTTTTCATTGCTTCACTTATCGATTCAATTGAAAAAGGATCAATTAGTAACGCTGCATCACCTGCAACCTCAGGCATTGAAGTAAGGTCTGATGTTATTACAGGTGTATTACAGTTGAAAGCCTCGATAATTGGTATACCAAAGCCCTCGAAATAAGAAACATAGGTCATGGCAAGTGCAGAAGCAATTACTTTATGTAATTCTTCTCCCGATAATCTTCCGCTAAAAATAATATCAATATTAAATTCCATTTCCTGATATGCCTCCTGAATCTCTTTTGTCCACCATTTTTTTTCACCGGTAATGAGAAGTTTTGTTTTTGAGGAAGTTTTCTTCTTGAAATCATCAAAAGCCTTAAATAAATTCACAAGATTTTTTCGCGGTAGCAACGCCCCTACAAAAAGGAAATATGGTTCTTCGGAGCTGTATTTCTTTCTTGTATTTTCCTGCTCCAATTTTGAAATTGGACAGAATTTTTCGTTTGCACCATTATAAGTTACATCAATCTTGTTTTCGGGTATCGAATATTGTTTAATAATATCCGATTTAGAGTATTCTGAAACTGTCGCTATTCTTGTCGCTTTTTTGGCGTATTTTGGGAAAAAGCATTTGTAATTCTTCCTTTCCAAAAATGGAAGGTCTTCAGGATAATGCTCAAAGTTGAGATCATGAATAACAGCAAGTGACTTTACTTTGGTCCTTAATGAAAGATAGCCATCAGGTGATAAAAATAAATCGGCTTTAATTTTTCTTAAAATAAATGGAATCGAATATTCAAACCATAAATAATATAAAATGGGATGTCTTGCCTGAGGCGGAACAATTACTCCCTCAACATTTTTTGAAAAAATAAAATCATTATGAAATTTTCTGTCAAAAATGAAATAAAACTTATGTTCAGGATGCTGTTGAGTGATCCTTTTCAAGGTTTCATAAGTAAACCACCCGATTCCTTCGAGTTTATCTTTAATTAACAAGCGTGTATTAACTGCTATTATCAATGTGAACTTTATTTATTAAACTTTAGGCACTCTAAGTACTGTTTAGTCTCAATTTATTATTATCTCAAATATTTAATTCGACTCTGCATTAAAAATATTCTATCTTTGCAGCAAATATCTTAATTTTTATTAAGTGAGAGTTAAAATTTATTAAGAATATCTACAGCGAGAGGAGATTTTAACGAGGTATAATGCAAAAGAAATTCCTTACTAACCTTTTACTTTTATTACTACTTAACATTTTAATTAAACCTTTTTGGATGTTTGGTATTGACCGTACCGTCCAAAATTTGGTTGGTGCTGAAAGTTATGGATTTTATTTTGCAGTTTTTAATTTCTCTTTTCTTTTTAATATTCTTCTTGATTTTGGTATCACAAAATTTAATAATAAAAATATCGCTCAGCATAATCAGCTGTTAAATAAGCATTTCTCGGGATTGGTTGGTTTGAAAATATTATTAGCCATTACCTATGGAATTGTAACATTCGCTGTTGGATTAATAATTGGTTATAATGCGGAACAATTATATCTGCTCGGATTCCTGGCTTTTAACCAGTTTTTAATATCGTTTATTCTTTATTTGAGATCGAATATTTCCGGTTTACTCATGTTTAAAACTGAATCTTTGTTATCGGTTTTAGACAGAGTTTTGATGATAATTATTTGTGGGATTTTACTTTGGGGAGGTATTACTAATACTGCTTTTAAAATCGAATGGTTTGTTTACTGTCAGACCTTAGCATATATTTTAACTGCTTGTGTAGCTTTACTCATTGTGATTAAAAAGGCGTCATTTAAGCGTCTTACATGGAATCCGGCATTTTTTGTGCTCATTATCAAGCAAAGCTTTCCATTTGCAGTATTAGTACTACTTATGACCTTTTACAACCGAATAGACTCGGTAATGATTGAAAGGCTTCTTCCTGGTGATGAAGGCGACAAACAAGCCGGAATTTATGCCTTTGCTTTTCGTTTACTTGATTCAACAAATATGATAGCATTTTTGTTTTCGGTTTTACTTTTTCCGCTTTTTGCCAAAATGTTGAAACAAAAAGAATCAATAGTTGAAATTGTTAAATTGTCATATTCTTTGTTGATAATTTTATCGGTGGTTGTAGCTATTGGTTGCCATTTTTATAGCTATGAAATAATGGACCTGCTTTATCATGAAAACATTAGCGAATCGGCAAAAATACTAAAATGGTTGATGGGAGGATATATTGCCATCTCAACAACATATATATTTGGGACTTTGTTAACTGCAAACGGAAACCTAAAAGAACTCAACATTGTTGCTGCTAGTGGTATGGTATTAAATATTGCCTTGAATTTATATTTTATTCCAAGACTTGAAGCATTGGGAGCAGCTTATGTTAGTGTTATTACACAATTTGCTACGGCAATTGCTCAGGTTATACTAGTACAATACTTTTTCAAATTCAAAATCAACTTGAAATATTTATTATCAATTATTGTTTTTGCTATAGGTGTTATTATCATTAATATTTTTACAAAACAATTGAATCTAACCTGGTATTTTAATTTTGGAATAATGATTTCAGCTTCAATTTTGCTTGCCATGTCACTGAGGTTGTTGAATATTCGTTTAATTTATGTTATTATAAAGGAAGGAGACCTATAAGCTTCAACACTTCATATTATTAATTTCCGATTGATGATTTTAGATTTAGATTGATCTAACGAATGTATTTCTTTTTGGACATTGAAGAAATTTTTCTATTTTTGGCTTTTTTTTAACGTAATTAGTTTGTTTATATGACAAATTCAAAATTAATAAATTCGGATTTCGATTCTTCAAACTTTCTTGTATTTCTAAATACATGGCGTAAACCATTGATAATAATTGCAATTCTAGCTGTTGTAGCTTCAATAATATTTTCGTCATCAGTATTTATTACACCAAAATATAAATCAACTGTTATCTTATTTCCAACATCAACAAATTCAATTTCTAAGGCATTGTTAAGTGAGACTGTTGGTAACAAGCAAGATATAATGGAGTTTGGTGAAGAGGAACAAACTGAGCAAATGTTACAATTATTGAATTCGAATAAGATTCGTGACAGGGTGATTAAGAAATATGATCTGATGGATCATTACGATATTGACCCTGATTCAAGATTTAAAAACACGCGCTTGTTTAAAGAGTATGATAACAATATTACATTTCGCCGTACCGAATATATGGCTGTAAAAATTTCGGTTCTTGATAAGGACCCTCAAATGGCTGCCGATATTGCAAATGATATTGCAGAATTGTTGGATTCTACAAAAAATGAAATGCAAAAGATTCGAGCCATTAAAGGTTTTAAAATTGTCGAAGATGAATACCAGAGGCTAAATAATGAAATTAAGCAAATGGAAGATTCATTGACTACTCTAAGAAAATTAGGCGTTCATGATTATGAATCTCAATCAGAAATGATAAACAGACAATTAGCAATTGAACTGGCAAAAGGAAATAAATCCGGTGTTAATGCACTTGAAAAAAAGCTAAAAGTATTAGCTGAATATGGTGGGCCTTACGTGTCTTTACGCGATGCTTTAGAGCATGAAAAAAAACAATTAAGCCTGATTAAGGCTAAATATGAGGAAGCTAAAGTTGATGCAGAAGAATATTTACCTCAAAAATTTGTAGTTAATAACGCATTTAAAGCTGAAAAGAAAGCATATCCAATAAGATGGATAATCGTTTTATCCTCAACATTATCTGCATTGTTTCTAAGTATTTTAATCATCATCATCATTGATAATTTTAAAAAAATAGGTAAAAAAAAAACGATAAAATAAAAATATTAAGGCAATTTCAGTCTGTAAAAATTAATTTTGAAATGGAAAACTACTTTAATAATATAAAAATCATAAACCTGATCATAAAATGGAAATGGCATTTGGCTGTAATTGTAATTATTGCAATGATATTGGCTGTTGTATTCTCAAGCTCACTGTTTATCACCCCATTATATAAATCCTCGGCGATTCTATACCCCTCGAATATATCACCTTATTCTGATGAAAGTGAAACAGAGCAAATGCTCCAGATTCTTCAGGCAAGAGATATAAGGGATAGCATAATCAAGAAATTTGATTTATATAAGCATTATGGTATAAATCCAAAAGGTAAAAAACATTATTCGTACATGGTTTATGAATATAATGAAAAAGTAACCATCGGAAAAACTCCCTATGAAGCCGTTAGTATTGATGTTCTTGATAAAAACCCCAATATTGCTTGTGATATTGTTAATGATATTATTGATTATTATAATTTGAAAGTCAGAAAATTGCACAATAAAAAATTCAACGAAGTTGTAATTATGTATAAAAAAGCAATGGATGACAAAAAAAGATATATTGATTCACTTGAAGTTATAATACACAAAATGAATAATGAATATGGATTGATTGATTATACATCACAATCAAGAGAAGTTGCCAGAGGTTTTCTCGGAACTGTTGACGGATCTAATTCTGCTTTAATTAATAAATCGGAAGTTCTGAAATTGAAGAAGAATATTGAAGAAGTTGGCTCGGAATTCATATTATTGAATAACTTATTCCACCAGGAAACAGCCAAATATATTGAAGCAAAAATGGAATATGATGTTGCAGTTATGAACCTAAATAGAAATTATACTTATGCGAATGTAATTACCGCGCCATATCCTGCTGATAAAAAGGCATATCCTGTTCGCTGGGTGATAGTTGCTTTGACAGCATTAGCAACTTTTTTCTTTTCAATCATCATTATTTCTCTCATTGAGAATATGAAATTAAAATATAAAAATTCTTAAAACCGTCAAAAATTCCCGTTAAAGCATTTTTAATTTGTCTGAAACTTTAAAAATACGCCTTGTTTATATTGTAAGCGCATTATTTATTATATTGAATACTTTTTTAATAGTGCATGAATATTATTGGGCAACGTTATTTCCTATTGGTATAATGATTTTGTTTTTATACATATTTTCATTAGATAAATTATTGTTTCTTATTGTTTTTTGTACACCCATAGCTATAAATTTTCGTGATTTTGATGTTGGAATTGGAATATCATTGCCTACTGAGCCTTTGTTGTTTGGAGTTTTATTGCTTTTTATTATAAAAATCACATATAAGAACATTCTTAGCGAGAAATTTCTTAAACATCCTATAACAATAACAATCTTAATTTATTTAGCATGGATGTTGATCACATCTGTTACCAGTGAAATGCCTTTGGTGTCGTTGAAGTTTTTTATTTCAAAATTATGGTTCATAATACCTTTCTACTTTTTTGGAGTATTATTATTTGAAAAAGAATCAAATATTAGATTGTTTGATTGGCTTTACATAATTCCATTATTAGGAGTAATTGCTTTTACAATAATTAATCATGCATCTTTCGGTTTCGAGGAGGAAGCCGGACATTGGGTTATGACACCATTTTATAATGATCATACGGCTTATGGCGCTGTTTTAGCTTTGTTTATTCCGGTTTTTATTGGTTATGTCATTAATAGACAATATTCAAAGTCCTATAGGGTAGTTTCCATGCTGATTGTTGCTGTTCTAATACTTGCAATAATTTTATCATTTTGTCGTGCTGCCTGGGTAAGTTTATTGGCCTCTTTATGTGCGTTTATAGTAATTTACTTAAGAATAAAATTTCGGTGGATATTTCTTGTTTCAGTAATTATTATTGGCACATTTTTTATTTTCCAGAATGAAATTATTGATAAGCTTGAAAAAAACAAACAGGATTCATCAGCTAATTATATTGAGCATATTCAATCAATTTCTAATATATCTTCGGATGCTTCTAATCTTGAAAGGATAAATCGTTGGCAATCTGCTATTAGAATGTTCAATGAAAGGCCTTTTTGGGGATATGGCCCGGGTACATATCAGTTTATGTATGCTCCTTTTCAACGATCAAAGGAAAAAACCATTATCAGTACCAATGCCGGCGATAGAGGTAATGCTCATAGTGAGTACATTGGTCCCTTAGCCGAATCGGGTGTATTTGGTATGCTATCTTTTATAGCAATAATGATAGCAGTAATTATAACGGGAATAAAAGTTTATAAGCAAGCTGAAAGAAGTGAGATTAAAATATTGAGTTTATCAGTTCTTTTAGGCCTGATTAGCTATTTCGTTCATGGAGTTTTGAACAATTTTCTTGATACTGATAAAGCTTCAGTTCCTTTCTGGGGATTTATTGCCATGATAGTTGCAATGGATCTTTACCAAAAAAAGAAAAAAGTAAATACAGCAAAAGAAATTCAAAATAATTCTTAGAATCTTTTTTTAAAATTAGGGCCTATCTTTTTTGGGTTTTTGATTTCCTGATAGCCTAATTATTTTTCTTATAACAATATACATTGTAATGATTGTAGTAAGTATTATAATAATAAGCAGGCTAACCCTATTGTTCTTCTCCTTAATAATTAATGGATCGGGATTACCGATGTCAACATAACCTGCCCAAAAGTATGGGTGGCTAAACAATGGATCAGAAGTTTTCAAATAATCCAATTTTGATAATCGTAATGCTTCGATTTTTGATTTCCCCTGAGTAAGATATTTATAAAATGATGTTATAATTTTAGCAGATTGATTGTCTTCAACTTTCCATAAAGTCATAACAACTCCCGGGCAACCGGCATATAAAAACCCTCTTGCCAGGCTCATTATTCCTTCTGCACTGTTCAATTTCCCGGAACCTGTTTCACAAGCACTTAATACAATAAGTTGAGCATGTATGTCCAGGCCGTAAATCTCATAAGTATTTAACATTCCGTCATCATCAGAGTCATTTGACTGAGAAAGTACTAAGTTGGAAAACATTGGTTTTTCATTATTGATCTTAGTATGTAATGCAGCATGAATTATATCATATTTATTAGCTTCGTGTTTGAAAATATTTTCTGTTGCTTCATCATTTAAATATACATCACTATCAATAATATCTGAAATATTTTTTACTTCATCTATTGTACCTTTAAGTACAGGGAGATTCAAATTGCTTTCATTTGATTGTCTCAAAAAAGGTTCTGTTTTAGTAGTATCACTTTCATAGTTTTTTGCAAATGCCAGTAAATTTGAACATTCGTGAAACTTTGATTCATAGTCTTTAAATAATAAAGTTAATGAATATGTATAACCTATTGCATTTGTTTTTAATAAGTATGGAAGTTTATTATAATCGGTGATGTTTTTTGCCGATTCGCTTAATAAAATCCCGTAAGGAATATATGATAACTTTTGATCGGGGACAATGATGATATCTTTGTTTTCAATTATATTCCGAACAGGAAGAATTAATTTTTTATACAAATTGTGGGAATATCTTTTAAACTTATTTATACTTGAAACTGGATTATTATAAACATTAGAAGGTTCAGAAATACTAATAAGAGATTTTATATTTTCATAAAAAGTGCTATCGATTATTTGAGTATTAATAATAAATTGATTTTTATCAAATGCAAAAATATTTAACAAACTGTCTGAAATTACATATTCAATAATTGCCTGTTTATCACCTAACTTTTCTTGAATACTATCTAAATTAGCAATGCTCGATTTATATTTCAACTCATAATAATCGTTGAAATTTGAATCGATATATGAAATCAAAGCATCTTTTTTCTTTTTCAACGCGAAGATTTGATTTTCCCAATAAGTAATCTTTTTTAAATCAGGTGTGGAATCTTGTTTTTGTATTGCAATCAAATCTCTCAAGTCAAATAATTCCTGTCGAATTTCATTTTCCTCCTGCTGTAATGAATCGAGAATATTTCCGATTTTTTTTGCTTCGGTGTCCTGGATCGAAGCCAGCAATAATGCGGCTTTACTTTTTTCAGCCAATTCGAATGATTTTCGTTTATACAATTCAATTCCGGTTAATTCGTATAATTCAATTGCAACTTGAATGGCATCAATAAAAGTGGATTTTTCTTTTTCAGATAAAATTAATTTACTTTCCTGGTTAGGGTAGGATATTCTGATTTTATGAATGATGTCAATACCTTGTTCAAAAGTTTCAAGAGACTTTTTTAAATAAATAATTTTTTCATCTTCATCCAATTCTGCTCCCAATTTCAATAAAGCTACTGCTTTTTTTTTCAGTATTGATAAAAGCGTAATATCATATAATGATTTACAGCCAGGCTCCGGATTAATTAATATTTCAGTTTCATTGAAATCTTCAATTATTCCGATCAAAGCTTTTTGATAATAATCTAATGCAAGCCTGTAATTACCTTCATTATAATAGAATGTTCCTAATGATGATAAAATACTCGAATATCTTGGATGTTTTAATCCAAAACTTTTTTTCGCAATTGAAAGAGCTTTGTTTAGAAACTTTAAACCTTTGTTTTTTTTCCCTAGATGAATACAAAAATTACCATAATTAAGGTAGCCAAAAAATAGTTTATATTGATTGTCTTCGAATTGCTTTTCCAATGTGTTTATTGCAATTTGGTAGTATTCATCTGCTTCATCCGGCCTGTTAAGCTTAAAAAAACATTTCGCACTATTTGAGTAAATTGAAGTTAATGGTTTAATATTATTTTCCATGCAAATTTGTAAACCTTTATTTAACATTTCGAGCGCTGTATTATATTCCTCTTTCAGTAAATATATGATACCGAGATTGTTATAACACTTTGAGATCAGAATCAACTGTTGGTCTTTATACTTATTTGCAATATATATTACTTGTTTATAGTATTCAATAGCCTTTTCAAAATTGTTTCTTGAAGAATAATATCCGCCAATATTTAAATATAATTCTGCAAGCCTTTGATGTTCTTTATTCAAACTATTTAAATATATTTTTTCAGCTTCCGAAAAATTATTATATGCTTCATCGTATTTGCCTAATTTTGTACATAGTGTTCCTAGATTAATGAGGTTTATCCCAATCCCGGGAGAATCATCTCCTAAATGTTTTCTGTCAAATTCAATTGCTTTTTTAATATAATCCATTGACTTATCGAAATCACCTGTTTTTTTATATAACACTGAAATATTGTTATAAAAACTTGAAATATTTTTATCGAATTTAGAACGCAATGAAAGAGAGTTTTCGATAGCCATTTTATAATATTTTTCTGCCATCGAATAATCACTCTTGAGTCTATAATTTAAAGCAATATTATTATAACA
>CAYWXI010000043.1:0-46065 GCA_964462015.1 uncultured Bacteroidales bacterium | reverse complement strand
AAATTATACATTGATAGAATATCATTTAATAAAAATTAATTCAAATTTCTACAATTTTAAAAAATTTGTATTTAAAAATTAATAATTTTACGCTTTTTAAATCTAATAAATATAGAAAATATTTAATAAATTAAAAAACTAAAACACAAAATCTTATGATCCCAAATATTATTTTTATACTGTTATTAATTTTTGCAATTCTATTTTTCTATAAAAATGTAAAAACTATTACACGGAATATTAATCGTGGAAAAGATTTGGATATATCCGATCAAAAATCAAAAAGATGGAGCTTAATGTTTCTTGTAACCATCTTACAATCCAAAATGTTATCTCGCCCAATTGTTGGCCTTTTACACATTTTTGTTTATTTCGGATTTATAATTGTTAACATAGAAATGCTGGAAATCCTTATAGACGGAATTTGGGGATCTCACAGATTGTTTTCTTTTACCGGGCCTTTATATCCCATTCTTATTTCCATATTTGAATTTTTTGCTTTATCGGTAGTTCTTGCATGTATTGTTTTTCTAATAAGACGTAATATTCTTAGAGTAAAAAGATTCTGGAATAATGAAATGACTTTATGGCCACGCTCCGATGCCAATATTATCTTAATTACGGAAGTTTTCCTGATGTCGGCAATTTTTATAATGAATGCAAGCGATAGTATTTTACAAGAGCGTCTTGTAGATCACTACGTTAATGTTGGAAGTTTTCCATTAAGCGGATTGTTTATTCCGCTCCTAGACGGACTCTCAACAAGTACTTTAATATTTTTAGAGAGATTTGGCTGGTGGTTTCATATAATTGGGGTTTTAATATTTTTAAATTATATCCCTTATTCTAAACATTTTCATGTTTTTCTTGCTTTTCCTAATGTTTATTACACAAGACTGGAACCCAAAACTCAAATGTCGGATATGCCTTCTATAACTAAAGAAGTCAAATTAATGCTTGATGAATCATTTGAGCCACAAGAAGAGGAAGAAGAGGCTGAAGATGTAGTTTTCGGGGCAAAAGACATTACTGACCTTACATGGAAAAATCTAATGGATGCCTATTCATGTACTGAGTGTGGGCGATGTACCTCAAGGTGTCCGGCAAATATCACCGGTAAAATGCTTTCTCCCCGAAAAATTATGATGGATGTACGCGACAAACTTGAATTGATCAGAAAAGAAAAAAATGAAACTCCAGATAAGAAAACATTGTTTGATTTTATTCAACCTGAGGAATTATGGGCTTGTACTACTTGTAATGCCTGTGCAATTGAGTGTCCGGTTAATATTGAGCCTTTATCGGTCATACTTGAAATGCGCCGTTATCTTGTGCTGGAAGATGCTGCTGCTCCTGCCCCAATAAATTCCATGTTTACAAATATTGAAAACAATGGAGCGCCCTGGCAATTTTCACCTGAGGACAGAATGTTATGGGCGGAGGAATTGTATATTTGAAGTAATGTGTAATTTTATAATTATTTGTATTTTTGTATAAATTAAATTATGAACAATGAATCAAAAACATACATATAGAATTCTACTTAACAAGGAGCCAGAAGGTGGCTATACTGTAAATGTCCCTGCCTTACCAGGATGTTTCACTTATGGAGAAACTATTGACGAATCAATAACAATGGCTAAGGAAGCTATTGGTTTATATTTAGAAAGTTTGGTTGAACATGGTGAAGATATTCCTTCTGAGGAAAATATGTTTGAATACCATCTTACAATTTAAGCATGAGTAATATTCCGTCTTTTACACCGAAAGAAATAGTCAAAATTCTTATAAAAAATGGATTTATTCTAGATAGGATGAAAGGAAGTCACTATATTTATTTTAATAAAAATACTGGCAGACGGGTTGTTGTACCATTTCATAAAAAAGATTTACCAAAGGGTACATTTTGGTCAATAATTAAAAGTGCGGGTTTAAATCTGAAGGATTTACTTTAATTTTAAGATATTATTTAGCATGAATACTGAAAATAAAACAAAAATAGAAGTCCCAATCATAGCGGATCTGGTAGCTCAAAATAAAAAAACCAAATACCTTTTTTGGGTAAGTTCAGCCGGTGCTTTCGATGATAGATATAAAAAAGTTATTCGGGAATTTGTAAAAATTCTAACTTATCTTAAAGTTGATTATGCAGTTTTAGGAACAGAAGAATCGGATAGTGGCGATATTGCCCGCCGAACAGGAAATGAGATGCTGTTTCAGATGCAGGCCATGACAAATATTGAAGTGTTAAATTCTTATGAAGTAAAAAAAATCATAACTTGCTGTCCTCACGAATACAATACTTTAAAAAATGAATATCCCAAATATGGTGGAAAATACGAGGTGATTCATCATTCTCAATTTTTATCAAAACTAATTAAAGATGGAAAATTAAATATTGATTCAAATATTTTCAAAGATAAAATAATAACCTTTCATGATCCCTGTTATTTAGGCCGTGGTAACGATGAATATAGAGCACCGAGAGAAGTACTGGATTCAATTCCTTCAAAAAAAATTGAGATGAAACATTTTAAGGAATTTGCACTTTGTTGCGGAGCCGGGGGCGGACAAATGTTTAAAGAAGCTGAAAAAGGTGATAAAGAAATTTTTATTGAACGAATTGAAGAAGCAATTGACATAAAAGCCGACATAGTTGCAACAGCTTGTCCATTTTGTATGGTAATGATGACGGACGGAATTAAATACAAAAATAAAACCGAAGAAATGAAAAACTATGATATTGCAGAATTAATTTCTATTTCTTTGGGTTTATAACTTACTGGTTCAGATTGTAACTGAAAAACACTGAAAATAATAATAACAAATCAGAGTAAACCTGCGTCTAAAAAAATTACAAAACATCTTTCAAAACCTCAATCGGATATTTCACATTACCGAAAGGCATCGAAATCTGTGCACCTGAAATGTAAGGTTTTAATTCCGCAACAGTTTCACGTGCAATTTGTAAGCCTAACATTCGTGCTTCTTCCTTAGTTTTAGTAGCGTGCATCCTTTTCATTATTTCATCAGGAACTGAAGCACCCGGAACTTCATTATTCATGAATTCGGCATTTCTAATACTGACTAAAGGCCAAATCCCGGCAATAATCGGAATTTTGAAATTTTCAACTCTTTTTAAAAATTCAAAGAAAATATCACTATCAAAAACCGGTTGAGTGATAGCAAATTCGGCTCCAGCTTTTATTTTCTTTTCAAATCTTTGTATTTCATAATCCAAATCAATAGCTCCCGGATTTACTCCGACACCAATTAAAAAACCGGTTGAATTAGCTAACTGATTTCCACCTAAATCCTTCCCACAATTTAATGAATGAGCAAGATTGGTCAACCCGATAGAATCAACATCGAAAACAGCAGTTGCATCAGGAAAGGAGCCCATTTTTGGCGGATCGCCTGTTACAAGCAATACATTTTTAATTCCTGCTCCATACGCACCCAAAAGATCGCCAACCATTCCCAGTAGATTTCTATCGCGGCAAGTATAATGTTGAATTACATCAATTTTTGAATTTTGTTGGATAAGTAACGAAAGATAACTAGCACCCATTCTTGAAAGTGCTCTCGGACCATCGGGGATGTTGATAGCATCAACTCCGGCTTCCTTCAATATTGTTGCCTGTTCGATTGCTTTTGATGGATCGGAGCCTTTTGGTGGAACAATTTCAACAGTAGTAATAAATTTCTTTTCACAAATTTTTCGGGCAAACTCTGATTTTTCACAAGTAGGAATTGCACTACAGCTATTTTCTTCCGAAACAATTTTAATTTGTTTTGCTGTCTGTTTTTTCGGTTGTTCAGCTTTGATAGCTTTTCTCATTGCCCTGATAAAATCAGGATTGGTACCACAACAACCTCCGATAATTCTTACACCTGCTTGTGTGAAATGCTTTGCATACTGGGCAAAATATTCAGGCGAAGCCAGGTAAATATTCCTTCCGTCAATATGTTGTGGCGTTCCTGCATTAGGAATAACACAAATAGGAATATTTACGGCATGAATCATTTTTTCGACCTCATCAAGCATAACTTTCGGCCCGACGCTACAATTAAGTCCGACAGCGCTTGCACCCCAAAGTTCAATTTTTTTTGCAAATAAATCCGAAGGTGTTCCAAACGAAGTATTTCCATCATCGCCAACCGTCATATTTGCAATAATCGGAATATCAAATTTCTTTTTTATTCCAAGTATTGCCTGCTGTATTAGATGCAAGTCTGAAAATGTTTCCAAAATAAGTAAATCAACACCTCCGTCAATAAGAGCTTGTGCCTGTTCAGCATAAATTTCTCTCGCTTCTTTTTCGGATATTGAACCCCAGGGTTCTAATCGCTCATTTAAGGCACCCATTGAACCGGCGACATAAATATCATCACCGGCAACTTCTCTTGCAATTTTTGCTCCCTGAAAATTAATTTCGTAAGCCTTATCTTCTAATCCAAATTTTTGAAGTAATAAACGATTTGCTCCAAAAGTATTAGTTTCAATAACATCTGATCCTGCTTCTATATATGAACGGTGAATCTCCTTTATAAGTTTTGGATTTGTTATGTTTAACTCATCGTAACAAGTGTTAATAAAAATTCCTTTATTATAAATCTCTGTTCCCATTGCACCATCAAACAATACAATGTTATCTTTAAGGAATTCTAAAAAAGGCAGTCTCATACTTCGAAATTCTCTTGTTTCAATTTTTAATTATCAGTTTTTATAAGGTATAAAGGAAATAAGGGTATATGTTGAATTTCTGTGATCTTTCCATTATCTCCACTATTTCTAAATTTCTTCTATTCCCAATCAACTTCTAATTTTCAGCTTCTTTTAAATCTTTTATTTCTGAAATTAATTCAGGTATCAATTTATGAACATCTCCTACGATTCCATAATCGGCAGCTTCAAAAATTGGAGCCTCATTATCAGTATTAATTGCAACAATATACTTCGATGAACTTACACCACCAAGATGTTGGATTGCACCGGAAATACCAAAAGCAAAATACAAATTCGGAGCAATAATTTTTCCGGTTTGTCCAACATGTTCGCCGTGCGGACGCCAGTCTTCATCGGATACCGGACGAGAACAAGCAGTTGCTGCTCCCAATAATTCTGCCAATTCTTCAATAGGCCCCCATCTATCGGAACTTTTCATTCCTCTTCCACCTGATACAACAATCTCGGCATCGGTAAGGATTATTGTTCCTGTAATTTTATTTACTTCTTTTAAATGTGTCTTGAAATCAGCACCGGATAATTCAGGTGAGTAATCTTCAATTATTGAATTATTTTCGGTTTCAAATAATCCGAATGAATTCTGCGACAGTGTTAAAACTTTTTTGGGTGATTTAATCACAACATTAGCAATGGCTTTACCTGTAAAAGCTTTTTTACTTACTGTAAAGTTATCATAATCCGCAGGCAAAGCTGTTACACCTGAAACCATACCGGCATGCAATTTAACCGAAACACGAGGTGCTAATCCCTTTCCTGAATTATTATGAGCAAAAACAATAATATCTGAATTCTCTTTATTCGCTACTTCGGCAATAATTTTACTAAACGCCTGATTATCTAGAACACCAAGTTTCTCTTCGGCAACAGAAATTATTTTTTCTGCTCCATAGTTTCCAAGTTTTTGTAATTCATTTTCTTCAACTAACCCAATTGAAAGAGCAATAGTTGATGTTTTTAATTGTTTTGCAATTTCACTTGCATACGAAACTAACTCAAAACTAAGTTTTTTGAATTTTCCATCCCAGTTTTCTGTATATACTAAAATTGACATATCTTTTTATTTTTTATTTACAAATTTATATGCTGTTAAATTACCTTTGCCTCATTATGTAATAACTCAACCAATTCTTTTACATTCTCAGCATCAACCATTTTACAAGCTGCTTTTGAAGGAGGTAATTCGAAGCTTGCAAATTCAGTTAAAGTTTCAACTTCAACAGGTGATACAACGTTCAAAGGTTTTTTCCGGGCCATCATTATACCTCTCATCGATGGAATTCTCGGTTCGATCGCAATTCCTTTTTGAACAATTGCAACAAATGGAATCTCAGTTGTTAATACTTCTGTACCACCGTCAATTTCACGATTAATGATTACATTTTCATCTTTAATCTCTAAATTTGAAACCGATGAAATTGATGAAATATTTAAAAATTCGGAAAGCATACCACCAACGGCAGAGCCATTGTAATCACTTGCCTCGATTCCACACATAATTATATCATAATCTTTAGCAACTTCAGCTATTTGAGCAGCAACTGAATAAGAATCTTTTGCTTCGAAGTCAACCCGTATGGCATCTACGGCACCAATGGCTAAAGCTTTTCTAAGTGTTGGTTCAGCAGCTTTTAAACCAACAGTAGCAACTGAGATTTTTTCAATCTTTCCACCTGATTTTTCCTTTAACTCCAAGGCTCTTGTAAGAGCCAATTCATCCCACGGATTTATTATCCACTGAACTCCTGCAGCATCAAATTCGGTATTATCACCCGAAAATTTTATCTTTGTAGTTGTATCGGGAACATTACTAATACAAATTAATATTTTCATATTTAGTGTTTTAATTTATTTAAAATTTATTTTTATGTTTCTCTTTAATAATTTTCCAATTGATTAAATTTCTTTCATCTTCACTTTCCTTTTCAGCTTTTAACAATTCTTCTTGTTCTTCAACTGTTAATTGATTCCATAATTGCCCATCTTTTGAATTAATGAGTAGATTCTCATTTTCGATTTTATCCATTTTCTATGTTATCCATATCAATTAACCTAAGAATCTCTTGCGTTGTGATTATTTGAGTAAATCCTCTTAACTTCAGACTTTTAATAAGCTTATTATCACCAGTCCATAATTTACCTTTAATATGTTTTGTTAAAGCAACAAATAAAATATCATCAAAATCAATGTCTTCAACTAATTTTTCAGATTCAACAATAATATTTTCAGGAATAATAATTTCGTTTATAAATTTAATGTTTTTTGTTACATAATTTTCAATCTCAACAATTCTATCAATTGATTTTTTAGCAATACGTGCAATCTTTGGATAATGATTTTTTAATTCTGTTTGAAGATAAAAACAACTATAAAAATCAAAATACTTCTGCTCACTTATTAGAGTCTTACCAATCCTGCTTTTTTGATTCAATATTCCACTAAAAACGATATTAGTATCAACAATAATTTTCATTTAATAAATCGTTTTCTATTTTCTTTCCACCAATTTTTATTTAAATCAGAAGCAAGTTTATCAATTTTATCTTGTGGAACATTTATATCAAATGTAAGTTCTTTATACCTAACATAATTAATAAAATCCTGTAAATCATCAGTATCTACCATTGCAGGAATTCTTATAACTATTTCATCATTTATTCTTTCAATAAGCATAATTATCAATTTTTACAAAAATACAAAAAATTCCAGTTTCTTTATTTTTAAAATTCCCGGTAAAAACCGGATTTTACAAGAATAAAAATTCATTTTTTTGGCTCTAATATTTAGTGTATTTCTCCGAGAAACTTTGTGTTTTAAACTTTAACGGTAATGTACTCCAAAATAGTTGGAGGTTATTAGCAGCAATGTCACTATAGTACTAATAATCACTAAATATTGCAGCCATATTCGACAAAATTATAGCTGTATTTTTTAACCTTTTAATATCGATCGTGAAATTACAATTTTTTGTATTTCTGACGTACCTTCATATATTTGGGTCAATTTGGCTTCACGCATTAATCTTTCTACATGATATTCTTTCACATATCCATATCCACCATGTATTTGAACAGCATCGGTAGTAACTTCCATGGCAATATCTGCTGCATATTGTTTTGCCATCGCACTTGCAACACCAAAAGGTTTTCCCTGGTCTTTCAGCCAGGCAGCTTTTAGACAAAAGTTTCTTGCTGCTTCTATTTTAACGGCCATATCGGATATTTTAAATGCAATTGCCTGATGATTTGCTATTTCAGTACCAAAAGCTTTTCTTTCTTTTGCATAATAAACAGAACGTTCAAAAGCGCCTGAAGCAATTCCTAAAGCTTGTGAGGCAATTCCAATTCTGCCTCCCTCAAGGGTTTTCATAGCAAATTTAAATCCAAAACCATCTTCACCTATCCTGTTTTCTTTGGGAACTTTTACATCAGTAAACATAACAGAGTGTGTGTCTGAACTTCTCATGCCCATTTTATCTTCGTGTGGTCCAAGGGAAATACCGGGAGTATCTTTTTCAACAATAAAAACATTAATCCCTTTATGTTTTTTCTCGGGATGAGTTTGAGCAATAACAATATAAATTGAACCTGAATCTGCATTCGATATCCAGTTCTTTGTTCCGTTAATTAAGTAATAATCTCCTTTATCTTCTGCGGAAGTTTTTTGGTGAGTAGCATCAGAACCTGCTTCGGGTTCGCTAAGGAGAAAAGCACCTGTTTTTTCACCTCTTGCAAGAGGTTTTAAATATTTTTCTTTCTGTTCCTCAGTACCATATTTTTCTATACCATAACAAACTAATGAATTATTAACTGAAATAATTACTCCCACCGAAGCATCAATTTTGCAAATTTCCTCCATTGCCAAAACATAGGAAATAGTATCCATCCCACCTCCGTCATATTTCGGATCGACAAGCATGCCGAGGAAACCGAGTTCAGACAGATTTTTTATATGTACAGCTGGATATTCAGCTTTTTCATCTCTTTCTAAAACATCCTTAATTAACTCACGTTCGGCATAGTCCCTTGCGGCTTGCCGTATCATTTCTTGTTCTTCGGTAAAATTAAAATTCATAATTAAAAAAGTACTAAATCTGTTTTTAATAATTTTTCATCAAAAACAACAAATTTAATCAAATTTATGACATATCAAATTCAAATTTAAAATTCAATATTAGAAATTTGATTTTTTGCAATTTCAAATTCAGCAACAATTTCTTTCATTATCTCTGAAACAGGTTCAATTTTATCAATTAATGAAGAAATCTGCCCAATTTCAAGCTCACCTTCATCAACATCACCATCAAACATTCCGGATTTTGCCCTACCCTTTCCAAGAAGTGTTAAAAGTTCATCAACTGAGGCTCCTGAATATTCGGCTTTTTGAACTTTTTCTACAAATCTATTTTTAATTAGTCTCACAGGTACCAACTGTTTCAGAGTAAGTCTTGTATCACCGTCTTGAGCATCAATAATTTTTTCCTTGAAATTATCATGTGCGGATGATTCAAGGGAAGCAGCAAAACGACTACCTATTTGAACTCCTTCGGCACCAAGCGAAAATGCAGCGAGCATAGCCCTGCCGGTTGCGATTCCACCGGCGGCAATAACAGGTAATGTAACGGCCTGACGAACTGCAGGTATTAATGCCATTGTTGTTGTTTCTTCATAACCATTATGACCTCCTGCTTCAAAACCTTCTGCAACAATGGCATCGACTCCGGCTTTTTCACATTTTTTTGCGAATTTTACATTGGCAATTACATGAGTAACAACAATTCCATTTTTTTGAAGGTAAGACGTATATTTTTTTGGATTTCCTGCTGAAGTAAAAACAATTTTGATATTTTCTTTCATAATAACATCAATATGTTTTTCGGTATGAGGATATAAGAGAGGAAGATTAACTCCAAAGGGTTTGTTAGTAGCAGCTTTACATTTTTTAATGTGTTCGGATAAAACCTCCGGATACATCGAACCTGAACCTATTAAACCAAGTCCACCGGCATTACTCACTGCCGATGCCAATCTCCATCCACTACACCAAATCATTCCACCTTGAATGACAGGATATTTAATATTGTAAAGTTTTGATATTTTATTCATTGGTTCTACTGCAATTTTAATGGTATCAATATTTCATGGTTCTACAAAATTTGTAGTAGTACCTATTCATTTTCTTTGAAATATTACTCCATCATTTTTATCATAGCTTCAACTGTATTATATGCTCCGTCATATATTTGTGAAATGTTGGCATCGAGCATATAACAGGGGCTTGTAAAAATTAAATTTTCCTCATCCAGAACAACATCAGCATGATCGGTTTCAATATGAATTGCTCCCATTTGTTCAATAGCATTAGCAGTCGCCTCATCTTTCCCAATTGTAACATTAAGCTCATTGCCAATGATTTTTGCAATCATAGCCGGAGCAATACAAAGTGCACCTATTGGTTTTTTATGTTTATGCATCTCGATAACTGCTTTCGTGACATCTTCGTTTACTGAAGCATTAGCACCGTCAAAAGCAATTGTACACAAGTTTTTTGCAACTCCAAATCCACCCGGAAAGATCAAAGCATCAAATTCATTTGCATCAAATTCTAATAATTTTTTAATGTTACCCCTTGCAATCCGGGCAGATTCGGTCAGAACATTTCGATTTTCGTTCATTTCCTCACCGTTTAGATGATTTACTACATGATATTGCTGAATATCAGGAGCAAAACACTGATAATCGCAAGATTGTTGTTTAACAGCTAACATGGTGAGAACTGCTTCCTGAATTTCGGCTCCATCATAAACCCCATTTCCGGCTAATACTATGGCAAACTTTTTCATTTTATTTAAATATTAAATTTGTTAAAATATAAAAGTAATTGGAAACTAGAAATTTGGACTTTTCCTGAATTTCTAATTTCAAGTGTCCAATTATCAATCAATCACCCTCTTTTATAGATAATTGCAACAGCTGTAACATCATCACCACCCATATTAATTGTCATTCCGTAAGGGCGATCTTTGGGGATTTCAATTTGAGCTTCACCGGCTTTTCCCGTAAGTTGTTCCCAGATAGTTACAGCCTGATGAACTCCGGTTCCTCCTGTTGGATGTCCCCATCCGATTAATCCTCCGGTTGTGTTCAAAGGAATTTTTCCATCACGGGCTGTATGTCCGTCAGCAACAAATTGTGCACCTCTGCCCGGTTCGGCAAATCCGAGAGCTTCGGTTGTCAAAATTCCGGCAATAGAAAAACAATCGTGAACTTCGATAGTTGCAAGGTCATTAATGGTTATACCGGCAGATTCAATTGCTTCTTTTGCGGCTTTTTTGATTGCCGTAACTTCGGTTAAGTCAGGTGGATCATTTGTCAGATTTCTTTGAGCTTGTCCCCAACCCAAAACTTCAACAGCCTGATCTTTTAGAATTCCGGCTTTTTTCAAACCTTCCTCAGAACAAATTGCAATTGCAGAAGCACCATCGGAAACCTTTGAACAATCGAGAACCGATAAATTATCGACAAAAGCTTTTCCATTTGGTTTTAACTTATCATAAAGTCCATCAAGGTCTTTAACCGCATTATGATATTCCTGGGCTGTAGGGCAAAGTCTTGCATTTTCCATGGCATTTCTAAACCAGCGACGCATACCTTTTCGTGCATATTCCATTCCATATTTTTCGTAATATGCTCCTGCCCGGTTACTAAACTGACCAGGGAAAAAATATGCATGCCCTTCTTTTCGTTTTTGGAACCAACCGGCACCTGCCAAAACATCTGCACCATAAATTGCTTTCATAGTATTTTGAACTTCAACACCAACAGTCAGAACGATATCGGCTGTTTCAGCCAAAACTGATTTTATCCCACTCATCAAAGCTAAAGCTCCCGAACCGCAAGCTCCCTCGGTACGAGTACAGGGTTTGTATTCCAAATTCTTATCTATCATTGGAATAAAACCTGCTAAATGCCCCTGTTTATTAAAACGAGGAGCCATAAAATTACCTATTACACCTTCATCAACATTTTTTGCACCACCAATTTGTTTCAATGTTGCCTGGCCGGCTTCTTTAATATAGTGTTCGAGTTCGGGTCGGGGTTTTTTAGGGTGAAATTCTTTTCTGCCTGTTCCTAAGGATATTGTGTTATATCCGGCTGCCATATATACTTTTTGTCTAAGTTTTTTCATTTCTTTAAATTTTTTGTGTTTTTAATAATTTTTTTCAATAAATAGTCAAACATAATTAATTAAAAAAACTATTTACCGGACCATAAGCATGGAAAAATCCAGTTAACATAACTGTGTTAACATCGTTTTCGTTATGAGCAACTTTAGTAGAAACAAGAGTTTTTCCTATTTCATTAGAACGTTTACCATATTTAACAGCAAGGCGGGCACCAAGAGATTGTAGCGATTTCAAGGATGTGAAGAAGTTCTCAAGAAGTTCTTCCTTATCACGTCGTCGGATAATTGATTTCCACGAAACAGTTGAATCAGGTAAAGGGCCTAATTTTTCATCACATTTTTCTTTAAAATCTGAAATTGAATGATACTCGTTTTTGTCAGGATCGTAAACCGCAAAAGGTGCTCCTTTTTCATATTTAAAGAAACCATCTTTTTGTGAGCCATCGGAATTCTGACCGCCTTTGATTCCTGCTTCCATCAATTTGTTAAGCAAGGGACTGTGCAGTTCTTCATCGTCGAGGAAGGGATTCATTACATTCATAATAAAACTAACCACATCAATACCGACATAATCAATCAATTGAAAGATACCCATTGGCCTTACCAAAAAATCCTGAGCTACTTTATTGATCATATAAACTGCTTCTACAAAAGGTACTTCTTTTGATAAAGATTCGACTTCTATGATTGCGTGCATAGCATCGCGCATGAAATGTCCGTTCCCAATAAAACCTGCAAAATCATTTGATGGAACGATAATTTTTCCAAGATTTTTTGCATAAATTTTTGCAAATTCGACCATTTCTTCAACAGAATTTTCTGTTTTTATTAATTCAACTAATTTTTGAACAGCAGGTGGATTGTAAAAATGAAATCCGAGTATTCTGCCACCAAGCTTAGCTTCATTGTCAATCATATTAATAGGCACAGACGAAGTATTGGTGAAATACCATGGATTGCTATTGTTGTGTGTATCGATTTGTGAAAGCAATTTCACTTTCAGGTCTTTGTTTTCGCTAATTGCCTCGAAAACCAATGTTGAATCGTAGGCTGCCTCAAGTTTAGTTTGCGGACGAACAACATTCATTACATCAAAAATATATTGCTCGATAATTTCGCCATTTTCAATCAAGTCGGCTCTATCTGCATAAATTTTTCTAAGCAATACTGTTTTTTTCTCGGCAATTTTTTGCAATTGCACTTTTAGATATTTCATTAAACCAGCAAGACCTTCATCAGAAAGATCAACGGCATTCAAAACATAAGTTTTTGATTTGTTTTCAGGTTTTAGGCTAAGTTCAGCCATCTCAACAGCAGTCAGTAACAATATTCCGCTACCCATTTTTCCGGCAGCTCCGAGCACTGTTACATTTCTGAGTCTTTCATCGTAATTCATATTTTTATTTTTTGGATGATTATATAATTAATTTTTTACAAATGTTCTTATTCTATATCTTATGTATTAAAAATTGTTAAATTGCTATATTGTTAAATGGTTACATTTTAAATTGTTACATTTTAAATATGTTTCAAATTTTAATACTTTTCTTTCCATTCCGGTTTTCGTTTTTCAAGAAAAGCTCTCATTCCTTCTTCACCTTCATCTTTAAATTGCGTTCCGAAATATTGCGCTTCAAGATCACATGCTTTATAAAAATCCATTTGCAATCCTTTTCGTGTTACATATTTTACTTTTTCAATTGCTTTCGGTCCTTTAGCAGCAATTGTTTGAGCGATTTTAATTACTTCTTCAATCAATTCTTCAGGTTCAACAATTTTTTGTATCAATCCTATTCTTAAGGCATCTTCTGCCCTAATCAATTCGGCTGTTGTTAAAAGATATAAAGCATCTGCCGGACCTACAATACGAGATAGCCTTTGAGTTCCGGCATAACCCGATATCATTCCAAGATTAACCTCAGGCTGCCCGAATTTTGCCCTTGTACTTGCAATCCTAAAATCACAAGCCATAGCCAATTCAAGTCCACCCCCAAGTGCAAAACCGTTAATAGCACCTATAACAGGTATTCTCAAATTTTCGATGCTATTGAAAGTGTTTTGTCCTTTTTTTGAAAAAGCTGTTCCCTGCTCAGGAGTCATGTCAACCATTTCGGCAATATCTGCACCTGCCACAAATGCCTTCCCCTGGCCGGTAATTATCAAAGCTCTGATATTTTGGTTTTTTGAAATTGATTCAATAGCATCATCCATCTCATCAAAAAACCTGGTATTCAAAGCATTTAATGCTTTTGGCCTATTGATTGTAATTATCGCTATTTCTTCTTTGATTTCTATCTGTAAGATTTCGTAATTCATAATATTTTTAAAAAAATTAATTGTTCAAATATAGGAAAATATTTGCATTTTGAAATATTTAGCCATTTTTTAGCAGCTAAAATGACTTCTTTTCCCATCTTGCTCCCAGCACCTCAAAATAAATTTTTGTCCCTACAACAAAAATATATTTATCCAATAATTCTAATTGTGAATAATATCCTTAATTATTTCTTTTTCTCCAGTTAATAAATGAATATAATAAATCCCTTTTGGAACAAACGAACCAAAATTATTCTGAATCGTTTCATGGTATCATCTTTTTAATTTCCAGTAAAGATAATGAAATATTTCAGAGTTCGGTGATTATGAAACCTATTTGTATTCTGACCTTACGGCTAAATGAAAATGGAAGTTGATTGGGTAGTTTTTCTTTTACAGAAATTAAATTGAAGCTTTCAGCAAAGTCATAATAATTTGCTTTCGGAATTATAATTAACAAAAAAATCTCATCAGCTTCAATGTTTTCTTTTAGAATTTCTCCTTTGTGAGCTTCAACTAGTTCTGTCAGTTTTAAAATTGCTTGATTTGTTCTGTATTCATTTAAACTTCCTTTTTTCATTTTTTCGTCTTTTCCCTTTTTTTCCATCTTTGGAACAAATTCTACACTAAGAGAAGCCGGACTGAATAATTCAATTGGATTAACAAAATATATAAATACCAGGATTGCGGCTGCAATTCCAGTAAGTTTTATTATTAATGAAATTCGGGGGTTTTGTTTTTTAGAATTTATTGCGAATATTTCATTTCCACTATCAATTTTGTTAAATATTTTACTTTCGAGGTCGGCCGGAGCTTTCTGATTATCCAATTTATTAATTAATGATTTATAATTTTTTAGATATTGCAAATCGTTTCTGCACTTACTGCATTTTTGCAGATGAACTTCAATATTTCTCAATTGCTCTTCATTTTGAAGCCCATCAATATATTCCGACAATTGATATTTTATTTCACTACATTTCATTTCACAATTTGATTTTTTAATATTCCGGCAAGCTTAATTCTTGCCCTTGCCAAATTAGATTTTACGGTTCCTAAATTAAGTTCGGCAATTTCCGCGATCTCTTCATAACTCCTACCTTCAATATCACGTAAAAGCAAAACCGTCTTTTGCTTACCTTTTAATTTGTTAATTGCCTTATTTATCAGGTCACCAAGTTCTTTATTTTTTAAAATGTTTTCCGGATTTTGAGAATGATCTACAATATCAACTTCTGCTCGTGATTCATTCTGAATACTATAAGTTGAAAGTCGGATAACATTCGATAATTGCCGCTTGTATTTTGAGCCTTGCAAATCTTTACAAGTGTTAATAATAATTCTATATAACCATGTTGAAAATTTTGATTGGAATTTGAAAGAATGCAAATTATGAAATAATTTTATAAATATTTCCTGTGTACAGTCATCAGCATCATCATAATTTCCTAAATATCGGAAACAAAAATTAAAAACCGTATTCTTGTGTTTTGATATTAGCTTGCTAAATGCCTCCCTGTTTTGTGTTTGTTGAAATGATTTTATTAACTCATCATCCTTATTGCCATTGTCTTGCAACATAATAATTATCTTAAGCTAAGCTAAACCGAATTTACAAAAAATATTAACCATCTATACAATTAGTTTTTATTTTTGTTCAAATAGAAATTCAGGGTCCGCAATCCATAATGCAAAATATGGTTTTTCTTCTGATTTTGATTTCATTATTAAAAGAAATGGCTTGTCAAATAATAAATATCTCGGGCCTCTTCCTTTTTTTAAAACAATTTCTGCCTGAGAAGCAACTGATGCTCCCGATTCATTAAGCTCAAATTTTATATTTTGTTCCGCTCTATCGAAAAAATAATCTTCAAAACCTTTATTTGCAAGATGTTTTCCTAACAATAATTTATAAGAATGCTCAATTGAAAAATCAATTTTCGGAATGATGAGAACATCATCATTTTTTAAATTCTCCCATTTTGAATTTCTTATCTTTTCTTTAATATTATCAATTGTAATTTCAAGGGTTTTACCAAGGTCAACCTTTGCTAAAATTATTTCTTCATCCTGATTTCTTCCTTTTAAACGAATAATAAAATCCCGGTTATTCCGATAATCAATGATCTCTACCTGCTTTAACAAATTTCGTTTATATGAATTATCAATATTTGAGTTGATCCCAAAACATTCAACCTTAGTTTGTTTTCCGTTATAATAAAATGGATACGGTTTATTTAAAGATTGAAATTCAGTGTCAAATTTTAGTTTTTTCTGAAAATAGGCATAACAAATAATCACATCAGATTTGTCTTTATAAACATTCAAATTTGTTTGTTGCAATCTGAATTTTGATTTCAACTCTTTGTTAATTTTTTCAATAATACCATTTTTAACAAATCCTCCCATGGCAACATAATTTTCATCATTTGCGCTTTTTATAGCATATTCATTTAAATATTTCTCTAAATAAATTTGCTGTTTCAATCTTATATCCCCTCCAAGTACATCCTTTAGCTGACCCCATGCTGACAGAAATGAATTAGCATAAACAATGTTTTGAACAGGATCAATTTTTTCAGATAAGTATGGAATAACTTGAGTACGCTCGTAAGTTCTTTGTTGAGCATTACAATTTTGATATGAAAAAGTTATCAAAATTGATATCAGTAAAATTAGTACTAGATTTTTTTTAACATGCATAAAAGATTTCATTTGTTTTAATTTTAAGTTAATATTTGTTTTCATCCCTTTTGACTAAATTTTTCAAGGAATGTTCCAAATATTTTCAAAAACTTGTCTGGAATTATTGAGAAAATAGTAAATCTTGACAAAATTGATTCTACAATAAAAAACCTCTGCTTGTAATAATTTAAAGCAGAGGTTCTAAATAATTATTTATTAAAAAATATTTTATTATGCCTTACAAAGATAGAAAAAAAAACTAAAAAACAAATGACTTAATTATACTTTTTCCCAAAACTAATACTAAAAAACAAAGTCAAAAAGGCGTATCTTTTTGATTCAAATGCCATTAATGCTATTCCTGTGGGATAAACATCAATAATGGCACCAATTTCAAGCGAGCTTATTTTTGTGTTATATGTTCCGAACTCAAAATTCAAGCCGGCTTTTCCATAAAATCCGGGATGAAAGCCTAATTCTCCGATACCTTTGAATAAGGGGCCTCTACCATAAATAATATCTTGAAAATGAATATCGGGATCATATCTTTCTGTCTCAAGAGTGTAATCATAACTATCCGGAGAAAAATGAATTATGTATAAATAAATCGGAACTGCAACCCCAATAGAAGCTCCGCAGGAATAGTTATATAATAGCTCAACTCCTCCCCAATAGGGTTTGTTGTTGAGTAATTTTTCAATTCCGAGCCCTCCCCTGAAAATGTATAGATTATTCAATTTCCCATAATAATATGGCTTTGCATTATAAAAGTATGTATTAATGACTTTTATTTGTTTAAGGGCTTGCATTGTTACGGCTTCAACTTCAAAGAATTGCTTTTTGAAAGCATTAATATTCCTGGCTTTTTGAAATTTGATACCGAATCCACGATTATGAATAATTAGCCCGCCCTTCATTTCTTTTCGAAACAGGACACTATTACTCAGTGTATCAATAAATTTTTCGGACTGGGAAAATGATAATATCCCGGTAAAAATAAAAATTACAATTAGGAATATTTTAAAAAACAATTTCATCCGTTTATGTTAAAAAAACATGTCAAATACCTGTTTGATTATCAGATGCCCGGAGATTTTTCCTGTTGATCTTTATTCTTTTTTGATTTGAGACATATCTAATTATAAATCTATCAACCTGAGCTATTCCTTAAGCAATAGTTTTTTATATTATCAAAAACTTTGAAATTCATTAACAAAAGCTTGTCTTTAGTAACGTCTTTCTTTTTGAAACTTCGAAGTTTCTCCGTAAGCTGCACATTTCTTACTTGAACTACAGGAAACAATAAACATTCCTGCCAAAACAACCAATAACAGCTTTATTAAGACTTTTTTCATATTTTTACGCAATAATTTTTAAAAATTTCGACAAAAATAAAACGAAAATTTATACTATAACAGATTTTTTACTAACTTATTGTTATTTCAAATTTGTTTTAGTTTTATTGAAAAAAAATGGAAAAAATTAAACCTGTAATTGAAGAAAGCTGGAAAACTATCCTTGAAGATCAATTTAATTCTGATTATTTCTTAGGCCTGAAGAAATTTCTCATTGAAGAGAAAAAAAAACATAAAGTTTATCCACCGGGTTCACTGATGTTTTCAGCTTTTGATCTGACTCCTTTTGATATAGTGAAAGTTGTAATAATAGGACAGGATCCTTATCATGGTACCGGGCAGGCTCATGGCTTATGTTTTTCTGTACCGAAAGGGATAAAAAATCCACCATCTTTAAATAATATTTTCAAAGAATTAAATGATGATCTGGGAATAAAACCTTCGGAGGATGGAAATTTGGAAAACTGGGCAAAACAAGGTGTTTTGTTGCTTAATGCCACACTTTCAGTAAGAGCAAACCAGGCCGGTTCCCATCAAAATAAAGGCTGGGAAACTTTTACAAATTCAGTTATATCAACCATTTCGGAAAAAAAAACAGGACTTGTTTTTATTCTCTGGGGAAATTATGCCAAAGCTAAAGAAATCCTGATTGATACAACCAAGCATTATATTCTAAAAGCAGCTCATCCTTCGCCTTTTTCGGCATATTCCGGATTTTTTGGTTGCAAACATTTCTCAAAAACCAATGAAATTCTTCGGGATTTGGGCTTGCAGGAAATTGATTGGAGAATAGATTAATAAACATATCTCCCGCAGATTACGCTGATTTCCGCTGATTTTTTCTGCAATTATCTGCACCATCTGAGGGAAGCAATTTTTAACACATGAAATACTTTCTAATAATTCTTACGCTGTTTCTTTCACAAATCACACACGCCCAAACCGGAAATGAATGGGAAAATCCACAAATTACAGGGATAAACAAAGAAGCTCCACATGCTTCATTTGTTCACTATTCCGGTGATAAGCAAGAATATATTTCCCTAAACGGCAAGTGGAAATTTCATTATGCTAAAAATCCTGTTCAAAGGCCGAAAGATTTCTTTCTTTCTAATTATGATGTTTCGGATTGGGATGATATTATTGTACCGGGGCACTGGGAACTTCAGGGTTTTGATGCCCCGATTTATACTGATGTCGATTATCCTTTTCCCTCAAATCCACCTTTTTTGCCCCATGATTATAATCCGGTTGGTTCATATAAAACTGTTTTCAATATTCCTGAAAAATGGAAAGAAAAACAAATTTTTCTGCATTTCGGAGGTGTAAGATCAGCAATGTATGTTTGGCTTAACGGTGAATTTCTAGGTTATAGCCAGGGAAGTAAAACACCTGCTGAATTCAACATTACAAACTTTATGAAAAGTGGCAAAAATTCTCTTGCTCTTGAGATTTACAGATATAGCGATGGCAGCTATCTCGAAGGCCAGGATTATTGGAAAATGAGCGGAATCGAAAGAGATGTTTACATTTTTACAAAACCCAATATTTTTATTAGAGATTTTTTTGTTAATGCTGATCTTGAAAACGAATACCGGGATGGGAGTTTCTCTTTGAATGTTGAAATTAATAATTCAACAAACAAAAATATTAAAACTTTTGTTGAAGCAAAACTTTTAGAATTCATTAATGAATCAGAAATTTATTCTCTTAATAAAACATTAAAATTAAATAAGTTCGGGAAATCGGAAATCGTTTTTGAAACACAAATTCCTAATGTGAAAAAATGGACCGCTGAAACACCAAATCTTTACAAACTAATTATTCTACTAAAAAACAGTAAAAGCGAAATTATTGAAAAAGCTGAATGCAAAATCGGATTCAGAAAAGTAGAAATTGAAGACAGGCAATTAAAAATAAATGGAGTACCAATAACAATAAGAGGAGTTAATCGCCATGAACATGATCCTTTAAGTGGAAGAGTAATTACTGTCGAATCAATGATCCGGGATATCCGTTTGATGAAACAAATGAATATAAATGCTGTCCGAAACAGTCATTATCCTAACCGTCGTGAATGGTATGAATTATGCGATAAATATGGATTATATCTGATTGATGAAGCAAATATTGAAGCTCATGGCTCCGATCCCTACAATCCTGAAAAAACTCTTGCTAACAAACCCGAATGGAAACATGCTTTTATGGAACGAACCCAAAGAATGGTCGAACGTAGCAAGAATCATTCTTCAATAATTATTTGGTCACTTGGTAATGAAACCGGTTATGGACAAAATTTCAAAGAAACTTATAATTGGATCAAAAGTCGTGACATTTCTCGTCCAGTTCAAAGTGAAGACGCCGGAGTACACGGATTAACAGATATTTATTGTCCAATGTATAAATCGATTGAAAAAATAATAAAATTTGCAAAATCAGATGATGACCGTCCGCTTATTCTTTGCGAATATGCTCATGCTATGGGAAACAGCGTTGGCAACCTCCAGGATTATTGGACGGCGATCAACAATTACAAAGCTCTTCAGGGCGGTTTTATCTGGGATTGGGTTGATCAAACATTTCTAAAATATGATGACGAAGGAAATTTCTTTTGGGCTTATGGCGGCGATATGGGATTTGCAGGAGTTGTGAACGATTCAAACTTTTGTGCTAACGGATTAGTTCAAGCCAACCGGGATTTTAATCCACATATTTGGGAAGTAAAAAAAGTATATCAAAATATTAATTTTAAAGCTTTTGATTTAAATAAAGGAGAGATAAAGGTATTTAATAATTTTGATTTTACAAATCTTTCAGAATTTGATTTTTCATGGAAACTGATGGCTGATGGAGAAGTTTTATTTTGGCAAACTCTCCCTACAATAAATCTTGTTCCTCACGATTCTACTCTAATAACTCTTTCTTTACCAAGAATTGACATTCAGGTAGGTACTGAATATTTTTTTACAATAAATGCTCGTACAAAATCAAAATCTGCTCTTTTGCCTAAAGGACATGAGGTCGCTTACGAACAATTTAAACTACCCTTTTTTATTAAAAACCAAAAAATTACTCCTGCCAATCTTCCACCCATGAAATTAATTCAAACAGAAGAAGAAATAATTATTAATGGTGACGGATTCGATATAAAATTCGATAAGAAAAAGGGAATATTAAGTTCAATTGTATTTAATGACAAAGAGCTAATTCATGAAGGATTAAAACCAAATTTCTGGCGATCGCCAACCGATAATGATCTTGGCAACAACATGCCAGTTCGTTGTGCCAGTTGGAAAAATGCAGGAAATAAACTTCAAACAACCAATATAAATATCAAGGAAGTTTCACCCCAACAAATTGAAATCGAAGTTGCTTCAGAAATAAAAGAATTAAATTCCGAATATTTTACAAAATATACTATTCTTGGTAATTCTGAAATAATTGTAAGCAGCCGGATAATTACACATGATTCAACATTATCTGAACTTCCCCGATTTGGAATGAGCATGATTTTGCCAAAAAGTTTCGATAAAATCGCCTGGTTTGGACGCGGGCCTCATGAAAGCTACCAGGATAGAAAAACAGGTGCACCGGTCGGATTATATGAGGGAAATGTTTGGGAACAATATTTTCCTTATGTCAGGCCACAGGAAAACGGGAACAAAACCGATGTAAGATGGTTATCACTGACTGATAATGAAGGAGTCGGTATTCTTATTTGTGGAATGCCATTAATCAGCACAAGTGCTCACCAATTTTCGATGAGCGAACTCGACCATCCCGGGAAACATAAACCTCAACGTCATCGCAACGACATAAAACACGGAGAGATAATAAGTTTGAATATTGATTATAAACAAATGGGTGTTGGGGGTGATAATAGCTGGGGAGCTCGCACACATCCTGAATACACACTTCCTGCAGGTGAATATTCGTATAGTTTCAGGATCAGGCCTTTTTCCAAAAAAGAAAGTAAGGAAACGGTATTAAGTAAAATAGTTTATTAAAAGACAATTAATTCTGCTAATACTTTTCAAATAAAAGGACTATGTTAGAGGAAATAAATAAAGTACTTCAAAATTATAATTTAGGAAAGACTGAAAAGTTTGAAAAACTTAGCGATGGTTTTGCAAATATTAATTATAAAATCACAACCGCAAAAGGAGATTTTCTTTACAGAATTTGTAAACAACAGCCTATAAAATTTATAAATTACGAACTAAATTTACTTAGTGAATTAGAAAAAATTGAGTTCCCGATCGCTAAAGCAATTCAAGGTTGTGATGGAAGTTACGTGAACCAGACCACTGAAGGGATGGTAGTAATTTATGAATTCATCGAAGGTGAAAAACCCAAACCAAATAAACAAACTGTATTTGAAATTGCCGAAGCTGTCGCAAAACTTAATAATTTTAAAAAATGGGAAGAATTTCATAGAAAAAACGTGATACATATTGATAATTGTATTTCATTGATTGAAAAGTTTAAAACTGCCAAATACAAATTCCCAGAGATATTCACATATTTTGAAAAATATACCAAATTTCTTAAAGAACCTTTATCTGAGAATATTCCAAAAGGAATCGTGCATGGTGATATTTTTCCGGACAATACTATTTTCAAAAACAACGAACTCCTTGCAATAATTGATTTTGAGGAAGCTTGTTGCGATAACTTGCTTTTTGATGTTGGAATGACGATAAACGGATTTTGTTTTATTGACAACAAATCGAGTCAGGAACATATCAATGTTTTTCTGAAACGATATAATCAAGTCAGAAAAATGAATAAAAAAGAATGGGAGCTACTTCCCTATTACATTTTATGGGGTGCACACGGAATGCTATCATGGCATCTTGAACGATTGATAAATAAAGAAAATCATGCACAATTTTTAAGGGTGAATGAACTTATGAACAGGGCAGTTTCAATAAAAGAAAATTTTATTATTACGAAATAACAAATTAACAATAAAATGGAATTAAATGATCAATTATTTAGCATTCAGGAAATTTCCATACCTGAATTATGTCAAAAATTCGATACACCGCTTTATGTTTATGACTCGGAAATCATTGAAAAAAATCTTAATGATTTTAAAACTGCTTTCGATGGAGTGGATTTAAAAATAAAATTTGCAATTAAATCATGTTCAAACATAAGTATTATAAAACTTATGAAAAAACTTGGTACCGGCCTTGACACAGTATCAATCCCTGAAATTCAAATGGGCATAGAAGCAGAATTTAAACCCAAAGAAATAGTTTTTACTCCTAATATTGTTGATTTTGAAGAGATCAGGCAAGCCGTGAAATTGGGTGTATATATAAATATTGAAAACCTTCAAAATCTGGAGAAATTTGGTAAAGAATACGGAAATTCGATTCCATGCTGTCTCCGTCTTAATCCGAATATAATTTCTGAAGTGGAAAGTGGCGAAGTTTCGGGAATTGATTTTGCAAATATTAATAAAGAGCATTATTCAACAGTAAATTCAAAAAGAGTCACTGTTTGGCATAATCAATCAAAATTTGGAATTTCTCTCAAACAGTTCGATCAGCTGCTTGAAATCGTGAATAAATATAATATCAAAGTTAATGGCCTTCATATTCACTCGAGTCATGTCATTCTCAGTCCCGAGGTATTTATAAAGGGAGCCGAAATTATTTTCGAAATCTCAAAACATTTCAATGACCTTGAATATCTTGATTTTGGCGGTGGAATTATGGTTAAACACAAGGATGATGATGAAGTAATTGATATTAATGAAACAGGAAAGAAATTTGTTTTTGAATTTAAGAAATTTTGCAGGCAACGTGGCAAAGATATGGAATTATGGTTTGAGCCGGGACGTTATTTAGTTAGTGAAGCAGGGTATTTGTTGACGAAAGCTGTTGTTTTAAAATCCAACGGATATATTGATTTTGTTGGTACAAACACCGGTTTTAACCACCTTTTACGCCCGATGATGTACGACGCATATCATGAAATCATAAACATTTCTAATCCAAATGGAAAGATGAAGAAATATAATGTTGTGGGTAATTTATGTGAGGTTGATAATATTGGAAAAGACAGAGATTTGAACGAAGTCAGGGTAAATGATATTTTAGCAATTAAAAATGCCGGAGCATATGGATTCAGTATGTCATCAAATTATAATTCAAGATTCAAACCTGCAGAAGTTCTAATAATAAATGGAGAGGCAAAATTAATAAGAAAACGCGACACTTACGAAGATTTACTTCGAAATCAGATAGAAATAGACATAACCTAATCTATAAAAAAAAATCCCCCAAAAATTAATTTGGGAGATTCAACTAATACTATTAAAAAAAGGAGGTTATCTTGAAAAAATTCTTTTCAATTAGTGCTTAATTACTTTCCAATGCTTCAACCGAAACATAAGACCTATTGTTTCTTTTCTTTGTAAAAACAACTTTTCCATCAATCAAAGCATGCAAAGTATGATCTTTTCCCATCCCAACATTTTCACCGGGATTGTGAACAGTACCTCTTTGACGGATAATAATATTACCTGCTTTTGCAAATTGTCCGCCGTAAATCTTAACTCCAAGTCGTTTACTTTCGGATTCCCTACCGTTATTTGAACTACCGGCACCTTTCTTATGAGCCATAACTTATATTTTTAAAGTTTTAAAAACTATTTTCTATTCTGATTTATTTTCTTCTGTTTTTTCAACAACAGGTTCTTTAACTTCAGCTTTCGGTTCAGCTTTAGCTTTTTTCTTAGTTAATCCTTCGATGTTATCAATTTGTATTTGACTAAAATACTGGCGATGTCCATTTTCTTTTTGATAACCTTTTCTTCTTTTCTTTTTAAAAACAGTAATTTTATCACCTTTTAAGTGAGAAAGTATTGTGGCAGTAACACAGGCCTGTTCTACAAAAGGTTTACCAACTTTTATTTTTCCTTCTTCATCTAATAAAAGAACTTTTTGAAAATCAACTTTTGAACCTTCTTCGCCTTCTAAACGATGAACAAAGATTTTTTGCTCTTTTTCAACTTTAAACTGTTGACCGGCTATATCTACTATTGCGTACATTTTTTTCTTTTAATTTTCCTCTAAAATTTGGAAGTGCAAAAATAGTAATTTTTATTAATAAGCAAGTATTTTGCTTCTAAAAATTTAAATATTTATGTTTTTTTGAAAAAAATATTTTACTGCCATTTATTTTTCACAATTACAGCACGTTAATTTCTTTGCATAAATTTGAATATTAATGAAAAGGTGAAAAAAAATAAATTCTTTAATGATCCTCTCTAAAATTTATCACTTATTTCGAAATTATCCCAGTCAAAACCTGCATTAAATTTGCCGCGAATTTTCTGTAATTTTGAATACGACAAATTAATTGTCTGAAAAGTATCCTGTTTTGGTTTTATATTGGAAATTATTTCCCCCTGAGGATTGATTGCAGCCGAATCACCTGAATATGAGATATTATTTCCATCTTTTCCTATTCTATTTACTCCAACAACAAACGATTGATTTTCGATGGCCCTTGCCAAAAGAAGTGTTTTCCAGGCATGGCTACGAATTTCCGGCCAATTTGCAACATAAATTAACACATCATATTCATAGTTCTTGTTTTTGTAAATATTCTTTGCCCAAACCGGAAATCGTAAATCATAACAAATTAACGGGCATATTTTCCAACCTTTTAAATCGACAATCAAACGCTTTTTTCCACCGGAAAACTTAAGGTGCTCCTTTCCCATTCTAAATAAATGCCTTTTATAATAGGTATCGAAACTGCCGTCGGGTTTCATCCAAATTAAAGCATTGAAATATCTGTTGTTTTCTTTAATAATCAAGCTTCCGGTGATCACACAATTCATTGATGAGGCTTTTTCTGCCATCCAATTTATTGTTTTACCGTCAAATTTCTCGTAAAATTTTTCCGGGCTGACGGAAAAAGCAGTATTAAATTCTTCGGGCAAAACAATTAAATCGGGCTTATCATTAATTATTGATAATTTTTTATCAAAATATTTGAGATTTTCGTCAACATTTTCCCAAACTAAAGATGTTTGAATTATTGTGATTTTAATATCCTGCATTTTTTGTTTTTTTGCTAAATTAAATATTTTTAAAGAAAATGTATATTATGTAAGTAATAATCATAAATTTGAATATTAAATTTTACTAAAACAAGAAAAATGAAGACAATTGATAACTATAATTTTGCAAACAAAAAGGCATTAATCCGGGTTGATTTTAACGTTCCTTTAAATGAAAAATTTGAAATTACTGATGCAACAAGAATAAATGCTGCAATTCCTACGATAAAAAAAATCCTTAATGATGGAGGTTCGGTAATTTTAATGTCTCATCTCGGTCGGCCAAAGCAAGGCCCTGAAGAAAAATTCTCATTAAAACATCTAATTCCTTACCTTACAGAAAAACTTAACACAAAAGTAAAATTTGCCAATAATTGCATTGGCGAGTCAGCCAAAGAAAATTCAGAAAGTTTATTACCAGGCGAAGTTTTGCTTCTCGAAAATCTTCGATTTCATAAAGAAGAAACCAAAGGCGATGAAGCTTTTGCGAAAAAATTATCTGAACTTGGCGATGTTTATGTAAATGATGCCTTCGGTACGGCTCACCGTGCGCATGCTTCGACTGCAATCATTGCACAGTTTTTCCCAAATGATAAATTCTTCGGATACATTATGGAAAATGAAATAAAAAACATAAATAAAGCTATTAAGGATAATGAAAAACCATTTACTGCAATTTTAGGTGGTGCAAAAGTTTCCGGGAAAATTGAGATTATTACGAATTTGCTTGATAAAGTTGATAATATGATCATTGGCGGTGGAATGATGTTTACATTTATCAAGGCACTCGGCGGAGAAATTGGAAGTTCGATGGTTGAAGAAGATTTGCTTGATGTGGCGTTAGAAACAATTGAGAAAGCAAAAGAATTGGAAGTGAATTTACTAATCCCAACTGATGCTGTTATTGCTGATGCTTTTTCAAACGATGCCCAAATTCTTACTTCCGATTCAGGCAATATTCCTGAAGGATGGATGGGATTAGATATTGCTGACGAAACCATAAAAGAGTTTACTGAAGTAATTAAAGGTTCAAAAACAATACTTTGGAATGGCCCGATGGGAGTTTTTGAAATGCCAAACTTTGAAAACGGAACAAAAGCAATTGCCGGTGCAGTAGCGGAAGCAACTAACAATGGAGCATTTTCATTGATTGGCGGTGGTGATTCAGTTGCAGCAATTAATAAATATGGGCTTTCAAAAAAAGTAAGTTATGTTTCAACCGGCGGAGGTGCAATGCTTGAATTTATTGAAGGCAAAGAACTTCCGGGAGTGAAGGCAATTGAGGAATAAGGTTGATATCTCCCGCAGATTTCGCAGATTACTGCAGAAAAAATCTGAGAATAGCAGCGAAATCTGCGGAGAAATAAAGTTTTATTAAAGTTTTTACTAATTAATTAAAATTATATAATCAATAATGAAATGAGTGGAGGACACATTTCAACAATGCTCAGCATCCTTAAAAATAACAGAAGGGCTAAGCGAAAAATGTTTGATTCTTATAAGGATTATGGGTTAATGCCTTCATCCAAAAGGAAAATTTTCAAATTGAGATATAAGAGAACACCAAAAGATGAACTAAAAAAAATCAGAGAAGAAACCAGGCATGAAAATAATTTATTAGTTAGAAAACAAATTCTAATTGCAATTACGGTAATTGTTATAGCTGCAATTCTTATATTTGTATTTGTTTAGAGCAACAATACTTTTATTGAATTAAAAAACAAATTCATCCTGTATCCTGTATCCTGTATCCAGTATCTTGCATCCAGTATCTTGTATACAGCATCTTGCATCCAGTATCTTGCATCCGGCATCAAATATTCTCCAAAACCTCTTCCTTTCCCGGAATCGATTCTTTAATACTATCAAAATTCAATTTGGGTAGAATAATCTCGGCAACCGAGGAAATTGGATTGTATAGAATTGAATTATCACGAAGTTTTTTTGAAATAATATTCTGATTTTGGTCATAACTATTTATAATATAAATAATTATACTTAACACAAAAACAGCTTTCAAAATTCCGAAAAATGAACCGACGATTTTATTAAGAAATCCAAGCATTATAATATCAACAAATTTTTCGAGCATCTTACCAACTATATAACAACTTATCACAACTACAATAAATGTTAATGTAAATGATATTATTGACATGTATTTTTCTCCAACGTTGAACATATCACGCAAAAAATCAGCGGTATAATTAGAGAAATAATATGCCAAATAAACACCAAGAACTAAAGCAACCAATGAAGTTAATTCAATTATCAAACCTTTTTTGAAGCCTTTATATGCTAACCAAATGATTGGAATTATAAAAATTATATCAAGAAAATTCATTTTAAAGATTATTTATTATAGGAAAAAAAATTGGTTTTATTTGAAACATACATGTAAAAAATTTCGCCACAGATTTATAGATTATAAAATTATTTTTTTTGTATTGAATATTTCTATTTTGATTATTTAAAAAGTTTATCAGTGAATCTGTGGCTTTTTATTTTCTTTACTCATAATAATCGTATAGAATCTTATTTTTTTAATCGTCTTGTTAATTCAGTCGCAAAAATAAAATCATTTAATTCTTTATTATTTGTTTTCAACACATTATGATTATCACCACTCCACCAAAGTTCACCCTTGTTAATAAAAACAATTTTTTCGCCTATTTCAAGCACTGAATTCATGTCGTGAGTGTTTATCACTGTCGTAATTTGATATTCGTGTGTTATTTCACTGATCAAATTATCAATAACACCCGAAGTCATGGGATCAAGGCCTGAATTAGGCTCATCGCAAAACAAATATTTTGGTTGCAAAGAAATAGCTCTGGCAATCGCAACACGTTTTATCATTCCTCCGCTTAACTCCGAAGGAAAAAGTTTGTTTGAGTTTTCAAGATTTACTCTTTGCAAACAAAAGTTTACCCTGTCTAATTTTTCTTCCAAAGTCTTTTTGGTAAACATCGACAAAGGAAACATAACATTTTGCTCGACTGTCATTGAATCGAACAAAGCACCACCCTGAAAAAGCATTCCCAATTCCTGTCTGATTTTCTTTTTTTCCTTGAACGACATAGTAGAAAAATTCCGATCGTCGAAGAAAATATTTCCAATGTCAACATTATACAACCCAACTAAACATTTCATTAAGACAGTCTTTCCCGATCCGCTCTGCCCTATTATTAGGTTGGTTATCCCTTTCTCAAATTGAACGGAAATATTCTTCAACACATCTTTTTTGCCGAAAGATTTAGAAATATTCGCTGCTTCAATCATGAAAGTAATAATTGAGTTAAAATTAAATTAAAAAGAATTATCAGAATGCTGCTGTAAACAACGGCCTTTGTACTCGCTCTTCCAACTTCCAATGCTCCACCATTTGCATAATATCCAAAATATCCTGACACCGAAGTTATAATAAAAGCAAAAACAACAGTTTTTGTCAAAGCATAAAATACTGTATAAGCTTCGAACCAATATCTTACGCCATCAACATAATCCTGTGATGTGACCAAATGTGTAATAATGCAGGCAAGCCAACCACCAAAAAGGCCCAAAATAATACTTAATACAATTAAAATGGGATTGTAAAGCATTGCAGCAGTAATTTTAGGAAGAATTAAATAATTTGGTGGATTTACACCCATAATCTTAAGTGCATCTATTTGTTCGGTAACCCTCATTGTTCCTATCTCCGAAGCTATTCTTGATCCTACTTTTCCGGCAAGTATCAAACTGACTATTGTTGGAGAGAACTCTAAAATCATTGATTGCCTGGCAGTAAAACCAACCATAGTTAATGGAATCAACGGACTATCAATATTATAAGCAGTTTGTATCGCAACAACAGCTCCCATAAAAATCGAAATAATCATTACAATCCCTAAAGAATCAGTACCAAGGTTTTGAAATTCAGTAAATAATAGTTTTCTGAATATTTTTCCTTTGTCAGGCCGTTTAAAGACCCTGAACATTAACAAAATATATTCTCCTATCGATTTAAACATAAATTATTTCGGTAATGAAATATTTCCGCTAATTTAGCGATTATTTATTAAACAAAAGGAATTTGATTATAAAAATTGAATTAAGATTAAAAAATTTCTAAATTTAAATAATGAAAAAATTATTATCTGCTTATACTAAGATAAAGAAACTTACTGTTTTAGCTTTGTTTGGATTTCTGATTTTGGCCTTTTTTTCATCATGTTCGACAAGTAAATATAGACAAAAAAAAAGAAACTGCACAGATTGTTCCCGATGGTCCTACAATGAAACAGCAAAACCAAATTTCAAGAATTTGAAGCAATTGACAATTTATGAAAAGTTTTATGCAAAAGGATATAGAAATTCTTGAGAAATATTTACCTGAAAAATCTGTCGGGCAGATATTTGAATGGATTAAATTTTATAAGATCCGTTTAAAAATCACGAAACAACGCTCAACAAAACTTGGCGATTACCGGCCACCGGTATTAAAACCTTATCATCAAATTTCTGTTAATCACAATCTGAATTCTTATTCGTTTTTATTAACCTTAACTCACGAAATTGCTCACCTTATTGTTTGGGAAAAATTCAAAAACAAAGCAAAGCCCCATGGCTATGAATGGAAACACGAGTTTAAACTTTTAATGAAACCATTTTTGCAAACAAATATATTTCCGGCTGATTTGCATCAGGTAATAATTAATTATCTCGAAAATGCTAAGGCCTCAAGTGGCTCCGACCTTGAACTCACACGATTATTAAGAACATACGATAAAAATAATCAATCTACACTTATTTTAGAAGACTTACCGATTGATTCTGTTTTCAGAATAAATAATGGAATGCAATTTAAAAAAGGTGAAAAATTGCGAAAAAGATACTCTTGTATTTGTTTGAATAACAATAAAAAATATTTGATAAATGCTTTGGCAGATGTCAGGGTGGATTAAAATTGGGTACTTATCCTTTAAACTTTAGCCTTTGATTTTTAGCCTTTAGCCTTTAAATTCTAACCTTACCATATTCCCCTTTCTTTAATTTTCATTAATGTTTAGCCTTAAAGGCTACCGACATTATAATTATTAATAACTTTGTAACATGTCAGGAAACACAATTGGAAAAATGTTTAAATTAACCACTTTCGGCGAATCACATGGTTTGGCAGTGGGTGGAATAATTGACGGAATGCCGTCGGGAATTGCCATAAACAGGCAATTTATTCAAAACGAAATAAACAGGCGAAAAACCGGACAATCAGCAATTAGCAGCCAAAGGAAAGAAGAGGACACAATAGAAATTCTTTCCGGAATTTTTGAAGACAAAACAACCGCTACACCTATAGCTTTTCTTGTTAGAAATAAAGATCAAAAATCATCAGATTACGATCATTTGAAAGATATTTATCGCCCCTCGCATGCCGATTTTACTTATCAAGAAAAATACGGCCATCGTGATCATCGGGGAGGTGGAAGATCTTCGGCAAGAGAAACCCTTGCAAGAGTGGCCGGTGGTGCTTTTGCAAAAACTTTCCTCAAAACCAAAGGAATCTCAATTACTGCTTATGTGTCACAAATTGGAAATATCAGTCTTGAGAAAAATTTCGGGGAAATAGATTTACAAAATATTGAAAACTCAGAAGTGCGATGTCCTGATATTGAAACTTCCCAAAGAATGATCAGCCATCTTGAAGAAATAAAAGCAGACGGCGACACTTGCGGGGGAATAATAAATTGCATTATTTCGGATTGCCCGACAGGCTTAGGCGAACCTGTTTTCGATAAATTACATGCCGATCTGGCAAAAGCCATCATGAGTATTAATGCAGCAAAGGGTTTTGAGTATGGTTCCGGTTTTACTTCTGCTGCGATGAAAGGCTCCGAACACAATGATAATTTCGTTTTAAAAGACAATAAAATTTCCACCGAAACCAATAATTCGGGAGGAATACAAGGAGGCATTTCGAATGGCGAAAACATCTATTTCAGAGTAGCTTTCAAACCTATTCCAAGCATTATGAAAAAACATAACGTAATTGATAAAAACGGAAAAACAATAGCGATCAAAGGAAAAGGCCGCCACGATGTTTGCGTAGTTCCCAGAGCAGTCCCGATTGTTGAAGCAATGGCAGCAATTATTATTATGGATCATTATTTGAGATATAGTGTTTATATCTAAGTTAGCCGGAAGCCACCTGAAAAAGACAATTAAATATATAATTCTTCTCACAATACTTGGATTGTTTGGCTTTTATTTTTGGCCTGAAAAATCATTAAACACTTCAAAAAAGATTGACAAAATTCAAGTAATTAAACATGAAAGGAAATTAATAGTTTTTTCAAATGGTGAAAAATTAAAGACATATAAGATTTCTCTTGGGAAAGAACCTATTGGTAAAAAAGAATTTGAAGGGGACAAAAAAACACCTGAAGGAGTTTATATCATTAATGATAAAAATCCGAAAAGTGGATATTATTTGAATTTAGGAATTTCATACCCAAATGAATCAGACAAGAGACTTGCAGAGAAATTAAATAAAAAACCTGGGGGACAAATCAAAATTCATGGACTACGAAATGGATTTGGATTTATAGGAAAATTTCATCGCTTTTTTGACTGGACTTTGGGATGTATTGCGGTGACAAATAAAGAAATTGAAGAATTATATAATAATGTTCCAATTGGGACTGAAATAGAAATCATTGAATAAAGTCCGGTGGCTAACAGCAAATCATTGCCCTTTCGCTTTAGAATTATCAAGACAAGTGAGTAGAAGCATAAACATATAAGTAATCAATAAACAAAATTGAATAATATGAAATTAAACAGACTAATTTTATTTGGATTTCTTATTTTAACCGGATTACTTAATGCACAAACGGATTTCAGGCCAGGATATATCATTAATACTACTAGTGACACGTTATATGGAGAAATTGATTATCGCGGTGATTTATTAATGAGTAGTACTTGTAAATTTAAAGATGCTGATAATACAATAAAAGAATATTCACCAGCTGATATTACAGCATTTAGATTTATTGATAACAAATACTATATATCTAAACCAATAAATGGTACAAACGTTTTTCTGGAATACCTGATTAAAGGTAAAATCAATATATATTATATGCGTGATGATCGAGGAAATCATTACTATCTTCAAAAAGAGAATGTAAAATTAACGGAGATACCTTATGAGCAAGGGATTAAATATGTTGATGATAAACAAGTATTCTATGAGTCTAAAAAGCATATTGGATTACTAATTTATTGTATGCAGGATGCTCCTGAATTTCAATCCAGAATACAAAGTTTAAAAAAACCCACACATCAGAACTTAATTAAATTAGCGGAAGACTATCATAATGTTGTTTGCAAAGGTGATAAGTGTATTATTTATGAAAAAAAACAGCCATTATTCAAAGTGAACTTTGAGGTTGTAGGAGGTGTTATCAATTTTGAAAATGTGAAAGATTTAAATGATAAATTCTACTTTCAGGGAGGTGTATTAGCACATTTTTGGATGCCAAGAACAAATGAAAAACTATATTTTAGAACGGGATTGTTATATTCAAAACTTGAATTTATTAGTAAAAAAAGCAACTTTTATAAAATTCCATGTCACATAGAATATGTTTATCCTAGGGGATTTATTAAACCCAGACTATCTTATGGCTTAAATTTCTATTATCCATCATATCGTTCTGTTTCTTTCAATTTTGGTGCAAACATCAAGCTAAATAACTCTTTATATTTAAGTGCGACTTCTGATATTGAGTTTAATCCTTTAATAATGGTTTTACCTCATGATTTGCTATCATATTCTTTACATATTGGAATTATATTCAACTTGTAAAAATGCACGAATGGCTAACACTTAAGTATCGTTTTCGGCGCTAGCCGAATATGTACTTTTTGTTGAACTAAACCGAAGAATCAGGTATGAAACCTTATTATATTGTGGAATCGATTATTTTAGGCGGGCTTGTTTAAAAATTTTGCCTTTCATTTTTTGTAAAGCATTTCATGAAAACTGCATTTTTTACCTGGCATATCACTAATGAGTTTATAAAATTCAGTAAAAGATATGGCATTTTTCGTGATTTATAATAAATTGGATGCCTTATGGCTATTCCCAAAAGAGGCCTAAGCAATTATGAGACAATTTAACCATCGACACTTTTTATTAACATACGTTTCCATATAAAATTTAAATACTGCTGTTTTCGCGAGTTCTGAATTAAACCTTTCTCTTTTTTTATATTGATTTCATAATATGAATTATTTTTTGTTTCTTTGTTCAATAATAACATCTAAAATGCTTTTCGGCTTGGTTTCATTGAAGTGAAATAATGAACGTTTATAAAATAGATATATCGAAATAAGTAAAATAATGATAAGAAATAATGCCCACAGAAGTAATATGAACTATTAATGCACTATAGCATCCCAAATTGAGTGGATAAGAGCTATAGACAGTGGGACTATTTTGGATTAGCGTTCATGCAATGAGATCATAACCCCATAGATTAATATAAAATGACTAATATAACTTTTAAATATATTAGAAATAGAATAAGAGAGCACTCAAAAAAAGACTTACTGAGTGCATGTTATAATATATTAGACAACAATAAAGATGAAATTAAACCTATTTGGTTTGTCTTTTTATTAATGAAATGGACTTATTTATTTGGGGAAGAAAAATATCCAGTGAAACCTTTAACTGAAAAAAGGCTATCAAATATTTTACATTCCATTACAAATTTCAATGAAGACCATATTTCGAATTTTATAAAAGCAGGGAAGCTTGACAGGGCATTTAACATCCTTTCTTCTCAACAATTTTATCTTCAAGAAACTGTGTATAAAGAAACATTTGCAACTCAGTTAAAACTATACAATTCATTAAATAGTAAATATGATATCGGCTCTTCTTTTCTTAAAAAAACCGGCTTTACTATATTTGATTTTATTTTTATAATGCAACTCACTTGGATTTATATAAATGTTGATATTTTAAATAAGAGCAATTTTCGATTCAATGGATACTTATCAAATGACTTTTTAAAAGTAGCATCTGAAATAACAGATACAAAGAATGTTAGAAAGTTTTTAAAACTGTTAGTCCTTGACCCTATCAACCCAAATGAGAAAATTCAAAACTTTAAGAGAAATATAAAAAAGGAGGAGTTACAATCAATGGAAAGATCATTTTTTACTTTGTACCCTTTTCAAGTATTTAATAATGGTATTAAATTAATACATAAATCCATTTTTAATTATTCCATTAACTATTATATTTATGACTACTTGAAAGCAAATGACAACAAGTTTACAACTGAATTCGGGTACAGATTTGAAAAGTATATTGAATACGGAATTAAGGAAATGAATTATGATTATTTAAATGAAACAGATTTAAAGAAAATGCTACCGGAAAATTCAAATGTTATAGATTTCTATTTAAAAGATTATAATATTTTTATTGAATGTAAAGCCATTGAATTACAACCATACACATCAGTTAATCCAACAGACGAACTTTTGTATAATTCTTTAAAGGACTCTATTCTGAAAGCATATTTCAAGCAACTAATAAATGTTTCTATTGAGATAAGTGAAGAAAACGAAAATTGGGGAATTATTTTAACTTACAAAAAGTTTTTTTGGAGTCATTTCATTGATTTATACGACTTAGGGAAAGATAAATTTAGTCTGAACAATGATTATAATCAATTACCTCCCGAGAATGTTTTCATAATTGACATTTATACTTGGGATAAAATAGTAAATATTGTGAATGAAGGTCATTCGTCTTTAATTGATATCTTGAAAATAGCAAAAGAAAATAATGCTAAACCCGAAACAAAAAAACAGTCCTTTGATATGCATTTGGACCAGTTTGAAATTAACCAGTTGAATCTATCATATTTACAAAATGAAATAGAAAAATTAAAAATTGATAAATAAGCGCTATACATAACAAAGTCTCATAAGTAATGCAGGATTTAGTAGTAAAATTAAAAATATGAATATAAAATAAACATCTGTGCAGGTTGAAAGCAAAGTGCTTCGGAAACCCGCACTACGGATAACCTCAACCGTTCCACCATTTTTAAAAACGATATCAATGCCACTTAAGAATCTAAATTACGAAACAATAAGACGAGATACTGAAAATTTCACCCTTAATGGAAATGACTCGTATATTGAGTCTTACCCTGAATTCATTAAATATTTTAAGAATATAAATAAAATTGAAAAGCATCATTTAATAATTTCCAGCCATTTCGTTTATGGTTGGATGCCGACAATAATTCAAATTGACACAAAAAATATTAATAATGTTTTATTTCTATTAAACTCTGTAAAGTCGGGATACGAATTAAATTTTGAAGAATTATTAGTTTTAAAAAAATGTGTGAATAATTCATTAGTTGGTCTTTCTAAACTTTTGCATTTTATTAATCCTGGAAAATATGCTATTTGGGACAGCCGAATATATAGGTACTTAACAGAAAAGAAATCTTCATACGGAATTGACAAACCGATTTTATATATTGAATACCTGGAAGGATTATGCAAAATTTCTAAACATAAAGATTATATAGGACTTCATAATCTAATTGAAAAACATCTTGAATATAAAATTGAACCAATGAGAGCACTTGAAATTATAATGTTTCAGGCAGACAGAAATAGACATATAAACAAAAATACCGGTAAAAATTAATCCTTCCTTCACCCCCCACAAAACCCAAAATTTTCCCAAAATAACCAAAAAAATATTTGGTTATTAATATTTTTTGTATATTTACAACTCAAAACTTACTTAAAAATAAGTTTTTAGAACACCGAAAATCTTAATCGAATTCTTGTAAAAATGTTTGCTGTTATAAGTAATATTAGCCTGCGTTCAAAAATCACTTCGGCTGTAATGCCAATGATTAATGTTATTTTGTTGGAAATCGTCTCTCGTTTGCACAACTTGGGTGTTATTTTGTCGGGAAACGGCTCTCGTTTGCACAAGATGGGTGTCATTTTGTCGGGAATTGACTCTCGTTTGCCCACGATTGACTCTCATTTGCCCATAATTGCCACTATTTTGCCCACAATTGGTCTATTTTTATCAAAAATCCAATCAATTGTCAATAATAATGTCCATTTTCCAAAGATTATCCTTATCCCTCCCTAATTTCGTCCTTTTTTAATACAACAAGACATTAATAAATAAAATATAAAAAAATATTCGTAATTATTTTAGTGATAATGTTACCTGATAAACAGATATATAAAATTCCACGCAAAGAACGCAGACGAAACGTTAAAAACGCAAAGGATTAATTCACAGAGTCATAGTCTTTGCGGTTTTTGCGAATATTTTTGCGGCCTTTGCGTGAAAATTCACATAATCTGATATTTCAACCACCTAAATAATTACAAAAATCCAACAAAATAAAAACGAAAACCCATGAAACCCTTATATAAAAAAACACAAAAAGAAAGATTGGAGCAATATAATACAACATTTGAAAACGCTCTGAATCACCCGGTAATTACACCAACACTGGCCGAATTCGGTTTCGATGAAGCAAAATTGACGGAAGGAAAACAACTCTATATCGTAGCGAAAAATGCTTACGATTTTAAAATAACGGAAGACGATGAAACGAGGGAAGCCAAACACGAACTTGACACTAAATTAGATGAGCTATTCTCAATTTATTATCCTCATCGCAAAAAAGCAAAAGCAATATTTAAAAAAGACCCCGTAACCCTGCATCTTCTCGGAATTCATGGAAGTATTCCCACCGATTATCTCAGTCGCATGGAAATAATTCAAAAATTCTATACCGAAATCTTAAATGATGAAACTTTACAACAGCGTTTTGCTGCAATAAAGATCACCCTCGAAGACCTGACCAAAGCAAATAATGTTGCTGCAGAGGTTGTTTCAAATCGTTTCGAATATGTTCGCGAAGAAGGCGAATCGCAGGATGCCACTAAAAACAAGCTTGCTGCTTTAAAAATTATCGACGATTGGATGGACGATTTCTACGATATTGCCAAAATAGCCTTTGAAGACAATCCGCAATTGCTCGAAGTACTTGGAGTTTTTGTCAGAAGCTAAGTCCGGGGCTTTTAAATGCAAATATATTTGTACTTCAGTTTAAACTTTTCTCTGAGTAACTCTGTGCTTCTCAGTGTTAGTCTGTGATATAGTTATTACACAAAGTCACTTAAAGAATCCTAAAAGTTACACAAAGGAAAACTGCATTTCACGCAAAGACCAAAAACAAATACGTTTGTAATCAATATTTTGCGTGCTTTGCGATTCGTCTGCGTGCTTTGCGCGAACCATTTTTAACTCTTTTATTCTTGACTCAAACATTTTTATTTAATTTTCTAAAGTTTCGCAATTTCAGAAAAACAAGCTTGTAAAATATGATGCAAAAATTTACCCATTATCAATCATCAATTATCAATTTCAAATATTACCTTTGCAAAAAATAACAACAATTTGTTCTATCGCTGCGGTTTAATGCCGGAGAGGAAAGTCGGGACAACACAGAGCACCATACTTCCTAACGGGAAGGTGCCCCGGAAAGACGGGGTAACAGAAAGTGCCGCAGAAAATAACCGCCCCGATAGCTATCGGAGTAAGGGTGAAAATGTGAGGTAAGAGCTCACGTTCAGGCCGGGCGACCGGTTTGAAGGGTAAACCTTATGGGTTGAAAGGCCATGTACACCGGATAAAAAGGCTGCTCGTCAATTTCCGGGGGGTAGGTCGATTGATCCTGGCAGTGATGTCAGGGCTAGATAAATGATAGAAATCCTGCTTTTGCAGGATACAGGATCCCGCTTATAGAATTGTTGTTATTTTTTTTTAAATCAAGGTAGCTCATGAATAAATTTGGCAAAAAAATCATCATTCTTACATTCCTAAGCACTGTTAAACAAAAACCGATCACCGATTTCCGATTACCGATCACCGATCACCAATCACCTCCCTTAAATACCTCGCAGTATAAGTATTTGAGTTTTTAATAACCTCTTCCGGAGTACCCTGAACAAGTATCTCTCCACCTTTTTCACCTCCATCAGGGCCAAGGTCAATAATATAATCTGCTACTTTAATTACTTCCATATTATGTTCGATAATCAGAACCGTATTTCCTTTATCAACCAATTTATTTAAAACATCGAGCAGAACTTTAACATCTTCAAAGTGCAATCCTGTTGTGGGTTCATCAAGAATATATAAGGTTTTTCCGGTGTCGCGTTTCGAAAGTTCGGAAGCCAGTTTTACTCTTTGGGCTTCGCCGCCCGATAGTGTAGTCGATTGTTGCCCAAGAGTGATATAGCCAAGCCCGACATCTTTAAGGGTTTTAATTTTCTGAACTATAGCAGGAATATTTTCAAAAAAAGCAACAGCCTGATTAATTGTCATATTCAGGACATCGTTAATTGACTTTCCTTTATATCTTATCTCAAGAGTTTCGCGATTATAGCGTTTTCCGTTGCAACTTTCACAGTGAACCTGAACATCGGGCAGGAAATTCATTTCAATAACCCTCACACCGGCACCCTTGCAGGTTTCACATCTGCCACCTTTTACATTAAACGAAAAACGGCCCGGTTTATACCCGCGAATTTTTGATTCGGGAAGCAGAACAAAAAGTTTTCTGATCTCATCAAAAACTTTGGTATAAGTTGCAGGATTCGACCGCGGAGTTCTTCCAATTGGCGATTGATTTATCTCAATTACTTTATCGATGTTTTTTAAGCCCTCAATCGAATTATATCTAAGAGGCTTTTTTACTGAATTATAAAAATGCGAGCTTAAAACCGGATATAAAGTTGCATTTATCAGAGATGATTTTCCGCTACCTGAAACCCCGGTTACACAAACTAATTTCCCGAGAGGGAGTTTTAATTTTACGTTTTTAAGGTTGTTTCCTTTTGCACCCTTAAGAGTTATATATTTTGAATTACCATTTCTTCTGACAGTTGGAATTGTTATTGCTTTTTTTCCACTCAGATAATCACCTGTAATTGTATTGCTGTTTTTAATTTCTTCGGGTGGGCCCTGGGCAACAATTTCCCCGCCAAGCCTTCCTGCTCCGGGGCCAATATCAATGACATGATCGGCAGAAAGAATAGTTTCCTGATCGTGTTCAACAACGATAACCGAATTACCGATATCACGCAAATTTGATAATGCACCAATTAATCGTAAATTATCCCTTTGATGAAGCCCGATACTTGGTTCATCAAGTATGTATAAAACACCAACTAATTGAGAGCCGATTTGAGTTGCAAGCCTTATTCTCTGGGCTTCACCACCCGAAAGAGTACGAGAGCTACGGTTTAAGGTAAGATAATTGATACCAACATCAATTAAGAAACTTATTCTTGTTTTTATTTCACGAATAATTTCATGGGAGATGATCTTTTGTTTTTCGTTAAAACTTTTTTCTGCGGACGAAAACCATTTATCGAGATGTGAAATATCAAAATTTGCAAGTTCAGCTATGTTTTTACCGTTAATTTTAAAAAACAAGGATTCTTTCTTTAAGCGGCTACCATTGCATTCGGGGCATTCAATTTTATTCATAAAACTATTAGCCCATCTTTTAATTCCGTTTGTCGGATTCTCATTATTTTGAGAGATGATAAAATTTACAACTCCTTCAAAATTTATTGAATAAGTCGAGGTTATTCCAAGGTATTCTTTTTTAACGTGAAATGTTTCGTTTGAACCGTAAAGAATAGTTGTGATCGCTTCTTCGGGAATATTTTTTATTGGAGTATTCAGATCGAACTTATACTTTTGGCCGATTGCTTCCATCTGCCCGAAAATCCAGTTGTTTTTGTATTCGCCCAAAGGAGCAATTCCTCCTTTTTTTATTGATAATGAATTATCAGGAATAATTTTATTATAATCAACTTCGGAAATTACGCCTAAACCTTTACAATTCTGACAAGCTCCGTAAGGCGAATTGAACGAGAAAGTATTTGGTTCGGGTTCATCATATGAAATACCGCTTTCGGGACACATTAATTTCCGGCTGAAATGTTTTAATTCACCAGTTTCCTGATCGATTATCATTAATGTGTCTTTACCCTGCTTCAAGGCAATTTGAATCGACTTATTTAACCTGGTTAAAGAATCTTCAGATACTTTTATCCTGTCAATGACGACTTCAATGTCGTGGACTTTATATCTGTCTAATTGTAATCCGAATGAAATTTCCCTGATTTCTCCATCAATTCTCACTCTTAAAAAACCCTGTTTTCGGATTTGCTCAAATAGTTCTCTGTAATGCCCTTTTCGTCCTTTAACAATTGGTGCAAGGATAATAATATTTTGTCCCGAGAACTTTTCAATTATTAATTCGGTGATTTTTTTTTCGGTATATCTGACCATTTTTTCACCACTAACATAAGAATACGCATCCGAAACCCGGGCAAAAAGCAGTCGAAGAAAATCATAAATTTCAGTAATTGTCCCGACTGTTGAACGGGGATTTTTACTGATTGATTTTTGTTCAATTGAAATTACGGGACTCAAACCTGATATTTTATCAACATCGGGACGTTCGAGATTACCGAGAAAATGACGGGCATAAGCAGAAAATGTTTCCATATATCTCCTTTGGCCTTCAGCATAAATAGTATCAAATGCAAGAGAGGATTTTCCGCTTCCGCTTAATCCTGTTATAACAACCAATTTATCTCTCGGAATAATCAGGTCGATATTTTTCAGATTGTGAACCCTTGCCCCGAGTACTTCGAGGTTTTTATCATTTTCTTCCGAATCAATAGTTTTGATATTTTCTTTTTCTTTTGTCATTTATTTTTTTTGAAAGAAAACTTTATTTTATAATTTTAAACCTTAGTAGAATATGAAATTAGTTACCGATTTATAACTTTATTACCTTATTATACAGCTGATAATAAAGCAATAAGGTTTACGGGAAGGGGTTACTGTTCTTTTTACTAAGGTTAAAAGCATAAAAATAAGGTTCTTATGAAATCTATCAGACTGTTAACTAAAATATATCATAAATAAAAAATGCCAATTATTTCCATTATTTCTTTAATTATCAGAACTTAAAACTCAAACAATCAATCTTTTAATTCATATTTAATCATACTTAACTTCAAGATAATTCGAAATTTCCGATTAATATTTAAACTGTTTTGTCGGGATTTTTATTTCGTAAGTTTTGTGTTTTTTATTTTTCAATTCTCCCTTTCTTAACCATGGATTAAATTCTTTTAAAATCCGATAATTTATTCCGTTTTCAATAGCAAAATCAGCAAGGTCTTTTATTGAAGATTTTACTTCGATTGTTTTAGTTGGAATAGGTGAATAATAATCATCTTCATTGAGATAAAAGTTATATTTCTCAGGATTCTCAAAAATCGTCTTTAACGCAAGTATCCTAAAAACATATCTTTCGGTTTCATCGTCAAGCAATAAGGAGTAATAGTTGTTAACTTTTTGTTTTTCTATTTGTCTGTCGATACCTTTATTTCCGGCATTAAAAGCCGAAGCAACCAAAGTCCAGTTTTTATATTTTTCATGTGCTTTATTGAAATATTTACAGGCTGCCTGAGTTGCTTTTTCTACATTATATCTTTCATCAACTTCATTATTTACTTCTAGTTCGTAATCTTTTGCAGTACCTTTTAAAAATTGCCAAAACCCTTTTGCTCCGGCAGGTGAAGTTACATTTTCCAAACCACTTTCAATCAATGCAAGGTATTTGAAATCATCAGGAATACCATTTTCTTTCAGAATAGGTTCTATAACGGGAAACCAACGTGCTGCACGTTTTAATGAAAGCAAGGTTGATGAATGCCAATAAGTGTTTACTATAAGCTCTCTGTCAAGGTTTTCCATAACATAATAAATATTCAAAGGAGTGGCCTCACCTGCAAAATCAATTTTTTGAGGTAATTCAATTGCTGAAATTTTATAACTGTTACTTGAAATATATGATGAAGACTCCGGGTTTTCAACCGGAAATTGAAATGTTATAATTACGAATGAAATTATTGCAATAATTATAAAAATAAGAATAAGGAATATTTTTCGTGGCATATAAAATATGGTATAAGGGGAATATGGGTATAAAGGAAATATTAGTAGTCTATGAAAATAGTCATTTGGTGGTCATTAAATAGTCATTCTGTAGTCATTTTCATATTTCCTTTTTATCCCAATTAAAAATAATATTTATTGAGAAAATTTCATTGTTAATTAAATTCGTGTTAATTTGTGTAATTCGTGTCCATATACAAATTAAAATCGACTTTTAAAATCTTTAAAAAATGGTGCAATCTTATCTTTTCCTGAGAGAACGGGTTTTGATTTTCCCCAATCAATAGCCAGATCGGGATCATTCCATCTAATGCTTCCCTCCGAAGCTTTGTTATAAACATTTGTACATTTATAGAAAAAAACAGTTTCATCTTCAAGAGTTAAAAATCCATGTGCCAGCCCCGGTGGGATCCAGTACATCATTTTATTCGACTCGGTTAATTTGATTGAATCCCAAACTCCGTAGCTTGGTGAATCTTTTCTCAGGTCAACAGCAACATCCAAGACAGCACCTTTCATGACTCTTACTAATTTACCTTGAGCGTAAGGTGGATTCTGGAAATGCAATCCCCGCAAAACACCTTTTTGTGATTTCGATTCGTTATCTTGTACAAAGTTTATATCAATTCCTGCATTAACAAATTTTTCCTGATTATAAGATTCAAAAAAATATCCCCTTTCATCGATAAAGACATCGGGTTTTATAATTAATAAACCTTTGATTTTAGTTTCAATTATTTCCATCTATTTCAGTTTCTTTTATCAGACTTATTTAATTTCGCAAAATTAGTAAATATTTCACTGTAGTGGGGAGAACATCTCAGATAGACTATTAATGATTTATAAATGAATAACTTCACCATAAGCAGCAGCCACTGCTTCCATAATTGCCTCCGACATAGTTGGATGAGGATGAATGGAATGAAGGATATCTTTTCCTGTTAAATTATTTTTAATTGCAACTACCGCTTCGGCGATCATTTCCGTAACATTTTCTCCAATCAAATGACATCCAATTAATTTATCGGTATTTTTATCAATAATTACTTTCACAAAACCATCTCTTGCTCCGGCAGCACTTGCTTTTCCGGAAGCCGTGAAAGGGAATTTCCCTGTTAAAATTTCCAAACCATCGTTAATTGCTTTTTCTTCGGTTAGCCCGACAGAAGCTACTTCGGGATTAGTGTACGTACAGGCAGGAATAATTCCGTAATTAAGAGGTTCGGGGTTTTTTCCGGCAATTTTTTCAACACATATAATTCCTTCATGCGAAGCAACATGTGCCAAAGCAGGGCCGTGTACTATATCGCCGATTGCATAATAACCCGGAATATTTGTTTTATAGAAATTGTCAACTATTACTTTTTCGTTTTCGGTTTTAATTCCTGTTTCTTCAAGTCCTAAACCTTCGATATTTGTTGTAATTCCAACAGCAGATAAAACAATTTCAGCTTCAATAATTTCTTCACCTTTTTTTGTTTTGATTTGTACTTTGCACAATTCTCCACTTTTATCAACTGATTCAACGGTAGAATTAGTCATTACCTTCATCTTAGCCTTTTTAAATGACCTTGCCAATTGTTTGGAAACATCTTTATCTTCCAAGGGTACAATTTCAGGCATAAATTCTACCAAAGTAACTTTTGATCCTATTGAATTATAAAAATATGCAAACTCCGAACCAATTGCTCCCGAACCGACAACAAGCAATGATTCCGGTTTTTTTTGCAGGGTGAGTGCTTCACGATACCCAATGATTTTTGTTCCGTCTTGTTTCAAATTTGGTAATTCTTTTGATCGGGCACCTGTGGCAATAATGATATTTTCAGCAGAATATTCATTTTTATTTCCTTCTGAATCGCAAACTTCAACTATTTTTTTTGGTTTTATTTTAGCCGTACCAACAATCAAATCGATTTTATTTTTTTTAAAAAGATATTGAATGCCCTTGCTCATGTTTTCGGCAACTCCACGACTGCGTTTTACAATAGCTTCAAAATCGGCGTTAATTTCTCCTTCTATTTTAATTCCGTATTCAGATGAGTGCGTTGCATATTTAAAAACCTGAGCACTTTTCAATAATGCTTTTGTGGGAATACATCCCCAATTCAGGCAAATTCCACCGATTTCGGCTTTTTCAATAACAGCAACTTTTAATCCTAATTGCGAAGCTCTTATGGCTGCAACATATCCTCCCGGGCCACTTCCGATTACAATAATATCGTAATTCATTATTATAAATTTAAATTTGTCTGCGAAATTAAAAAATAATATAAATAATCTGTGAAATAAGGGGGAATAATGGGAATAGGGAAATAAAGGAAATTTGGAAAATAAGGGAAAGATGGTTTAGGCATTTTTACTTCAGCCTTTTCACTTTAACAACTCTATTACTATTTGTAGATCTATCCTAAATTAATCAATCGGTAAATGCCTTGAAAAACCTTCTCCTGTTTTGTACGCGATGTGATCGCCCCTAAAACGCATATTTGATATCAGTATTTTAAGGTTTAAATATTTGCAATTTGGGTCATGCAATTATTTTAGAAACCTGGTTCTATGCCGGTTGGTCTACCC
>CAYWXI010000042.1:0-46960 GCA_964462015.1 uncultured Bacteroidales bacterium | reverse complement strand
TTTAATTTTTATTTTGTTAATTTTTAAGATATTGAATAGATGCGAAACTTTAGTAAATTATACTGTTATTTCAATAAATGGAAAATTTATTGCTTTAATAAAATAATTAAATCTATTCACTCTTTCGCCACATTTTAAATTGCCCATTTTCCCAAAAAAACCTAAGTTTGCAATCCAATGTTAAAATTAATAGATAAAAAATGCCAAGTTTTGTAATTAACGATAAATGTGACGGTTGTAAGGCTCAGGACAAAACTGCATGTCAGTATATTTGTCCAAACGACCTGATGCTTCTTGATAAAGAAAGCAATAAAGCTTTTAACCGTGCCCCCGAAATGTGTTGGGAATGTTATAACTGCGTAAAAATTTGCCCGACACAAGCAATTGAAATCAGAGGCTATGCCGATTTTATGCCTTTGGGCGGATATGTTCAACCTTTGAGAAGCAGCGATTCAATAATGTGGTCGGTAAAATTCAGGAATGGGAAATTAAAAAGATTCAAATTTCCGATCCGTACAATTCCCGAAGGAAGTGCAGTACCCGATGCTGGTTTTGCAACCGCATCCGATGATTTGAAAAGCCCCGTTCTTAGGACAGAACCTGAATCACTTGGAACTTCCGAAATTGAAAAACTATAAAGAATATCAAAAATGAAATTAGAAACTGGAAATTAGAAATTCGGAAAAATATACAATTTCAAATTTCTAATTACAAAATTTAAACACATGAACAACTTCGAAACCATAGAAATAAAAACCGATTTATTAATACTTGGCGGTGGCATGGCCGCTTGTGGTGCTGCTTTTGAAGCTACTCACTGGGCAAAACAAAACAATTTGAAAGTTACAATGGTAGATAAAGCTGCTATAGACAGAAGCGGTGCTGTTGCAATGGGACTTTCGGCAATAAATATGTATGTTGGGCTTAAAGATAACGACAACACTATCAAGGAATACGTTCAGTATGTAAAAAACGATTTGATGGGAATTGCCCGTGACGACCTGGTTGCAAACATTGCACGCCATGTGGATTCATCGGTTCACCTGTTCGAGAAATGGGGTTTACCAATCTGGAAAGACGAAGACGGAAAATATACTCACGAAGGACGCTGGCAGATTATGATCAATGGCGAATCATATAAAGCAATTGTAGCCGAAGCTGCAAAAAACGCTTTAAAAGAACTTGGTGAGAATGGTTCTTATCATGAGCGGATTTTTATTTCCGAACCTATAATGGATGGCGATAGATGTACGGGTGCAATAGGTTTTAGCGTTCGTGAGGAAAAAATTTATATTTTCAGGGCAAAGGCTGTGATTGCTGCAATGGGTGGTGCTGTTCATGTTTTCAAGCCCCGTTCGGTTGGCGAAGGCCTCGGACGCTCATGGTATCCGCCTTTTAATTCGGGTGCGAGTGCTTATTTTACAATAAAAGCCGGAGCTGAAATGACTTGTCAGGAAGTTCGTTTTGTTCCGGTTAGGTTTAAGGATGCTTACGGCCCTGTGGGTGCATGGTTTCTGCTTTTCAAATCAAAAGCAACTAATGCCCTTGGTGAAGATTATATGCAAACACGTGCCGAAGAGCTTAAAAAATGGGCTCCTTACGGATTGTCTAAACCAACTCCGGCTAACCTTAGAAATTACCTGATGATGCTTGAGGTTATGGAAGGTAAGCAACCTATTTATATGAAAACCGATGAAGCAATAAAAAATATTGCCGGCGAAATTGAAGACCCTAAACAAGCAAAACGTAAATTGAAAAAACTGGAAAATGAGGCATGGGAAGATTTTCTTGATATGACTATTAGTCAGGCTTTACTTTGGGCTTCGACAAATGTTTTCCCTGAGGAGCAACCTTCGGAAATTGCTGCCTGCGAACCTTATTTTATCAGCTCTCATTCGGGTGCTTCGGGTGCATGGCTTAGCGGCCCTGAAGATATGGCTCCCGATGATTACAAATGGGGATACCCGCAAATGACAACAACAAAAGGTTTGTTTGCAGCAGGTGATGCCTCAGGAGCTTCGAGCCATAAGTTTTCCTCCGGCTCATTTACAGAAGGTAGAATAGCGGCAAAAGCGGCTATAAGTTTCTGCGTTGATAATCCTGAACTTCAGGAAATTGATTCATCAAAAATTGAAGCCTTAAAGGAACAATTATTAAAGCCTTTGAAAGTATTTGAAGAGAATAAAGATTACTCTAATGACGCAGATATTAATCCGAATTTTGTTAAACCAAAGATGTTTATGTTCAGGTTGCAAAAAATTATGGATGAATATGCCGGTGGAGTTTCAACTCATTTTAAAACTTCTGATCCCTTGATGAAAAAAGGACTTGAGTTTTTGAAATATATGAAGGAAGACGCCGAAAAGCTTGCAGCCGAAGATCTGCATGAGTTGATGAGGTGCTGGGAGAACATTCATAGATTATGGCAAGCCGAATCACATATCCGGACTATGTTATTCAGAGAAGAAACACGGTGGCCGGGATATTACTTCAGAAGCGATTTCCCCGAAATGAAAGACGACTGGAAATGCTTTGCAAATTGCCGCTGGAATCCGGAAACCGAAGAATGGGAAATGATGAAAAAAGAGGTGATTGATTTATAATAAACCGCCAAGACCGCCAAAACACGCTAAAATTTTTGCGGTTTTTTAGCGTACTTTGCGGTTAATATAACATAAGCTATGCCGGAAAATAAAATACTTGTAGCAGGAGGAGGAATAAGCGGAATAACTACTGCCGTTGAAGCTGCTGAGGCAGGATATGAAGTTATTTTAATTGAGAAACTTCCTTACCTCGGTGGAAGAGTTGCCGGAATGAATCGTTATTTTCCAAAGCTTTGCCCACCTTATTGCGGGCTTGAAATCAATTTCAGAAGGATAAAAGATAATAAACGAATCACAATTCTTACTTCTACCGAAATAAAAAACATTTCAGGCTCAAAAGGCAATTTCAATGTCGAATTAATTAGTAAACCCGAATTTGTAAATGAAAATTGCACGGTTTGTGGCGAATGTGAAAAGGTTTGCCCGGCAGATCGCCCTAATGAATTTAATTATAATACCTCAAAAACAAAAGCTGTTTACCTTCCCCACGAAATGGCTTTTCCTTACAAATACAGCATTGATGAAAAAATTTGTTTAAAGGAAAATTGCAATAAATGCCTTGAAGCATGTAAATATAATGCAATAGATCTATTGGAGCTAACAAAGGTTGTTAACGAAAATGTTGCAGGAATAGTTATTGCAACCGGCTGGAAACCATACAATGCTTCATTAATCGAAAATCTTGGTTTTGATAAATATCCTGATATTATAAGTAACGTGATGATGGAACGCCTGGCTGCTCCCAACGGGTCTACGAATGGAAATATCATTCGTCCTTCGGATTATACCAAACCCAAAACAATTGCATTTGTACAATGTGCGGGGTCGCGGGATGAGAAGCACCTCCCCTACTGTTCTTCGGTTTGTTGCTCAGCTTCCCTAAAACAAGCAATGTACATAACCGAAAAAGAACCGGAAACAAAAATCAAAATTTTCTATATTGATCTTAGGCTTAGCGGACGAAATGAAGATTTTCTTAATAAAGTTAAAGAGGTTAAAAATATAGAATTGATAAAGGGGAAAGTCGGTTTGATTGAGCAAAACCCCGAAACTAAAGCCCTTATTGCAAGTGCCGAAGATATTATGTCGGGAAAGATAATTAAAGAGGAATTTGATATGATTGTTCTTGCAACAGGAATGCAGCCGGAAGCAATAAATTTAAAAAATATCAAATGCGATGAGTCGGGATTTATAATTCCCGATTTTTTGGAGGATGGAATTTTTGCAACTTCCTGCACTAAAAGACCTCTTGATGTTTCTGCTTCATTAAAAGATGCTACGGGTATGGCTTTGAAGGCTATTCAGACTGTGGTTGGGTAAGGATTATTTTCTAAAATCAGTGGAATAAATAATAAGAGTTAAAATGATTCACGCAAAACCCGCAGACGAATCGCAAAACGTGCAGAGTATGAATATAAACAAACATATTTAGCGATTTTTGCGTTTATACTTTCCGGTCTTTGCATGAAATGAGTTTTTATACCAGACTCATAGATTAATTAAAAACCAAATGAGACAAAGAATTTTTTAATAATGGCGTTTCCTAAACTAATTTCAGAACGTAAATCATTTCTCTTTAGCTTCTAACTCAGGAAGTTTCTTTTCATATTCATCAGCATCCCAAGTTAATCCCTGGCATGAAATATATTCTTGCAAAGTTCCGAGTCCGGCTTCTGCACGCCTTTTATCAACATTTTTGGGATCAATTAGCGGGCTGATATAATATTCCCCGGTCTCTTCATCTCGTCCAAATTGACTCCCATAGATTTGTTTTTTCCCCTGACGTAATGCAATTCTGTCTACAAGTAAAACAAAATTCGCCATATAAATATCACCTTTTTTTACAGCCTCTCTTAGCTTTGGCAGATATTTCAATTGGGTCTCTAAATCAGAATGCTGAATTACCAGAAACAAAGTTAAATTCCCTTGCCTTCCAATAATATCGCTCCCCAACCACCCATATTCATCAAGTATCTTTTTAACCTTGATTAAATTAATTGAATCCTTTTCACCAATTTTCTTCCAATGAGCCTTCATTTCTTCTGAATCCCGCCCATATTTTTTTTCTAATTCTCTTTTTTGTTTTCTATATTTTTGGTCATCCTGATGAATAGTGTCCAGGATTGCTATAAGTTTATTATTCTTTTTAGAATCAATTTCCTCTACTCTGGCTTTAAACAATTCTTTTACCTCATTCCACCTTTTGTCCGAATGCAAAGGAAGTAAATTAGAATCAGCTAATATTTTGTCGTAAATGTTTATGTTTTCGGATTTTGTAATTTCAAATAACTGGGAAAACGCAGAATCAATTTCATTTGCAAAAAACCATGAATAAGTTGCATAGTATCTGTGAGAAACAATTCCATGATTACCATTAACAAAAAATGCCTCAGAGAATTTTTTGCCGGATTTTTCAAATTCTTTGTTTTTGTATAATTCTTTTGCCTCTTTTATCAATTGCAAGTAATTATTTGGCCTTTGTCCAAAACTTAAATTAAAAAGTAAAAGTCCGATAAGAAAAATAAGAATTTGTTTTTTCATTCTTGTTTATCAGAATATATTTTTTCTATTCAATTATTATCTTTTGAGTTTCTATTCCATATTTGTTTGAAAATTGAAATATATATATTCCGGATTTGCTTTCATGTATATTTAATATTCTATGATATGTTTCAATATCTTCAGAAAACATTAATTTTCCTGACAATTCATAAATATTTAATTTATACGATATTAAATTATGATTTACTAAGTTGATGTGATTTCTACATGGATTCGGATAAACTTCAAACCCAATAGTGTTTTTTTCAATATTATGAATATTTGAAAAGCCGGACCAGTAATTATTTTGTTTTAATTGATTTATCCAACTCTCATTTTCAAAAATCTGATATTCCTCTATTAATAAATGATCATTATCATTATATGAATAATTATATCTCCATTCATTTACAATATTTGTTGAATCGCCTGATTGTCTTTTATATTCAATTAAATTTCCTTTAAGATCATAATCATAAAGCAGTCTGAAAAACTCCCAATCACCTCCGTAACTGTTAATATTTGCATATTCAATTATTTTATTATCTTGATTATACTGATATTTTAAAATGACATCTGTAAACCAATTTGAATTCAATGTATCCCAGTGTTCATATTTTCTTAATTTAATTTTTTCATTCAGGTCATAGAGAAAAGTATCTCTGGCAACTTTCATATTTGTTAAATAATGATATGTCAAATCTTCAATTAAACTATCATTTGAATAAGATAAAAAATGATGCCATGTCGTATCCCATTTATTAAGATGTTTTAAAGAAATAAATATCTCATTTACAAAATCATCTTCATTGTATAAGTATTCCCATTTTGTAATTGAATTGAAAATATATGTTTTTAGCCTATTATATTCATCATATTCATATTCTTTAATTTCTACAACATTCCAAATCAAATTATCTCCACATACTTTCCTGATATTTTCAATTAAGTTGCCATTTTCATCATAAATGTTTATGTATCTATTCCCATAAGTAGCATAAGGAATTCCATAAATCCTTGATATAGAATATGTATCCAAAATTTTTCCTTCAGGGTTCCATTTTGAATATTCACAATCTATCCATTCATTATTATCATTATCCCAATACTTTCTTATTGACTCTGAAATACTTAAATCTTCAAAATATTTTATAGTATCAGAGTAGCGATTAATCCAAATATTTTCTATTGAATCAAACCTGAATTGAATTGCATTTAAAGTTTCTCCACCTGGTGTTCTTTCAATGATGTAATATTTGTCAGTCAGTTCATATTCATTTTGAACAAACTCAAAATAGTATGTTGAATCAAGTAATTCACCGGAATAATAAGTTTCCAAATTTTGCGAATATAAACAATTGAAAATAAAAAGAAATAGTAAAATATGAGTAACTTTCATAAGTCCTTGAATTTTGTAAAATATTAACAAAATTAACTAAATTTATTTTAAATATCAAAAAATCAAATCTCTTTCTCAATATTCAATAATTTATCAGTAATTTCTCTTGACAAATCTGAAGGATAGAATTTCTTATCGACAATTTTAATAAATCTTATCAACAATACATTCTCATATTCCTTAAAAACTATTCCATAAACACATATTGAATAATATTTACCCCCATCTTCAGGGCATTTAACCGTGTTTCGTCAGAGTCTTTATGGATTTCCCGGTCTTCCCATCCATCGCCTAAATCACATTCGAAAGTATAAAAACATAACAATCGGCCCTCATAGATCAATCCGAAACCCTGAGGAGGTTTATCATCATGTTCATGGATTTTTGGCAAACCTTTTGGAAAAGAATATGTCTGATGATAAATCGGGTGGTCAAAAGGAAGTTCAACAAAATCAAGTTCAGGAAAAACCTTTTTCATTTGTGGGCGGATGTATTTATCAAGTCCGTAATTATCGTCGATATGTAAAAAGCCACCTGCAATAAGGTAATTTCTAAGGTTTTCGGCTTCCTGGTTTGAGAAGACAACGTTTCCATGACCGGTCAAATGCACAAAAGGATAATTAAATATTTCCCGGTTTCCTGCTTCAACCGTGGCATAATCTTCTGATAGATCGGTATCAAGATTCTGATTACAGAAAGCAATTAAGTTTGGTAATGATGTCGGGTTTGCATACCAATCGCCACCACCATTATACTTTAATAAAGCAATTTGGATTTTTTGAGCATTGATTGAGGCTGCAAAAAAAAGCAATAAAAAAAATATAAATGTATTTCGTTTCATGGGTTTAAATTTTCTCGCAAAGTCGCAAAGACCGCAAAGAAATAAATTTTGATTATTACCCTGTGTGCTCCCCAATTCTCGGGACCATGTGTGTTTCATCTGTTTATATTTTTTAATTCGTTAAGAACATTTGTTTGATTGAACTTCCAATTTCTAATTTCTAATTTCCAGTCTCATTTATCAATTCAATTGTATGACAAGAAACTATAGCAGCAGTTTCTGTCCTTAAGCGGCTTTTCCCAAGACTTACAGGGATAAAGCCTTTTGATTCGGCCATTTCAACTTCGGTTTTACTAAAGTCTCCTTCGGGGCCTATTAATATCAGCACCTCTTTTCCTTTACTGTAAATATTTTTCAATAAGGTCGGATTTCCATCACACCAGGCAATATACTTTTCACAATCCTGATTTATATTAATAATTTCAGAAAAGTTTTTTGTATCGTTTAGTTTTGGCAAATAAGCTTTTAAGGATTGTTTTAAAGCAGAGACCATTATTTTCTCAAGCCTTTCGGTTTTCACAACTCTCCTTTCAGAATGATCACAAATAATTGGAGTTATTTCATCCACTCCTATTTCAACCACTTTCTCTAAAAACCATTCAAAACGATTAATATTTTTTGTGGGAGCAACAGCAAGATGAATATAATAGTTCCGTTTTTCGAATTTACTCTTTTTATCAATAATTTCTACAACACATTTTCTGATTCCGTCATCAATCAAACGTGTTTCAAAAAGATTCCCCCGGCCATCGGTTAAAAATATGCTATCACCTTTTTTCAACCTGAGCACACGGACACAATGCTTTGATTCCTGTTCATTTAACTGATAAACATTCGATTCAATATCGGGTGTATAAAAAAGTTGCATAAAAATTTTCTATTAAAAAACATTACAAATTTATAGATAATTTCTGTACCAATTTATCGGTATTATAACAAATTTAGTAGAATATTGTATATTTGTTGTTTATTTGTAATTAATCTTGTTGAAAAAGAAATAATTCAAAAAATATGAAGGTTAAAATTCTTGCAAGAACATTATTGATAATGATCATTTTAGGCGTTTATGTTAATTCAAATGCTAATCATATTGATTCAACTAAAGTGTTAAAAGTCGGAGTTGTGCATAATCCTCCTTTTGTGATTTGTGAAAATTCAAAAATCTCGGGAATTAGTGTTGATTTGTGGAGAAAAATGACGGATTCCTTAAAAATAAAATATGACTATAAAGAATACAAATATTCCGAACTTGTAAATGCATTGGAAAAATCTGAACTTGATATTTCAATTGCTCCATTAGTTGTAACTAGCAAATTACTAAAAAGAATATATTTTTCTCAGCCATTTTACATTACAAGTTTAGCTGTTGCCTTACCTGTACGTTTCCAACAAAGTATAATAAATTTTATTCTGGATTTTTTCTCAAAAGATTTTCAAATTATGCTTTTAGCTATTTTGTTGATTACAGCATTTTTTAGTTTTTTAGTCTGGATTGTTGAACGAAAAAACAGGGCAAAGACATTTAACAAAGGAATAAACGGATTTGGAGAATCTTTATGGTGGGCTGTTGTGACTCTGACAACTGTTGGCTATGGTGATATTGCGCCAATTACGAAATTCGGAAGGCTTATTTCGGGACTTTGGATGTTTATTTCAATTATTATTATTTCAATTTTTACTGCCACAGTGGCATCACATCTTACCGTAAATAAATTACAAACAGAAATTAAGGATATTAGCGATATTTCAGATTTACGAATAGGTTCGATAAAAGGGACAGGGAGTTCAAACTTTCTATTAAACAGAGGACTTAATTTTATCAGTTATCCATCTGTCCTTGATGGCCTCAAAGCTGTTGATAATAATGAAATTAATGCATTTGTTTACGATCAGGCAATTTTAGAATATTATATCACTAAGAATAAGCTCAACGAAAGAATTGAAATCTTAAGGAGCGGATCAAACAAGGAATACTTTTCGTATTCGTCGGCAAAACCCGAACTTATAAGAGATATTAATCCAATTTTAATACAAATCGTAAACAGTAAAGAATGGAATTCCGTTCTAAATAAATATCATCTGGAATATATTGATTAGAGTTTACTCATTTAATTTTATTATTATAAAATTCTTGAAACGTTTAAATGTTTTCAAACTTTATAAGCAAAATAATAGAATAATGCATTATAAATATTAAGGTTTTTTTTTATTATTTTCGATATAAAAAACCACAATTTTTTCTTTTTAATTAAGAAATAACATTTAGTTTTGTAACACCTATTTTAAAATTAAGTAACACAATGAAAGTAAAAAGATTTGGTGTTTCTCTTGAAGAAAACCTTTTAAAAAACCTCGATGATTTAGTAAAACAAAATAAATTCCCAAATCGTTCTCAGGCAATCCGATTTTTAATTAATAATAACATAATTGAAGAAAAATGGGAAGAAAATAAAGATGTTGCCGGTGCAATTGTTTTGGTTTACGATCATCATAAAAGGGAATTACAAACAAAATCCACTGAAGTACAGCATGATTATCATAAGCTGATCTTGTCGGTTCAACATGTTCATTTAGATCATAACAACTGCCTCGAAACCATTGCAGTTAAGGGTAAGGCTAACCAACTTAATGCCTTAGCAAATGAATTAATTGCATTAAAAGGTATAAAACATGGCAAACTCGTTATGAGTGCCTGTTAGAGTTAATTAGAGAATGATTGAATACTTAGATGATTGAATGATAGAATAAATCTGTCTATCAAAAAACAAAACAATTTATAAAATATTTATTAAAAGGAAATAATGAAGAAAAACTTCGCATTATTATTAATTTTATGTATTTTTAACCTTGTGGTTTTTGCACAAACATCCGAAATCAAAGGTAAAATTATTAACATTGAAACCAGCCGGCCAGTTGAAGGAGCAAATATCAAACTACAGGGTAGTAACTCAGGAACCATATCAGATAATAACGGACATTTTGAACTTAAAAAATTGAAAGCCGGAAATTTTAAAATTGAGATTACGCATATTGGTTTCAGTAAGCTTGTAAAAACCGGAATAATTGGAAAAAACGAAAGAAAAGAAATTAAAATATTTTTAGAACCAGTAATATATAAAAGTGATGTTGTAGTAGTTACGGCAACAAAAACACCTCGAAACATTGAGGATATTCCGGGATCGGTTCAAGTGATTACAAGAAAACAGATCCAAAGTATCCCGGCACAAAAACTTGACGATATTATTAAATATGCTTCGGGAATTAATGTTTATCGTCCGAGCGGATTATTTTCATCACACTCAATTGTTTCTTTAAGAGGTATTTCAGGGGGCGAACAGGCAAGGACATTAATTTTGGTTGATGGTGTACCTATTAATAAGGGGGATACAGGTGGAGTTAACTGGAACAGGATAAATAAAAACAATATCGAACGAATTGAAATTTTTAAAGGGCCAGGCTCTTCTCTTTATGGAAATAATGCAATGGGAGGTGTAATTAATATTATAACCCGTAATCCAAGTGAAAAAATTCAAGGGGGAGCAAACTTATCTTATGGAACATATAACACTAAAAATGCCGACTTCAATTTAGGAAGCAGAATTAATGATAAGCTTTATTTTATGTTGTCAGGTTTTCTGACTTATAGTGACGGTTATAATGCTATTCCTGACAGCCTTCGCGAAACTCCCGATTATTCGGTTGACCGTTATTTACAGGAATATGCCTTATCAGGAAAAATTGGTTATAATTTAAATACGCTTTTAAATTTTGAAGTCCAGTACGATTGGTATAATAACAAACATAGTGAGGGAGAAAAGATCGAAGCTCCAGACGGCGAATATCGTCATTATAATACTGATTTTGCTAAAATGAAAATAAATGGAAGCAGAGGAATTTTTAGTTATGATCTTAATGCATATTATCAATACGAAAATTATTTTCGGATTAAAGAAAGTATTAAGAAAGACAAATATCAACGTTTCGATGTTGATTCCGACAGAAAAGATATGGGAATGATTTTTAATTCAAACCTTGATATTTCCGATAATCAAACATTTACTTTTGGAGTTGAAACAAAATTAAGCAGCGTTAACGGTGGTGATTACTACAAAACATCTTCCGACAGTATTGTAAATAAAGGAAAAATGAATATTCTTTCATTTTATGCTCAGGATGAAATATCCTTTTTAGATGAAAAATTAAAATTGGTTGCAGGATTACGTTTTGATCATGCAAAATTTCACGATGGGGAATATAAAAGTACTGATAATTCATGGGCTCCTTTTGTTCCTGAGTTAAAAAATCATACATGGAATGCCTTTAGTCCTAGATTAGGAGCAAACTATAAATTTTCAAAACAACTCAATTCATATATCTCGTATTCACATGGTTTTAGAGCTTCAATACTTGATGACCTTTGCAGGTCGGGTTTTATGCAGGTAGGCCCAAAAATTGCAAATCCTAATTTAGGCCCTGAATCTCTCGACAATTTTGAAGTTGGTTCGGAATATAAGCTTACAGAAAAAATATCTCTTTCTCCTGTAGTTTTTTATTCAATTGGTAATGATTTTCTTTACTTTGTCCAAACAGGTGATTCTCTTTGGGGTAGAAGGCCAATATATCAACGACAAAATGTGACTCAAGTACATATCTTTGGAATCGAACTTGATGCAGAATATAATATTAATGATAATATTTCTGTTTTTGCAAATTACACTTTTAATGATGCAAAAATTGAAAAATTCGACGAAAACAAATTTCTTGAGGGAAAGCAGCTAAAATATACTCCAAAACATCAGGCTAAAGCAGGATTTTTCTGGCAAAACAAAATTGTAAATACAAATATTGATATGCTTTACAAAAGCAGCCAGTTTTCTGATGATATGAATACTTCGGAATTTGATGGTTATATTACTTTTGATATGCAATTCTCGAAACAAATATTAAAAAATTTAAGAGCTGAGTTTTCTATTCAGGATTTGTTAGATAATCATACAATGGAAAATAATTATTATATGTCGCCAGGCAGAATGCTTACCGGAAGATTGTATTTTTACTTCTAAGATCATTAAATTAAAATGTGGAATAATTTCATACATTTACTCTATGAATGAAATCGGATTATAAAAAACACCAAAACATGACCACACTTACAGAAATAGGCTTTATTAAAAGTAGTTTTGAAGAATCTGCTAATCCAACTGAAATGAAAAAGCATTTCAGTTATATTCATGTTAATAAAAAATACACAGAAGGGCTTTTCAGGATAGAGAATTCCGATTATATTGATATTGTTTTTGGATTTAATAAATCTGAAGGTTTTGATTTAAAACTAAATATATTTACAGGTGAACGTAAAGGAGTTTTTGCAAGCCGTAGTCCAAACAGGCCAAATTTTCTTGGAATCACCACAGTCGAATTAATTGAAATAAATGACAAGGTTTTAAAAGTCAAAGGGCTTGATGCTTTAAACAATTCACCGGTTTATGATATTAAACCCTGCGATAATTCATTTTTCGAAGCAAAAAATGAAGCAATTACTGAATACAAACTAAAATCAAATCCACGTAGACAAATAATTTCACATATTCGTGCCGGCGAAACTGACAAATTATTGATAAAAGCTGCTCAGATGCATGGACATTATTGTCCCGGATTGGCAATGGGTGTTATGGCTGCCACTTTTGCTATGCAACACATGAAATCTCAATCAGATGGAATGGAAGATCTGATTGCTATCACCGAAACTAATAATTGTGTTTCTGATGGTGTTCAGTTTGTTACAGGCTGTTCGTTTGGGAATAATTCACTAATTTTCAAAGATATTGGCAAAACTGCTTTTACTATTTCAAAACGTGATGGTAAAGGAATACGCATAAGTACAAAACCTGATTCGCGTGAATACATAAAGCAGAAAAACGAAAATTTTTCAAAGCAATATGAAAAAGTTATTAAAAATCAAAATCATAATGATAAGGAAATTACTTTATTAAAAAAATTAGGAATTGAATCAGCTTTTGCAATTTTGAAACTTGATTTTGACAAAATATTTAATATCCAAGAAATTGAAATTGATATCCCTGCTTACGCACCCTCGCTTGAAAGTATCTTTTGCGAAAAATGTGGTGAAAGTATTATGGCTTCAAGAATTACAAATATTGAAGGAAAAAAATTATGCATTCCCTGCTCCGGCGAAAATTATTTTCAACTCGACGGTCATGGAATTAGTTTATTAAAGAAAAATGTCAAAGATAAGGTTTGCAAATAAATATGAGGAGTAAATGAATTAGCGACTCAATTGCTATTCTTCTTTATAATAAAAACATCTTGGTTTGATTGAAAAATTCCTTTTTAGCACTTAAAAATAAATTTTAACCATTATTTTCTACTCCAGACTTCAATAAAAAAATATATTTTTGCATAGTTTTGATTATTATAAATTAATTATGCGAATAAGATTATATTTAATAATTTTTTTAATATTTAATATTTTTCTCTCTACTAATAATTCTTTTGGAGTCAATCCTGATTATTCGGATAGTTTAACGAATACTTTAACAAATACCGAAGACTTTAAAAAAAAGAATGAAATACTTTTGAAACTCTCAGATTATTTTCAAAACAATAATCCCGAAAAAGCTCTTGAATACTCTTATCAAGCCTTGGAGCTTTCCCAAATAAATAAATACTCGGCAGGTATTCTAAAAGCGAATATTCGTATAGCTAAAATTTACAGGATAATGACAAATTTAAATTTATCATTAGACTTTGCATTAAAAGCAAATGATTTAGCTAACCTTATCGGGATGAAAGACGAATTGGCAGAGTCACACCACATACTCGGTAATATTTATCTTAATCTGGGCGAATATGAAATTAGTTCGGAACACTTATTCAAATGTCTTAAACTTGTTGAAAATAACGACAATAAAAAAGGCATTGAACAAATTCTAACAAGCATTGGTTATCTTTATTTTGAACAAAATAAATATGAAAAAGCTTTAGAATATTTTTTAAAATCTCTTGCTATTGCGAGAGAGATCAACGATTCGTCAGGTATCTCTAAAGGTTTAAATAATATTGCTGCAATTTATGGAAGCATAAACGAATATGAAAAAATTGGCCCGTATCTTTTCGAGGCTTTAAAGATCAGTAAAGCATCAGGCCATAAAATTTCCGAAGGTATTAATTATGTTAATATTGGTGTGATTTACAAGGAAATGAATAAACACGACTCAGTTTATTATTATTTTAAAAAAGCTGAAGAAATTTTTTCTGAATTAAATAATATCCCACTACTTGCCACGGTTTATTATAATCTATCAGAATTTTGTCTTGAAATTGATAGTGTTAATAACAGTCTTGAATATGCATATAAAGCATTTGATTTAGGCCGTACTCACAAACTAAAAAAAGTTATTTACGATGCTGCAGATAAGCTTCATAAAATCTACTTATCGAATAATGATCCTGAAAATGCAAGTAAATTTCAGATTATTAAATATCAGATAAAAGACAGCATGAACCTCGAACAAAGTCTTACAAATCTTGCCAGACTTGAATTACAATATGACTATGAGAAACAAAATCATGAAGAACTCATCAGACAACAAAAAAAGGATTTCAGAATTATTACTATCATAATTATCTTAATTTCAATAATTATTTCCTTTTCCCTGATAATGGTAAATCGCAGGGTTAAAACTAAAAATGTCAAGTTAAAAAATCAACGACTTGAAGATGAGGTTGAATATAAAAATAAAGAACTTGCATTAAGTGTTATGACTTTGCTCAGGAAGAATGAAATTCTATCGGAAATCTCAAAAAAATTAATTAATATCAGTAATAAAACTTCTCAGACTGAAACAAAAAATGACATTAAAGAGATTGCCGCAGATTTAAGAAAAAACACAGATAATGAAATTTGGGATGAATTTGAATTAAGATTTAAACAGGTTCATGGCGATTTTTACGAAAAATTAGAAATGAATTATCCTAATCTGACGCCAAATGAAAAAAAAATCTGTGCATTTCTTCGACTTAATATGTCATCAAAAGATATTAGCGATCTCACAGGCCAAAGTATTAGTTCTATCGAAGTTGCCCGATATAGATTAAGAAAAAAGCTGGGAATTTCCAATACGGATACAAATTTGATCACATTTCTATCACAAATTTAGTCAATATTCTTTGTTTTTCTAACATCCTATTATTCAAGAATACCCGGTTTTTGTATTAGAAATGTATAGGTAAATTAATTCCTATATATGGGTTTTGTATGGGCAAAATATTTGCCGCGTATTATTTTAAAATTGATTTTTGCCTTAGCAATTAAAAAAAACATAGCGATATTTTAATTGAGATAAAAATTAAAATTTGATTTAATAAAAATAATAAAATTTGAATAAAAAAATTATCCTATTATAATATAGAATACAGAACTCACATTATCCAATAAATATGATCAAAATTGAAATTAAAGGGGAATTCTTCCCATTAATCATAATTAATTAATTATTAACTAAATTAAAACAAATGAAAAAACTTACAAGTTTATTTATTTTGATGATTCTCGGATCATCAATGTTGTTTGCTCAAAAACATATTCCTGAGCAAATTGCAAAGAAAAAAATGATGGCAAATATCCAAAATGTTACGGATATTGACCTAAATGCCGTTAAAAATCCTCATGCTACTAATTTTACTGATGAACTCTTTGATGAGCAATTTCAGTTTATCTGCGGTGATGCTTCAGGTGAAGCAGGTATTGAAACAAATGGCGATTACATCTACACCTCGAAATGGAATGGTGAAGGATTTTTCTGCTATGAAATGGATGGTACATTCCTTGGTGCATTTCCTGTACCAGGCGAATCAGCCGTAAGAGACATGGCTTATGACGGTACATATTTTTATGGCGCCGCTGCAAGCACTGCATTATATGAAATGGATTTTGTAGGACAATCAGGTACTTTAATTAGTACATTAACAGCTGCTGTTGCTACAAGAGCTTGTGCCTATGACGCTGAATTTGATGCTTTCTGGGGAAACAACTGGAGCGATCCTATCACACTTTATGATCGTACTGGAGGAATCTTAAACCAATTTAATTGTGGTGCATACTCAAGTTATTACGGATTTGCACGCTTAAATGATGCAGGAACTGAATATCTTTATGGTTTTGCTCAATCAGGTGGAGCGAGCCAGTCTGTTATTGTTCAAATAGATCCTTACACTGGAGCTGAAACAGGAGTTACTTTTGATGCTATAGGATATAGTTCAACTGGTACAGGTATCGGCGGTGGTCTTGCTGCTTTTGATACATATGCACCGGGTTGGTGGACAATACTTGGAATTATCCAAAACGAAACTATCTTCGGTGTTGAAGGTGGTATTGCAGGTCCTCCACCTGTACTTGATCTTAAACTCTCAGGAATTACAGAACCTAACTCAGGTTTTAATATGGGAGTAGAAGATATTGTAATTGGTGTGAAAAATGTTGGTTCTGAAACTCAAAGTAACTTTGATGTTCAATATCGTGTTGACGGTGGTGCATGGGTAACTGAAATGATTGCCGGCCCTCTTGCTATGGGTGAATCAATTGTTCATACATTTGCTACTCCTTATGACTTCTCAGCTTTTGGTACATATTTTATAGAAGCAGAAGTTATTCTTGCAGGTGATGAAAATCCTGAAAACAATTCAGCCGATAAAGAAATCACAAATACTGATATGGGCTCAATGTGTTATTATTCAATCACAATGTGGGATGATTACGGTGATGGTTGGAACGGCGGATACGTTCAAATATTCGGCGATGGTAATGAATATGTAAATGCTACTTTAGCATCAGGAGCAGGTCCTGAAACTGTTGAATTCCTCGTTGAGGACGGCGCATTCCTTACTGCTGTTTGGACTGCAGGCGGATGGCCTTACGAATGTTCTTATATTGTTTATGATGTGAATGGCGACCCAATATTTGAAGATGGTATGGGTGGTGTTGACCCAATAGGTGGTGACATTGGCTATGCAAGTTGTGTTCCTCCGGTAGGGGTTGATGCAGGTGTTACTGCTATCCTTTCACCCGTTTCAGGATATGAACTTGGTGTTGAAGTTGTAACTGTAACTGTAGAAAACTTTGGGGCAGAAGAATTAGCTGAAATTCCGGTTGGATTTAATTTAGATGCTGCTGGTTGGGTTAATGAAGTAGTTCCCGGCCCTGTTGCTCCTGATGAAGTAGTTGAATATACTTTCACTGCTACAGTTGATTTAACAGCTTTTGGAACATATTCACTCGAAGCTTGTACCTTCCTTCCTGATGATACCGAACCTATGAACGATTGCTCTGATACAGAAATTGTTAATTCTGATCCTTCACAAGGTTGTGAATATTCAATCACAATGTGGGATGACTACGGTGATGGTTGGAATGACGGATTTGTTGAAATATTCGGTGATGGTATTTCATTAGGAGTATTTACTATTTTAGAAGGAGCAGGCCCTGAAACAGAATATTTCGATGTAGTTGAAGGTGCTTTCTTAACCGCAGTTTATACTGCCGGCGGATGGCCATATGAAAATTCTTATATTGTTTATGATTTGAATGGTGAACCAATATTTGAAGATGGTATGGGTGGTGTTGATCCTACTGGTGGTGACATTGGTTATGCAAGTTGTACTGCACCGGAACCTCCAGAAATTACTTATGATCCCGCATCATTCGATGTAAGTGTTGATGTTGGACAAACTGCACAAGAGTTTCTTAATATTGGAAATATCGGACCAGGAGCATTAGAGTGGGGAATTACTATTGTTTACCCACCAATGGAAACTACTACTCCAACTAATGTAAATGCAAAAGCTGAACCTAATTCTTCTATTACAGATAAAGATCCTATTGCAAATTCTGATTGGGATTATGACTGTCCTGCCGGATCAATGGTAAGCCAACCATGTCCCGATTATTCTACTGCTATGACAGCAGATGAAGCTGCAGGATACGATTTCTACCAAAGTTTCACAGGTGGTGGAGAAATTCAGGGAATGCGTTTCTGGGGAATTGATGCTATATTTGATGGTGGTTGGGCTCCTTGTACAGGTACCGAACCAAAAACTTTCCATATTGGTTTCTTTGCTGACGATGCCGGACAACCCGGTGCAATGATTAATGAGTTTACAATTGAAGTTCCAAGAGTAAACACTGGTGATCTTTTTGCAAGTTCTTATACAATGTGGGAATATGAAGTTGCTTTACCTTCAGCAGTAACTCTTGTTGACGGATGGTTCTCAGTAATGGCAATGACAGATCCAGGTAACTGCTGGTTCCTGGCATTAAATGCTCCAAGTGGTACCGGAACAGCACAACAATGGGATGGTTCCGCATGGAATCCACAAGATCCTATGGGATTCTGTTTATTAGGTGAAGTAGTACTTCCTTGGTTAACTGTTAATCCTTTAGCAGGATATGTTGAACCACAAGGTTCTGAAGAAGTTACTCTTGATTTCAATGCAGGTGATTACCCAGCAGGTACTGAATTAATGGCTGATCTTGTTCTTGCAAGTAATGATCCTGATTATCCTGTAATTAATATTCCCGTTACTATGACAGTAGGTGGTGCTCCTCAGCCTCACTGGGATTTTGAAGGTGGAAACCCGGCTGACCCGGTATGGACTATTTATATTGCAGGTGCAACTATTCCTGATACTGACGCTGATCTTGTAGCAGGTGATGAAATTGCTATATTTGATGGTGATGTTATGGTTGGTTTATTTGTTTTAGATCAGGTTTGTACAATGGACAACGCATTTGATAATGATTTGACTGCGTTTAGTACATTAACTACACAACCTGGTTACCAAGCCGGTAATGCTTATTCATTCAAAGCATGGGATGCAAGTGAACAAATGGAATTTGATAACTTTACTGTTGAATTATTCAATCCTTACGGAGATGCCTATATGGGAGATGTATTCCCAACAGGTGACGGTGAATATAGTATTGCAGGTCTTGATTTCGTATCATTTGTTTGTCAAAATTTCGAATTAGCACTTGGATTCCAATTCATTTCTTCAGCAGTTGATCCAATGGATCCTGATATGATGGTTGTTATGGCTGATGTCTTAAATGCTAACCTTGATTTCGTAAGAAATTCAGCTGGTCAAATGTTACGCAAAATTGGTCCTGTATGGGTTAATGGTATCGGTGACTGGGTTGTTGAAGAAGGATATCTTGTTAAGATGCTTGCTGCTGATTCATTCACAATCTGTGGTTCATCTGTAGCTCCAGGAACTCCTATCGATGTTGAATTAGGATTCCAGTTTGTAAGTTATTTCCCAACTGCTCCAATGGATGCACTTGTTGCATTTGGAACAATTGTAGGTGATGATCTTGATTTCATCAGAAATTCAGCCGGTCAAATGTTACGTAAAATTGGTCCTGTATGGGTTAATGGAATTGGTGACGCTATGCCAGGTGAAGGTTACTTAGTTAAAATGCTTGCTCCAGGTCAAATTATCTATCCTGAGCTTGTTAAATTAAGTGGAAAAACTTCTATCACTCCATCTCATTTACTTTTCGAAGGTGGTAATGCAGCTGAACCTGTTTATACTATGTATATTAATGGTTTAGAGCTTGGTGATGAAGTAGCAGCTTATAACGGAGATGTTGTTCTCGGTTCTATGACTGTAACATCAAACAATGCTTACAATAACGCTCTTCCTGTATTTAGTCAGTTGACTAACGGACAAGGATATGTAGCTGGTGAACCTATTTCATTAAAAGTTTGGTCTAACAACAATGTTGTTGTTGCTGAATTTGAAATGGAATCAGTTTATAACTCTTACGTATCTAATGTTTATCCAAGTAACGACGGTGAATTCAGTGTTGTTAACGTAACAAAAGGTGATATGATTTCGGGTGAATTAGTTGTTTATCCAAACCCTGCCACTGATGTAATTAACATTACTTCTCCTTCTGATATTAGTAATGTTACAATATATAATTATGTTGGACAAACTGTTTATTCAAGTAATGTAAACAGTTCAAATGTTCAAATTAATTCAAACGATTTGGAAGCTGGTATTTATATTATCAGAATTCAAACTTGTAGAGGGATAGAAACCCAAAAGGTTACTATCAAGTAGTTTTATCATATTAGTTGTTTTAAATGAAAAGAGCTGCCCATCCGGGGTGGCTCTTTTTTATTGTCAAAATTTTATAGATAAGATCAATTGCTTTTTTTGTTAATGAATACAGAATTTTCTCTTTGGTTTTTTTAAAACCGTTAAAACGGTTAGGGTTTTCGTTTTTATGTTTCAAATCCCATGACTGAAGTCATGGGCTACTATTAATAAAATTCTTAGGTTTCTATTTTAACACCTACAACTAAAATCATAATAATCTAACGAAGCGAAGCAAGCGACACGAAGTTAGCCCGTATGGGTCGCCTGGATAAATCTGTGTCCTGTTTTTTTGTTTGCAGCGAAGCTGCGATATGTTTTAAAAATTTGGAAAATTAAATTCAAAATATCATTTATAATTGTAATAAATTACTGAAGTTTCGCACCTTCTTGAGAAATATTTAATTGTATGAAATACACCCTTTTATGGTTTGAAATAAATCTCTGTGGTTCTCTGCGTCTCCTTTGTGGCCCTTTGTGAAATAGCTATTACACAGAGTTTCACAAAGAACTCTCAAAGTTACACAAAGTAATTTCGGTTGAAATTTGATATTTCAAAACATTGATATAGAGCATTGAATGATTTTTATATTCTTTTTATCAGATTTATTATTAATCAAATAGACGAAAGTGTGAAACTTTAGTAAATTATATTTCAAAAAAAAACCGGAGCATTAATTAAAATACCCCGGTATCGCTTTATAAAAAATAACATCCTTATTTCAGCCATTTATCAAGCCAATCAAAAAATGTTCTTTGCCATAAAATACCGTTTTGAGGTTGTAATACCCAATGATTTTCATCAGGGAAATACAAAAACTCTGCCGGTACATCTCTTAATATCGCTGCATTAAAGGCAGTCATACCCTGTGTAAAAACTACCCTGTAATCGAGTTCGCCATGGATGACAAGAATTGGTGTGTCCCAATTTTTAACATATTTATGAGGCGAATGAGCATAAGCTTCCTGAGCTACACGATTTTTTTCTTCCCAGAAAGGGCCGCCTTTATCCCAGTTCTCAAACCACATTTCTTCAGTTTCAAGATATTGGGCTTCTTCATTGAAAATACCGTCATGAGCGATAAATGCTTTAAATCGTTTATTGTGGTTACCTGCAAGGTAGAATACTGCATATCCTCCGGCACTTGCACCTATTGCACCGAGGCGATTTTCATCAATAAAAGGTTCTTTTGCCAACTCATCAATCGCTGTCAGGTAATCCTGCATGCTTTTGCCGTGATAGTCGCCGCTAATTTGCTCCTGCCATGCCTGCCCAAAACCTGATACTCCTCTCCTGGCTGGTGCTACAATAATGTAATCGTTAGCAGCCATGATCTGATAATTCCAGCGATAATGGAAACTTTGACTTAAGGGGCCTTGCGGGCCTCCTTTGCAATACAGTATTGCAGGGTATTTTTTATTCTTATCAAAATGAGGCGGATAGATTACAAAAACCTGCATATCCTTATTATCATGAGTTTTTATCCAACGTTCTTCGGTTTTCCCCATTGCAAGCTTATCAAGTAAATCTTTATTTGTAAAAGTGATCTTTTTAGCCATGCCGTCTTTTTCGTTTACAGCAAATAATTCAGTTGGAAAGTACATTGTTTGTTTAGCGGCAATAAGTTTACCATCGGCAATTGTAACGCTACGGTAATCATGCAAACCTTTTGTTATCTGGTCAATTTCTCCGCTATTCAGATTGTATTTATAAATTTGGAAAGCACCATGCCAATCGCTTGTGAAATATATTGCCTTGCTGTCTTCCGACCAACATAAACTATATGCATTCTGGTCAAATCCTTCGGTTGCATAAGTCAGTTTTCCCGTTTTTAAGTTCATAATATACAAACGGTTTTTATCAGACTCGTAACCATCTCTTTCCATACTTTCCCATGCCATGTACTTTTTATTTGGAGAAAAAACCGGTGCAACATCGAATCCCATCATACTTTTGGTCATGTTTTCAGTTTTTCCGGTTTTGGTGTTATAAAAGTAAATAGCCGAGTTTGTTGAAAGAGTAGCAGCTTTACCGTAAAGTTTCTTACAAGTATATGCAATAACTTTACTGTCGGCAGACCAATCAACTTGTTCTATTCCTCCAAAAGGTTTTAAAGGTGATTGATAAGGTTCGCCTTCCATAAGGTCTTTATCATTAAAAACTTTTTTACCGTCATAATCCGCAACAAAAATATGGCTGTAGGAATCAACCCATACATCCCAATGGCGGTACATTGCATCATTCATCAAACGGCCTGTAGCCTTTGGTAAGCCTTCGTATAAATTTTTGAATTTATTTTCAAGGACAACTTCTTTCGTATAAACTATTTTTTTCTGGTCGGGTGCATATTTGAAACCCGTTATTCCGCCTTCTATATCCGAAATTCGGGTTCTGCCCGAACCATCGGGATTCATTTCCCATAATTGATAAGAACCACTTTCGGAAGTCAGGAATCCTATCTTTTTACCATCAGGTCTCCAGATTGCGTTATACTCGCTTTTTGGGGATTTTGTAAGTTGTTTGTAGTTTTTTCCATCCACAGCAACCGAATACAATTCACGGTTACCTTTGTTTTGTTCGATTGAATAATAGGATACTCCGTATAAAACGGTTTTTCCATCAGGCGAAACCTGTGGATCACTAACTCTTCCGAATGCCCATAAAACTTCAGGTGTCATCCTGTCGCTTTTCAATCTTATTTCAGGTTTTCCGATTAATGGAGCATCGTCTTTTGCTTTTTTGTGTTCATCAACTGCCTGGCAGTTAAATAATGAAAGCAATGCCATAAACAGTACGAACGATAAATATTTTTTCATTTTGCAGATATTAGTTTATTATATAATATTGATTAAAAATTTCTAACAAGCGAATATAAGAAATATTCTGTTTGATTGTTTATTATTATAAAAAAAAGGGAATTTTTAAAGTTTAGGGTTATCGATTAAGAATTGATTGCTTAGGTGGCTATATTGTTAAATGGTTAAATGGCTATTCCGAGACCTTGAGATTATTGAAGTTAATCAGTTATAAAAAATGATGCGGGAATTGATTAGTGTTATGACACAATTACAATTGGCAGTAATGCAATTGATATAAGAGATGAAACAATTGATGTATGACCTGATGCAATTGATGTGTAACCTGACACATTTGCAGTTAGAGGTGACACAATTACAGTTGAAGGTTGTGCAATTAATATTTGAGCTGAAGCAATTGATATGGGAGGTGGAACAATTGATATTAGACCTGACACAATTACAGTTAAAGGTGACACAATTACAGTTGGAAGCCGTGTAATTGATGTAGGATGTGAAACAATTGATGTATCGTCTGAAGCAATTGATATTTGAGCTGAGACAATTGTATTGCAAGGTTGTGCAATTTAGTAGAAAGTCCGGATAAGCGAAGTGGTAAGTCATTTAATGGGAAAGAGATGTTGTGGAATTGAAGATAGGGTGGGAAAGCTAAAGGCTAAGGGCAAAAGTGGCAAGGCTATAGGAAAAAGCAAGAAAGTCCATGGGTTTGGGCATGATTATTAGTGAATTGTGAATATTCGGTTAAATACAAGGGGTTCAATAATAGTCCCAAAGGGATGAGATGTTATAACACAGGGCGAAGTGTAACATAGAACTGTGAGAAATGAATAAAATTAAGTTTAATAATATTTATTTGGTGATATGAAATATTTTTTGTTACTTTGTTAGAAATTTAATTTTAACACGTTTTACGGATTGGTTTTATCGAAGTTGAAAACAAAGAATAAATGAAAGTTTTTATTAAAAATATATGGAAATAAGCAAATAATAAAAAGATAATGATGGCTACAGAAGAAATAAGTACTATTAATGCTCTGTATCCCTAATCGGGTGGATATAGGCAGTTAGTTAGGGTTGTTTCAGAGTTGAACGAAACCACCTATGCTAGGAGGTGGTTTCGTTCAACAACTTTATTATCACTATTAATAATAAATTATGAGAGCAGCAGTTTATGAGAAATTTCAAGAGGCTATTACAATACAAAATGTAACAGACCCTACTCCCAAAAATCACGGAGTCATTATTAAAGTAAATGCAACCGGTTTGTGTCGTAGTGACTGGCACGGTTGGATGGGGCATGATTCTGATATCATATTGCCTCATGTACCTGGCCATGAGCTATCGGGAACTATTAAAGAAGTTGGAAAAAATGTGATAGACTTTAAAGTTGGGGACAGGGTTACCGTCCCTTTTGTATGTGGGTGTGGGACTTGTGGTCAATGTAAATCAGGTAACCATCATGTATGTGACAATCAATCACAAGCAGGCTTTTCACATTGGGGCTCGTTTGCAGAATATGTTGCCATAGACTATGCAGATACAAACTTGGTAATAATCCCAGAAGAAATTGATGATGTAACAGCAGCTACTTTAGGATGCCGGTTTATTACTTCGTATAGAGCAATTGTAGCACAAGGGAAAGTTTCAGGTGGACAATACGTAGTTATTCATGGCTGTGGGGGTGTTGGCCTGTCTGCTATCATGATTTCCAATGCACTAGGCGCACAAGTGATTGCCGTAGATATTAATGATAACACCTTAAATTTTGCCAAGGAAATGGGAGCTATAGCAACAATCAATACCACGAAATGCCCCGATATTATAGAACATATAAAGACATTAACTCATGGAGGTGCACATGTTTCCATTGATGCTCTTGGAAGCCAAACTACCTGCTTCAATTCTATTGCTAATCTAAGAAAAAGGGGGAAACATATTCAAGTTGGCTTAATGACTGGTGAGCATCAACATCCTAAAGTACCCATGGATAAGGTACTTGCTAATGAACTAGAAATAATAGGAAGTTTTGGAATGCAAGCTTTTAAATATCCTGAAATGCTAGAAATGATAAAAAATGGAAAACTCAATCCCCAAAATCTCATTGAGAGAACCATTACGCTTGAAGAATCAATAACCGCCATACCCAAAATGGATAGATTTGAAAATACAGGGGTATTAGTAATTAATACGTTTTAAAAAAGATAAAGAATAACTATCGCAAACAAAGTGTAATTTTTATATTTGCATAAAATAAAGAAGAAATTACAGAAATATATTGATGCAAAAGTTTCAGGAAAATTGCAAAACCTAATAGAAGAGTAGTATTATTTTAAAATAGAATTATGAAAAACGGCATAATGGAAATATTAGGAGGAGAAAAGAAGTTTAAACAAATATTTTAGTAAGCCTGAAAATTGAAATTTTACTTTTCGTTTTCACAGGTAATATTTTTTAATTCCTTTTCTGTTGTATCTTATAAAACTATATTTTTGGTCAGGATTTTACATTTTTGTTGAATATAAATGAGAGATAAGTTTCTGATAATATTATTGGTATTAATTCCGGTATTTCTGTTCAATTCCTGCAAGAAGGACACTGTTGGCGATAATCAAAACAATATTACTGTTCTAATAGATACTGATGTTGACGTTGATGATGCCATAGCCATTATGTATTTGCTGCAACACCCACAACTATCTGTTCAGGGAATTACCATTTCCGGCACAGGGATGTCATACCCCATTCCGGCAACAAAAAATGTATTGGGTTTGATTGAACTGGCCGGTGAACCAAAAATCCCTGTTGCAATCGGCGATACGATTGCAATTAACAGTAATAACACACAATTCAGGCCGGTTAAATGGATTAAGGAAGCAAACAAAATGATGGGGATTGAATTGCCGGTAAATTCAAACCCTCCTCTCGAAATAGGAGCAGTTGATTTTATTATTGATTTTCTTAATAAGGCTGAAAAACCTGTACACATAGTAATGATTGGCCCAATGACAAACCTTGGTCGCGTACTCATGCAATCTCCCTGGCTTGCTTCCAAAATCGGATCGGTTTACATAATGGGAGGTGCCGTAAATGTTTCCGGTAACCTGAAGTCTGGTGGGATAAATAACAATCCTTATGCCGAATGGAACATTTTTCTCGACCCTCATGCTGCCGATATTGTGTTCAAATCAGGTGTAAATATTATTCTTATTCCTTTGGATGCAACAAACAAAGCTCCGGTTACAAAAGAGTTCTTAACCCGTTTTAGTAATGATCGTAATACCTCTGAAGCAGATTTTGTGTTTACTATGTTAAGCATATTGAAGGATGAAGATAATGGTCTGGATTTTTGGGATCCACTGGCTGCAGTAATTTCTTCCGACCAAAGTTTTGCAAATATCATTACTAATTCTCTAACTATAATTACGGAAGAAGGTAATGAGAACGGCCGGACAAAGATTGATTCGATGTCAGGAAGCATTGTAAATGTATGTTATGATACAGATATGAATAAGTTCGAGAACCTATTTCTGGATGTATTGAATAGACGAAAGTGAGAAATAGAATTAATGCAAATCTTTTGTTTGCCGGTGTGGTTTTTCTGTTTTATTCAATGAGTCCGGTCTAAAAACTCATTTCACGCAAAGACTGGAAAGTCTTAAGTCAAAGACCGCAAAAGATGTATACTCATAATCAATACTTTGCGTTCTTAGCGATTCGCCTGCGAACTTTGCGTGAACCATTTTCACCATTGTTAGACTGGATTCATTCAACGATAATTTGCCTCGTTAAAGTTCTATTATCAGTTTCAATACGAACAAAATATAAACCCTGTGTTAAATTTTCGGTATTTACTCTGATTGATTCGCTTTTTGGAATGCTTTCGTAAATTATAATTCCAGAATAATTCAATAATTGAACTCTGTTTATTTTTGATTCGGACTGAACTGTAAAATAAGTTGATGACGGATTGGGATAAATTGTTAATGTTTCATTATTAGTTTCATCAATTCCGGGTACGGTTTTTAGAAATTTTACAATACTGTATTTTCCATCACCTTTAGGATAAGTATTCTTTTGATAAGATGTTCCGTAAGCATCCAAAAATTTATATTCACAAAGTGTCTCAGTTTGCTTTTTATTATCCCAGACTTTAAATTCTATATCATTTCCTGCTACATATCCTTCTCCTTCAGTTAAAGTACCGAAAACTGCCATTTCATTTTCAAAACAATTTTCAGAGGTAATTTGTATTGCTCCCACAGTTAGATCTCCATCATAAGCAGCAATTTCATCACCAATTTCCAGGCCATCAACATATATTGTGTAAACCGGGTCGGCTGCATTTCCTCCTTTAAAACTGAAATAACTTGTAGATAATTTATCATTTGAAGCAAAACTTTCAACGGCATAAACAGGATAAATTAATTCATCGTCAGCAAACATTTTCACAAGGAAACCATCGCCGGGATGGCAATCGCCTATTCCATTTACCCATATTGGCCCGATTTTACGAATAGTGCTTCCATCCGAATTCCGGATAAAATCGAGATTATCATTAAGAATAACTTCAAAAGCATCAAGAGCATTGATGGAATAATCAAGAAAATAACTTATGAATTGGAATCCCGTTTCAAGTTCTATCGGAGTTGAAATATTAACTTTTTCACCGGTAATGCTTAAAACTTCTTCACCAAACATTTTGAAAAGATATCCTTCCGAAAATAACCAATCTCCGATTCCATTCACCCATACCGGCCCGATTTTTCTGAAAGTCTCGCCCTCGGAGTTTCTGACAAAATCAAGATTATCAGTCAAAATATCAGTCAAAACAATTTCCATATCAGTTTCTTCCGGAATCAGATATGTGGAAACAAATTGATAACCTGTGTTTAAACCTATGTCCTGAGTTTCCATGCTTGAAGCATTTAATCCACCCGAAAAACAATACACCTCGCCTGAGCGGCCACCCAGTATCATTTCCATTGAACCGTCGCCTGTAATATCGGGAATGGCAGAAATTGCATCAACCGCCGAGCTAAAAGGTATTGAACATAATTCTGTTCCATTAGTTCCATCCAGGAAATAACCATAATTATTTGAAAATAATGTTCCGATTATCACATCATTTATTCCGTCTCCGTTTATGTCGGCAATTTTATCGACATTCCATGATTTGTCGGCAAGAGGGTGAAGCCAAATATTTTGCGCATTATAACCATTTACAACAACTCCATTTGTTCCGCTATGAGCGATCAAAATATCGGAATATCCATCTCCATTCACATCATCTAACTTTTCAAACCGAAGAATCAAAACACTTCCGAGGCTTCCCGAATGAATTTGAGAAGCATTTACGGGGTCAAGAAAATAAAAATTACCTGAGAAGTCGCCTGCAGCAACATCATTAATACCATCACCATTTATATCGCCCAGGGATTCAAGTGCCCAAACTGATGAACCTGCAGTAATAAAAGTTCCTTCAACAAACCCGGAAGAACCATTTATAAAAGCAACTTTTCCTTCGGTTTCACTTGAATTTGTTGCTCCGGCTGCAACATCGGGAACTCCATCGTTTGTAAAATCCTCAATGCCGATCACTGAAAATACGGCTCCGTTAAGAAGACGTTCCCAGATAGAATCTCCGGTCAGTCCGTCGAGACAATAAACCCTGCGTGGCCCGGTGTTGTTTCCATCGTTACCTGTTGCAGCTAAGACATCATTAATTCCGTCACTATTATAATCATACTTGCTGTCAACCTGGTAAAGCCATCCTCCATCGCCATATTCGTGAGTATCGTGTATCCAAAGTGTTTCGCCGCTTAATCCGGAAATTGCAATTATTGATCTTCCACCCCAGGCAGTACCGACAATTACATCCTCATAGCCATCAGCATTTAGATCGTTACAAGAGTTTAATGAATTTTGATTGTATAAATCTCCGGCCTCATTTTCCCATAAAATATCTCCTGAATTAAAAGAATTTCCATTGAAAGCTCTTACGAAACCATCTTCGGAAGCGACAATAAGGTCAGCAATTCCATCTTCATTAATATCCTGAATTGGTACAATGCCTTTAGGGCTATTATCATAACTTGTGCTAATAGTGTAATTCCAGAGGTTTTCTCCAATCGGGAATTCCATTTCAACACCGGTTCCCGATACTGTCATTTCAAAAGGATTATTATTTTGATCGTTATTGTAAACATTTACAAGCGAATTATAAGAAGTGCTTTGAACCGGATTAAACCAAATCCTGAATTCAGCAGAACTTAATACTCCGATTTCATATGGAAAAACTATAGAATTATCAATAATAAAGGCCGGGTCATCGGAAACAATATCTTCGATTAATAAAATTTCGTCTCCAATATTTTCTATTTCAAAAATCCAACCTGTTAAAGCATTTAATCTGACATCACCAAAGGAATGTGATGAAATTGGAATATTAATATTAGGGCCTGAAATAACTGCCTCTCCCGTTAATGTAACTTCCACCCATGGATTAACAGGATCGTCTGATTCAACTGAAATAATAGTATTTAATGTTCCAATCTCAGGAGGAGCATAAATCAAGGGTATTTGAATAAAATTACCAGGTGAAATCGTTACCGGCAAAGGATAATCATAAAAAATAGGTGGTGCTGAAGGAACATTAACATAATAAACCGTAAGATCAGCTTCGCCGTTATTATAAATTGTCATATCCCAAATTGAACTATCACCAACTGCAACAGTACCAAAATCATGTGATGTTTCGGGTAAATAAATTACCGGAGTGCCGGATCCACCCTGGTCAATTTTATAAAGGGTGCTGTTTGATGATAAAGCTCCATCAACATACCAGAGATATTGCCCGTCGCTAACTATCCCTGCCGGTTTGATATTTTCGGAGGGATGGCTTTCGAGAATATTTCCTGCCAGGTCAGTTTTATAAATCATATTATCGTTATATTCAGCTATCCAAAGGTTTTCGTTTTCAATGCAGATATCCCATGGTTGGTTCCCGGGTGATTGAAAACTTTCTAAAATTGCTCCATTTGCATCAACTTTATAAATCGTGCTTGGGTCGGGATAATAAGTACAAACCCAAAAATCGCCATTATCAAAAGCTATTCCCGACATATAATGGTCTGGCAAATCAAATTGTGAAACCATATTGCCGGACATATCTAATTGATATGCTGTTGCAGGTACACTTGGTGAGGTAACATGATCGGTAGTCCATAAATATTGTCCATCCCAGGTCAAACCATAAGAATCTTCGATTACATTACTTGAAAATTGTAATTGACTTGTTCCTGTAGCCGGATCAAAGCGATAAACTTTGTCGCCGTTACTTCCGTAAATTCCACTATAAATATATGTTCCATCAAAAGCAAGCCCTGAAGCTTTGCCGGGAATTGAATATGTTGCAACTATGGTCCAATCCCTTGCTGAAAAGTTTTCTTTATCAATAGTTTGTCCCGAAATAACTAAAAATAAAGCTAAACTTAAAATTAATAAGTATAATTTTTTCATAACTCTCCTAAATAAGATTATTATTTTGGCCCTTTTCACTATAAACAAGATACTTAAATCTCATAAAAGTTGTTGTTAAATGCTCTGTTTACAAAATTATGAAACTTTCTTTAATTAAAAAAGGAAAAATTTCAAAATATTTTTAAAAGTGTATAAAGGTAAAGAGGAAATACAGGTATAAAAGTATTTCCCATGTTTCCTATTATTTCCCGGATTCCCCTTTGTAAAACTATTTAGTACTTGCACGAAAACTCATTGTTTTGGAGTGCTTAGTCAGAAAACGTCAAGTTCGAGGCTTGCGAAGTTCAGAAAACCATAAGTTTACTGTTGTAAATGATTGGTTTTATGAACGAGCATAACGAAGAAATTGGCGTTTTCTGGCAAGCACTATTTAAGGAAATTTGCAGCGTATCGCATGACCCTGTTAAAACTATTATTAACTCCTATAATATTCTTTTCATTGATGGGGAATGGATTTTCGTGACAATAAAAGTACGGAAAATCAATTATTCTGACTTTTACAGGAATTTTTCTGCTTTCGCCTTTGAGTGTATTAATTACTTCATAAGGAGGAACTACTGTATCTTTGCTTAAAGCAATAGCTTCAATTCTCTCACTCATGCTCCGAATTTTTTCTTCACGAAAAGATTTCATCTTATTATAATTGAGCATACACTTAAACACTTTTCCCTCGGGATGGGACTCACCGAAATAATGTGCCAGCCTTTTATCTTTTTTCAGATGATTTTCAAGATGCTCAATAAAGAAGGAATAAATTGCCATATTAGCTTTGCTGTCAATTATATATTTTGATACCGGTGACATTCTGTTAAAAACAGGCCCACCGGCAAAGATGAATAATTTTGCATTATCGAAATAATTACCGGTGTTTGAAAGCATGAGAATTTCAGCTAAAAACGCCCCGACTGAATAAGAAAAAATATCGATTATCGATTCTTTTTCAATAAGAGGATGCTTTCCTGATTTAATATTCCTGAGCAGATGGATAATATCATAGAAAGTTTCAACACCTGACCAGAAAAATCGCTGTGGCAAGGAATGGAGTCTTGCACTTATTGCAATATTTGCAAAAGAAGAGCTGATTATCTCAGGAAAAACCTTTTCTCTTTCACATCTGATATCGTTCATTAGATTGGTGTTACTCCAGTTAAGAGGTGCACGGTTCATGTGAAATGTTATCGGGAATAAAATAACCGCTTTGCCTGTAAGTTCGACAAGTTTTTTTGCCCAGGGAAGGTATTTATACCAGTATTTTTCATTTAATCCATGTAAGAGCAGGATAGCATTTTTTGTTGTTTCTTTTCCTTTTGGCATGAAAATAGAATATTTAAAATGCCTGTTTTCCAAGACATCGCTATCCGAAACATCAAGAATTTTATGTATTTCAGGAGTTGATTTAATTTTCTTATCACTCGACAAAAACGACAATTTATGTTCTTTACAAAAGTATTCATCTTTGCCGGGAAGAATTCTATAATTCAAAGAATTGAAAGGGAAGTTAAAAAGCCTGATCTGTTTTGTTATATCAATACATTCATCTTCCTGATTAAAGATATTTTTTAGGTGTTTATAATCTTTTAGATATGTCATTGTTTTGTAAAAATTGATATTTTTTCTTGAGGTATTTAAAAAACATAGCTAAATTGTTATATTGTTGATTAAAACCCATTTAACAATAATATATAAGTATTGAAACCTGCATGTGATTATTAATCACAAGGCTTAGATTTATGTAAGTTTAGAATCTACTTCTAACCTCATCCAAAGTCTTCTTCATTTGTGGGGCCATTTTAAAATACTGCTCAAGTATTTCACATGAATAATCGGGACAATAAGCGCAATTTTGTAAGGATTTTCCCATGCAACATTCCCGTACTTTACAAACTTTACAATGACTAAAAACTATTTCGCCGGTCGAAATACATCCTTCGCAATTAATATTCTCTGGTTTTATGTCTGCGGAATAATCCTGTGACCATAGTTTTGCAGTTTCTTCACGTTTTTTATTGTCATTAGTTTTTGTTGCAATGTAAGCATCGCATTCGTTGCATTTTAATCCGCAACAAGAAATCAGTTCTTTCATAAGTTTTTATTTTTTTTGTTGTTATAATTTCAGTCTATTACATTTTATTAAATCCGGATATGAAATTAGAAATTGGGATTCTTCCTAATTTCCAGTTTCTAATTTCCAATTTCATTTAATAAACAATCATCTTTTTCGTTTTAGAAATCCCGTCTGCTTCCATTGAATAAAAATAAACTCCCGGTGCAAGATCATTTGTATTAATTTTCAAATGATAAATTCCGGGTTCTTTTACTTTGTTTTCAAGTGATTTAATTTTTTTACCATATAAATCATATAAAATAATATTAACCTCTATGTTTGCAAACACCGAATAAGTGATTGTAGTTTCATGATTAGCGGGATTAGGACGATTTTGATGCAAGGTAAAAGAAGTTAAACTACCTTCATTTTCAGCAATTCCAACCACAGTTGTAGCTGTTTTCAAAACCATAAGGTTTGTAAAATCAAAAAACAATTTAAACGGTTCTACATCAAAAGTAAATGTAAATAACTGATTATTTTCATCATTCATTATTCTGATTGTTGTATCAGTTCCATCCATAAGAATAATTCTTAAATCAATTGGCATCTTAAAAAAACCTGCATTTGTTTGAGTTTGACTTGTAAGGAAATTCAAATCCCAGGTACCATCACCATTATCGGAAATAGTATATTCATTATAATACTCGGGATGATTCGGGCCATAAATCCATTGATCAAAAAACCAATCAAGTTCTTCTCCGGTTGATTCTTCAAATGAAGCCTTGAAATCTTCAGTTACAGCACTTTTATATTTAAAATCAACAATATTTGTGGCGTAATCATAAAGTGCATTAAAAAATGCTTCATCGCCTAAGAGATATCTGAGCAAATGAACCACACATGCACTTTTAGCATAAGTTATTGCATAATTAAACAATTCATTTGACGGAGGAGTTATAACAGCCCACTCGGGATTATATATCGGCCATCCCGGATTATTGTTAAGATACCTGTTAGCATCACTTTTTATTCCTGCAAGGTAGGTATTATAACCCCCTGCAGATTCATGCCAAAAAGATTCTGACCAGGTTGCAAAACCTTCGTTAAGCCATAAATCCGACCATGTTCCGGGGCTTATCATATCACCAAACCACTGATGAGCGAATTCGTGAGCAACAAGGTCTTCACCCCAACAATTGGGACAGAGGCTGGTAAGAGTCTGGTTTTCCATTCCTCCCCATGTGAATTCCGAATTTAAAGTAGCAAAACCGTTTTTCTCGAAAGGATAATCTCCAAAATATTCCGAAAAATATGTTGTCATCGGCAGAATAATTTCTTTTATATAGCCGGGATTTTCACCATCATTATAATAAAATCTTATCGGTACACTATCGTCAGGATTTAATGTTCGCGGCCAGTAAACAATATCCAGATTATAATTCATTTTACCGGTCATAACCATGATGTAAGTAGCAACGGGATTTGTACTTAACCAATGATAATAAATTGTATCGGAAACAGTTGTTGAATCAACAAGTGCACCATTTGATCCAAATTTTACATCGAGTGGAACTTTTGCCGTCAGATCAAGAGCAGCTTTATCGGAAGGTCTGTCGTAACATGGAAACCATTTTCGTGCTCCTTCGGGTTCACAATCGGTAAAAACAAATCCACCACTGCAATAAAATGCATTATCAGAAACATCTTTATGAAAATAATCAATCATAACCTCAACAGTCTCACCTGGATCATAAGTACGGTCGAGTGTAATCATAAGTGTATCATCAACGTGTGTAAACGATACACCTGAAAGTGAAACCTCATTAATGATCATGGAAGAATTTACTGCATTTAGCTTTATGAAATTCAGAGCCGTATCAACAAGAAACGTAACTGTGTTTGTTGCATTAAAAGAATTTGGATAAGGATTTAAAAAGTTATCATATAAATCAATATCAATTTTGTATTCCAGAACATTGAATTTATGTTTTGGTGAATTCGGGCTTAAAATCTTCGATGAATTCCTAAATTTTTCAATTTTTGCCTTTGAGCAAAATTCAGATCCTTTCATCCCGTGATGATGTTGCGAATTCGCAGCAAGTGCGGTTATTAACACCATAATACATAGAAATGTAAATTTTTTCATTTTTTGTGTTTTTTGTGTTTTTATAAATATGTTTCAAAGGTAATTAAAAATCGCAAATTTTGTATATTAATTTGTTTACACAAAGAATTTGATGCTTTTATGGCTTAGATTTGATTTTTCTGCAATCTTTTGTTTCGACACTTAGAAGTTTTTTTATCTTTGACAGAAATTCCTTAACAGGAAAGCATAGTTTATGCGAACAAAGCAAAAAAGACCAAAAACTGAACGATATGTTTTATGGTAAAATAATTTAGAAATGGAAAACAATTTTTTCATAAAAGAGTTGGGTTTTAATCACCTAAAAAATAAATTGCCTGCTGAAATTAAGGAGAAAATTAAGGGTGTTGACAGGGTGCATTATTCAGGCAATTTACCTGCTGTTTTCTTCAAAGAAGTAAAAAACTTTGAACAAAACACATTGAAAGAAATTGCCAAGCTACAAAAACAAATTTGGAACAATAGCAGTGTTGTTTTTTTATATGTTACTTCTCCTTCTGAGATTAGAATTTACAATTGCAATGAAAAACCAATTTATTCAAAAGACAACCAAGAATTACAACAAAACCTGGACAAAAAATTAATCGAAAGTTGTACTAAAAACGACAAAAAAAAATTAAAGAAAATCCATCATGTTTTTTCAGCTATTGCAGTTGACTCCGGTTCTATATGGACAAGTGAAACCGATTATGCAAAAAAAATAAAACTACAAACCAAAGTAGATACTTACCTTGTTAAAAGCCTGATAAAGCTTGCGGAAAAATTAAATAAAAGTATTGAAAATGCAGAAATCATTCATAGCTTGTTAATGCGATCTATTTTTATCATGTATTTGCAGGATAGAAATGCAATACCACAAGTTATTTGGGATGAAGTTGGAAATAATGATTTTTTAAAGATTTTAGATGACCACCGTAAAACGTATCAACTTTTTGAAATAATCAGTAATAATTTTAACGGAAATGCTTTTCCATTAATAGAAAATGAAAAAACTACTGTTTTAAAAGAACACTTAGAGCATTTGAAACATTGCTTGACTGACGGTGATATTAAAATAGAACGGCAAAAACTATTTGATGATTGGAGGTTGTTTGATTTCAGTTTGATAAGAATTGAAATACTCAGTGAGATTTATGAGAATTTTTTAGGAGAATTTAACCCCGATAAACAACGAGAAACAGGAACATATTATACACCACCCTCATTGGTCGAACTTGTTTTAACCAATGTTTTGCCTGAAAACGAAAATGAATACAACAAAAAAATATTAGACCCGGCATGTGGTTCGGGCATTTTCTTGGCAATGGCATACAAGCGTATTGTTAATAGATGGAAAAGAGCAACCAACAAAGAACCTGACTTTACAACATTGTCAAAACTACTTACTGATAATATATATGGTGTAGAGATAGATAAAAAATCTATTAAAGTTGCTGCATTTAGTTTATATCTCTCGATGCTCGATTTATTAGACCCAAAAGATGTTTGGTTAGATGATGATAAAATGTTTCCGTATTTGATTTACGATGAGGAATCAAGCCATCCTGATGATAAAAAAGGAAGCAACCTTTTTAGGACAGATACGATTAAAGAAAACGGGAAATTTGAGAAAATAAAGTACGATTTAATTATTGGAAATCCACCATTTGGAACAACTGAGCTAGAGAAAAATATTCAGAAATATTGCAGCGATCATTCTTTTGATAAGCAATATGTTATCCCATTTATCCATAAATCTGCTAGTTTAGCTAATAATGGAAAAGTTGCTTTGTTATTCAATACTAAAATTTTAACCAATAATAAAGCAACCGCACAGAATTTCAGAAAGTGGCTATTCAACAGTAACTATGTTGAAAAAATTTACAATTTGTCTATTCTGAGGAAAGCTCCTAAAAATTTTGGGGGACAGTTATTTTCTTCCGCAACAGTTCCCGTTAGTATTGTTTTCTTTCAAAAAGAATTACCAGAAAAAGGAGAAAATTCTATTGAATATTGGGCTCCAACAACTTTTATCAAGAACCACATTGCTGAAGGTGTTGTGGTTGACAGCACTGATATTAAATATTTACCTCGTAAGATATGTCAAGAAGCAGAAAGCAAAATATGGAAAATTGCTCAATGGGGAACTATGGGAGATTATTACTTAATTCAGAAATTCTTGAGAAAAAATTCTATTACTGAAATTGTTCATCCGGATAACAATGGAGTAGGATTTCAATTAATTGACAGCACAACAAAAAAACCTATTGCAAATAAGTTTTTGAAAGAAATGCCATTCATTCTGCCAGAAGAAATTGAATGTTATAAAACTCCCATAGAACAAACTAATGACATTAATAATTGTATTAAAACAAAAGCATCTAAAGAATACTATAAAAAGTATTATGGTCAAGATGATTTGCCAATGATTGATGTTTTTAGAAGAACTGGGAAACAAAATACTTTCAAGTCACCTCATATTCTTATCAAAGAGGGCTTAAAACGAAATAAGATTTGTGCATCTTATTTTGACTATGATTGTTCTTTTAATAGTAAAGTTTTTGGTATTCATCATCAAGATTCTTCACTATTAAAGGCTTTGACTTGTTATATAAATTCAAGTCTATCGTCATATTTTTTGTTTATGCATTCTGCATCATGGGGGATTGAGCGTGAAGAAATCAAACCTAATGATATCAAACAGCTTCCCCTGATACCAAACACTATAATTGAAGCACTTAATATGCATCTTGACAATATCGAAACAACTGTTTTTTCAGACAACCATAACTATTCTATCATTAATCTTATTGATGAATTAATTTTTGAATCGTTTGATTTAACTGTTAAGGAAAAAACTTTAATTAAAGATTTTATTTTATTTAAGCACGATTTATTTTTTAAAGGTCAAAACTCAATAGCTCTTCGCCCAATTGCGCCACAAAAACCAGAAACAATACCTTATGCTAAAATGCTATGCAATGAAATAAACGACTTTCTAAAAATTGGCGATTTTAAAGTAAATGCAAGGGTTTATAATGTATCTCCTTATACACCACTTTGTATGGTGGTTTTGCAATTTGTCGATAAGAATAAAGTAACAACTCCTGCGCTTATTGAATCTGATAATGAATTTCAAAAGGATTTAAAGAAAGTGGATGAGTTTACATTATCAAATTATGCACAAAATATATACATACGCAAACAAGTGCGTTATTCCGATGATGATACAATTTACCTCGTTAAACCAAATCAAAAACGCTTTTGGACTCGTTCGCAAGCTATTGATGATGCTAACACAATTATTAATGAAATATCTTCAATAAACGATGGTGAATAATGAAATCAAAAAGCAAGTTGTTGATAATCTGTGTTTGGAGTGTATGATTTTGTTTGTAGATGCGTACAAGCTGGTGTTTAGTGACAAAAAATATAGTAATGAATGGGATGAAGACCAATATACTACCCATCTTTGTGGTCATCTTAATGAGCTAAAAATACAAGGGCAATGGTCCGTTTCCCCTCAACAACCGTATTATACTGATAAACACTTTTTGGGAAATGAACATCCAAATAAAGCTCCTCGCCCGGATATTCATTTCGAAAAATATGTATTTGCCAAACAGAAGCCATTTGAATTTACTATTGAAGCAAAAAATATAAAAAATGATGATTCTCAACTAAAAAGTCGTTACATAGACACTGGTATAGAAAATTTCAAATCAAAGCGATATCCACATGGTTGTTTGGCAGGATATGTTTTAAATGGAACTGCTGATGAATGTAAAAGTGCAATTAATTCTTTATTAAAAAGGCGTGGACGAGAAAAAGAAGTTTTATCCCAAAATACATTTATTGAAAATTTTGACACAACCTACGTTTCAGAACATCTGCCGAAAAATGTCGTAATGAGTTTAAAACACATTTTTCTGGAGTTTTAATAAAACTGATTTATGATAGCAGGAAGATTAGATAAGGAATTAAATATACTCGTCGAGAACGAAGTAATTGAAATAATTACATCTGATGTATTTAACAAAATCTTTGATACGAAACCATATTTTATTAGACTGAAGCCCATGCACATTTAAGCTATTGTCTTAATAAATAAACAAATGATAAAATTAATAGAATAAACCAAATGAAATCATACACAATAAAAGAGATCAACGAAATTTTAAAAGGGGAATTAGTTGGGAATACATCTCAACAAATAATCGGGCCGGAACAATTGGAAAAGGCAAGTATTAATCATATTACTTTCATCGGAAACAGAAAATATGTTCGTCTATGGGAATCTTCAAAGGCTTGTGCTGCAGTTGTTGATGAGAAATTAAAAATTGAACCGGGCGAAAATCGTGCATTGATCAAAGTGAAAAATGCAGATTTGGCGATGGCGAGAGTATTAGAGGTTTTCGATCCGGGCCTCCCTGAATTTGATATTGATATTCATACAACTGCTGTTGTTCATGAATCTGCCACAATTGGTAAAAAATGTAAAATCGGGGCTGGATGTTATGTCGGAAAAGATGTTGTTTTAGGAGACGCGGTTGTTTTATTCCCTAATGTTACTATTCTTGATGAAACCATAGTTGGTAATGGGAGTATTTTTTGGCCGGGTACAGTAATTCGTGAACGTTGCGAAATTGGGCATAATTGCATTTTTCATAATAATGCGAGTATCGGCGCAGATGGTTATGGATACCGTCCGGCTGAAGACGGAAGAGGTTTAGTAAAAATTCCTCAAATAGGGAATGTAGTTATAGGAAATGCTGTAGAAATTGGGGCTAACTCATGTGTTGACCGCGGAAAGTTCAGTTCAACAATAATTGGTGATGGATGTAAGATCGACAATCTCGTACAAATCGGACATAATTGTGTGATGGGACGTTTTTGTATTATGGCAGGCAATAGCGGGCTGGCAGGCTCTGTAACCCTTGGCGATGGTGTTGTTATTGGCGGAAGTGCATCAATTAAAGATCATACAACCTTACATTCCGGTGCAGTTGTGGGTGCAGGCTCAGGTGTTATGAATGATGTCCCGGCCGGGAAAACCGTATTAGGATATCCGGCAACAGATGCCAGAGAAATGCTCAAACAATGGGTAGCCTTACGCAAACTTGTTTAATAATTTTTAACAAAATTTCAGGCTTACAAACAAAATTAAATACTTTTCTTTGTTTTTATAAATCAGGAAACACCCGGAATTATGAAACCAACATCAATTGATGAAATAAAAAAAGAGTATTACTCAAGACTGGAAAAATATAATCTTCAACTACAAAAGATTAAAAAACAACTTACCTGGATTTCCTTTCTTCGATTATTTGTGTTTCTTTCGGGGATTGTTTTGGTTTACTTTGGAATTAATACTGGTGCTTCATTTTTAATTATTTCATTTACTGTTTCTTTAGTGGTTTTTCTGTTTCTGGTTCGAAAGCACACTTTTGTTTTTAATAAAAAGAAATATTTCGAAAATCTTGTTAAGATAAATACTGATGAATTAAAGGCAATTGAGGGAGATTATAGTTCATTTGCAGATGGTGAAGAATTTATTGACCACAATCATCAATTCACCTCCGACCTTGATATTTTTGGTGAATCATCAATTTTTCAATATTTTAATCGCACCACAACGGGAATGGGGAAAAAGAAACTTGCTCACTGGTTTTCAAACCCTGAAAGAAACTCCGGTAAAATTCTTTCGAGGCAAAACGCAGTTTCCGAGCTTTCTAATATGACAGACTGGCGGCAAAATTTTATGGCTAAATCTTTTACTATTCTTGAAAATAATGATGAAAAAGAACAAATCATTGACTGGCTTAATGGACGGAAAATGTTTGATAAAAGACGTTTTAAATTCATAATAATTTTTGTGCCAATACTAACATTTTTAATGTTTTTTCTGTATTCTTTTAACATAATTGAATTGGCTTACCTGCTCTTATATTTAGTAATTCCGGCAGGAATAGTTGGTTTTTATTTAAGACAAAGCAATAAAATCCATAATCAAATAAGTAAAAAATCACAATTGCTGTCGAAATATGCAACTTTATTGTCGGAAATTGAAGCTTATAATTTCAACTCGGAATTATTAAAAAACGATCAACAAACTCTTTTTGACAATAAACATTCCGCAAGTTTTTACATTAAAAAATTATCGAAAATAACAAACGCTTTCGATGCACGCCTGAATATGATTGTTGGGGCGATACTGAATATCTTTTTACTTTGGGATCTTTTGCAGATTTACAGAATGGAAACCTGGCAAAATAAGCATAAACGGAATCTTCCTATTTGGTTTGAAGTTATAGCCGGATTTGATGCTTTAAACGGTTTAGCGAATTTCAGTTTTAATAATCCCAATTCTGTTTTCCCTGAAATTTTAAATTCTGATTTTCAAATAATTTCAACTGATTTGGGACATCCTTTGATTGATAGAAACGAAAGAGTTGACAATGACTTTATGATTAATGACTGGAAACAGTTTTTAATCATTACCGGAGCCAATATGGCAGGCAAAAGCACCTATTTACGAACAGTAGGTGTAAACCTTGTTTTGGCAATGGCCGGTTCAGTAGTTTGTGCTAAATCCTATAAATTCACTCCTGTAGAAATTTTCACAAGTATCCGCACAAAAGATTCACTGCAAAAAAACGAATCCTATTTTTATGCTGAACTGAAACGCCTGCAAATGATAATCGACAAGCTGAATAATGGTGAACAACTATTTATTATCCTTGACGAAATTCTAAAAGGAACAAACTCAAAAGACAAACAGGAAGGATCAAAAGCTCTCCTAAAACAACTTATAAATTTGCATTCATCAGGAATAATTGCAACTCACGATCTTGCTCTCGGCAGCCTTGCAGATATTTACCCACGAAATATTGTTATCCATTGCTTTGAAGTTGAAATTGAGAAAGAAAAACTTATCTTCGACTATAAACTTAAAAATGGGATTTCAAAGAACTTAAACGCCACATTTTTAATGAAGCAAATGGGGATAACAATGTAAAATCATAAGCCAAATAAATTTATAAACATATCATTTGGCTTATTATTTTACCTAAACATCAAAATTACTGAGTTCTAAAATTAGAATTAGAGTCATATTTAAAATCCATTGTAATCAATAAACATCTTTTGCGTTTTCATAACGTGTTTTTTTTACAATTACAACAAATAAATATTTAACTAATTAGTCTTTGCAAGAAAACTTCCTATTTTGGAGTGCTTGGCAGAAAGCGTCAAGTTCGAGGCTTGCGAAGTGCAGAAAATAAGGAGTTTACAGCTGTAAATGACTGGTTTCTGCACAAGCATAATAGCCTGTCCCGATTTTTTCGGGAAAGAAATTGACGCTTTCTGCATAGCACTAATTATTACGATATTCTAAAATATCTCCGGGTTGACAGTCTAAAGTCTTACAAATGGAGTCTAATGTTGATAATTTAACAGCTTTTGCTTTCCCCTGTTTTAATATTGACAAATTAGAAACTGTAATCCCTACTGATTTTGATAATTCATTAAGCTTCATTTTTCTTTTTGCCAGCATTACATCCAAATTAATAATTATAGCCATTTCATTTATATTTAAATAGTTAAATCCGATTCTTTTTTTAACTGGAATCCTTCTTGGAAAACCACAGAAATTACATAAAATGCAAAAGCAGCAATTAGCATACTGAAATTAACCGAAAACAAGAAGGTTAGAAATGCATTCTTATTAATAGGAACATAATTTATATTTTCAGCAACTAATGAAAGAGGAATAAAAAATTGAACACACTGATAAATTAAAAAGTCTGTAATTACCCATAATAACAGCAAGAATGAAATTCTTTTAACACAAAAAAGATTTTCTTTAAGGAAGAATGTTTTGTTTTTTAGTGAATAAAAAAGGGATTTCAATTGAAGCACTATTAAAATAAAAAATACTGCAAAAACAATACTTGTGATGGTTTCAAGCAATAATTCATTTCGTTGTACTTTTAACAATAAATCATTATTATCTCTTAAAACATCTGATTTTAAATAAAAAAACACATCTTTAATTGGTCTGATAACAGGCCGGTCAAGATTTAAATCATCAAGTTTTTGGGGATTAATTACAATTTTTTCTGTTGCATCCCAAATTTTGTTAATGATTGCGATAAATAAACAAATTAAAGTAATATAAATTATTACATTAATTGTTGTCGAGCGGAAAGTTTTTAATGTTCTCATAATGAAAATTTTAAATTAATTAATTAGTATTTACTTTTATGATAACGCAAAACAATATAATTTTATTGTATTTCATTGTATTTTTATTGTATAACGATATATTTATATTGTATTTTGAGGAAATATTGAATTTATAATAGGAAATGATTATACAGTCTTTTATTTTATGCCCGCTTACTATAAAAGTTTTAGTATTTTTGCTATATTAATATGAAATTTTATACAAATGAGAATATTCACTTTTAAAACAATAGTTTATATTTTTCTTTTCGGTTTAACATTATTTTCATGCAATAATAACCAACCAAACGAATTCTCAGTTATTAAAAAAAGCATTAACAATCAAGAATTTGAGTTAATTACTGCATACCAGCTTTTTGATGATTATATTAAAACTTCAAATAATAAATCCACAAGACTTTTCAATAAGTTAATTTTTAATCCCATAAAAAATGAATTTGCCGAAAATGCCGAATATCCGCTTATTCTCAGCACTATTGAAAATCCCATAATTCCTAATAATGAATTATTAAAAGAGATAGAAATTCTGAAAAAATCCAATCTGATTGAAATTGCCGAAGAGGCTTTAAAAATAATAAGCCTGATACTTCCGGGCCCTACAACTAAAATTCTATTCATCCCTGCTAATCCCGAATACAGAAAGTATTTTAAAAAGTACAATATTGGAGTTACTGCAATCACAGTGGGTAGTGGAAAAATCATTGTTTCCATTGATCCTACTTTTGAAAACTGGAAGGAACTTCTTCCCTATGTACTTGCCCACGAATATCATCATAGTGTTTGGACTTTACGGAATTTTGAAACTATTAATTTTAGTTTGATTGAATACATTATTTTGGAGGGAAGAGCTGATTCTTTTGCAAGCTCAATTTATCCTGATAAAAAAATTCCCTGGACTTCAATAATTAACAAAGAACAAGAGAATAGAGTTTGGGAAATTATTAAACCTGATTTGGATATGCGCGGCCATGCGATTTGTGATAAAATTATGATTGGAAACAAAAACATTCCTTATGGAAGTGGATATACAATTGGGTATAATATTCTTCAATCGTTTAAGAAAAATCATCCCGATTTAACTGATGTTGACATTATTGATTTCGACCCGAATAGAATTTTGAAAATGAGTAAATATGAATAGAATCAAATTATGCATTATAATAATTTCCCTTCTATTATTTTCATGTAAATCGAAAAATGAAAATGAGAAAATATCTGAAAGAATTGAAAAACAAGTTAAAGAATATTATGCTAATGGATTGTTTAGCGGAGCTGTTTTAGTTGTAAAAGATGGTGATGAAATCTACAAAAATGAGTTCGGATTTAGTGATTTCAAAAATAAAAAGCTCATAAATGATAGTACTGTATTTTATCTGGCTTCAGTTTCAAAGCAATTTACTGCATACGCTGTTTTGTTATTGATTGAAGATGTTAAATTTTCGTTAAGCGATTTTATCGGTGAATACATAAAAGGCCTGCCACCCGATTTTCATTATCTTACAATTGAACAAGTATTAGCCCATACTTCCGGAATGCCTGATTGGTTCGGAAAAAGTTTATACAAGGAAGGCTTAACAAATCAGGATATTTTTAATTGGTTAATCGATCAAAAATTATTGTACATTCCGGGAACAAAATATAATTACAGTAATTCCGGCTACATTTTATTATCAATGCTGATTGAGTATGTTTCAAAATCATCTTATAGTAAGTTTCTTGAAGAAAATATTTTTTTACCAAATAAAATGAACAATACTTTTGTAAGAGAAATAAATACAGATAGATTTCCAAATCAAGCTAATGGCTATGATTTATCAGACCAAATCTATGATTACGATTTATTTACATCGGGAGCCGGTGGTATTTATTCAAATATAAAAGATATATACAAATGGCATTTATTTTTGTTGAAAGATACATTGATTTCAAAAAACCCTGATTCTAAATTCTATCAATCGGCCAGACTAAAAAATGGAGAGAAAACCAATATTGCGTTTGGCTGGGCTCTAACTAATGAATATCCCGAAATAGTTGTAACAACCGGCGGGTTCAAGGGTTTCAGAAGTTTTCTGCTTCGATCGCTCAATGATAATACCATTATAATTCTTTTAACCAACAGAAATTGTATGTCAAACACAAAACTTGGTTTTGAAATTTTTGATATTCTTAATAAAAAGAAAGTGAAGCTTCCAGAGAAACAAAAAGTCAGAAAAGAATATAGTGTACCAATTAATGTATTGAAAAAATATACAGGTAAATATAATTTCGATGGTTACATTATCGATATTTCATTAAAAAACGAAAAACTATTTTATAACGAAGCTAATATGGCAAAAGGTGAACTCTTTCCCGAAAAAGAGAATTGTTTTTTCATGAAAAATTTCGATATTCAATGTAAATTTGAATTCATTAAAGACAGAAACAATTATAGTTTAACAATATTTTCTCAGGGAAATCAATACAATTTACTGAAACAACAATGATAAAGTAAAATTGACACACAATAGAATGATGAAAAATTGCCACAAAACTTGTCCGTATAGATGCATTAATATTTTATTCGCGAATTCATAGCGGGAAACAAATATAAACCGACGAAATTACAGTTTATGATTAAGAAAACATTCCGGCATGTAAAGAAATACCCGGCAACTGTAAAAAAATACTCATCGGAGACATCGAAATACTCATTAGCAGTAACGAAACACTCATCGGCAGTAAGGAAATACAAATCGGCTGCAACGAAACACCCATTGGCAACAACTAAATACTCAATGTCAACAACGAAATACCCATTGGCATAAACGAAATACACATTGACTGTAATGAAATGCCCATCGGCTATAACGAAATACACATCGGCAGAAACGAATCATCCATCGATAATCAACAGTTTCATTGAATATCTTACAAAACCACAGGAAATAATTGCCGAACGCAAAACCGCAACCGGCCATCTTAAAGAATTATTCAAACAATTAAACGAGCAACTAAGCAAATATCTCGACAATCACATGATGCAATACAAAACAAAGCATCCGCAATTTTACAGCGACTACAAAAATGCCCGCGAAATTATTGACAGCCCTACAATATCAATATCTATGATGGGAACCGTCACCGATCAGGAAACCCGACAGCCTTTACAATATGTCGCAGTTACCGCAAAATTTACTATAGGCAACAAAACTTCCGAATACACAAAAACCACAACCCAAAAAGGCAACTATCAATTCAGAGGGCTACCCGAAGGCCTATGCACAGTAACATTCCAAAAAAACTACTACAACACATTATCCATTGAAAGCGAAACCCACAATAACTCCTTAACACGCCTCAATGCAGCAATCGCTAAATCGGTTTAAAGCATTAAAACAAATAATCCTTTTAATATTGATTTCTGGAATATTTTAAATACATTTGCTCAATAAAACTATGAATAATTATTTTAATATTGAAAAAAGTATTACTAATTTACGATTTAACAATATGAACTAAAATGTACAAATGCGAAGTAATGCGTATAGGGTAGTAATTATTTAGAAGTTATAGCCAATGCTAACAAGACGACCTAGTGTCAAGTCACGTGTAATATGACGTATTTAATTACTATCTTTACCAAAAA
>CAYWXI010000041.1:0-47144 GCA_964462015.1 uncultured Bacteroidales bacterium | reverse complement strand
AAAACTCCTTTGGGAGGCAATTTTGGAGAATTTTCTTTTTCACATTCGGGACAAAGATATTTTACTTCATCAGGTAAGTAAGTTTTACCGCAATTAATACATTGAAAATGAAATTTATCAATCATAAGAGAAGATAATTATTAAAAAACCTATCAGGTTAAAATTACAAATACTTTTTTAACAGCCCCGTTTTTTCGTTGAATTCATTTATTTCTTCATCCCAAAGATCAACTTTTGAATATTGGTCGGTCCAGTAATTCTGATCATACCATTGAGCATTCAATTCTTCGACAGTTTTTCCCTGTTGTTCAATCCATGTAAAATATTTCAAATTATGAATACGCTTTTTGTCATAATAATTTAGCTCCAACATATGATCTGTTGAAATTCCATGCAGTCTTCCTTCGTAATCAACAGATGCTGAAGTTTTAGTATATTCTCCAAGTTTTTCGTTTTCTTCTTTCATTCTTGATTTATACATTTCCATAGAATCGGTTGCAACCGTAAATACTACATCATCCTCGTTCATTTCGTAGTACTTAGCCATTTTAATTGCACCCATTAAGTTGGCAATTGATGAAATTCCTAGCAAATCAAGTTTCGTTACAAGTTTAGGATCTACTCCGTTTTTAATAAGAATTTCATGGCCTTTTGTTTCGTTGAAAAGTCTCATTAAACGCATATTAACTTCGTCATCAATTCCTGCAACCATATCCATATTTCTAATATTATGAATCCATGGAATATGCTTGTCACCAATACCTTCAATGCGATGACCACCATATCCGTTGTATAATAAAGTAGGGCATTGCAAAGCTTCGCCGGCACAAACTTTCATCAAAGGAAATTTATTACGCAAATAATCCGTACAACCCAAAGTCCCGGCCGAACCCTGTGTTAAAAAAACTGCACTAAAGCGACTATTTTCATTTTTTTCTGAATCAAATACTTCTTCCATTGCCGGGCCCGTAACAGTATAGTGCCACAAAGGATTCCCAATCTCAGCAAATTGGTTTAGATTAACAATTTTATCGCCTCTTTCGGCTTTTAGTTCTTTGACTTTATCATAAATTTCTTTCACATTGCTCTCGCATCCCGGGGTAGCAAAAACCTCGGCACCAACTTTATGCAACCATTCGAATCGTTCGGTTGACATTTCTTCAGGAAGTACGGCAATTGAATCACAACCGAGAAGATAAGAATCATATGCTCCTCCCCTACAATAATTTCCTGTTGAGGGCCATAAAGCTTTCTGACTAGTGGGATCAAAACGACCTGTAATTAACTTTTCAACCAAAGGGCCGAATGTTGCACCAACTTTATGAGCACCTGTCGGGAAAAACTTTCCAATCAGCATAATTATTCTGGCATTAACTCCCGTAATTTCTTTTGGAAACTCCAAATAATTGATTCCTCCAAAATCTCCACCAAATTTTACTGCTTCGTTTTTCCAGGTTATTCTGAAAAGATTAAGAGAATTCAAATCCCATAAACCTATATTTTTCAACTCCTCACGAATTTTCTCCGGAATCAGTTCCGGATTTCGCATTTGTTTGTAAGTAGGTATAATTATATTTCTTTCACGGCATCTTTCGATTGTCTTCTTTAGAACATTTTCGGTAGTATTTTCCCTCATCATATATAAATTTTATTCTTTATCTAATTTTCTTGGATTAATTTACAGAAGTTTTTAGTTTTTATTGCCAAAATACAATTTATCTGCAGCATTATATAATACTTTCATTTCAGCGGCATCTTTAAACCTCATTTCCTCCTTGGTATTTTCATCCAAAATTGTAAAACTTTTTATCTTAAAATCATCTCTATCAAAATTAACAATTACAAATTCATTCTCAAAAATATAATTATCATTCTCTAAATAAATTGTACTTATTTTAGAATCGGTTTTTTTGAGCAGTATTTTTTTTTCTTTCAATTTGCTTAGATAAAAACCATTTTCGGCTTTTTTAAAACTTTCGATACTTAGCCAGAATTTTGGTTTATCAGCAAAAGGTCTTCCGGAAGTCGGACAGAAAGTGGTACAGTTTCCACATTCGTTACAGAAATCCCCAATATTAAGAATCTGAAATTCCTGTCTGATAACAAAGCTATTATCTTCCAATATTTCAGCATTACCATTCGAAATTCTAATTTTTTGAAGTTCGATATTTTCCTTTTCCACCTGATAAGAATAATTTGCAAGATTAGGACAAACCTCAACACAAACATTACAAATTGAATCGCAGTTCAAACATCTTGAAGCCTCCTTAATAGCTTGCTTTTCCTGAAGTGTTTCTATCACCAAATTAAAACTATTTCTTTCGGAAAGATCAATTTCAGGAATAAAAACTCCAAACTCTCTTTTTACTTTTTTATCTTTAAGTTCTTCAAAATTGACATTAAGGTTTTCATTAGATAGCTCAATATTAAACTTTTGTTTTGCTAAATCAATAATTTTTTCAGAAACATTTCGTCCGTCGGCAATTGCATTAATAACCGTTGAAGCTCCCCTGTAAGCATCCCCCCCAATAAATATTTTTGAGTCTCCGCTTAAATAATTTTCACTAATCTTGCTTATTTCCTTTTTGTTAATAAAATCAAAATCAATTTCCTGTCCCAAAGCCGGAATTATTGTATCACAATTCAATACAAATACAGAATCAGGAATAGTTACAGGTTTTGGCCTACCGCTTTGATCAACACCAATGAGTTTCATTTTAATACATTCCAGGCCTGTAACTTTTTTATTTTCTGAAATAACTTTAAGAGGTGAAGTCAATTCTAAAATCTTAATTCCTTCATCAATGGCAGCTTTAATCTCATCATTATCTGCAGGCATCTCGTTCATTGTGCGTCTGTAAACTATCGTAACTTGTCCTGATCTTCCAAGAATCCGTGAGGCAGTCCGAGCTACATCAATGGCAGTATTTCCGCCGCCGAGAATAATTGTTTCTTTTCCGAGCTTAGGATTACTATTCATTTTTATTTCATGTAAAAACTTCAAAGGATCGAGAACGCCTTCCGAATTTATACCTTCAATATTTAGAGCTTTTGCCTTTTGTGCTCCTGCAGCAATAAATATGAAATCATTTTCTTCCTTAAGTTTTTTAAACCCGGCTTTATCAATTTTTATGTTCTTATGAATATTAATGTTAAGATTCTCTATTTTTTTAATATCATTAATGATAGCATCATTTGTGAGCCTGAATGAAGGTATCGCTGAACTCAACATTCCTCCTGACTCTTCTTTAGCTTCATAAACATCGACTTCAAAACCAGACAAAGCAAGAAAATATGCGCATGAAAGTCCGGATGGGCCAGCACCGATTACAGCAACTTTTAATCCGTTTTTTGAAATATTCACAGTAATTTCCGAATTACGGAATTTCTCAGCCACAAATCGCTTTATTTCTCTAATCAATAATGAATTATCATAATTTATCCTCGTACATTTTGTCTGGCATAAATGATCGCAAACCATTCCGGTAACCGAAGGAAAAGGATTATTTTTCATTATTATATCCCAAGCCTCACGAAATTTTCCTTGTGAAACAAAATACATATACGAAGGAACATCCTGACCCGCCGGACAAGTTCCACGACATGGAGCTTTTATGCAATCGAAATTTGATAATTCTCTTTTGGTTTTAATGTCAGGGAAAGTAAAATTATTATTTTTATATAATTGATTTCCTTTAAGATTCTCTATGTAAGTATTAAGGTTTTCAAGTGCTGCCGCTTTTAATTCATTGTTACTTTGATTTGATTTCTTTATAATAAAATCATTAATGCTTTTAGCTTTAAGCAAGTTAAATTCAATTCTAAGGTTTTCAATATATTGTACAAAACGCCCATAACCACCGGGTTTCAAAATATCCGTACAAACAGTTATTGGCGATAAACCGGTAGAAATTATATCAGGAATATTAAAACAATCAGCACCACCGGAGAAAGAAATATCAAGTTCACCTAAAAAATCATTTTGCAATTTTCCGGCAAGAGTCATACTTATTGGATGTAAAGCCCTACCACTCATATACATCATTTTTTCATTCCTATCAAAAATGTTTTTATTATTAATGCTTTCAAGTGTGTTCGTAAGCTTTACTCCAAAATCGACTTTATTTTCAATTGCAGATTTTTGCAAATTTCTAATAATATTGACTGCATCTGTGTATTTTAGATCATGCTCAAAAGCAATATCCGGTACTTTGGTTTTAAAAGATGATTTTTCGTTTAGAATTTCACGTAGCTTTTTTGCACCGATTAAAGTCGGATTAAGTTTTATTGTAGTATGAAGTTTTTTATCTTCAATAAGATAGTTAGCAATTTTTTCAATTTCATCGGAAGGACAACCATGCATGGTCGAAAGTGTAACATTATCGGAAATCCGGTCAGGAATTTCGATTCTCATTACTTCGGGATAAAATTGTTCCAAAACTTCCAATTTATGATGCTTATCGTGGCTGCAATCATTCATTTTCGTAAAAAACCGCTGAACATTATCCTTTAAAATTCCTTCGAGATTATAACCGACACTCATATTAAAAATAGTACCCACATCCTTTGTCCAGCCAAATTTATGGCTCAAAATGTGGATTATTATCCATGCGTTAAGATATTGATCGAACGAATCTTCGATATGCAATTCCTGCGACCATTCACAATTATAACCTTCATCCTGCATGTCGATGCAGGGTTTTGAAATTTCGAGTTCATCAAGAGTTTGAATTGTTTTCAATTCAATATACCTTGCTCCGTATAACCATGCAATTACTATGTTTTGTGCAAGCTGAGTATGCGGGCCGGCTGCAACACCGAGAGGGTTTTCTAATTTTTGACCGTAACGTTGAGACTTTAAAAATTCTGATTTTGAAGGATTAAAAATATGTTTTTTAGGAACTCCAAAAAATTCGGTTTCAGTTTCACTTTCAATTATTATCCGAAACAAATGTTCTATTGGAATTATCGAAAATTTATCACTCATTTACAAATAATTAAGCATTTTTTAATTTGACCGCAAAATTACGAAGAATTCTAATATAATTTTTGAAATTATAAATGAGAAAAATTGATATAAAATTTGTAATTTTGAATTATGAAATCTCTACATGAAATAACATTGATTTTAAGCAAGCACAAACATCATCTGTTTGCTGAATATCCAATTAAATCAATGGCAATTTTGGGCTCTTATGCCAGAAAAGAACAGAACGATGAGAGTGATTTGGATTTAATGGTTGAATTCAACGGAAAAACAGGTATTCGTTTCATTGATCTGGCTGATGAGATTGAAAATTTAATTGGATTCAAGGTTGACTTGATTTCAAGAAAAGGAATTAAGGATAAATATTATCAATCAATACTCTCAGATTTAATTTATGTCTAAAATCGAATAATACACGATTACTTTGGAATTGACTACGAAATAGTTTGGACAATAGTTGAAAATTATTTGAATGAATTAATTGAAAGATTGGAAATCTTGATTGATAATAAAAAAGTATCTGATTAATAGAACAAAACTATCAATCATATAGTTTCAAATATTCAAACGAATTCCCACTCCATTCTAAATACTTTTCAAAATCCTTATAACTTAAAACCAGTGAATAAGTATTAACATTCGGGTGAAAAGAAATTTTATCCGATCCTTTTAAATTCTCATCAAGAAAAACATGTACATGATTTTCATCATCATTTACTAAACCAAAAGGAGTAACCGATCCCGGTTCAACACCGAGATATTTTTTCAAGCGCTTATCGGAAGCAAGAGTGAGCTTGCCTTGTTTTAATCTTTGTTCCAGGTCGCTAATTGCTAATTTTTGTATATGTTTTATTATTACAAGGTAGTGTTTTTTTCCTTTGTGATTTCTGAAAAACAGATTTTTACAATGCGTTGCATCAATATCTTTCCAGTATTCCAAAGCCACTTTTATTGTTGGAATAGGTGGATGAGAATATAATTTATACTCAATACTCAGATCATCTAAAATTTTTAAAACTTTTTCTATTTTCTCTTCATACATATATAAAAAGCAATTATTAAATTTTTTGCGAATTTACAATAATGTTTTGTGAATTAGTTAAAAGGTTAAGGTTAAGAAGCCGGTTTGGTTAAATAGGTTAAGGCTTTGAAAGTGGTTTGCTCATTGGGGAACAACCGATTATTACTTCACTTTACCCTAACCACCTTACCATACCGGCCTCATAACCATAACTAATTGACACAAAAAAAATATTTAATATGATGATATTTTTTTATATTTTGCAAACTCAAAATGAAGAAAATAATTGATAAAGAAAATTATTCTGCGGTAATTCTTGCAGCCGGAGAATCAAAGAGAATGAAATTTCCGAAAGCATTTTTAAAATGGAATGACAAACTTACATTCCTTGAACAACTTTGCTCGGTTTACACAAACTCTGGGTGTAAACAAATAATTATAGTATTAAATGAGGAAGGATACAAGTATTTCTCCGAAAATAAATATTCATTGCCGGATAATTGTAAAATAGTAATAAATACAAAAGTTGAGTCTGGAAGATTTTACTCGCTTCGCCTGGGGATAATGAATTTATCAAAGAAACAGCCTGCCTTTATTCAAAACATAGACAATCCTTTTGTTACGGTAAATCTAATAAATAAGTTAAAAAACAATTGTCCGCAGGAAGGATATTCAGTAGCCGGATTTAAAGGTAAAAGAGGCCATCCGATTTTTCTCAGTAAATCAATTATCGAAAAAATTACTTCGGAAACAAATAATGAAATAAACCTCAGGCAGTTTTTATCTGCTTTTCCTGCAAAACTTATTAATTCAGATGATGAAAGAGTTCTTCTGAATATAAATACTAATGAGGAATATCAGGAATATTTTTGAGATATTTTAGAGTAAGACACTATTCAAACCGTTTGAAGCTAATTTATTGCAAGAACACTAAATGCTTTCTCAGTACCTGCCCGGCTACGTTCATGCTATAAATATAGACACCCCCCTGTACAGTTTGGCCTTGTGTATTCCGGCCATTCCAACTGACCTGATATTCTCCAGCCGATTTATATTCATTTATAAGTGTGATAATATGGCGTCCGAATATGTTGTAGATATTGATCTGTACATCAGTAGGATTTTTCACAGAAAAATGAATCGTAGTTTCGTAATTGAAAGGGTTGGGAAAATTTTGATGAAGCGTGAAGCCTTCCAATAAGCGGCTCTGCTGTTTTTTGTATTGTTCGACGAAAGGTGGATTAAATATATTATATACATCAAGTATTAAGCGCGTATGGCTGTATATAGCGGTATCTTTTTCCGGAAGGTTGACAGGAAATAATTGGCGAAGGATATTAGTATCCGAATAATGAGGTGATACCCAGCTTTGAAAAATACTGTTATCGGGCTTGCCAATTGCTTGTTTGACCTGGTTTATCCAAAAAATGGCCCCATCGTAATATGTTTGATTATTATATTGTCCGAACAGCCAATATTGACAATTCCAACCAAGATCAGTTAAAATAGGGCCAAATGCTATATTAAAAGTATCAAAAAATGATTCCAGGTCTTGGAGGTCTGCTCTCACCTGGCTCAAACTAACTATCCCGCCGGGGGTACCATATTCAATTATCCTGGCACCATGTACATCCAGATGTATGAAAGACAATGAAGAGCCAAGTTTTTCCATTGCAGTAACGTAGGTTTTAATTTCTTCAACATCTACCTCCGGGTACAGGATAATTTGCCCGATCTTCATATCAGGATAGGCTGTCTGCAAGTTATTAACGTAAACTGATACAAATGCAGCAATGTCTCTTATACTATCAATCTGGCAAGCCGGACCTCCGGTTGGAAAGAACTTGGAGTACCATCGCCTTATGGGTTCATCTATTATCAGGTAGTCAACGATTCCACCATTAGTTTGAACGTTGGTAATAGCATCCACAGTCCAATTAAAGGCATATTGTAATGCCAATTGATATTCCAGATTACATTGCGTAGGATAAACGCCCTGGGGTAGTGGAGGAGCTATCGCAATAGCAATATCTTTATTCCATTGGTTTAATTTAGAGAAGGCCTGTACATTTATAAGATTAGCAAGTGTGTTTTTTTCACACCAATAGCAGGGCCAACTGTTCACATGACTGGCATTGAAGTAGAATACATCAACTTTATTCCTGACAAATTCCCATTGTGTTGGTTTAGTGAATAACTCCAGCATATCTACACTTCCAGTGTTGGGAGAAAACCATACCTTGGGGCTACCTGCCTGGCTGTGAGCCTTAAAACCTGGGAAGGTGGTTATAATAATTAAAAGAAAAATTGTGTGTAAGCGATTAGTTTTCATAACTTCTCTGCATTCTGTATTTCTTATTTTGCAAATCATTTTACTGGTTTTTTTTACGAAATACAACATAATATACTATATATTCATTTTGTAAAAGTAGGAAAATTAGATAGAATATAAAAAAAATAAACATAAAATAGCTAAGATAAACTATTGCAATAATTTCCATTATACCAATTAAAAGATAAAGCAGGGCAGACTGATAGATTCTTTTTAATTCAAAATATTGAATATATTTTTAGATGCTGATTATCTAAAAACTACAAGCTTACTCTAAACAATTCCGTCCTTCTAAAAGATATCCTTAAGCTGCTCCAAAAATATCAAAGCAAATTTCGGTTTTTAAAAGACTAAAATTTCCGTTCAAACCGACAAGTCAAACTGATGAGACAGATAGGGTCATCTTGAGCCAAGTCGATAAGGCAATGTTAAAATGAGTAACCTAAATTAAAGAAAACTCCATTTTTTAATGAAGGTGTTATTTCAGCAAAGATGAAATTTGATTTATGCCTGATTTTCAAACCTACACCACAGTTAATTACCGGTAAAACCCTTAATTTATTTGAGGTTCCTTTGTTTTCAAAGTTATGAATAATAAAATCAGAGAATATCAAAAGACCTAAACCTATTCCTGCATATCCATAGGGAACTATTTCCTTTTTTTTCCCATGATAAATAAAACCTAAAGGTACAATGCTTAAACATTGATATTTATACTCTTCGTGCGCATTTCTTTTTATGCTACTTTTATTATTTGAATTCCAGTAATGATAGCTTATGCCCATTCTATATGATAAATGCTGTAATTTTTCCATTAAAGCTTTGTTCATGTATGCACTAATTCGAAAACATGTTTCACCAGGTTTTTTATTAAATGGTAAACCTAATACAATATCATAAGTTATTTTAGTACCTTCAATATAAATATTTGATGGAAAATCATCTTCAAATATACGATTATGATATATAATATATTTCTTTAAATCTTTTTCACGATATTTTATTGAATTCAATTGTTCGTTGTTTTTATTAATATCAGTTATAAGTGATAGTAAACCTAAATACTTCTTATCTGTAAGGGAATATTTTCTTCCATCCCTATTTAATATTTTCTTTTTAGGATTTGATAGTTTTACAGAAAACGCTGTATCAGATCTTAATAGATGAACATTAAAATTACCAGAACGTTTCTCTCGTTCAACAAACATATTAATTTTCCCTGTCACAATTCTTTTAGAAAATACTGATACGGAATCATTATTTTGTTGAATTAATTTAAAAATTCTTCCATTAGAAAATCCAAATTCATTTATTTCCAAAGAAGTGTATATAATTGGAACTTTTTCAGAAACATTATGATAAAATTTTACATTCTTACTAAGTTTTAAATCAATTTCATCCATTAAGAAGCCTTTAATAGTATCCTGTTTTTTTGTAATAACGTATCCTGAAATTAAATTATTTTGGGCTTTTAAATGGGTTAGTAATAATATCATTACTATCAAAAGTAAAACTTTTTTTTTCATATCTACTATAATCTTATCTTATTCGTTAATAAGTAATACATAATCCGTATTCCCCTGAAACTAATAAATAATAATTCTATATTTAACCTATTACATTTTTTCAATTTTCAAATTTTCAAATAGATTTCAAATAATTCTACCCCTTAAAAAATTTCCTTAAGCTGCTCCAAAAATATCAATGCAAATTTCGGTTTTAAAATAATAGTGAAAACCACACCAAAAATTGCTCCCCAGAAATGTGCGCTGTGGCCGATATTATCATTTGCCCGTTTGGTCATATATGCTGAATATATCAAATATAATACCCCGAAAATAGCCGAAGGAATACCAATCGGGATAAAGAAAAGAGAAATCTTTCCACCGGGAGAAAGAATTATGCTTGAAAAAACTATTGCAGAAACTGCACCTGAAGCACCTACAGCATTGTAATATATATTGTCCTTATTTTTACTGAAATCAACAAGTACTGAAAAAATTATCCCACCAATGTATAATAAAAGGAAATTGATTATTGCCTTTCCTCCAAAATAAAATTTAAATATCGATAAAACAATTCCGCCAAATGAAAATAAGACATACATGTTCACGAACAAATGAATATAATCGGTATGCACCAAAGCATAGGAAAAAAACCTGTACCATTCTTATTATGCTTTATAAAATATGCGTTAAAACGCAACTTATCCATTGTTTGAGGATTATTTAAAGCTGCTATTGAAATAATAGCTGTAAGAATTATTATGATAAATACCATTTGGTTGAGATTATTTAATTATTGCTTGTAGGTTATAGATAAATTAAAAATCTAAATTCTTAAATCTTAAATTTAATTGATCAAGGTTTTGTATAGTCTATCTCAGAACCCAACACACTATGAGGCACTAAATATACAATCAGTAATAAAATAGCTGCAACTATTACCCATGTGCGTCTTTCTCTGTTTTTAAGCATAGTAAAGAATGCAACAAGCCAAAAAATGAAAGCCACAACGGTTTTATTATCTGTCAGATCATGCCCGAAAGGCCAACCTGTCCAGTATTCACCAAACGCAGCTTTTTGCACTAATGGCCCAAAAAACAATCCCCCGAAAAACAAAAGAAAAATTGTAATACATGTATATATAAAAGTCCTTTTCCCTTTAAATAATGCCTCAAGCCCGGTTCGTGTTGAAAAGACCATGGCTAAGAAAATAAAAATAATGTGTGGGATCAGTATCCCACGTGAGACAAAGCCTTTAAAGCGAATTATCACAGGATTTTCTGTTAAAACAAATTCCTGACTTTTGCTTTTTAAAACAATAAAGTATTCCACTTTTCCAGCCGGAGGTTGCCCCGGTATAAATGCATGCAATTCGTTTTCGTTTCGAAGCATTGGTGTTTCTGTCCAATCATCATAACTCTTATATCTTTTATAACGTATGAAACCCGATACATCATCAGGCACAATAATAACTATCTCTGCATCTTCTGAGCCTTCAGAAGTTCTTAATAACTTGTATTTTATTTTTGTTTCTTCAATATTTACTGAACCTCTAACAGGTGTTGTAGGCCCGGTTTTTCTTTGGTAATATGCAATTGCAATAGTAAAAATAAAAGAAAACACCCATAACCATACTGATTTTGCTTTAGATACTGCCATTGTTAATATTTTATGTTTTATGTAAATTTATGTAAGTACTCTTGAATAGAAATTTGAAATTAGAAATTGGAAATTGGGCATCCTTATTAATCTCTAATTTCGTTTTATAAACATTTCCAAATTTGTTTCAACTTAATTTCCTGAATATCTCATTGTTTCCTAACATCTATTTTCTAATTTCCAATTTCTGTTTTCTAATTCTCAATTGCTTCATAAAAAAGTTTATGAATATTTGTACGAATATTTTCATCTATAATTTTCATATTTGAAGCATCAGGACAAACTCTGTTCGACAAAAATACATAAATTAAATTATTTTCCGGATCGGCCCAAACATAGGTTCCGGTAAACCCGGAATGCCCGAAGCTCAGGTCTGAAACAGCTTCACATGTTGGCCCTTCCTCTTCATAAATATGCAAAGGTTTATCAAAACCTATCCCACGACGATTATCATTTAATGGGAATTGAATTCTTGTAAACTCCGAAACCAAAGCTGAATCCAGATAATTAACTCCTGCATAGCTGCCATTTTGCAAAAGCATTTGCATAATTATTGCAAGATCGGAAGCATTTGAAAATAGCCCTGCATGTCCACAAACACCGCCCAACATTGCTGCACCCGGGTCATGCACATCGCCTTGTAATAGTTGCATTCGAAAAATTGTATCGTTTTCTGTAGGAACAATATCCGTCAAATCAAAATTGTTACGCGGAAGAAAACCAAGATTAGATAAGCCAAGTAATTCGTAAAAGTTTTCCTGAAGATAAAGTTCAAAAGGCCTGTTTGTTGTATTTTCCAATACCTGCATTAAAAGATAGAAACCCAGATCGCTGTATTTATATTCATCATATTCACGTAATGGAGAAGTTATTATTGAATCAAAAATATCAAACATATAATACTTTTCTATATAAAGGTTTTCTGCCACCCTTGTCGGAAATTCTTCGCTAATGCTTTTATGATAAATTTCTGGATTGGGTCCGTTTTCCAAAATTGTGCTTTCAAAATAAGGTATCCATGCCTGAAACCTTGCCTGATGAGCCATTAATTCGCGTAAAATAATATCTTCCTTATTTGTATTCAAAAGATAGGGAACATATTTTGATACCTTCTGATCGATATCAACAATGTTATCATCAACAAGTTTCATCATTGCAATAGTTGTTGCGGCTATTTTCGTAATTGAAGCCAAATCATAAATATCCGAATTTTCAACTGCATTATTTTTATCGTAAGTAAAATGCCCGAATGATTTATTGTAAAAGATTTTTCCATCTTTTGCAGCTAAAATCTGGCAACCCGGATAAGCTCCAATTTCAATTCCATAATTGGCCGCAGAATCAATCTTATCAATAGCAGTTTTTGAAATATTAAATTCTTCGGGAGCAGTGTATTTTAAACGAATAGGAAAAGTTTCAATTCCTGAATTTAACGGAAAAGTCCTGGAAGCTGTAACAGGTAATTTTCCCTTTGCTCCTACCCCTCCAAAAATTAATTGAGCCGAAACATCCATTGAGATTTCATTTTCCTGATAGGAAACAATAATTGCTTCAATATTTTCGGTGTCTTCAAAATATGCAAGAGAATATGCACTTGCAAAAACATCTAGAATTACTTTGTTTTGATTTTTTAATGAATCCACAAAATTGATAGTTTTTTGAGTAATTCCGAATTTTCGTGATGGATAAATGCTTGTGTTATGTATCCCGACAATTACCAGATTATAATCGGCAAGTTTAGAAAGTAATGAAGACAATTCATCACCGGTAGGTTCTTTCGGTATTGTGAAGTTATCAATTTTGGCATAATTATTCATCATTTTCTGAAAATCACTGATCGATTCAATTCCAATTGAAACTGAAGCAATTTTCAACGTATCAAGTTTTTGCAAAGGGATTATTGAGTTTTCGTTTTTAACTAGAGTAATTGCCGCTTCATATAATTTCCGGTTCAAATACTTCGCTTCGAAATTATTAATGTCCTCATAAATGTTCTCAATAACAACATCCTGATATTTGTTAAGTCCGAGTTTTTCCTTAGTTTTTAATATTTTACGACATCTTTCATCGATATCAAGAATAGAAATTTTTCCTTTGGCAACTGCTCTTTTAATTTTTGCAATTGCTTTCGGCACATCAACAGGCAATAATAAAATATCATTTCCCGCCTGAAAAGCTTTAACTTCAATATTTCCGGGTTTATAATATTTTGTTACACCTTTCATATCAAGGGCATCGGTAACTACAATTCCATCAAAATTCAGTTTTTCTTTAAGCAATTTTGTCACTACATTATGCGAAAGAGTTGTGGCGGTATTTTTCTTAGATTCATAAGCCGGAAAATAAAGATGAGCAACCATAATTCCACCAAGTCCATTTTCAATTAGTTTTGTAAAAGGATAAAGTTCAAGTGAATCTACTCTTTCTTTGGAATGTGAAACTATGGGCAAAGTGTAATGAGAATCGGAATCGGTATCACCATGGCCGGGAAAATGTTTAGCTGTTGCCAAAACACCGTTTTGCTGCAAACCGCTCATATATGCAATTCCTTTTTGTGCTACCCTGAATTTATCTTCACTAAACGATCGGCAACCGATCACAGGATTTGCAACATTACTATTAATGTCAACCACGGGAGCAAAATTTGCCTGTATACCCAAACGCCTGCACTGCTTTGCTACCTCAGAACCCATTTCATAAATCAGGCTATCATCCTGAATTGCACCGAGAGTCATTTGATATGGAAATGAAATGGCATTACTCAAACGCATTCCTAATCCCCATTCGGCATCAATTGAAATTAACAATGGAGTTTTGGATAATCCCTGCCAATAATTAGTAAGTTTTGCCTGTGTCACCGGCTCACCACCAAAAAAAGTTAAGCCACCAATATGATATTTTTCAACCAGTTCTGTTATTAAGTCATTACGTCCGTAGGTTTTATTGTAATTTACCCTGACAACTAAAAGTTGTGCAATTTTTTCATCCAGAGTAAGAGAATTAAAAACCGAATCGGCCCAGGGATATTTAATAATTGATAATGAATCAGGATTACTGTTACCTGTATTCCGGCAATATATATTTATATTTAAGAAATTTAGTAAAAAAAATATAAGGATTATTTTAAGAAATGTTCTTTCCATAATGTTTAACAAATGAATTTTTAAGGGCGTAAAAATAAAAAATTAAGACGAAGAACAATTTAATATTTCTAAATACTTATAAACAAAGATTTGAATAGGTGAAATAATGGATATAAAGATCAACAACCTTCTATCCTTTACACACATATTTCCTTTAAAATATTATTCTGCTTCAATCCTTCCCATCGTTCCTGAAATAACTTCCATCGTAAAAGTTTTTGCAGGAGGAACATTTTTTTCAAAACTTCTATAATAAATCAATTGCAAAGTAGTCGAACCGGCAGCAATTGTCTGAAATTTAAATGTATATTTCCCTCCGGCTCCCAAAGCATCTGTAGTTGGTTGATAATCGACCTTACCAATTTGTTTGATAATTGTTGAGTCATAAGAAAGAACATTCCAAATATATCCTGTAGTTGGATTCCCCTCAAGTTCGATTTCAAAAGGATCATCGATACCTAATTCGACTGTACGTCCGTTATCTTCAGCTGTATATGGACCTGAGCAGGAATAAAATGATATTGAAAAAATCAGTGCGAGGAATAATACTATCAATTTGTGTTTCATTTTAAATATGATTTAATATTATATTTACAGTTTAACAAAGATATATAATTTTTGAATTATGTATTTTTTCTTAACCCTGTAATATTTTGTTTTTCTAACAATCATTTTTTAGGTCGGAAGTCTGGAGACCGAAGTCAGAAGTTACAACTCCTGATTTCGATTCATGTATTTTGTCTTATTTCAAATTTGTAGTTTAACATTAAAGGCTGTTTTTTCTACTTTGTTCTGCGATAGGAATTTACAAAAACATACTGCAAAGATCGCAACGAATTGCAAAGAAATTTCGCCTTAATTAGTGTTCATAGCGGTTAATAAAATTTTTAATTTCTCTAACAAAAAAAAATTATTTTTGCCGAAAAAACGGTATGCTAAATATATCAGAATTACAAAACATTTCGACACAGGTTCGACGAGACATAATTAGAATGGTAAATGGAGCAAAATCAGGCCATCCGGGAGGTTCACTCGGTTGTTCCGACTTTTTAACCGCTTTATATTTTAATATAATGGATTATGATCCGAAGAATTTTTCGATGAATGGTGAAAATGAAGATTTATTCTTTTTATCAATCGGACATATTTCTCCGGCATTTTACAGCATTTTAGCCCGGGCAGGTTTTTTCGAAATTCCTGAACTTGCAAGTTTTCGTAAAATCAATACTCGTTTGCAAGGACATCCCTGTACTCACGACGGATTGCCGGGAATAAGAATAGCTTCAGGTTCTCTCGGACAAGGATTGTCAGTAGCAATCGGTGCTGCACTTTCGAAAAAACTTAATAATGACGATCATTTAATTTACAGCCTCCACGGTGATGGTGAACTTGAAGAAGGACAGATTTGGGAAGCAGCAATGTTTGCTGCTGCAAAAAAAGTTGATAACATAATTTCCACTGTTGATTATAACGGGCAACAAATTGATGGAAGAGTTGAAGATGTTTTAGATCTTGGTGACCTGAATGCAAAATGGGAAGCTTTTGGATGGATTGTTCTTGAAACTGAAGGAAATAATATTTCAAGATTAATTGAAACCCTGAATATTGCTAAAGAAAAAACCGGTAATGGAAAACCTGTCGTAATCCTGATGAAAACTGAAATGGGATTTGGTGTTGATTTTATGCAGGGCACGAATAAATGGCATGGAAATCCACCTAATGACGAACAAGCCAAAATTGCTCTCAATCAACTTCAAGAAACAATTGGTGACTATTAAGTCAATGAGAAAATGATTGAATGATTGAATACGTAAATAATTTATAACACCGATGCATTTAAACATTCAATCATTCTATCATTTAAGCATTTTTAATAAAAAGAAGAAACAAATTTTAGGAAAATAAAAAAACAACAATGCCAAACTATAAAAAATCATCATTAGATAAATATAATTATACGGAATTAAAAGACACACGATCAGGATTTGGAGAAGCTTTGTATGAGCTTGGAAAACAAAATCCAAATATTGTTGCCCTTTGCGCCGATCTGATTGGTTCCTTAAAAATGAATGCTTTTGCAAACGAATTTCCCGATCGGTTTTTTCAGGTTGGAATTGCAGAAGCAAATATGATGTCGATAGCTGCAGGACTTACAATAGGAGGGAAAATTCCCTTTACAGGTACTTTTGCCAACTTCTCTACAGCAAGAGTTTATGATCAGGTACGACAGTCAATTGCATATTCTGACAAAAATGTAAAAATTTGCGCCTCACATTCGGGAATCACTTTGGGGGAAGATGGTGCAACCCACCAAAGCCTCGAAGACATTGGTTTGATGAAGATATTGCCAAACATGACCGTGATCAATACTTGTGATTTTAATCAAACCAAAGCTGCTACTAAAGCAATTGCAGATTTTGTTGGTCCTGTATATTTGCGTTTCGGCAGACCAAAAGTACCAAATTTTACTCCTGCTGATCAAATTTTTAAAATTGGAAAAGGAAATCTTCTCAATGAGGGAACAGATGTTACTATAATTTCCACAGGACATTTAGTCTGGCCTTCAATTGAAGCAGGCAGAATTCTTGAATCAAAAGGAATAAGTGCTGAAATTATTAATATTCACACAATTAAACCCTTAGATGAAACGATTATCCTCCAATCAATTGACAAAACAAAATGCGTTGTAACTGCTGAAGAGCATCAAATGAATGGAGGCTTGGGAGATAGTATTGCACAACTTTTATCACGAAAAATGCCTACCCCGTTGGAGATGGTTGCAATTGATGATAAATTTGGAGAAAGCGGCACTCCTGAAGAACTCATGACAAAATATGGATTGGATACACCAAATATTGTTAAAGCTGCTGAAAAAGTCATTTTAAGAAAATAATGCGAATTGTATTGATCGGTTATATGGGAAGCGGCAAATCCACTGCCGGCAGGAAACTTGCTTCAAAGCTTGGATTTTCATTTCTTGATACCGACATCTTATTTGAAGAACAATATAAAATCAGTATTTTAAATTTTTTTGAAAAATATAGTGAAGAAGTTTTCAGGAAAATTGAACATAATATTTTGAAAAAAGCTCTGCTAAGCAATAATACTGTAGTATCAACCGGTGGTGGAACTCCCTGTTTTCTAAATAATATGGATTTGATAAACAAAAGTAGTTTTTCTGTTTATATTAAAATGCATATTAATTCAATTGAAAATCGATTGAATAATTCCCAAAAACCGCGGCCTTTATTAAAAGAAATTTCACAATCCAATTTAAGGTCATTTATTGAAAAACAAATTCTCGAACGTGAAGAATATTATAATCAGGCTAATTTAATTATTAAGGGAGAAAATCTTGATATAAGTTCCTTAATAAAATCATTTGAAAATTACAGAAAAAGCGTTGATAATATTTAAATTACCAACGCTTAAACCATTTTTTTAAATTTACTTAATTGAATCCGAAAATTCTTTTCCCGGCTTAAATTTAATAACCTTTTTTGCAGGAATAACAATTTTCTCCATTGTTGATGGATTAATTCCTTTTCGCTCCCCACGCTCAACGGTCGAAAATGTTCCGAAACCAATTAAAATTGTTTTATCACCTTGCTGAAGTGAATCTTTAATAGCACCGGTCATCGAATCCAATGCTTTTGTTGCCTGATCTTTTGTGATCCCGGCATCCCCGGCAATAGTTTTTACTAATTCTGCTTTATTCATTTTTTTTAGATTAAGTGATTAATAAATAAAAGTTGAATAACTTTAACAAATATAATGTATATTTATTTAGAAGCACATGAAAACAGTCAAAAAACCACTAAAATGTTAATAAAATAGTGGTTTTGTTGAAAAATATTTAATAATGAATGGTTTTGCTATTTAACTATCCAATCTTCATAGATTTTAAAACCCCGTAAAAAATCGGAAATAAACATTCTCTTTTTCCCGGCTAATTGTAATTCAATAATATTGATAAAACCGTCATTAGCCGCAATTTTCAAATAACTTTTTTTATCGGATAAAATTGATCCTGAAAGAAGATCATGATCATACTCTTCAATAGAAACTTTAAATATCTTAAATGAAATCTTTTTATTATCGGGTGAAATAAATTCAGAAAATGCAGCCGGATAAGGGCTTAGGCCTCGAACAAGATTATAAATTTTCGAACATTTATTATTCCAATTAACTCTACAATTAGTTTTATGAATTTTAGGAGCTGATTTTATTTCTTCTTCATTTGACAACAATAGGTTCTGTTTTGTAAGCTTAAAATTTCCATCCTGAATAGCTTTTGTTGTTTTCAAAACCAGATCCGCTCCTTTATTCATCATTTCGTCGTGTAATTCCCCGAGGATTTCGTCAGGACTTATCATAATCTTTTCATTAAAGATAATTTCACCTGTATCAATCAACTTATCCAAAAAAAACGTTGTTAAACCGGTTTCAGTTTCTCCGTTAATAATTGCCCAATTCATTGGTGCAGCACCTCTGTATTGAGGTAATAGCGAAGCATGCAGATTAAAAGTGCCAAGTCTAGGCATTTTCCAAACAATTTCAGGTAACATTCTGAATGCAACCACAACCTGCAAATCTGCCTTAATTTTTTTCAATTGTTGAATAAATTCATTATCCTTTAAGTTTTCGGGTTGCAACAAGGGTAATTTGTTTTGCAAAGCAAATTTTTTCACAGCAGATTCGCTAAGCTTCTTTCCTCTTCCCGCCGGTTTGTCGGGCGCAGTAATCACCGCAACAATCTCATAACCACTCTTAAATAAAATACTGAGGGAAGGAACGGCAAATTCGGGTGTTCCCATAAAAATTATTCGCATGCCTGTTCTTTTTGTCCGAAAAATCGGAAATTATTTCACGAAGATAAAAAAAAATGAAAAAAAAATACCCATTCAGAAAGAACAGGTATTTTTTAATTTTTTATAAATATTTATTTACTCAATGCTTTTGCTTTTGAAATAAATTTATCAATTTCTCTTGCTTCGTAACTTTTTGGGTAATCTTTTTTTATCTTTTCGTAAACTTTAAGAGCTTCCTTGTAATCGCCCATAATTTCATACGTCCAACCTGCTTTGAACAAGAAAGTTGGAGAAGTGAAATCATTAGTATTTTCATCGGCTGCATTCAAATAACAATTCACTGCTTTATCCGACTCACCTAATTCCATGTATGCATCTCCAATTGCTCCAATTGCCATTGGCCCTAAAATCTGACCCTGATGATCAAAAGATTCAAGAAAGTCGATTGCTTCCTTATATTCACCAAGATTCAGATAACAAATGCCTGCATAATAATGGGCAAGATTAGCACTTTTGGTCATTCCGTAATCATCAATAATGTCTAAAAAGCCTAATTCATTTCCATCACCATATAAAGCCCTGCTTAATGAATCCTGTTCAAAATACATTTCAGCCATATACATTTGTGACTGGGCTTCCTCCTCTAATGGTGCAAGATACATCTTCTTATATCCAAAATAAACTAACACGATTACAATTATCACACTAACAATTATTGATAAGATCTTTTTATTGTCTTCTATAAATCGTTCCGTTATACTAAGTGCCTCCTCAACAGCAACAATTTTTTCTTCCGTTTTATTGGTCTTTTTTACCATATATATTTCGTTATTTTTTGAAGTGCAAAAGTATATTTTTTTTTATAAGATTAAAACATTGATATAACTTTTTTTTACTTTTGAGAAATTATTATTATCATAAATTAATATCTTAAGAAATGAAAAAGTACTTTATTTTAACTTTATCTTTTACATTATTGTTTTTCAGCATTAAAGCTGCGGAAAATGATTCCACCAACAATAAAATTTCTATTCAATCATTTTTAAAAGTCGGAAATTTTTCTATCTTTTCACCCTCTTTTGACACCATAAAAAACATAAAAGGGAAGAAATTTGAACAAGAAAACCTTCTTAAATTTTCTTATTTGGATATTTCCTCACTCACTCCCGAAGAAAATCAAATTTTCCATTGGAATGATGACAACAATTACAAATGGACTAAAATTAATTCAGACAAACATGGTTTTGTCTTAGTAAATAGAAAAAAAAACAAGCCTGATCAAATAGCATATTTTTCCGGCTACATTAATACAAACAGATGGATAAAGGCAGATCTTGAAATTGAAAGTCCGCAAATGTTTGAAGTCTGGCTCGACGGGAAACTAATTCTCAACAAATATTCATTCGATAAGGAGGATGCAAAAAAGATTGGGAAAAAGAATAAGGAGCTTATATTTGAAAACGGCAAACATTGTTTGATCATTAAAACCTTTTGTAATGCTGAAAATGTTACAGACTGGAAATTCTCAGCATCAATCACACCTTCGGATGAATTTGATAAAGAAGATATTAATATTTCAACTTCTTCAATTCAATTTATGGATATCAAACATGTTTTGGAAGGAAAAAGCATTAGTTCGACAAGCGTATCTCCATCCGGTGAACAGGTAATCATAAGATTTTCAGAAACTAATCCACCAAAAGGGAAAACACAAAGCTGGATAGAGATCCATAATCTTACCGACGGCTCAATTATTAAAAACTTTAAAAATACAAATATTTGGAGCATGAGATGGTCACCTGATGGAAATAAAATTTCTTATGTCAGCTCCGGTGAAAAAGGTAAAAATCTGTGGATTTTCGACCTCGAAAAAGGTACTGATGAAATAATTTTGAAAAACATTGAAGATTTCGGTTCCTATGAATGGTCTCCCAAAGGATCGTTTTTTATCTACAGCATTTCCGAAAGGCCTGAGAAAAACTCATCGGGAGCAAAAAAGTTTGAAGGTATGCCCGACCGATGGCCATGGTGGAGAAACCGTCGGTTTCTTTATAAGGTGGATATTCCATCAAAGATCAGGCAGAGATTAACTTACGGTAAGCTCTCAACTCTTCTTCATGATATTAGCCCCGATGAAAAAACAATAATTTTTAGTCAAAATTATCCTGACTTTACTGAGCGTCCTTATTCAAAGCAAATTTTAGTCTCCATGAGTCTAAAAACATTTGAAACCGACACAATTTGGAAAAATAAATATTCCGGTTCTGTTTCATATTCACCTGATGGGAAAAAACTTCTTGTTACGGGGGGACCTCTGCTTTTTGGAAATATCGGCAACAATGTCACAAACGGAAAAACTCCTAATGATTACGATACTCAGGCATATATTTATGATCTAAAAAATAAAAAAGTTGAACCTATATCTTTAAAATTCAAGCCTTCAATAAAGCGTGCTTTTTGGAATAAATTCGATAATCAAATATATTTTCTTGCAGGTGATAAAACATATACAAAAGTGTTTAAATATGATTTAAAAGAAAAAACTCATACAAAAATCCCTGTTTCTTGTGATGTTGTAAACAATGTTTCTTTTGCAGATAAAAAACCAATATCAGTTTACACAGGAACAAGTATTTCAACACCGGTAAAAGCTTTTGCAATTAATCTCGAAAATAATGAGAATAAGATAATTGGATTTCCTGAAAAGGATTTCTTTAAGAATGTAAAGTTTGGGAAAACTGAAGAATGGAACTTTAAAAACAAAGAAGATATTGAAATTGACGGTAGAATTTATTTTCCTCCAAATTTCGATAAAAACAAAAAATATCCTTTAATAGTGTATTATTATGGAGGTACATCACCAACGACCAGAAGCTTTGGAGGAAGATACCCAAAAAATCTTTTCGCATCCCATGGTTTCGTTGTTTATGTACTTCAGCCAAGCGGAGCAACAGGTTATGGCCAGAATTTTTCAGCTATGCATGTCAATAATTGGGGAATTACAGTTGCAGATGAAATTATTGATGGAACAAAACAATTCTGCAAAGAGCATTCATATATTGATGAAACAAAAATCGGTTGCATTGGGGCATCATATGGCGGTTTTATGACCATGCTGCTTACAACCAGAACCGATATTTTTGCAGCAGCAATTTCACATGCCGGAATAAGTTCGATTTCAAGCTATTGGGGAGAAGGTTACTGGGGATATTTATATAGTTCGGTTGCTACACCAAATAGTTTTCCATGGAATAATGAAAAAATTTATATCGAACAAAGCCCGCTTTTTAATGCCGATAAAATTTCAACTCCACTATTATTACTTCATGGATCAAAAGATACAAACGTTCCTCCCGGGGAAAGTATCCAGCTTTATACTGCTTTGAAGCTTCTAGGAAAGACAGTTGAATTTGTTGAAATCGAAGGGCAAAATCATCATATTACAGATTATAAAAAACGTATTATTTGGCAAAAAACTATCATGGCATGGTTTGCAAAATATTTGAAGGAACAACCTCAATGGTGGAACGATCTCTATCCAAAAAATAATTTTTAAGATTTCAATGAATAAGAAATTATCAACAAAAACTAAAGAAGAACTACTTACATATTTATTAGGTTTTATTACAGAGAATAAAAGGAATAAATTTGAAAAGATCATAAATTTCAGAACCCGTTATTTGACCGTTGTTTTGGAAGATATTTATCAACCACATAATGCAAGTGCTGTTTTAAGAACCTGCGATTGTTTTGGCATTCAAGATGTTCACATCATTGAAAATAAAAATAAATACGATGTTAATCCTGATGTCGCTCTCGGTTCATCCAAATGGTTGACAATGATAAAACATAATGAAAGTGAAGAAAATACGGCTGCAGCTATAAATAAATTAAAAAAGCAGGGCTACAAAATTGTTGCCACAAGTCCACATAAAGATCAATATATGCTTGATGATTTACCACTTGATCAAAAAACGGCACTTGTTTTCGGTACTGAAATGAAGGGACTATCCGATGTGGCTTTGAAAAACTCCGATTATTTTGTAAAAATTCCAATGTACGGTTTTACGGAAAGTTTTAATATTTCGGTCTCTGCAGCTATCAGCCTTTATTCTTTGACAGAAAAATTAAGAAATTCAGACATTAACTGGCAACTCCCGGAAAATGAAATTTTGGATATTAAACTTGACTGGGTTAGAAATGTTATCAAACATTCTGATTTGATTGAAAAGGACTTTTTTCGTAAGAAGTAAAAACATATCGTAGTTTCGCTGCAAACAGAAATTAGAACGCAGATGACACGGATTAAGCGGATTTACGCTGATAATCACAGCCTGCACCAAAAAATAGGGAAATAATATATCAGTGAAAATCTGTTTCATCCGTGTAATCCGTGTTCTATCCATGTAATCCGTGTTCTATCCATGTAATCCGTGTTCTATTCATTAAAAATATTGACTTATCTTTGCTGCAATGAAAAAAAAGACAATCGCATTTCAAACATTTGGTTGTAAATTAAACATTTCCGAATCTTCAACAATTTCACGAGAATTTGTTGAGAATGGATTTGAATTAGTTCAATATAAAGATAAAGCCGATGTTTATGTTATTAATTCCTGCCTGGTTACTGCTACAGCAGAAAAAAAATGTCGTGCTGCAATAAGACAACTGCATAAACGAAATCCTAAAGCAATGATTGCTGTAATTGGTTGTTTTTCACAATTGCGATCCGATGAACTTTCAAAAATTCCCGGTGTAAATTATGTTCTCGGCAATATAGAGAAATTTGATCTTTTAAACTATATTCTGAATAATAAGGAGGGTACTGAAATTCAAACATCCGGTTTAAAAACCGACAAAACGTTCAATCCTTCATATTCCACCGAAGGCCATACACGATCATTTTTCAAAGTTCAGGATGGTTGCGATTATTTCTGTACATATTGCACAATTCCTTTTGCGAGAGGACGTAGTAGAAGTGACACAATTGAAAACACAATTAAAGTTGCTGAAGAAATCGGGAAGACGGATTTTAAGGAAATTATTCTGACGGGTGTAAATATCGGGGATTTTGGAAAAAATAATAATGAAACTCTTCTGGGTCTGATCAAACAACTTGATAAAGTTAAAGGCATAGAACGCATTAGAATTTCTTCCATCGAACCCGAACTCTTGACTGATGAAATAATAAATTTTATAGCTTCTTCTGAAAAGATTCTTCCACATTTTCATATTCCATTACAAGCCGGATCGAATAAAATTTTGAAAGTAATGAAGCGGAAATATAATCAGGAATTGTTTTTGGAACGAGTGAAAAAAATTAAACAATTAATTCCTGATGCTTGCATTGCTATAGATGTAATCGTTGGATTTCCTGGCGAAACCACCGAAGATTTTGCTGATTCTTATAAATTTATAGAAGAAACCGGAATTTCATATATTCATGTTTTTTCTTATTCCGACCGGCCTGATACCCTATCTTTGAAAATGAAAAACAAAGTTTCAAATAGTGAAAAAAAACAGAGAAGCAAGGACTTACATTTATTATCAGAAAAGATAAAACTTTCGTTTTATCAACAAAACGTAAACAAAACAGCAAAAGTCCTTTTTGAATCTGACTGTAAAGACGGTTTTATTTTCGGTTATACAGAAAATTATATAAGGGTAAAAACAAAACAAAACAATAATTTAATAAATGAAATCATCAATGTTCGTTTAAAAAAAATTGATACGGATGGTGTTTTCAAAATTGAGTTCTTAAATAAATGAAAATAAAATCTCTGCATCTCAGCGTCTCAGCGTTCAATCATTCAATCATATAATCATTAATTATGTATCCAAAGTTCAGTGACATGATAAACGATTTGTTAGGAACAAACATTAACCTTCCTATACAAACTTATGGATTTTTTGTTGCCCTTGCATTTTTAACAGGTGGAGTAATAATATATTTTGAATTGAAAAGAAGGGAAAAAACTGGACAAATATCCTCTCATATAAAGAAAATTTTGAAGGGAAAACCTGCAAGTGTTACTGAAATTGTTGTTTCTGCAATCATTAGTTTTATTATTGGGTATAAATTAGTTGGTGTATTTTTTGATTATAGCTATTTTGCTGAGAATCCTCAGGAATATATTTTTTCCGGAGACGGAAATTTCTTTGGAGGGATTATTTTTGCAGCAATTTCGGCTTATTTAAAATACAGAAGTAAAGAAAAAGAAAAACTGGAAAAGCCTGTCTGGATTGAAGAAATAGTTCATCCTTATCAGATTACAGGAAACATTATAGTAATTGCTGCTTTCTTTGGGATTCTTGGAGCAAAAGTATTCGATATGATCGAACATATGAGCGATCTGATACATGATCCTATTGGTACTATATTTTCATTTAGCGGTTTATCATTTTATGGAGGATTTATTTTTGCTGCTTTTGCAGTAGTTATTTATTCTGAACGAAATAAGATTCCCTGGCCCGTAATTGCCGATGTTGTTGCTCCTGCACTCATTTTAGCATATGGAATAGGGCGTATTGGCTGCCAGATATCAGGTGACGGGTGTTGGGGCATTCCAAATCTTGAACCAAAACCTGAATGGCTTGGCTTTTTACCCGATTGGATGTGGTCATTCGATTATCCACGCAATGTTATTAATGAAGGTATTCCCTTAAGTAATTGCACAGGTAGTAATTGCTTCGTTCTTGATAAACCGGTCTTCCCTACCCCATTTTATGAAACTTGTATGGCTGTTGCTATTTTTCTTATTTTATGGTTCCTTAGAAAAAAAATGCGCATCCCGGGTTTAATATTTTCCTTTTATTTGATCCTAAACGGAATTGAACGTTTTGTAATTGAAAAGATCAGAATTAATATTAAATATGATTTTCTTGGCATTAAAGTTACCCAGGCTGAAATAATAGCTGTTTGTTTAATGATTTTGGGAATTCTTAGCATATTCTATTTTCGGTATCGGGATAGGAAGTTGGGAAAAGTTAAGGAGTAGATTTAGGTACATGGTGACTTGGAGTCATCACGTAACTATCTAACCTAGGATGAATTGTCAATCACCTAAGTCAAAACGCAACCAAATCACGCAAAGTTCCATCAATAGAATAAAATGGAATGATATGGTTAATAAAAATCTGAATTTCTGTATTTATTTATTTTTAATCTGTATCACTTTAATATCTTGTAGAAAAAGTGATGACGATGAATTACAGGCTTATACAAATAATAATTTTGTTTCTGGTGAGATCAACGTCGCCTTCACCGAAGACACAAAGCTAAGTGAAGCTTTTAATTTAATTGACTCCCTTAATTTAGAGATCAGAAAAATATGGGGGCAAACTTATATATCGAAATTTCCTACGGATAGTATTACTTTTATTTCATCATATATTCACTCAAAAAATTACATTGAAGACGAAGAAGTATATTTTGATAATGAATTAAACGGAATTAAAGTTTCCGGTACTTTGATTGATGTTAACAGGAATATTTTTTTAGACTGGGAAAAAAGCATAGAGATTTTACAATTAACTGAATTACCTTGTGTTATAGTTTTTTATCTGAAAACCCCCATTGATTCAGAAAAATATTGGATTGAAAAATTTCAGGAATTCAAGATAGTACATTGGGCCGCATTAAATAATATCAGGATTATTGATACAGGTCCATAAACTGAATTAACTCAGGAATAAATTAAATTTCAGTGTTTTTGTTGAGCCTATTGTTAAATTGCTATATTGTTGGAAACAATAAGATTACACAATATGGTAATTTAGCAATTTTTATAAGTCAGATGTGTTATTGCGAATCTATCCGGATATATCCTAAAAATATCTTTATATTTGCTTTATAAATTTACAGAAAGCAATAAAGGTTAATTTATTGTCTGTAAAATATTTGATGCATAAAATATGAAAAAAATCAGATCGGAAACTTATGATATTTATTTCGGAGAGAAGCAATTTTTACAAATTGAAAACTTTCTGCAAAATAAAGATTATCAATCATGTAAAAAAATCATTATTGTTGATGAAAACACAAAAAGTTTATGCCTTCCAAAATTATTGAAAAATGCCGAAACTCTGCAAACATCACAAATAATTGAAATTAAAAGTGGTGAAAAAAACAAAACTATTGATGCTTGCAGAATAGTTTGGGATAAACTAATTAAATTAAAAACCGATCGTGATTCAATTGTGATCAATCTTGGAGGGGGAATGCTTTCTGATTTGGGGGGATTTGTATCTTCGACTTTTAAACGCGGTATTCCATATATTAATATTCCAACTACTTTACTTGCAATGGTCGATGCATCTGTTGGAGGAAAAACAGCTGTCAATTTCGGTGAACTAAAGAATCAAATAGGAGTATTTTCAAAACCCAGGGCGGTTTTTATCATTCCTGAATTTTTAAAAAGCCTTCCGGAAAATCAATTATTATCAGGTTATGCTGAAGTTATTAAACATGCTTTAATTTCCGATGAAAAATATTGGGAAAAAATAAAAAACACCGAAATTCTACCCGATGCAAAATATATGGATTTTATTATTCCATCAATTGAAATTAAAAACGAAATTGTTAGTCTCGATCCTTATGAAAAGAATGAAAGGAAAAAACTCAATTTCGGCCACACTTTCGGGCATGCATTTGAGACATTTTCTCATAAAAAAGGCAAACCTTTACTTCATGGCGAAGCAATTGCAATGGGAATGATTTGCGAAGCATTTATTTCGAATAAAATTGCCGGACTCAAGCAAGATGAATTACAAGAGATTATTTCTCATATTTTGAAATACTTTAAACTTTATGTTATCCGGAAACAACAATTTAACACATTAGTTGAATTAATGTCGCATGACAAAAAAAATACCGGAGATGAAATAAATTTTACTTTATTAAATTCTATCGGACAATCAGAAATAAACGAAACTTGTAAAATAGACCTTATATTTAAGGCACTTGATTTTTATGAGTCTATTATGCGAATAAAGAAATAAAAAGCCACAGATTAACTCTTTGTAACAATATATAATTTAATGAATAGAAAATGAAATTGGAAATTAGAAATTCGGGAAATAACAAAATTTCCAATTTCCGGTTTCTAATTTCTGCCTTAATAAATGCAAAAAAGAATGAAAGCGATAAATGTCAGCAAGCCCCAAAAACCAATAAAAACAAATATTTCTCTTCCTGCTTCTAAAAGCATTAGCAACCGTTTATTAATTATAAAGGAATTATCTGAAAAAGATTTTACTATTTTAAAAATCTCAAAATCGGATGACACTAAGCTTCTTAATGATCTGTTATTAAAAATAAATAAAACCTTAAACTCAGAAACAAAAGATAATACGATTGAATTAGATACTAAAAATGCAGGCACCATTATGAGGTTTTTAACTTCGTTTTTATCAATTCAGCCCGGAAATTGGAAACTAACCGGCAGTGATAGAATGAAATCACGTCCAATCGGTGAACTTGTTGAAGCTCTTCAGTCAATTGGCTCTGATATTTCTTATCTCGAAAATACCGGCTTCCCCCCACTACTAATAAAAGGAAAAGAGCTTCAGGGAGGTGTTATTGAAATTAATGCCGAACTCAGTAGCCAATTCGTAAGTTCATTATTACTGATAGCTCCAAAACTAATAAATGGTTTAAAAATTAAGGTAAATGGAAAAATCAGCTCAGCTCCATACCTTGAAATGACCATTAAAATTCTGGAAAATTTTGGTTCAAATAATTCCCGTTTTAAAAATACAATAAAAATTGAAAACGCAGAGTATATCCAACAAGATTATGAGGTTGAAGCTGATTGGAGTGCTGCATCTTATTGGTACGAAATTGTAGCTTTATCAAATAAGGCAGAAATTTTCCTGAACGGTTTGAAAAAAAACAGTCTTCAAGGTGATTCACGGCTGGCTGAAATTTATAATTATCTTGGTGTTGAAACTAAATATTTGGAAAAAGGAATTTTATTAAAAAAGAGAAATAAATTTTTCAATAATATAAAGATTGACTTTAGAGATATTCCTGACCTTGCTCCTGCCGTAATCGTAAGTTGTGCAGGGCTTGGAATGAAAGGAAAATTCACAGGAATGAAAAACCTAAGAATAAAAGAATCGGACAGAATTTTTGCAATAAAAACAGAGTTAAAAAAAATTGGATTTGATTTAATTGAAACAAAAAAAGGTAAAGAATGGGGTTTAAAACAATCACGGGATATAAATATTAATAATATTCCGGAGAGCAAAATCATATTTAAAACATATAATGACCATCGAATCGCTATGGCATTTGCTCCACTTTCCCTTCTTTATAATTCTGTCACAATCAATAATCCGGATGTTGTTGAAAAATCCTATCCGGATTTCTGGGATCATCTTAACAAAGCAGGATTTACTTTAAGATAAAAATCTTACTTTTGCTTAAAATTAATTCAAAACAGAACTATGATAGTTGATGCTTTTATTCCTTGCTTTATTGACCAGATATATCCGGAAACAGCTTTTAATATGATTAAAATTCTTGAAAAGCTTAATGTTTCGGTTCATTATAACACCGAACAGACGTGTTGTGGCCAGATGGCTTTTAATAGTGGATTTTGGGAAGAAGCTAAAGAAATTGGTGAAAAATTTATTAAAGATTTTCCAAACGACAGGCCGGTTGTTGGACCATCAGCTTCGTGTATCGGAATGGTCAGAAATCATTATCCAAAACTTTTTCATAATACGGCTTTACATAACGAATCAAATCAGTTAAAAAAAAATATTTATGAATTTACTGATTTCCTGGTAAATGTATTAAATATTGAAGATATCGGAGCAAGTTTTAATGCCATTGTAACCTATCATGATTCATGTGCAGCATTACGCGAATATGGAATAAAAGAAGAGCCAAGAAAATTATTGAGTAATGTTAAAGGCCTTGAATTAATTGAGATGAGAGACACAGATGTGTGTTGTGGGTTTGGCGGGACATTTTCAGTAAAACATGAACCCATTTCGACTGCTATGGCTCAGCAAAAAGTTGAGAATGCTCTCGAAACCGGCGCTGAATATATAGTTTCAACCGATTCTTCCTGTCTGATGCATCAACATGGATATATTAAAAAACATAAACTTCCTATAAAAGTCATTCACATTATTGATATTCTCGCTTCGGGATGGTAAAAAGTGCGCTGCTAAAATTGTTTTTTCACGTTTTTTTGAAAAAAAATATTTTCATTTCTTTTTTCTTTTTACGCTTAATTTCCATAAGTTTGCAGTATAATACTAAGTTAGATGATGATGGAATATTGTAAATAAAAAGCTATTAAAACAAAAATATAAACACATGAGAAAAATCTTGATTTTCAACTTTTCTATATTACTTTTTTTCGGAGCATTGGCACAAAATGTGTCATTAACAGATGATCTGAAAGCATTGATAAATTCATCAAATCAGGAAAATAAGTTTATTAGAATTAATATAATTTTACGCGAAAAAGCAAATATTTCTGAACTAAAAAGCAGTTTTTTAAGAAAATCAACTCCTGTAGAAGAAAGGGCAAAAAAAGTTTTGAATACTTTAACGGAGACGGCTAAAGAAGCTCAATCGGATATAGTTAAAGAAATAATAGATTTTGGTAAAAAATTCCCTGAATCTTATAATAGCCTCGAACAGTTTTGGATAATTAATATGATTGTTGTCTCAGCTAAACCTTCGTTGATCCATCATTTAACAGAAAGAAAAGACATTGAATTAATTGAATTAACAAATAGCCGCCTTGTATATCCTATAAAGCCGTTAAAATCAGATAAAACTGCTATTAAATCTCCGGGAGGGATTGAGCCGGGATTGATTGCAATTAATGCTCCGGCTTTATGGAAGATGGGTTATACAGGCAGAGGGCGTATTTCGTATAGTATTGACACTGGTGTCTGGCCCGAACATCCGGCAATAGGTGAACGATTTTTGGCTCATTATTTCCCGATTTCGCAATGCTTTTATCCTTACGATATTGAAATTCCGATAGACAAACCCGGAAGCCATGGAACACACACTCTTGGCACCACACTTGGCATTGAAAAAGAAACTAACGATACTATCGGGGTTGCATTTAATGCATATTGGATGGTATCAGATCCGGTTGCTACAAGTATGGCAACAGTCAAACCATTATCAGATTTTATGTACGCATTTCAATGGGCATTAAATCCGGATGGCGATACTGCAACTACTTCTGATATTCCTGATGCTATCAATAATTCGTGGGGCTACTCAAGTCCTGGCGACACTGCACTTTGCGACAGTTATGTCAGCGATATTTTTACTGCTCTTGAAGCAGCGGGAATTGCAAATATTTTTTCTGCAGGAAATGACGGACCTGCCTCAAATACCATTTCCGAACCTCATCACATTAATACAGGATTGGTTAATTCCTTTACTGTAGGGAGTATTAGTCCTCATGATACAACTTACCCAATAAGTAATTTCTCAAGCCGTGGACCAACAAACTGCCCCGGCACCGGCTCTCTAAAAATCAAACCTGAAGTTGTTGCCCCCGGCCAGGATGTTCGTTCTTCATCAGGGCAATCGGGATACAGTGTAAAGTCGGGTACTTCAATGGCAGCTCCGCATATAACAGGTGCTGTATTATTATTAAAAGAAGCTTTTCCATTTTTGCCCGGCGAAGAAATATTACTGGCATTATATTATTCTGCTAAAGACCTTGGAGAGGCCGGTGAAGATAATACTTATGGAACCGGATTAATTGATGTATTGGCAGCTTTTGTTTATTTATCACAATTCTATACACCTGTTCCACCCGTGTCACATGATTTTGATATTGCAATCAAAGAAATATGCTTTCCAAATTTAGCTTATATATGTGAACCTAAAACATCTCCACAAGTTGAAATAATTAATAATGGTGATAATAATATCACATCTGTAAAATTTGAATACTGGTTCAATGGCGAAGATACTTTAAGTTGGGAATGGAATGGGAATTTGTCTTCAATGCAGTCTGAGATAATTACTTTACCTGAAATATGCACAGAACAATATGGTTATCGTGAATTAATTATTAAAGTTATCCTTGCGGCTGGTATAACCGAATTTGACGAAATAAACAACAGAAGAGTAGCAAGATTTGATATTAGAAAAAAAATGGAAATACCATTTTTTGAGGATTTTGAATCATCGTCATTAAAAGAATCTCCATGGCTTGTATTAAATCCTGACAATAAAAGAACGTGGGACACCATTAGCACCGGAGGACTGGATAACAGCGATTTATCTGTATTTATGGAATTTTTTGCCAATCCCTTTGGTAAAGGTGTAATTGATGAATTGATCAGCCCTGTTTTGAAACTTCCTGACACCGGAAAAATAATTCTGAGTTTTGATATGGCTTACCAATTATCACACCCTCAATTTGCTGACACTTTAAAAATATTTGCTTCAACAGATTGCGGTCTGACATTTCCATATTTAATATACGAAAATGGAGGTGCTGATTTAACAACCAACGACACTCTTTTCGAATTATTTATACCAAGTGATTCCAGTCACTGGAGAAAAGAAAAAATTGATTTGAGCGAATTTACCGGCCAGGGAGAAATATTGGTTAAATTTCAGGGAATAAATGAAATAGGTAATAATTTATATATTGATAATATTTTACTTAATTTTGAAAATGCACCTTTTTCAATACCTGAATTTGAAAATCCTCAAATAACTATCTATCCAAATCCTGCAAATAGTTATATTTTTCTTGAATATCCTGATCGACAATATGAAAAAAATATTAAAATTAATATTTGTGACATTTTAGGAAATTGCATTATTAATGATAAACTTCAGGCCGATAAAAGCATTCATAAAATTAATATTAGTAATCTAAAAAAAGGATTGTACATTATTAGAATTAAATATTCAAATAAAAACAAGTATTATAAATTTATGAAAATTTAGTTCTTTTTCATTCTATTCTATCCAATCATTCCTGAAATTTTTTTACAATGGCAAGTTATAAATTAAATAATACAGAACTTTATTATCAGATTGAAGGAAAGGGAAATCCTTTTCTTCTTATTGCCGGATTGGGAAGCGACTCACAAAGCTGGTCACCAATAATCCCGAAACTTTCAAGGCATTTTACTGTTATAACTCCCGATAACAGAGGCGTTGGCAGAACGAAATCAGGTAATTCAGAATTTAGTATTCAGCAAATAGCTGATGATACCATTGGACTTGTAAAACATTTAGGATTTACATCTGTTAATCTTTTGGGGCATTCAATGGGAGGTTTTGTTGCCCAGGATATTGCAATTCGTTATCCCGAATTTGTCTCCAATTTAATTTTGGCAGGTACATCAAGTATTAATTCTGAACGAAATAACGTATTATTTAATGATTGGGCCTCGTACCTTGAATCTGGAATGGAATTAAAAAAATGGTTTAGAAGTTTATTTTTTTGGTTATTTACAAGAGATTTTTTTAAGAACAAAAAATTGCTAAACATAGCAATTCGATATGCAATAGAATATCCTTACCCTCAAAGTAAAAATGACTTTAGAAATCAGGTTAATGCTATTTCAAACTTCAATTGTCAAAATAGAATTTCTGAAATAAATACAAAAACATTGGTTATCAATGGTAAGGAGGATATTTTATTTCCACCTGAAGAAAGTCATAAATTTTTAGGAATGATCGAAGGAGCCAAATTTTCAGTAATCGAAAAATCAGCTCATTCAATATTTATTGAAAATCCCAAAGGATTTACTGATTGTGTTTTGAATTTTTTATAAATATTAAATTAACAAAAAATTGAGTGAATAATGGAAATATAGGAAATATTGGGAATAGGGATTTAGCCTTTAGCCCTTTCACATTAGTTTTCTCAATAACATTTTATTAATTTATCAGAATAAATGATGAAACAAAAATACTTATTTCAAATTGCTTCTGAACTGGGAATCACACAGAAACAAGTCCAAAATACAATAATATTATTCGAAGAAGGAGCCACAATTCCTTTTATTGCCCGCTATCGTAAAGAAAGAACCGATAGTCTGGATGAAGTTCAAATCACTAAGATCAGGGATAGGATCAATCAATTACAAGATTTGGATAAGCGTCGCGAAAGCATTCTCGAATCGATAAAAGATCAGGATAAACTTACCCAAGAACTGGAAAAATTAATAATTGAAGCACAATCACTTTCTGAGCTTGAGGACATTTATCTTCCATACAAACCAAAAAGAAAGACCCGTTCAAGTATAGCAAAATCAAAAGGCCTTGAACCGCTTGCAAAAATGATAATGTCACAAAATTATATTGATATTGATGAAAGAGCCTTTAAATTTATTAATGAAGAAAAAGAAGTAAACTCAGTTGAAGAAGCAATTGCTGGAGCAACCGATATTATTGCCGAATGGATAAACGAAAACAAATCAGCCAGGTCTCGTATCCGAAGATTTTTTGAACGGGAGAGTATTATTACTTCAAAAATCATAAAGGGAAAAGATGAAGAAGGAATAAAATACAAAACCTATTTCAATTGGGAAGAGGCATTAATGCGTTCGCCATCACATCGAATTCTTGCAATGTTCCGAGGAGAAAAGGAAGGCTATTTGAAGATAAAGATAAATATTCCTGAAGAAAACGCACTTGAAAGTTTAGAACGAATTTTTATTAAATCCGTTGAAAAGGAATCTGTAAAAAACAAAAGATGTAATAATATTGATCCTAATAAATTCATCAATAAAAGTTTATGTAAACCAAATTTCTACGGATTTAAATCAAATAATCAATGTGCCGAAATAATTAAAAACGCAATTAAAGATTCATATAAAAGACTAATCTTCCCTTCATTAGAAACTGAAATCAGGGCAAAAATCAAAGAAAAAGCCGATCAGGAAGCAATTAAGGTTTTTGCCGAAAATCTTCGACAACTTTTACTCGCCCCTCCTCTGAGTGGAAAAAATATTCTTGCAATTGATCCCGGATTCCGAACGGGTTGTAAAATTGTTTGTTTAGACAAACAAGGCAAACTTCTTCATAATGAAAACATTTATCCTCATCCGCCACAACGCGAAATCAAGCAGGCAATGCATAAAATTCTCAGTCTTGTTAATGCTTATAAAATTGAAGCTATTGCTATAGGAAATGGAACAGCGGGTCGCGAAACCGAAAATCTTGTTAAAAGAATTAAATTTGATAAGAAATTAATTGCTGTTATGGTAAATGAAAGTGGAGCAAGCATTTATTCAGCATCATCAGTCGGCCGTGAAGAATTTCCGGAGTACGATGTTACAGTCAGAGGCACAGTTTCAATAGGGCGGCGTCTGATGGATCCTCTTGCCGAACTTGTTAAAATTGAACCAAAATCAATTGGTGTCGGGCAATATCAACATGATGTTAACCAGGCTGCACTCAAGCAAAGCCTTGAAGATATTGTTGTGAGTTGTGTTAATTCGGTTGGGGTGAACGTGAACACTGCAAGCAAACAATTGCTTTCTTATGTTTCAGGTTTGGGCCCTGTTTTGGCAAAAAACATTCTTAATTACCGAAAAAAAAACGGAGCATTCAATTCAAGAGATGAACTGAAAAATGTTCCTCGCTTTGGTAGTAAAGCTTTTGAACTTGCAGCCGGTTTTTTGCGTATCCCCAACTCAGATAATCCTCTTGATAATAGCGCAGTACATCCTGAATCATATTCGGTTGTAGAAAAAATGGCAAAAAAATACGGAACTACTGTTATGAAAATAATTGAAAATAGTGAATTAAGAAATAAAATAAATCCTAATGATTTCATAACTGAAGAAACAGGGCTTCCTACTCTTAAAGATATACTGGATGAACTTGCTAAACCAGGCCGTGATCCGAGAAAAAAATTCGCTTTTTTTGAATTCACAGAAGGTGTTAACAGCATAAAAGATTTGAAAGAAGGAATGATACTTTCAGGAATTGTAACAAATATTACTGCATTTGGTGCATTTGTCGATATTGGAGTTCATCAGGATGGTTTGGTTCATATTAGTTGCCTTGCCAACGAGTTTATTAGTGATCCTAATGATATTGTAAAAATCAATCAAAAAGTTGATGTTAAAGTGCTTGAAGTTGATATCGAAAGAAAACGAATTCAGCTGTCAATGAAAGAATTATAACAATGCGAGAATGATAGAATGCGTAAATGCTAAAATGATTAAACTCTCATTCTCCATTTTATTCAGTTTCTCATCTCTCATTATCTTATTCTCTCATTCTATCATTTACGCATTTTATCATTAATAAAATTATATTGTTTACAAACAAAATTTAACTAAAATAAATTCGTTTGAAAATCATAATATATGATATATGCGAATTTTTATTCTTTTCTTATTACTAATTATTTTTACTTCCGGCCAAAGCTATTCACAAAGAATTAAAGGAGCCGTAATAGCAGGTTTTAATGCCACTCAAGTGGATGGTGATGAGGTTGTCGGTTATAGTAAACTGGGCTTGAATGTTGGTGCGGCAGCAATAATTCCATTCAAAAAGAAATGGTCAATCAGCATTGAAAATATTTTCTCACAAAAAGGATCACACAGAGGTAAAATCTATATTGATTCTTTAAGCGGTTCTTATACATTAAAATTAAATTATGTTGAAATTCCTGTTTTAGTACACTTTACGGATAAAGATATTATTACAGTCGGAACCGGATTATCATGGGGACGTTTAGTTGGAGCAAAAGAATGGGAACATGGTTATCGTACAAATACTTCACCCGATCACGGACCATACGATAAAAACGATTTTTCATGGATTGGTGATATTCGATTCAGGATTTGGAAACGATTGAAATTTAATTTCAGATTTTCATATTCGATTGCAAAAATTCGCACCCGTGTTTACGATGACGGTTATTCAACATGGGAAAGGAAGCAATTCAACAACGTTCTTAGTTTCAGATTATTATATATTTTCAATGAGAGGGTTTCCGAAAAAGTTTCACCCGACAAATAATTCGGCAGTCGGTAGTCAACAGTTGGCAGTCGGCTTTCTATAACTGGCAGTCAACAAACTGAGGACTGGTGATTTAGGGCTGATAACTGGAAACCGATGGCCGATAATCAGAAAATCAAAACCTTGCTAAAAAACAAATTTTTAAAAGATAGAAAGTTTAATGAGCAAATCAGCCGAATATTTTATTAAGAGTTTAGACTTACAAAAACACCCTGAAGGAGGATACTATAAAGAAATATATCGCTCAGAAGATATAATTAATTCAAATTCTCTTCCCCAATATTTTAATGGAAATCGCAATACATCGACATCAATTTATTTTCTTTTAAAAAGTGATGATTTTTCATCTTTTCATAAAATTAAATCCGATGAAATTTGGCATTTTTATTATGGTAGCCCACTAACAATTTTTGTAATTATTAATGGAAAAACAGAAAAACTACTTCTTGGTAATAATCCTGAAAATGGAGAAAGTTTTCAGAAAATTATTCCCAAAAACTCATGGTTTGCTGCTTGTGTTAATGAACCGAATTCATTTTCACTGGTTGGCTGTACTGTTGCACCCGGATTTGATTTTAATGACTTTGAATTAGCAACAAGAAAAAATTTACTTCTATCCCACCCCTCCCTTCACGCAATAATAAAAAAATTTACCAGAAAATAAAAAAACATAAACTGCAAAAAAGTTTTTTTTTAATTATCTAATTCTGTTTAAATTATCGTTATTTACATTACATATTACATATATGCAATTAGGTAAATATTAAAATATTTTCAAAAAATTATAAATTTATTAATTATTTAATTACTTTTGCGATGAACAGTAAAATAAACATTATGTGTAACACTAAAAAATATTTTAATTTGAAAACATTCATAAAACATATTTACACCACCATATCCCTATAATGCAAGTTAAATATATTTGCCGGTGTTTATGATAAGATATTTTACAAAACATTTAAAAAATCAGAAACAATATTGTTAAACATTTAAAAACTAACACTTATGAAAAATTTATTTATTCTTTTATTAACTGTACTGCTGGGAATTGGTCTCCACGCCCAGCAAGTTCAGCGCGACATGGTCGTTGTTGAAGGTGGAACCGGATTTTGGTGAGGCTACTGCCCGGGTGCTGCACTTGGAGTAGTTGAACTCGTAGAAAATGGTCATAATGTCGCAGTAATTGAAAATCACAATGGCGACTCATTGGCCAATACTTATTCTAATGCCAGAAATAGTTATTATGGAATTTCCGGTTATCCCACTGTCTTTTTCGATGGTGTTTTATCGGTTGTAGGAGGAAGTGGTTCCTCAAGTATGTATAGTTCATACGTACCAAAAGTTAACCAAAGAAATAATGTTATGTCAGACTTTACTATTGATATTGATTTTGATGTAGCAGATGGTGATTACACTACAACAGTTGTTGTTGACAATGTTGGTGGAAGTACTGCTTCAAACCTTAAACTTCATGTCGTGATAACAGAATCACAGCTTCCGATTGTTTGGGGCCTTACACAAGTACAGGATTTTGTAAACAGATTAATGGTGCCGAATCAAAACGGTACAACTCTTGATTTTTCCGGAGGCTCTACTCAAACTATCGAACTTGATTTCTCAACCGGATCATGGTGGGCTATTGAACATTGCGAAATAATTGCATTTGTTCAGAATAACTCTACTAAAGAAATTTTGCAAGGAGCAAAAAAATCAATGGCAACACCGTTATTTAACCTTGATGTTGCAATAGTGGATATATTGAACCTTCCTGAAATTGGCAGTTGTAATGATTTTATAACCCCAGGTGTTGAATTTAAAAATTACGGAGCAGAAGTATTAACCAGTCTGAATGTTAATTACAGTGTTAATGGTGGCGATGTTATGACTGTTCCATGGACAGGCAGCCTTGAGTTTCTTGAATCAATTTCAGTACAAGAGCTTCTTGAGATTACTTTTATTCCGGAGGATGTAAATACTATCGAAATGTACTTATCTGATCCAAATGGCGGTGTTGATGAAAATCCAGATAACGATGCAATGTCTGAACAAATCACAACGGCACCGGTTACAGGAACTACAATTCAGGTTATTTTGAAAACGGATAATTATCCGGAACAAACCACTTTTGAATTCCGTAATTCAGCAGGTGAAGTTTTATACACAGAAGGCCCTTTTACTCAGCCAAATCATCTTTATAACATGTATTTTGATTTCCAATTTACTGATTGTTATCAATTTGAAATATTTGATTCAGGTGGTAATGGAATTGGTGGAAACGGTTTTTTCACACTTCGTTCAAACAATACTACTTTCTACTCAGGAGGAAGTTTTGGATATTCACAAATAATTGAATTCATCGTTGATGGTGAAGAACCTGGCCAGACTCTTGCAATTGAATCCGGCTTCCAATTTAAATCAACCTACTTTGAACCTACTGATCCTGATATGCTTACTATTTGCACTGATGTTTTAGATGTTATTGATTATGTAAGAAACAGCGATGGATCGATGCTGAGAAAAATTGGACCTAACTGGGTTAATAATATCGGTGACTGGATTGGAACAGAAGGTTATTTATTCAAAGCTACTGACGCAGGGGAATTTGTAATTGCAGGTACAAGAATTCCTGTGGCAACTCCAATTGTTATTGAAACCGGTTTTACTTTTATTAGTTATTTACCTGAAGCATCAACGGATGCTCTTCTTGCTTTTGAAACAATTTTAACTGATAATCTGGAATATGTTAGAAATTCACAAGGTTCTATGCTAAGAAAAATTGGGCCTAACTGGGTTAACGGTATTGGAGATGCCAATCCAACTGAAGGATATCTCGTTAAATTAAATGGTGAAGAAACTTTGGTTTATCCTGAAAGCGGAAAATCATCATTTACTTCAACTCCAACTCCACAACATTATATTTTTGAAGGCGGTAATGCTGCCGACCCAATTTATACTGTTTATGTTGATGGATTGGAAATGGGAGATGAAGTTGCTACTTTCGATGGTGATAAAATGGTTGGTTCAACAATTATTTCATCAGAGGATGTATTTGCTAATGATATTGCAATTTTCAATACTTTGAATTCTGGAAATGGTTATGAAGTTGGTAATAAAATTTCGTTTAAAGTTTGGTCAGCAGAAAGTAATTCTGAAGTCACTGCAGATTATTTATTCACAAATCCTTTCGGTAATGCATATATGAATTATGAATTCCCAAATAATGATGGTGAATACAGTGTTGCTTTATTTACTAAAAATTCATCAAGTTTGGCAAATGAAGAAAACATCTCAATGTATCCAAATCCTGTAAAAAATAGTTTAAATATTGATTCTCACGAATTAATTCAAAACATTCAGGTATTTAATTATCTTGGAAGCATTGTTTTCGAACAAAAATGTAATAGCAATTCCGTAAAAGTAAATACATCTGATTTTATTAAAGGAATGTATTTAGTTCAGATTAACACAATCAACGGAACTTCAACAAAAAGATTAGTAATTCAATAAAACTCAATCTTAAATATTAAAAGGAAAGCTGCCTGATAAATTTCAGGTGGCTTTTTTTTGTTAGAAATGAAAACAAAACTAGGCTGGCTATTTTAATTCATTTAATTTTTTCCAAGCTCAATACTACTACTCCACACCCTACTTATAGCACAAAGCATCACAATTTAGACATTTCTTGCCAATGATTGAAAAAAAGCCCTAATAAAAAAACAGAGACGTTAAAAGTAAATATTAATGCTTCTATTAACTTAAATTCTCCCTTACTTTTGACATGAAATAGTTTACATAGCTTGATGAATGTTCGCCATGACGTTCAATAATATTGTCTTCTGCTATTTTAAATGTTGTTAGCTGACCCGCAATATTTGAAAAATAAATGTCATATTCATGTAATTGTTCATCTACCATTACTATTTTTACTAAGTTTTCATCTATTTGCTTTGCTGCCAGATTAGAGAAACATACAGGGCAATAGAATTCAACTTTTTCACCTTCAACAAATTTTAAACTGGGATGGCTAACATAAGTATAATTACCCAGTTCGGGATCTAATAATAGTAATCCTTGTTTTTTCCCTTCGGTGGATTTTACTGTAACAATAATGTTTTTCCAGACTCGTAAATACGAGCGGCAATGTGGACACAGATAATGGATTTTCATTGGTTCATGTTTCATGACTGCTAATTTTTGCATTAAAGTATTACAAATATACAAAGGTTTTTATTAAAAATCAAGTATTTTAATAAAAAATGAAACATATATAAATCACATATCTGTAAATCAATGATAATACACTGAAGAAAACTACAATTCAACTCAATTAGATAATAATAAATTCGTGTCTTAGGTAAAACAATACAAGTCAAAAAGATTAAATATTAAATAATTTCATTAAACCTTATTTAGCTTCCATTTTCCTCTTTTGAAAATTACAATTGCAATCAATGTCAGTAAAGATTCGGAAATAATTATTGAATAAAACACACCTTCTTCATTCATTCCATAAGTTATTGATAGAAAATATGCAAGAGGAATTTCTATCAACCAAAAACAGAAGAAATTTATTATTGTTGGAGTAAGTGTATCGCCGGCTCCATTTATTGAATTTATAATTACCATTCCCAGTCCATAAACTATAAAACCATAACTAACAATTCTTAAGCAACTTGCACCACTTTCAATCACTTTTTGATTATCAATAAACAAACGTACAAAAACCTCGGGATAAGCAATAAAAATCACACTTACAAGCCCTAGTAATATCATATTGATCTTACCGGTTGCCCACACCGATCTTTCAGCACGCTTAGGTTCATTTGCCCCGAGATTTTGCCCTACAAGAGTTGCCGAGGCATTACTGATTCCAACCGATGGTAGCAATGCAAATATAATAATCCGTATCCCGATTGTGTATCCTGCTATAACTTCACTTCCGAATACTGAAATTATTCTAACAAGAAAAACCCAACTTGATGTTGCTATCAGGATTTGAAACATACCACCCAATGATAATCTCAATAGTTTTAAAAGCACTTTAACATCAATGATTAAACTACTTAATGTAAGTATTATCCTGTGTTTTCTGTTAAAAAGAAGATAAAACTGGAAAATAACAGCAAGGCCGCGTCCTATAGTTGTAGCTATTGCAGCCCCGATAATTCCAAGTTCGGGAAATGGCCCTAATCCGAATATTAAGCAAGGATCGAGAATAATATTCATAATGTTTGCAAACCACAATACACGCATTGAGATTGCCGCATCACCTGAACTTCGGAAAACAGCATTAATGATAAATAATAGCATAATAACTACATTTCCACCAAGCATTATGCTGGTATAGCCGGAATATGATCCGACTAATTCTTCTGATGCTCCCATTAAAAGCAACATTTCAGAGGAGTAGATGATTCCCGGAATTGCAATAAGTAATGAAAATGCAAATCCGCTGATTATTGCCTGAAAAGCAGCTATGGAAGCGCCTTTATGGTTTTTTTCGCCTATACGTCTGGCTACAATTGCAGTTGTGGCTGTACTCAAACCTATTGCAATTGAATAAACTATAGTGATAAAAGACTCTGTAATTCCTACAGTTGCAACAGCATCTGCTCCTAATTTTGAAACGAAAAATATATCGACTATTGCAAAAATCGATTCCATTAACATTTCAAGAACCATAGGAATTGAAAGTAAAAATATTGCCCGCTTTAAACTGCCGGTTGTAAAATCCTGATGAGTACCCGAAATAGCCTCAATAACATTTTTAAATAACTTTTTAGTATTATTTTGATAATTTGATTTCAATTTAAAATTTTGATTACTCATGTTTGTTTTCGTTTTAAGTAATTTCTTAAGAATTTAATTTGATAAAATGGTTTTTGACTTTCTGTGTTAAGCAAAAATACCTGAGTAATTGTTGTTTGAAAATTCTTTGTAGAGTTCATAATTTTTTCTCCTAAGTTTAAAAATGTTAATAAAATTTATTTTCGGGAATGCCGAATAAACATTGAAAACGAAAATTCCGGAAGCAAGAAAGATATTTCCCTTCAGGAATTTAAATTAATCGATCGTAAAGACAATTGTTTTCATCGGACTTTTTCTAAAATTTCAATGCAAATATAATAATATTTTCTTCAGAAAATATTTTTTAATTTTTTATTGATAAAATAATTTATGGATATAAGATACTGGATGCTGGATGCTGGATACTGGATGCAGGGTACAAAGCGCTGGATGTCGAATACTAGCGATTGGATATCTAAATATTGATACAATCAATATATTAGCTTTTCAATTACAATCGTTGCTAATTAGTGCTCATCCGAAAATGTCAATATCTTTTTCGAAAAATCGGGGTAAGCTGTTATGCTTGTTTAAATTGCTTAAAAAAATCACTGTTTAATAAATCTTCTTTTTTCATATTTGTGTGTTTAAAGTTATCAAAAAAGTTATTTCCGAAAAATATTTTGACCTTTATGTAAAAAATCAATATTTTTCAGAATATCTTTTTTAATTTACACACTTAGTGAGATACTACCTTAAAAATGTATTAAGGTTGATAGATATTTTATGATTGTTGATAATTCAAGTATCTTCTTTTATTATAAATATATCATCGGTTATTGTTGAACTACCATCGTTGGTTGTTGAACTACCATCGTTCTTTGTTGAAATATTATCGTTGGTTATTGAAATACCATCGGTCATTGTTGAATTACCATCGTTGGTTATTGAAATACCATAGGTTTTTGTTATAGTACCACCATCGGTTGTTAAAGTTTTCAGAAACCTGACAGGTTTGTGACACCTGTCAGGATTTAATAAACCTAATTTTAAATATGAAAAACGCAATTCAATGCTTTTATTCTTCTACAGGATTATCCTTTATTGCTTTTTCAAAATACTTTTTAGCTTTCTTTTTAAGTTCATCCATTCCTGGTACATTATTTAAATATCTATATACATCAAGTGCACCTGTAAAGGCAATTCTACCAACATCTAAATGAGTGTCGCTGATTTTTTCCTTCACTTCAGAAATAAGTTTCTCAAAGTCATCTAATGGGATTTCTTGTATAACAGCCTTAAGAAATGTTTCTTTATCAAAAACCTGAGGTAAAATTTCAGGATGATCATTAGCAAGATCACGCATTTCGTTAACAAAATCACGTCGGTTAGGGCCAATTTTTGAGCCTGATCTTCTTTCTTCGATTGTTAAATCAACCAGGAATGGTAATAACACGTTAATTTCATTTAGTTTAGCTTTAAAACTTTGTACAACATCATCACCGATATTGACATCTGATAAAATAACTTTTGACATATTATTAATTTTAAAATATTGCCTACTCTGTTATAGTTTTTCGGCTTCCACTATATTATTTTTCTTTGTGCTCCTTCGTGAAAATCCTTAGTGTTCCTTCGTGGTTAATATTTTACCAACAAGGATGCATGAAGTACATCACGAAGGTACATTAAGGATAATTCATTAAATATTCAAACCCTAAAGAATTTACACACTCATCTTTACAAACTCAATTCTTTGCTTTTTTAACATTTGATCTAAATGTACTTTAGCCTCATACATTATTGTACCGCCTTTGAACGATTTAGCTTGTATAAAGCTTCTATACGATCCGGAATCTGCATTTGGTAATATCCTTTCAACTGTTGTAGATATTAGTACTACAAGTTTTTCATTGCCTTTAATGGCAAGAAGAACATTTTGTGCAGAATTAGCTGTTTTATTGACAATAGTCCAGTTATAAGATTCCAAATCGGCTATTACTGCTGATCTGCCTGCTTTTTCAAATCTATTTCTTTCTCTCATTTTATTTAGTATTTTATTAGTTTATTTAAGTGATAAAACAAGAAAATAATTTACCTTAGTTAGCCTAATCAAAATATATCCCTTATATATAGAATATTTAAATAAAATCGATTTCGGCTGAATAGAAAATATATTTCCCTGCATTTTGAGTTTCCTTTCTCATTTCATGAGTCCAGTTTTTTCTTCCTCCGCTAATTGTAACTTTCAATTTAGCTTCGTACGAACGCTGCCTCACATTACAAAGAGTTGTCATTAACCTCAATGTTTTCCCTGCCAAATTTTTATTGGTTCCGATTTGGATAGAAAATGAATCGGTTCCTTCCTGTATCAAACTCCCATCAGTTAGCTTAATTAATGTTGCTGCATTAATACCGTTTCCAATTCTAATATTTAATATAACCGGATCCGGCAAATATGAAAGCTCGTAACAATCGATACTTTTTACTTTTGAATTCCTGTTAATAGTTTTTTCCATCTACTTTAATTTTTTGCAATTAAATTTTTTCTTTTTAGTAATACCATGGGGGAAACACTTAGTCTCCCCCATTTAAAGCTTTAATGATTACTTAAGGCTTTGGAGGTGGATCTTTTTCAGGGTCTACTTCTTCCGGTGGATCCTCCTCTTCTTCTGGATCTGGGATATGTTTACATAAATTATGTAAATTTTCCCATAAAAATAATTTTTTCATAAAAAATATTTGTTTTTGTTATGCATACTCTGTTAAAAGCTTTTCTGCTTCCGCTTTATTAAGTGAGATTATTTATCGATTTTTTGATTTTTTAAGCATTTTTATTTTCTTTTTATTCATCACTTTTTTTTGTGTTTTTGGCATTTATTTTTTGTTTTTTTATTCATTTTTATTATGCTCTCTATCTATTAATACCATAAATTGATTTTTGTTAGCGGGAAATTTTCTATATATGTTAAAAAAAGGGCCGTAAATATCAGTAACACAGTGAGAAATTTTTTTTCACTTTTTTTTATATGTCAGAATTTTCGATGAATTTTTTAGTTAAAATCCTGAAAAATTTTAATGAAATTCTAAGCTGATTTTCTTATTAAAAACATTCTGAAATTTTATGTGATTTCAGGGTGTTTTTAGTAATTATTTTAGAAATAAATAAAATAACAATCAATATAAATAAAAGCTCAATTTTCATTAAATAAGCTTCCATTATATCGAAATATTAATCACGTCTTTTTAGAAGCTCCTACCCTTTTCGCAGAAAATGATATCGATTAATTCTTATATTTGTAGAGTTGTTCTTCTAAATAAAGAATTTTGATATATCAAATAAATATTAGAAAAATTAACAAAACAGCACTGCTTTTTTGTTATTTAATATTAATCTCTCCCTTATGCTTTCCCCAAAAACCAATTAACAATATTCCGGCAAAAAATAATGATATCGTTATTGCTGAAAGCTATCTGGAAAGAGTCAGGGTATTAATGCAGGAAATGAAATATGATAGCATTCCATATTATTTGAACAAATCAATTCCTGTCTTTAACACTAATAAGCTATGGGAACAATATGCCGAATGTATTTATGCTAAGGGACAATATTTCTATTATGCAAAAGTAGATATTGATTCAACAAAATTCTATATTGATAAAGCAATTTCGGAGTGCAACAAACATTTAGATAGCTCTAATTTACTTATTTATAAGGTTTATTTATTATCCTCTTATGTTTTACGGTACTTACGTGAATACGACCATTCAATTTCGGAAACAAAAAAAGCTATCTTAAATAATCCTAATAATTCATATGATGAAAAGAAATTACTTTCAACATGTTATAATAATATTGCTTTAAATTATAGACTCAAGAGTGATTATTCGATGGCAG
>CAYWXI010000040.1:0-47974 GCA_964462015.1 uncultured Bacteroidales bacterium | reverse complement strand
CAACGGTGATATTGTCTGGGACGGCATTGCCCTGGAAATCACTGACCGTATGAATACCTTGGAGTCGTTGAGACAGAGCGAGAAACAACTCGCTGATATCATCGCGGTGTCACCGATTGGCATTCTAATCTATGACGGTTCCGGGCAATGCACCGCGGCCAACGAATCAGCGGCCCGCATCATTGGAACCACAATGGAAAAGGTACTTGAACAGAACTACCTCAAAATTGAATCCTGGAAAAGGTCCGGCCTGCAGGACGCGGCCAAGGAAGCTGTCCGAACAAAATCCCCCAGGCGCCATGAAGTGGTGAGCGTCTCAACCTTTGGAAAAGAAATATTTCTCGATTGCCACCTGGTTCCCTTCGGCCAGGGAGGCCTTCTTGCTATGGCCCAGGACATCACCGAGCGCAAGCATTAAAGGAGGTTGAAATGTCAAAAAGAAATTTTGTTATTATGTTTATGTTTATCACCGCATTCGTGAATGCTCAGGTAACTTTTTCCGATTTAAAAGGAACATGGAGATACAGTAGTTTTGAAGGAAATATCGACCTGATTTTTCAATCTGAAGATCAGCTATATTTTGGTGGAGAACCGGCTAACTATTCTCTTGTCGGGAATACGATCCGTGTTCAGGATGAATATTATCCTGTTGACTATCCTTTTACATTAAAAGGAGATACTTTAAATTTATCATTTCCCGAAGGTTATCAACTTGCTTTTATTAAAGTTGAAGGAAGCGGACAAAATAATATCCACGGAACAAAACAAAACCAAACATCTAATAAACAATACGAGCAAATACATGGAAATCAATCAGGCGGGCAGGAATATCAATTGCAGGGTAAATTATGCTGCTATTCGGGCTCTTCATCTAGTTCGAGCAGTTATTCTACCACCAAATGGGCATATTTTGACGGAAGAGGAAATTTCCAATATGGTTCTGAATCTTCATTTTCATCCGATGCAGGAATAGCTTATGGCGGGGAAAACGATCAGGGAAACAGGGGAACATACAAAGTTTCCGGGAATATTGTTACTCTGACTTACAGCGATGGATCTTCCGATAGCGCCAAAATTGAAACCCGACTGCATAATGGAAGTATAACCGTTTTGAAATACGGTGAAGAACTTTATGCAAAACAGTTGTGTGATTAATTTAAGCATTTAGGTTTCAACTACCCACGAGGGTTGAAAATCCTCATACACTTAAATTCATAAAAAAAGCTGCCTGATTGCAAACAGCTTTTTTTATTTATGGATTCATTATTTCACTATCAAGTTACTTGTTGTGATACCATTATCTGTCCTTACTTTTACGAAGTATATTCCTGATAAATAAGTTGAGGTGTTAATTTTGATCTTTTTATTATCAATATTTAAATAATCAACCACCTGTCCTGTGCTATTCATGATCCACATTTCCTCCATATTATGTTTGCATCCGATTTGCACAAATGTAGTGGCAGGATTTGGATAAACAAGCATTTCGGTTTGTTCCATTTGAATAGCAGTAACACCACTTGTACCGAGTAACCAGTTAATAGAGCGATAGAGAATCTCTTTCCTGGCTTCCAGATCAACAATAGCAGCGTATGATACTGTGGAAAAGATTATCTTATAAATTCCGGCATCATACTGATAAGCTCCAATGCCAACCGGATCAGGAAATATTATTTCCAGCAAGTCTTCACCCTTATGTTGAACAAAGTTATCGATATACAATCCATCGTCAGTTTCTTCAGTATAGATATCCAAAACAGTAAATGCCATACCTTCTGCGCATGAACCGGCTGAACCAACTATGTTTCCTGTGTCAGGTTCAATGTTCCATACATCTTGAACTACTTCAATGCATCCAAAGGCATCATAAGGGTACATCCCTTCAGTAAATGTTCCGTAATCAGGATAACGGTCAAATAGATAATCCTGTGATGATAACAATAATGTGCCATTATCCAGCTGAAGATAAAGTAAGATATTGAATTCATCAGTTGTAGTCATGGTCTCACTACCAGACCAGCCTTCACCTGTAAACCAGAAAACAATTGGGTACTCTGACATGAATTCCTCATCCGGGCCATCTTGGGCAAGGTCTTGTACTTCAAAATATTCATACTCATACCCCAGTTCATCAAGTGCAGGTTGTAGAAACTGCCAGTCATCAGTATAAACGCCAGGAGCTTCGTAGCTGCCATCACGATCAACACAGAGAATCTCCTGAGCATTCATGAAGTTTGTTGCAATGAATAGTAGCATTAATGATAATACTAAGAATTTAGTAAAAATTTTCATAACAAATAAATTAAGTTAATACTTTATATTTAAAATCCTAACAAATATATGAAAAAAATCACTAATTACATCTCATATAGCCAAAATTATTCATAAAAAGTAATAATAGCAGGAAAAAAATTTGATTATAGGTAAAGTTCCCAACCCCTGCGGGGATTTGAAACCTGTGTAACGCTTGGCGGGTTTCAAATCCCCGCAGGGGTTGGAAACCCATTGAGTAGTTAATCCTCTATAATCAAAGACTTTATCTTCGCTTCATCATGAAGGTAATTATGAAAACCAATAAACTCATTCTTTGAATTAAACCATTCAAAAACCTCATTTCTTCTGATATTAGTTGGTTTATCGTTCATAAAAGCATTATAAGATGAATAATAGTAATCTCTGAAATTCTGAATAATATTATGTTTCTGAGGATTAAAGTGAATATAGAAGACTAATCTTTTCAAGTAATCTTCTTCCGTTACCTGAACCCTTTTAAAATATCGCAGAAAAAGATTTCCTTGCCTTCCTTCACGAAAATTCACTTTATTGGTATAACTTGTAATAAAACTTCCGAATTGCCGACTAAATCTCTGATCAATAGGTTTCAAAAGAAAATGGTAATGATTTGGCAATAAGGCATAAGTATATACATGAGTGATAGGTCCAAGATATTTTATAAAACTTTCCAGAAATTCGCGGTAATCCCTATCTTGAAAAAATACCTTCTCAAAATTATTACCTCTGTTGTAGATATGGTAAACTCCATCAGGGATAATTGATGTTTTTATTTTCTTGGTGGGCATTTTTTTGTATTAAGGTTTCCAACCCTTTCAGGGATTTGAAACCTGTTTGGTTCCGCTTGGCGGGTTTCAAATCCCCGAAGGGGTTGGAAATCCAATATTCCTGTACAATGGGTTTCAAATCCCCGCAGGGGTTGGAAACCCATTATTAATTCCTACGCAAAATACTCTCTCATTCTATCAAAGAAACTTTTGTCTTTGTTTGTAGGTTGAGGTTCGAAATTTTTAGAGGAAGAAAGTTTTTCAAGTATACTTTTTTCTTCTTTCGATAATTCTTTTGGTGTCCAGACATTTATATTTACTAAAATATCACCTTTGCCATAAGAATTAATATCAGGCAATCCTTTGCCTTTAAGACGTAAAACTTTTCCTGCCTGTGTACCAGGATTAATTTTTATTCGTGCTTTACCATCAATTGTCGGAACTTCAACCGAGCATCCTAAAGAAGCATCGGGGAAACTGATGTAAAGATTGTTTAATAAGTTTGAACCATCTCTGATAAGCTCGGGATGTTGAATTTCTTCAATCATAACAATCAAATCACCCGGAACTCCATCTCTTGCACCGGCATTACCTCGGCCTGAAACAGATAATTGCATTCCTTCCGAAACTCCGGCCGGAATCTTTAGGGTGATTGTCTCTTCACCTTTTACAATACCATTTCCGGCACACTCTGGACATTTATGTGAAATAGTTTGACCTTCGCCTCCACAATGCGGGCAAGTGGAAGATGTTTGCATTTGCCCGAGAAAAGTGCTTGTAACTCTGGTTACCTGTCCTGTTCCATGGCATGTTGAGCATGATGAGTATGATAATCCGTCTTTGGCACCTGATCCCTGGCATTTTTTACAGGTAACGTATTTATTTACTTTGATCTTTTTTTCAACTCCTTTGGAAATATCTTCGAGTGTGAGTTTAACTTTTACCCGCAAATTCGAGCCACGGTTAACCCTTCTTCTTCGTTGAGTACCTCCGCCACCACCAAAACCTCCGAAACCTCCAAATGCATTTCCGAAAATATCGCCGAAATTGCTAAAAATATCATCCATGGTCATACCGCCGCCAAATCCATTTCTACCTGCAGCTCCTCCAACTCCTGCATGTCCGAATTGGTCGTAACGTTGTTTTTTATCAGGGTCACTTAAAACCTCATAAGCCTCAGCAGCTTCCTTAAACTTTGCTTCAGCTTCCTTGTTATCGGGATTTTTATCAGGGTGGTGCTTTAAAGCTTGTTTACGATAAGCCTTTTTTATTTCAACTTCAGTAGCTTCCTTTGTTACTTCAAGTACTTCGTAATAGTCTCTTTTCGACATGAATCTATTTGCTTTATTCTTAATTATTTTCCAACTACTACTTTAGCATAACGTATAACCTTGCCGTTAAGCTTATAACCATTCTCAATTACATCCACAACTTTTCCTTTCAAATCATCGGAAGGTGCGGGAATACTTGTTATAGCTTCATGGTGATCGGTATCAAACTCATGCGAATGTGACTCAATTTTCTCCAATCCCTTTGATTCCAGAGTTTTCTTAAATTTATTATAAATAAGCATTATTCCTTCTCTGAAACTTTCAATATCATCCGATTCATTAAGAGATTTTATGGCACGTTCAAAATCATCTAAAACCGGGAGCAAAGAAATTATAAGTTCTTCAGACGCAGTTTTGCTTAAGTCTATCTTTTCTTTTATTGTACGTTTTCTAAAGTTATCAAATTCTGAAAAAAGCCTTAAATATTTGTCATTTAATTCGTCATATTTTTCTTGAAGCTCATTATATTTATTTTCTTTTTTCTTGCTTGCTTTTTTCTTTTTTTCCACTTTAATTTCAGATGAAGAATTTTCAATTTCTTCATCATTATTTTGTTGATTATTATTTAATTTATTTTCATCCATATACGTCAATTTTCAAATAATACAATATCATTTCGGATTATGGTCCGAACGATTTTTTGCTTAGCAAATTATTTGCCATTTTCTTCGTTAAGACAAATTGGCAGAAATATAGTATTACGGCGGACAGGCCTGTGGCTTTTTTTTCATAGCCTGAATAATTAATAAATTTAGATTTATTTAAAAAACAGCCCCGTCCTTTAGGGCGGGGTAAAATGAATATCAATAAATTCTCCTCAAAAAATCTGGAAAAATTTTTAGATTAAAATCTAAAAATTTTTCCAGATTTTTTGAGGGCGTGGACATATATATTTCAATCCCCGCCCTAAAGGACGGGGCTATTTTTGTTTTCATTATGTAATTTATGAATTATTAGTAATAAAAACAAAAATCGCCCGGTATTATTCCCACATTAAAGGAATCTACCGGCATTCCATCAACTGCATTATACGAAAAAACAATGCCGTTTTGAACATAATCAAGTGCATCGCTTACTAAAATTCTATTATTCATTTTGTCAAACGCAATTGAATAAAAAAAATTTTCTGATTGAATGAATGGAGATTCCGGCAGAAAATCATCAGTTATCTCCATCCGAAAAATTCCATCAGGGTAATTATAAAACAATACATCTGCTTCAGAATTAATAATAAGTTCTTCGGGATGCATTTCAGTTGACGAGAAAATGAATTCCTTTTTCAAAGAATAATCATCCGTATCTATACAAATTAATTTTCCCGGAGTGTTGCTAGTGTCAGGTTCACCATTCCATCCCTTGCCCGAACACATTACCCATAAATTATTATATTTGTCAAGCTGTATTCCTGTAGGTTTTTCTCCAATTATTCGATTTTCAAAAACCGTATCAGCCTTGCAATCAATAATAGTAAGCACACTATCAATTGAAAAACCACCCTGATTTAAAACAAAAACTTTGTTGTTTACTTTAATCATTTTTTCGGGGCCCATGGCAGTTGTTATTTGCTTTATTACAGAATTTGTGTTAAGATCAATTACGACAACAACATTATTCCAACTGCTTATGTATCCTTTGTTATCAGTGATTCCTAAAAAATATCGTGGTAGAACAATATCATCGATGGTTGCAATTGATTTGAATGTATTTGCTTCAACAACTTCAACTCTATTCATATTGTTTACGACTATGTAAGCCAAGTCATTATAAACTTCAATTGATTGGACAATATTTCCCAAAGGACGACCATTTACTTTTTGAAAAATCTCATGCTCAACTTCTCCACTATCAAAACTTTTAGCACTTATTGTTCCTGTTCCCGAATTAAACGGGCCTTCGTTAGAAATGAAAACACAGTTTTTGTAATCCAAAATCTCTGAATCCGTATCATTATCTTTCTTGCAGGCTTGAAATATTACTAAAAACATCATGCAAAATATAGCTATTTTCAATTTTTTATTTTCTGTAGTTTGCTTCATTTTTTTTTAAAATCTTTGTGTGGAAATTAGAAATTGGAAATTAGGGCTTTTTCTTCCTAACTTCAAATTCCTACATTCAAATTTCTAAACTAATTTTCATTTCAAATGATCGTCCTGGCATAGGCCTATATTCAATCACCTGATAGTCTTTATCAAAAATATTATTAATTTTTAATTGAAAACTCATTAACTTTCCGACAAATTCAAAACCTTTATTCAAATTAATGTTTGAAATTGAAACGGAAGGGATTTCGTGCAGGTTATCTCTTGACGTAAATGATTTTCCAACATAACTTTGATTGTAAGAAATCGACCAATTATTAAAAAAAACCTCAAATCTAACAGAGAAATTATGCAGAGGAGTATAAATTAATTGCTTATTGTAAGTTTCATCGCTTCCGCCTAATTTCTTTCGATTTGTTGATTTTGAATATGTATATGCTTCAGAAATTATGATCTCAAACTCCTTAATTTTAAAATTCGTTTTACCCTGAAATTCAACTCCTCTCACCCAAACTTTTTGAACATTATTAACCGACCAGAAATTATCTTTCGGTATCCACATTATCAAATCATTAATAATTGAATTATATGCAGTGACAGAAAATTCGGAACAATGCTTCTTACTTTTTGATTTGAAATGAAAACTCATGCCAACTTCTTCGTTCCAACTATTTTCGGATTTTAAATTTTCATTTCCTCCTGGGATCCAAAAACGATCGTTTAAAGTTGGTGCCCTGAAATTTCGGGAAATATTAATTCGTCCGTATATATTTTTCCATATTTTGCCCTCAAAACCTAGCGAAGGAGTAAATGGAACATCATATTCTTCAATAAATTCCTGCCTGAGGTTTAACGCGGCAGACCATTGAATTTTCGAAAATTTAATTACCGAAGACAAAAATATTGCCGCTTCTTTTCGGTTTTTCAAACCATAATAATTTTTGGAATCCCCTGTTTTTGATTTAAAGGAAATTCCTGCATTTAAATCTAATATTTCGAAGACAGATTTTTTATAATTAATTTTCGAAATAAAAGTTTTCATTTTTATCCTTGAATCAATGTTAATGCTTTCCGAATTTTCACTTTTATCAATATAGTGCAAAAATTCGTCAAAGTATGCAGCCTTGACAGAAATTGAGCCATTATTAATAAACTTTTTCCAAAGGGCAGTAGCACGAAAAGCTTTGTCGATTTGATAGGCATTTGTTGGGCGTGAAGTAAGAGTTTTAGGAATCTCACGATCGGAAAACTGAAACCATGCAGAAACTGTAAACAGCTGATTATTCCTTATTTTGCGACTAAATTCCTGAAAAGCCCCATATTGAATCAATTCGGCATTTTGTTGTTTTTCATTTACGCCTGATAAACTTTTATAAGTAAAATCGTTTCTCATTTTCCGAATAAATATACCACTCGAAGAAGTCCATTTCTTTCCTGATAATAATATTTTTGCATTCCCTGCATTTAAACCAAAACTACCTTTAGAAAATGAAAAATTGAATTTATCTTTTGAATTAAAATGATAATTATTTTCAAGATGAATACTTCCTCCAATATTTCCACTTCCGAAAAGAGAACTTGAACCTCCATGTTGAATTTCAATCGACTCAAAAAAAGAGATCGGTATTAGCGAGAGATCAGTCATTCCGATGCTTGAAGGTTCGATTGAAAATCCATTCCAATAAATTCCGGTGTGATTTGCTGTTGTTCCTCTGAAAGAAACAGTTGCAAGGCTACCTTGCCCGTAAGTTTTAATAAACATCGGGCTTTGTGAAACCAAAATATCAGATAAAACAGATAAAGAATTTTGTTTTAAAATACTCGAATCAATTTGATTTACTTTTAAAGCTGTTGAAAAATCATGCAAGCGGGTTTCTTTCAATTCAAATTCAGGAAGATTTTGAATACTGTCGTTATCCTGTGCAATTAAAACATTAGAAAGAAGGAAAATAATTATAAGAAATTGTATAAGTTTGTTCACTTGTTCAATGAGTTAATAACATAATGCTTAAATAAATTAATGATTGAATATTTTAATTTTTAATAAATTTTCTTACGAATGAATTTTCTTTATTAAAAAAATGAATCACATACATTCCCGGCAAATAATCCTCCAGGTCAACATTGATTTCTCCTGAATCTTGATGTAAAAAATTCTCTTTATCAAACATTTCCTTTCCATGAATATCTAAAATTATTAGGTTCAGATTTTGAGAAATATTAAAAGTGATTGTAATCTTTTTATCACATGGATTTGGTAATAATTCAACATCAAAAGCATGTACTTCCCTCTCATTTAGACCCTGATTATTTGTATTATTGATTACACCAACAGCATCAAGATCGAAACCGGAGGAAGAAAAAGGCGTAGGCCAGGGATCATTAATAACATTCCCTTGAGAATCGTATCGGGCATATTCTTCGTTTATACAACCAACTACATCAATTATTTTGATATGAGAAATTGAATTAATGTTTAAGCCGGAAATATTTTTCAATTCATCTAAATCGAAAGGAGTACCAAATCCTCCCCGATATTTACCGGCAAAATTATTAATCTTCTCCGGATCAAGCTGCCCAAATCCATCAATTTGAGCATTATTTTGTGTCAATGAAACGGCCTCAAAGCGAAAAAAACTCATACCATCCGAACTCACTTCAACAAAAGCAAGTTCTAAAAAATAATCATCAAATGAATTTTCGAAAACAGCAAAATCCCAACCTTCTCCATTTACAATCGGGAATTCAAAACTCAAGATCACTTCACCACCATCACCCAGGCTTACTACCTCACCATCGGCTTTTTCGATACATGATATGGCTGAACCAACTGAAGCAAATCCCAAGTCGGGTTCTGAAATTTTCATTAATCCCCGATCTATTTCGCAGGCTTTTGCCCAGGCAATGAAAACACTACTGTCTTTATGAATAGCTGTTGTCCCTTCAGTGCCTGCGGGTGGGGGAAATTGTGCAAACAAAAAACTCATCTTTAGGAAAAGTATCAATAATAGAATGGTTCTTAGAATTTGTTTCATTTCATGTGAGTGTTTACGACTTGAAATTGGAAATTAGAAATTCAGGAGAAATCCAAATTTCTAATTTCCAATTTCAAATTTCATTTTATTACTTGATGATTTTCTCAGTAATTATTTTATTTCCGAAAGATAAATTTAGAAAATATAAACCTGAAGGATAAATACTGAAATCAATATTTTTATTCCCTGATTTAAATGTTTTGGAATTATAAATTTGCCTTCCAAAAACATCAGTGATAAAAATTTCATCAGGAATATAATTTTCGGAAAATTTAATATTAAGAACATCGAAAACCGGATTTGGAAAAATACAAATATCAAAATTATCTGAATAGTTCTCAACACCCGACTCATCAAGAAATTGTAATGCAATTGCTTCCGGGGAGATACCGGCTTCAAAACTTCCTGTTTCAGCACCTGTTAAATCATAAATTTTTCCTTCTCCAAAAGAAAAATAATCAGAAATTGTTATATAAATAAGATTATTTACATGATCAAAAGCACCATCACAAATGCTAATATATGATAGTGAACCGGGATCGGGAATAATTTCCTCATCAATAATTTCGCTAATAATTAAATCATATGAACCAATTCCGTTGTTTAATCCGAGATATAAAATATTTCCATTTAATCCGATACCTTTTCCAAAAACAAGCTGATGTGTTGAAGTTGAAAAAGAACAATCTATAGTATTAAATTTTGTTATTGAACCACTTGTTGCCATGTAGGGAGATTTATTTACCGAATAAATTGTATCTCCGATAGAATAGAGATTATAAATTCCAACTGCTTCAGCACCAAAATTTATTTCTCGTCCTAATTCAAAATTTTCTGTATCAATTATTGCAAATTTTCCTTCACTTGCTTCCCATGTACCGCTAATAGCCACATAAAGAGAATCGTTTACGAGAATTGAGGAGGCTGCATCTGATGAAATACCGGCAATATTTGCAATTAAAGAAAGATCGGATGTGTTAAATATTTTAACATAATAACCATCCGCTGGAGGACCGGTAGTTCCTGTTTGCCTGCTAACAACTAATTTATCATCAAAAATAAATAAGCGATTTAAATTTGATTCGGCAATAGCAGAAAGTCTCGTAAAAGTTTCAATATCATATTTAATAATTGAATCCTGAGCAGCAACATAAGCAAAATTATCTTCAACAATGATGTCTTGAACCGATTGAGTAAAAATTGTGTTGAATTCGTTGCTTGTTTGATTTAATGGATCAAAAGCTGACATACTGACATAATCGTCAGGATTAGAGAAACTGCCGCCGCTTGCGACAATTAATTGTTTTGTAATTTCCTGTCCGGAAACAAATTGATAGGCGAAAAAAACTGCTATCAAAATCATGCTTTTTTTGTAAAAATTTTTCATAAATAATGTTTTAAAGTTTAATTAATTAATATTTTAAACCTCAAAACTTTACGGAAACAAACCGAATAAAGTAGGTTTTACCCTAAATTTTATTCTAAGCTTTTTAACCCGAAAGCTTTGAACTATTTTAAATAATGGCAGGTCTTCTGACTTACTCACTTTATTGAAGGCCTTCCCATCCAGCCCCGATAACTATCGGGATTAGACAGTGGCAAGGGGATTTCAAAAAGTTAAAGAGCTTACAGCAGCGGGAACTGTTCAGGAATTCCGAAAATTTCAGTCACCTGATTCCCTATTATGACTTATTTTAATGTTTAAAACAAGTACACCATTATTTGTGGCAAATGTAAAGGTTTTTTAATTATCCACAAAAACAGATTAAAATTTTTTCTACTCAGTTCAATTTTTATATTTTTACAAAAACTTTTTGCATGTACGAATCATTCATTACATTACTTGCCATTGCTGCCCTGCTCACGTTTATCAATATCAAATTCCTTAAACTTCCCACAACCATCGGTTTAATGATACTCGGAATTTGTTTGTCAGGTTTGCTTTTACTTATTCGGCATTTTGACAATGATTTGCTTACAAAACTTCCAAATATTTTAGTAAAGCTTGATTTTCATGACTTTTTGATGAATATTTTACTAAGCTTTCTATTATTTGCAGGAGCCGTACATATTGATATCAAAACTCTCGATATGGTACGATTACCGGTTTTTGTTTTTGCAGTAATCGGAACAATAATTTCTACAATAATAATTGGGTATTTAACTTATTATGTATTTGGATTATTAGGTTTGAATATTCCTTTATTACACTGCATGTTATTTGGTGCATTAATTTCTCCTACCGATCCTATTGCTGTTTTGGCAATATTTAAAAATTATCATTTGAAAAAAACTCTTTCAATGAAAATTGAAGGCGAATCACTCTTTAATGATGGCATCGGAATTGTTGTGTTTATTACAATAATACAGATTATTACGGGTGATGAGAAAGGCTTTTCAATCGAAGAAACCGGTTTGCTGTTTTTACGGGAAGCTGCCGGTGGAATTATGTTTGGATTATTACTTGGTTTTTGTGGATTGCTTTTGCTTAAAAAGTTAAAAGAAGATCCTAAAACTGCAGTGATAATAACTCTGGTAATTGCTACAGGTGGATATGCAATTGCAAATACACTTGAAGTTTCGGGTGCTTTAGCAATGGTAGCAGCCGGACTAACAATTGGTAATTGGATTCATAAATATGCAGGAATTGAAACAAAGACGTTAATTACAATTTTTTGGGAGATAATTGGTGAGGTTTTTAATAGTATGGTATTTGTTATGATGGGTTTGGCAATACTATTGATTGATCCGATTGCTATTGATTTTGTGGCAGCAATTTTCACAATTATTATTGTGTTAGTCAGCCGTTTTGTTTCAGTTTTTATTTCAAGATTTTTAGTTAGAAATAATAAATTCAGCAAGCCATGGTATAGCCTAAAATACACAACAATAATGACATGGAGCGGAATACGAGGTGCTTTGGCATTTGCTCTTGCTTTATCAATCACGCCCGATCTAAGCGGACACTTTATTATTTTTTTAACGTATTCTGTAGCTGCATTTTCAATAATAGTACAGGGCCTGACAATTGGTAAATTAGTAAAGAAAATGAAAATATGAAGATTGAAATTGGAAATTGGAAATTAGATATTGAGAATTAGAAATTGGGAATTCTGGAGGAAGATTAATTTCTAATTTCTAATTTCCAGTTTCGAAATCCTGAGTTGTTAAAAATGCTATTAATTAAAAATAATTTAAAATAAAATAAATAGACATGAGTACAGATCGTCGTGATTTTCTAAAAACAGCCGCCTTAGGAACCGGTTTATTAGCCACCGGATTATGGGCATGTAACACAAAAAGCAAAAGAGTTCCCTGGGCTAACAATTATAAACAAAAATTCAATATGTGTGGTTATTCTGCACCTAAGTTACCAATTGTTAGAATAGGATTTATTGGCCTTGGCAACAGAGGTAAAGGTGCTGTTATTAGAATAGCACATATTGATGGTGTTGAAATCAAAGCTTTATGTGATAAACGAATAGCCGGAGTATCAGCATCACAAAAAACTTTGGCTTCTTTTGGCTTACCTGAAGCTAAAGAATTTTATGGTAAGGAAGAAGCCTGGAAAAAACTTTGCGATATGGATGACCTTGACCTTATCTACATTTGTACACCCTGGAGTCATCATACTTCCATGGCAGTTTATGCTATGGAAAAAGGAAAGCATGTGGCAGTTGAAGTTCCTGCTGCCAAAACTATTGATGAATGCTGGCAATTGGTTGAAACAAGTGAAAGAACAAAGCGCCATTGTATGATGCTCGAAAATTGCTGTTATGATTTCTTTGAGCTAATGACTTTAAACATGGCCCGTCAGGGATATTTCGGTGATATGGTTCATGGTGAAGCTGCCTATATTCATACTTTGATTGGTATGAATTTTGCAAAACCAAAAGACGATCAGCAAGTTGACGGCGGTTATACAGATATGTGGCGTTTACGCGAAAATATGCGAAACGGCAACCTCTACCCTACTCACGGTTTAGGACCTATCTGCCAGACTATGAATATCAACCGCGGCGATCAAATGGAATATCTAACCTCATTGTCAACCAAAGATTTTCAGATGGCTGATAAAGCCAATGAACTTGCAGCCCGGGATGATTTCTACAAAGAATTCGCTGGAAAAACCTACCGTGGAAATATGAACACCACTCTTGTTCGCACTTTTAAAGGACGCAGCATAATGATACAACATGATGTTACTTCACCTCGACCCTATTCAAGAATTCATCTTTTGAGCGGAACAAAAGGCATGGCCCGCAAATGGCCCTCGCCGGCTCGTATTGCTCTTGGACATCATTATTTAGATGAAGAAGAAATGAAACAGGTAGAAGATAAATATACTCCTGAGATTGTGAAACGAGTTGGTGAAATGGCCAGAAAGGTTGGTGGACATGGCGGTATGGATTTTATTATGGATTGGCGACTTATCGACTGCCTTCGAAACGGTTTACCTATTGATCAGGATGTTTACGATGCAGCTCTCTGGAGTTCAATAGCACCGCTTAGTGAATGGTCGGTGGCAAATCGCTCAAATTCTGTCGATGTTCCTGATTTTACTTGCGGAAAATGGAAAACAAACAATCCTATTGCCTTGACATTAAATGGTGGTGGTACTACAGAAGTGAAAAGTTTGAATAAAGCTGATGCTTCAAAGCAGTTAAACATTTAATTATAGTCACGGTGTGAATTATTATTTAACAGTAAAAATATAATTATTATAACTTACTGTTTATTAAGTTATTCACATCGTGACTTACGAAAAGAGAAGGCTTGACTCTTTTAAATCAATTACATGCTTTTTTTTACTAAAATAGCACATTATTTACGGCATAAAGTGGAAAAACATTAATATTTTCATAACTACCAAAATTCTCAGAAGAAATACGAACACCTTTATTAATATTCTTTTCTTTCAGAAAAATACGCAAACTCTGCATTTTGCCCTGTGTACCGGATTTCACTTCAATTGGAACAATTTTTTCTTTTTTCTGAATAATATAATCCACTTCAGCATTACTACCACGCTTTTCTCTATGCCAGTAAAACAGCTTTTGTTTCGAATTGACCGAAGAATATTTAACAATTTCCAGCCCGGTTAATTGTTCGGCAAATACACCTTTGTTTGCCAGGGAAAAATCGTCGTCAAGCAGAAGACCTGAAAAGTCAAGACCCAAAATGCGATAAAAAACACCTTGATCGTACATCAGTACCTTGAATTTTTTACTATTGACTTGTGCACCCAACGGCAAACCATTTGCAGCCGTATGTGTTACCGTAAAAATAAGGCCTGCCATTTCCAAAAGATTTAATGCTTCTTTTAATTGTTGGTAATTCGAATTACCTGCAATTTTCGAGAGCATAAATTTACCTCCAGATTGCTGAACAACGGATTCAAACACTTCCCTGATACGAGAAACAGGAACACGTTTTTTGTATTTGGCAAAGTCGTCATCCAATCCGTTAATCAGGTTATCCAATATCTTTTGGGATTTTAGCAGATCACCGGTATTAATCAGAGTAACTACAACTTCAGGCAATCCTCCGGTTAACATAAATTGCCTGAGATAATTTAAAAGTTTGCTGTGAAAAACATTACTAATTGGTTTTTCCGGACTGGAATTTTGTTTTAAATCATACAATTTTTCTTCCTTGTGAGCCAATAAAAATTCATCAAATGAAAGTGGATACATATAAACCGACTCTATCCTGCCCAACCCAAATGATGGAAGTTCTGACAATGCAAATTCCAATAACGACCCTGCTGCAATAAGATGTAAATCCGGGCGTTTTTCATAAAAAAAACGTAATGATGATATTGCCGGGACACAAGCCTGTATTTCATCAAAAAATAACAAAGTTTCATCATCTGTTATTGGAATGTTGTAATAAGCAGAAAGATTATTACATATTTCAAATGGATCCAGATTACCCATAAAAAGCTGGTGTATTCTTCGATCTGATTCAAAATTAATTTCAAGAAAATATCTGAAACTTTTTCCCAGTTCTCTTACCGAAAAAGTTTTACCTACCTGCCTCGCTCCACGCAAAAGCAACACCTTGCGTTTATTATCTGTTTTCCAGTTATGTAAATGTTTATCTATATTTCTTTTCATAATTACTTCTATCAAAAACCGAAATTTATCAAGGCAAAGGTCACATCAAATATTAAATAAATCAAGGCAAAGATAAGCCATTTTTCTAAATAAATCAAGGCAAATTATTTTTTACTTAAATAATTAACCATAATTTTCTCAACGAGAATATTATTATCCGACAAAAATCACTGAAGTTTCGCAATAACAATTTAGCAATATAACAATTTTATTGAGAGAAATAATAGCATTTGAACAAAACAGGAGTTAAAGACCTAAACCTCTACAATCTCACAAAACTCATTATTGATGTAGATTAATACTTTCCTGATTTTTTTGTAACCCATATCATAAAGGATATTCCCATACTTTCTAATTTGTTTGATATCAGTTTCTTTAGGATTTCCGGTTTTATAATCAATTATTGTAAGTTTTTCATCATCGAAAACAAGCCTGTCAGGCCGGAACGATTTTCCGTCAGGCAATAAAATCTCAGCTTCGTTTTTTATTTCTAATCCTTTGTTAAAATATTTACCGATTTCGGGATTTGAAAGTAAACGATTTATAATTTTTTGTAATTTAATTTTTTCTTCATTATCAAGAATTCCGTCAAGAAGCAATGAATTCAAGGTTTCGTCAACATCCTCAATAGTGAAAATTTGAGATAAAACATTGTGAACCAAATTACCCCATTGTTTATTTTTTTCGGGGTCTTCGACATCCCAAACTTCAGGAGCTAACCTGCTTATTAACATTTTATTTCTCCATTCGTTTGAAATAAATGAATGAAGATTAAATTTTTTACCACTAAACTTCATCTCACTTTTTGAAAAAGTTGCTTTTTCACCAAAAGAATATTCTAGTTCTCCTTCTGACCACTCACCAATTTCTTTAAGATAGTATGAAAATAGAATTGGTAATGAGGTATTATTGATTTTTTTTGGAGGTAATTGTGATAAAATATACAAACGCTCAGAAGGTCTGGTCATTACAACATATAATAAGTTCATTAAATCAAGAAAAGACTTATCCCTTTCTTCGATAAATAATTCAGAATATTTGGTTTCTTCCAGATCTTTGTTTGTCGGAAACAAAGCTGTTTTTAACTCCGGTATATTTTCGTCCTTATAATCAAGCCAAATTGAATTCCTCGAAGTTTCTAATTTTTCGTTGGCAAACGGAAAAATAACAACCGGAAATTCAAGCCCTTTTGCTTTATGAATTGTCATAATTTTTACGGCATTGATTCCTTCGGGAATTACTAGCGACAAAGATTTTTTCTTTTTTTCCCACCATTCAAGAAATTCAGACAAATTTGTGTTTGTTTCAGTTGTAAATTTAAGAACCGAATCAAGAAAAAATTGCAGATATGGATTTACATCTTCATTATCAAAAAAATCTCTAATAAGCTTTTCACATAGATCATAAACCGGTAAAGTTTCTAATTCCTTTAAATTAGTTTTATAACCTGACTTTTTTAATAAATTAAGTAAATCATTATCATAATCTTCTGTTTTAGTTGCATTTTCAGCATTACCATTAGTATTAAAGATACACTTATGAAGATTATCAATCTCAATATTTTTTTTATGCAATAAGAAATTAATAATTTCTGTTTGTGAAATTTTGTCACCAGGTTTAAGAATAAATTTCAGGAAAGCTATTAAAAAACTAACTTCCGGTGAATTGGATAAAAGCAGTGACTCAGATGAAATAACATTAATATCCTTTTCAATAAGATAGCTTGCTATACGGCTGGCATCCGAATTTTTTCGGCATAATATTGCAATATCATCAAACGTAAAATTATTATCAACAAGCTCAAAAATAATTTCTTTGATCTTGATGAAATTCAAATCTTCGGCAGAAAATTCTTCAAAACTCTTTTCAATAAAATTAAATTGAACATATCCTCCTTCGTTTTCGCTTAAAAAGTTTTGTTCAACATTTGAATAAATTGGCCTGAACTTCTCAGGAAGAAGTTTGGAGACAGCATTGAAAAAATTATTATTAAATTTAACTATCCCGGCCTTCGATCTGAAATTATTATTTAGTATTTCGGCTTTGTAGTTTCTAATCAAATTTTGTTCACGTTCGTCAGAAAAGCGATAATATTCTTTATTGAAAATCTCGGGGAGCTTTGCAAACTGCTCAACTTCACCACTTCTCCAACGATAAATTGCTTGTTTTCCATCTCCGACGAGCATATTAAAATTTCCTTCGGCAAGCGAATTATCAATTAATGGAAGAAGATTTTGCCATTGCAGGATAGAAGTATCCTGAAATTCATCAATAAGAAAATGTCGGTATTTTTCTCCAAGACGTTCGTAAATAAAAGGTACGGGTTCACTCAAAACAATTTCGGAAATCCTTTTATTAAACTCCGAAATATGTACAATATTATTTTGAGACTTTAAGTCATGAAATATTTTCTCAATCTCGTTAAGCAAAGCCAGAGGAAAAATATTCTTTCGCAAAATCAAATATATTTTATAATTGTCGTAATGCTCCGAAAGAATGTCAAAAATATTATTTATGGCTGTAAGTATCTCTGAATTAATACTATCAATTGATGCCTTTTCCGATTCATTTGCTTTACCCGAGTACCATTTATCTTCGTTAATGGTTTTATTAACATAGGTATTCGGTACTATTTTATCAAATTGACGCTTATACAGGTTTTCAAAATATTTTGCAATTCCTTTCTCACCCTGATAAAAAGCTTTGTTTGGTATTGCATTTTGTTTAATAAGTTCATAAGGTGCTTTTGCACAATTAAAAACTGAATCTTCAAAGTTTTTTATTGCAATACTAATTTTTCTATAAATCGAATTAAAATCCTCTAACGAAAGCTCTTCTAATTCTTTAATATGAGATTGTGCATTCTCGTTAAACAACTGTTTTGAAAATCCTTTCAGATCATATTCAATATTCCAGCTTTGATCGTTTTCGGTTTTAGATTCTGTAAACCGAACAAGAGTTTTTGTGAGATTTTCATCCGAACCAACTTTGTTTAACAAAATATCAATTGTTTGTGAAATAAGCTCCTCAGTTTCAAGTTCCAGTTCGAAATTAACCGGAATATGCAGGTCGAATGCAAAAGTTCTAATAATTTTATAAACAAAGCTGTCAATAGTTCCGATAGCAAAATCCGAATAATTATGCAGTATTAATTCTAAAACCTGTGAAGCCCTTTTCCTGATAATTTCAGCATTCAAACCTGTTTCAGAACATAAAGTTTTTAAAAGTGATTTGATTTTTTCATCATCATTATCAATATTAAATTCCGACAATACTCGTAAATTCCCGATAATCCTGTCTTTCATCTCATTTGCAGCCTTATTGGTAAAAGTAATTGCCAAAATATTCCTAAACCTTACCGGCTCTAATAATACTATTTTCAGGTATTCCTTAACGAGGGTATATGTTTTTCCCGAACCTGCTGACGATTTATAAACAGTAAAACTCATTTTTGAAAAAAAAAACGAATATACAAAAAAAAGTCCTTTTTCAAGGACTTTTTATAACAAAATTTAATTAATTAGAAAAATGATTACCTAATCAATAATTTGAAATCCCGACGGTTATCGAAAAGAATCATTGATGAGTATTTTTATTTGCTTATATAAGTATTAGAACATGCATAATTACAGCAATCTCCGGATTCAGGGAATGCATATTTTTTACATATTTCAAAAGTATTTATTAATGCCTTAGTACAAAAGGGAATGTCATCAATATAATTCTCGTCTTTAAGTTGAAAAATTGAATTATAACTTGTTTCATCAAAATGATCATCGAATATCTCTTTTGTATTAAATGGAATGTCATCAATATATTTTTCAGGTTCGATTTTCATTAAATCATCAGAAGGAACTGAATTATTATTTAAATCAAAATCATTCAATACATTTTCAGTATTAAAAGGAATATCGTCAATGTATGCTTCATCTTCAATTTGAATGTTTAAATCATCTGATGTTTCAGAAGAATTAAAAGCCATAACTAATGTGGTAGTTAAGAGGATTACTAAAGTTTTCATAGTGTTTTGGTTTTAATTTTATTTTCATGTTTACTTATTTCTCTAAAATTGTGCCAAATAATATATATATCTGTTTATCTTTACTTTACATAGCCTCCCTAGAAAAAAAGATGTTATTATGTGTACGTTTTTATTTATTGGTTGTCCATAAGCGTACAATAGAATTTAAGTTAAGTCACGGGATGACTTAAAATAACCTTCTGACTATTCTGTAAAAATTGAATAGTCATCCACTAAATCAACATTAGAGATATTATATAATATTTCCCAATATACTTAGAATCCGATGGATTGAAAGAACTAAAGACACAAACTCTTTAATTATTTTTACTATTTTTGTTTTGTAAGTTTTTAACTAATTAATTCCAATAAAATGAAAAAATCAATATTCCTGTTATTTATTGTCTGTGTTTTATCGCCATCAATATTTGCACAAAAAAACAAAGAAAAAGACAAAGCTGTTTTTAAAGAAAGAAAAAAGGGTTATTTCCAAAATACTGTTTTAAAAAATATTTCAGATCATAAAAATGCTGATAAAGCTGAACCTAAGAAATATTTTTCTGTTGATTTCAATGTTTATGAGTTTCCGACAACTATTGATGAATATACAAGCATTTGGCATAATCAGCCTATCAATCAAGGTTTAACAGGAACTTGTTGGAGCTTTGCCTCAACTTCTTTCTTTGAATCAGAAGCAAAACGAATTTCAAATATTGAAATAAAACTTTCAGAGATGTTCAGTGTTTATTACGAATATGTTGATCGTGCAATTTATTTTGTGAAAAACCGCGGTGAAATGCATTTCGGGCAGGGTTCGGAGGCAAATGCTTTAAAGCGGATTATGAAAAATTATGGGACTATACCTTATTCAGATTATACGGGTTTGTTGAAATGCCAAAAATCATATGACCATTCGAAAATGTTCGACGAAATGAATTCATATCTCAAGTGGGTAAAAAATGACAATGCATGGAATGAAAACGTTGTTGTTGAAACCATAAAGGATATTCTGAATTATTATATGGGTACGCCACCGGAAACTATAGTTTTTGAAGGTAAAGAGATGACTCCACAGGAATTTCTTTCAGATGTTTTAAAAATCAATCCTAATGATTACTATAGTTTTATGTCAACAAAAGAACTGACATATAACCAAAAAGATGAATTGGTTGAGGCCGATAACTGGTGGCACTGTAATGATTATTATAATATTTCATTAGATGATTTTATGAATACTATACTCATTGCTCTTGAAAATGGATATTCTTTAAGCCTTTGCGGTGATGTTTCAGAACCGGGGCATGACAGATATACCGAAGTGTCAATAATCCCGACCTTTGACATACCTTCAGATTTCATTGATGAGGATTCGAGGCAACTCAGGTTAAGCAATAATACAACTACCGACGATCATTGCATTCATATTGTTGGGTTCAAAAAATATTTTGGAAATTATTGGTTTTTAATTAAAGATTCGGGAAGTGGAGCATTTGATGGTGAAAACAAGGGTTATAGATTTTTTCATGAAGATTATATTAAGCTAAAGATGATGAATTTTCTGGTCCATAAAAATGGAGCAAATGAAATTTTGAATAAAATAATCAAATAAAGGATTGAAGTACTTTAAATGCCTAAAATAAATCATCACCAATCCTATTATATTTCTGTAAATTACAGAATTTATTTTAAATTTTTTCCTCACAATTTTCTTTTTAAGAATAATTATTACCAATTTTTTTGTTACTTTTACAAAAAAAATTAATATTTAATTTATTTGATATGGGAAAAGGTGATAAAAAAACAAAAAGAGGAAAAATTGTAAGAGGCTCTTACGGAGTAACGAGGCCAAGAAAAACCAAAAAACAATTCATAAGAATTAAAAAAGAAACAATCCCGGAAGAGGCTAAAATCCCCGATATTATTACCCCTGTAGATAATATTCCAAAAGTGGAAACAGAAGTTATTTCACCGAAGGCAAAAGTTATTAAAGCTGAAAAAGAAATTGTAGAGATAGTTGAAAAAGCCGAGAAAGAAATTGTAGCAAAAGTTGTAAAAGCTAAAAAAGAAATTAAAGCTAAAGTTGTACAAACTGAAAAAGAAATAAAAGCAAAAACTACAAAACCGAAAGCTGAAACAAAAACTCCTAAGACAAAAACTCCTAAGACAAAAACTGCAAAAGCAAAAACCGAAACAAATACTACTGAAGCTAAAGCTGAAGTAAAAACTGCAAAAGCAAAAACTACAAAACCGAAAGCTGAAACGAAAGCTAAAGTAAAAAAAGTTACAAAAGAGAAGACTGATGAGAAAAAAGAAGAATAATCAATTAAATTAATTTCTTCACCATCTTTTTAAATTCATTCCCTCTATCCTCAAAATTTGAGAACAAATTATAGCTTGCTGCTGCCGGTGACAAAAGACAGATTGACTTTGGTTTAGTATGCTTTTTAATAATTTCTGAAGCTTCTGAAAAACTGTTTACAGTAAAATAAGATTTATTCTGAATGCTTTTTTGCATTTCAATAAACAATCGATTGTTTTTATCTCCCAGAAAAATCAAGTTAGAAATTCCGGTGTTTTTTATAAAAGCGACTAAACTTTCATAACTTATACCTCTATCATAGCCGCCTAAAATCAGAGTATCAACATCTTTTAATGTTTTCACGGCCTCGATTGTTGCTTCGGGGATTGTTGCAATTGAATCATTATAAAAGCGTATGTTTCCATACTCACCAACATATTCCAACCGATGTTCCAATGATTTAAAACTTGCGATTCCATTTCTTATGGCCTTATCAGGAATACCTGCAATTTCACACGCACAAACTGCAGCAAGAATATTGGAAATATTATGATCACCTATTAAAAAACGTTTGTAATTTAAATTAATTATTTGCCCTGATTTTGAAAAAACAATGTTTTTATCCGAAATGTAGCAATTTGTATCCGGCCTGTTTTTATTTGAATAACAAAAAACCTTTTGTTTTAAACTTTTGCTTTTTAAAAGCTCTACAATTTGTTTATCATCAGAATTATAAATAAAATAATCATCTGACTGCTGATATTTTGCAATGTTAAATTTTGCATTTTTATAATCATCGAAATTATTATAATGATCAAGATGTTCCTGATAAAAGTTAAGAAGTAAGGCGATATGAGGCGAACTTTTAACAAATTCAAGTTGATGCGACGATAGCTCAAAAACAATTCTTGTTTTTTTATTAATCTTTGAAATAATTTCAAAAGGGGGTAATCCAATATTACCCACAAGAAGAACATTTTTTGAAAATTGTTTGATTATGTGTGCAATTAAACTTGAGGTTGTACTTTTTCCTTTGGTTCCGCTAATCCCAATTGTTTGACCTGAAAACATTTGCAAAAACAGATCACTTTGAGAAGTAATTTTAAATTTGGGTAAATCAATGTTTTCTTGTTTTAGGGAAATTCCCGGAGCTTTTATAATTATATCAAAATCAGATAAATTACTAAGATAATCTTTTCCTAAAATAAAATTCAAATTCTTATCGGTTCTATGAAAGTTTGATTCTCCCTGAAGTTTATCGTTTTTATCGGCTATATACAATTCTTTCTGAGGCAGAAATTTTCGTAATAAGTTAAATGTCGATTTACCCTCACGTCCAAATCCGAGAATTAAAACTATTTTATTTTGGAAATTTTCAATTATAAAATTTTCTACTATTTTGTTCATTTAAAAAAAATTTTAGCAGGCAATTTTTTCAATTAACAACTTTTCGAAATTACTTTCCAGGAAGTTATCTTCATTAAAATCATTTAATAACTTCTTAAATTCAACATCTTTAAATACTTTATATTGTGATGAATTTTTATAATAATTAAGCAAAAATGGTAATTGTTCCTCAATTTGTTTACTTAAAGTCATAACTAAAGCTGCATTAATCTCTTCAATAGTACCAACGCATTCAAAAGGTTTTTCTGTATCAATACCGATAAGCTGATTAAATATCGACAACAAATTCCTATCGTCAAATAAATCTTTATTGAAAATATTAATTAATACATTTTGTGGAATAAATGGAGAAAGAATAATAAAAGTAAATAGACATTTGGGGCATTTGCCACACCAAATTCCATTTTTACTACCTGCATTACAACTTCTAAAAGCAGAAAAATATTGAGGAAAGCCGGAAAACAGTTTTGCTATTTGGATTTCGTTTAAAGGCCTGAGGAAACTAAAATAATTAATGTCTTCTGAAATATATTTTTTTACATATTTTCTGAAATCGGTTTCAAAATCAATGGATTTTGAATATTGATGATTAATTTTTGTATTACTAATTGTTGCTTCATTAGCACTTGATTCGTTAGATAAAGCAATATTCCTTATTCCCGATAAAGCTGCCACAAAAACAGAAACAAAGGCTAATAATGCAGAAAAAGGTGTATGGCCATTCAAATAATCCTTATTATTTAATTCAATAAGTTTTGGATCAATAAACCTTTGGACAACAATTAACTCCTCGGTTGAAAAACCTGCCGTTTTGACAGTGTCCTTACCTGCCTCTAAAGGATTCAGTAAGAAAGGATGAACTACTTTATTTATATTTTTCAATAATTCCAGACTGACAATTGAATCTTTTCCTCCGCCAACGGGAACTATAATTGAATTTTTGAGCGGAATAGAAACAGGTTTTAATTCACAATCTGAATTTGAAACAATGTCTACAAAGTTTTCCTGATCAACCTTAATTTTATTCAAATAGAAAAATTCACCTAAACCTAAGAAATATAGGTTTTTCCACCATTTGATCTGGTTTTCATCCAATTTATGAGGTTTAATAATAATACTGGGTGAGCATGCTGTTTTCCAGTAACTTATCAACTCGATCATTCCAATATGGAAAACAAAATTATTTAAATCGGTATCAGATAATTGCTCAACATGAAAAAAGTTTCTAATTGGGATTTTGAGTTCCGGATTGAAAACAACTTCATTGGATAATCTAAACTTGAAACTCAGGTGAATTGATTTTTTATTTTTTATTATTTTATAACTTTCATAAACAAAATGAGGATATTGCTGCCTAAGAGAATAATATTTTTTACTTCTATCTTTTATTGCCATCAAATAATGGTATTATTTTTGTAAAATAAAATTCAAAAGTATCAAATAATTGTAAATAATTTAGTATTTTTACAAATATGACTGATTTTAATAAAATAGTTGAAATAAGGGCCAATGACATCAAACCTAAAAAAGGTAGGATATTAATATCTGAGCCATTATTAAATGACTATTATTTCAGTCGATCTGTAATACTTCTTGCCGAGCATAATGAGGATGGATCATTTGGTATCATAATGAATAAACCTTTGGATGTTAAGTTTAATGATGTTGTCAAGGATTTCCCTAAATTCGGTGGAGAAATCTTTTTAGGAGGTCCGGTTAAATCCGATAATTTGTTTTACGTTCATACTCTGGGAAGTATTATTGAAAACAGTTACGAAATTATTGATGGATTATATTGGGGTGGGGAGACAAAGATTATTAAAGATATGATCACTTCAGGTCATATTAAATCCAATCAAATAAGGTTCTTCCTGGGTTACTCAGGTTGGAATCCAAATCAACTTGAAGAAGAGTTGAAAAGAAATTCATGGGTGGTTTCAAATACAAATACTGATTTTCTGCTTAATGTTGATTACAACATCCTTTGGGAAAAATCTTTGATAAATCTTGATAAAGATTATGAAATTTGGACAAAATTTCCAACAAATCCGAATTTCAATTAGTAAGATCGGGGAAAGAAGCCGCAGATTCCAGATTAAAAAATTAATATAAACCAAATTTGGCTCTAAAATTTATAGAAGCTGTACTTTTGCCGGCTTAATGTCTCGTTTATGACTTCAGGAAATATTAGAAACATAGGAATACTCGCTCATGTCGATGCAGGAAAAACTACCTTAACAGAGCAAATGCTATTTAACTCAGGAGCGACAAAAATTGCAGGGAATGTTGATAAAGGGACGGCTATAAGTGATTTTATGGACGTAGAAAAAGAAAGGGGTATCTCGATAAAGGCAAGTACTGTTTCGTTTTTTTGGAAGGATATAAAAATAAATCTTATCGACACTCCCGGGCATGTTGATTTTGCAGGAGAGGTGGAGCATTCCTTTAAAGCTTTTGATGCAGTTGTGCTTGTTATTTCGGCAGTTGAGGGAGTGCAATCACATACCGAAACTCTTTGGTCGGCAATTAATAAATTAAATATTCCTTCAATTTTATTTATAAACAAATGTGATCGTCCCGGCTCGGATACAGAAAAAGTTATAACAGAAATAAAAAAAAATATAAGTCCCGACATTTTTGTTTTGCAAAGAGTTATCGGGGAAGAAAGTAATTCAATAAACATAAAAAGTATTTGGAATTTAAATGAGTTCAATGAAGATTTATTGGAGCTGCTTGCTGAAAGAGATGAAGAATTACTTGAGATTTTTATGGAAGAGAAAACTACCTTCGAAGAAGCAGATAAAACTCTTATAGGATTAACAAAAAAGAATATTTTACTTCCTCTTTTATTTGGTTCTGCGAAAAATAATTGTGGTGTAAGAGAACTACTTGATGCGATTATAAAATATTTCCCATCTCCTGATGTGAATTCCCCGGCACAATTGTCGGGAATTGTTTTCAAAACTATTTTAAACAAACAATATGGCCGGTTAGCTTATGCCAGAATCTTTAATGGAAAGCTAAATATTAGAGACAGTGTTAAAGTTACCTCCTTGGGTGATAAGCAAAAAATCACTCAATTATTTAGTTTTTCGGGTGGAAAACTTTATCCTGTCAATTGTATTGAAGCTGGAAACATAGGTTGTATTTGCGGAATAAAAGACGCTAACATTGGTGATTATATTGGTGAAAAAACCAGAGCCCTTCCAGATATTAATCTTAACACTCCCCTACTTACAGTTCAGGGTATTCCTACAGACGAGAAAAATTACGCAGCTCTTGCATATGCACTTCAGGAATTGGATAGAGAAGACCCTTATCTTGATTTTCAATGGATAAAAGAAGAGCGCGAGCTTCATATAAAAATAATGGGATGGATGCAAATTGAGGTATTGGAAAAAATTTTACTTAATAGATTTGGAATTGTAGCACGATTTGATAACCCCAGTGTAATTTACAAAGAAACACCGCTGGGAATTTGTGAAGGTTTTGTAAGTTATACTATGCCAAAACCTTGTTGGGCAATTTTAAAATTTTTAATTGAACCTGGTAAATCCGGTAGCGGAATTAAATACAAATCAAAAGTTAGTGTCAACAAAATTCATAGGAAATACCAAAATGAGGTTAAAAAAACAATCCCACTTGCACTCAAACAGGGAATTAAAGGTTGGGAAGTAACAGATATAAAAATTACTTTAATTGATGGTGAAGATCATGAAATACATTCACGGCCTGGCGATTTTGTAGTTGCTACCCCAATGGGAATTACGGAGGGCTTAAAATCAATTGGAACAAGTCTTCTGGAACCCGTTTTGAATTTCAAGATCAAAGCCGGGGAAGACCTACTTGGAAAAGTAGTTGGAGATATTACGATGATGAGAGGAACTTTTGAAAATCCCATAATTGAGGATGGAAAATTTATTCTTAAAGGACGTTTTCCGGTAGCAACTTCAATTGACTACCCAATAAAACTAAGTTCCCGTTCAGGAGGAAAAGCAAAAATTTCGACAAATTTTGCCGGATATCAAAAATGCACTGATGAGGAAGGTGTAATTATAAAACATCGGGGAATCAGTCCATTGGATAGAGCAAAATGGATTTTACAGGCCCGAAAAGCAATCACTCAAAGTCAAAAAGCTTAATTCCTAATTCTAAAATCTCACTGATAATCCTTATAATTTGAAATTTCAAGAGCCGCCGGTGACCAATTTTTAAAGAACTCATTTAGTTTCTTAACACTATAAGATTTGTCTTTTTCAAGATATACAGTATTTTGTGTATGTATTTGTTCACCTTTTTGATTGAGGATTACAATCACCGGAAATCCAAATCTTTGAGGAAACTTCAGCTTTCTTAAAAGCTCAAGATTTTTATTTTCCTTGCTATGATTCACATCAACAACAACAAAATTTGCCGTTAGCAAAGAATCAACCGAAGTATTATCATCAATAAACTTATGTAAGTGTATGCACCATGGACACCAGTTCCCTCCTATTATCAACATTACATTTTTATTCTCATTAATGGCTTGTTGAATAGCAAATTCAATATCTTTCTTTGCATTTGCTTCAGGATTATAAATTATGTTTTCTGCTTTTTGAGAAAAAACATTTGCAGAATTCAATATTAAAACTGCAAAAATTAAAAATACATTTTTCATATTTGTCTTTTTTTTATGATTGCAAAAATAAAATAATAAACGAAATGGAGTTGTTGAATTGTAAAATGTCATTTAACATTTTTTTCTTTCTGCCGTCATTCATTCAAAATCACAACATCAATTATCTCTATCCTCGGCTTAAGATATTGTCCAATTGCATTTTGATTTTGAATTTCTCTTACAATTTCCATCCCTTTTATAACTTTTCCAAAGGCTGCAAATCCTTGCTTATCGGAGTTTCTTTCACCTCCAAAATCAAGTATAGGTTGATTGCCAATACAAATAAAAAACTCGCTTGTCGCTGTTCCGGGCTCATATCTTGCCATTGAAATTACTCCATCTTTATGAAGAATTCCTGTTTCCTGAGTCGATTCATGTTTTATCGGAGGCAGTGCTTGAGGGTGATCATCCTCAAATAATCCACCTTGAATAACTTCAATTTTATTTTCATTATCAGACTGATTATCCATTCTAACAACCCTATAAAAAGTAGCTTCCTCATAACGATTTTCTTTAATATATTTCAAAAAATTTGCCACCGTATGAGGAGCTCTTGTTTTATACAATTCAATAACAATATCACCTAACTCTGTTTTTATTACGATTTCAGGATTATTATGCCCACATGAAAACAAGATCATTGTTAAGGAAATCAAAATGATTATTCTAATAATAGTATTTTTTTTCATTAAATATAATTTTCTAATACATCTGATCAATAGATTCGATCATTTATCAAATATTACATTTTTTCTTTAGATGCTAAAATAAAATATTTTCATAGAAATAAAATATTTTTATAATTTGCACTCTCAAAAATCAAAAAAATACAGCCTATGAAATCCACTTTTTTCCTTATTGTTTTATTTTTAATCGTCAACTCATTAAGTTTTTCTCAAAAAAGCAATGAGAATTATTTTCAGGGATATGCGAAAACCATTAGTGGTAATGAGTTATCATACCACTCTCCTTTACCTGATGTAAAGACTTCGCTGTTAGTTCGGGCAAATGAATCATATAAATCTATTGAATGGGAAACCGAAACTATTCCAAAAAATTATAATGATGATTTTATCACATTCATTTGGATGTTTGGAATTGATGTCAATGTTGACAGCCATGAATTTGACTTATTTCTTAATGGTGAAAAGATAATTTCATTTTCTAATCCAAAAAGTGATAAAAACAAAGTTTGGAGGATAAAAGGGAAAGATGGTTCGGAGCTTTCATTTCGATCGACGATGACTGACAAGTATGGTGATTTTATGGGTTTTGCAAGTTTAAAAGTACCACGTTTATTGATTACCACGGGAGAACCTGCCAGAATATTAATTACCGGAGATAACAAAAACAGCAATTCATGGTATATGACTTTTAAATCTCCTGTTCTGGAAAAAATCGAACTTAAACAGGAACCGGTTCTAATCAAAAAAAATGATAAACTTTTCCATAGCCTCAGATTTAGCATTGTAGTTCTTAGCGACAACATTAACGGACAAATAATAATCGATAATTTAATTAAAAAAAATGTAAAACTCGTTCCCGGAAACAACACATTTTCCGTACATATTCCTGAGGTAAAAACTCAATCCGAATATTTAGTAAAAGTTAAAATTGGAGATGGCCGGGAAATTGAATTGCCTGTTTTTGTTAAACCGATAAAAGAATGGATGATATATTTTGTTCAACATACTCACACTGATATTGGCTATACCCGTCCTCAAACAGAGATACTCCCCGAGCATTTAAGGTATATTGATTATGCCCTTGATTTTTGTGACCTTACTGATAATTACCCTGAAAATTCTAAATTCCGCTGGACTTGTGAAGCATCGTGGGCAGTCAGGGAATATTTAAAAAGCAGGCCACCTGAACAAATTGAAAGATTAAGAAAACGTGTCAACGAAAGGAGGATAGAGATTACAGGAATGTTTTTTAATATGTCGGAATTACTTGATGAAACCTCGCTTGCAGCGCAACTTCAACCTATCAGAGATTTCAGGGAAGCAGGCCTGAGTGTAGAAACTGCTATACAAAATGATGTGAACGGTATCGGGTGGGCATTAGCTGATTATTTTAGCGATATTGGTATAAAATATTTAATAATGGGCGAGCATAGTCATCGTGCTTTATTACCTTTCGATAAACCTACTGCTTTTTGGTGGGAGTCACCCTCCGGAAAACGTATTCTTGCATTTCGGGGAGAACATTATATGACAGGTAATGTTCTTGGAATTCATACAAAAAACCTAAATTTTTTCGAAGCAAATTTATTAAATTACCTCGGTAATTTGGATAAGCAGGAATATCCGTTTAATTCTATTTCTTTACAATATTCAGGTTATGTTACCGATAATTCACCTCCGGCGCTTTCAGCTTGTGAATTAGCAAAAAAATGGAACGAGAAATATGAATGGCCAAAAATTAAAATTGCTATTGCAAATGAGTTTATGCAAAATATAGAAAACAATCATTCGAACGATCTTCCTGTTTTCAGAGCAGCATGGCCCGACTGGTGGACAGACGGAGTAGGATCAGCATGTCGTGAAACCGGAGCTTCACGGAAAACTCATGCCGAATTAATTGCTAACCAAGGGTTATTTTCAATGGCAAAACTATTGGGTGCAGATATTCCACAGGAAATAAATGATGACATAGAAGAGATCATGGATGATATTTTATTTTATGATGAGCACACTTATGGAGCTGCCGAGAGTATTTCCGATCCCGGATGCGAAAATTCAATGGTTCAATGGGCCGAAAAATCAGCATATATTTGGGAAGCAGTTAAAAAATCAGCTTTGTTGAAAGAGAAAGCAATGGGTTTTATTCAACCCTATCTTAACAAAACCGAAACTCCGGTTATTACTATATTTAACACTCTAAACTGGAAACGTTCGGGTTTAACTGAAGTATATATCGACCATGAGATATTACCCGCGAATAAAGAATTCAGAATTGTGGATGACGACAATAACGAAATCCCGGCTCAATCATTAAGCAGTCGCGAAGATGGAACTTATTGGGGAATTTGGGTTGAAAACATACCCGCATTCGGATATAAAAGTTACAGTATTGAAGTAAGTAAAAAAGACCGGACTCTCTCAGATAACTTAAACTTTCAGGGTGTATTTGAAAATGAATATTATAGACTTAATATTGATAATAAAACAGGAGCAATTAAAAGTCTTTTTGACAAAACCCTTCAAATTGAGTTATCTGATACAACCTGCAAATGGCAAATCGGGCAATTCATTTACGAACAATTATCTAACCGCCAGCAAATCGAACAATTCAAACTTGAAAAAGCTTATCGTTCATCATTAGAAAACATTGAAATAAAATCAATTGTTGATGGCCCTATTTGGAAAAGCTTATATGTTTATGGAGAATCACCTGATTGTGCCGATTCACATGGAGTAAACCTTGAAATACGCCTTTACAAAAAAGAAAAAAGAATTGAATTCATTTACGATATGTACAAACTTCCTGTTAATGACCCGGAAGCAGTTTATGTTGCATTTCCTTTTAAGCTTTCCGATAGCGAATTATTTTTCGAAGGACAGGGAGGAATTATTAAACCAGGCAAAGATCAAATTCCCGGGACCTCATCAGACTGGAATGTTATTCAGAACTTTGCATGTGTAAAAAATAATGAAAATCAAATTATTTTCGGCAGCGAAGAAATCCCCCTTGTTCATCTTGGTGGATTAAATATGGGTAAATTCAATTATTATTCTAATCCCGAAAAACCGTACATTTTCTCCTGGGTTTTAAATAATTATTGGACGACTAATTTTAAGGCAAGCCAGGAAGGAGAATTAAAATGGAGTTATTATCTCACTTCCACCAATAATGAAAGCAGTTCGGAAGCTACCAGGTTTGGCTGGGGCTCACGAATTCCGTTCCTTAGTCGTGTCTTACCGGCAGGTAATAACGAGAACATTCTATCCAAAAACTCATTACTTAACATTAAACCTGAAAATATTCTCCTAATAAACTCAAAACCTTCTACAGACGGGAACGGCATTATTTTGCTTCTACGTGAAACTTCCGGACAATCAACCGAAATCAGCATCAATGAATTATTAAAAAGTAATAAATACAATAAAGCCTCACTTGTTAATGCACTTGAATATGAATTAAAACCGCTTAATTCGAAACTTGTTTTTAAACCTAATGAAGCTAAGTTTATAAGATTGTATTAAAACTATTATTCATAGCTATTTAATTTTTTTTGTTAATGAATATGGCATTTTACTTATAATTTTTTTATATGTATTATGATGAAATCCAAGAATTTTATTAATTGTAGCCCATGACTTTAGTCATGGGATCACAAACATAAAAACTAATTCCCTAACCGTTTTAACGGTTTTAATAAACCAATGTCATATTCATTTACAAAAAAACTATTAAATCCATTTTTAAAATACAGGCACTCAAAAAATTATATTTAAAGGCAGAGTAAACTTTTTAAAAAAAACAAAGTTTTAGAAGATAATAACATAAACCTGTCAAGCTATTTTAGGAAAGGTCAATTACACAAGCTTCCACATCAATTACATCACATCACACATCAATTGCATTACCTCCTACATCAATTGCATCACCTACAACTGCAATTGTGTCAGGTCACACATCAGTTGCAGCAGAATCCGAATCAATTACCTCACTTTTCTCTATAATTGCATAATCTCACAATTCAAGTACAAAAGCCAGCACCTTGTTTTCGTTAATCTCAAATCTAAATTCTAAAATCTAAATTCCAATCACTTAGTCTTTTCCTTCTTATAAGCTATAGCAGCCTTAACAAAATCAATAAACAATGGATGAGGGTTTGCAACTGTACTTCGAAATTCGGGATGAAATTGAACACCAATAAACCAGGGATGGTTTTCCAATTCAATAATTTCTACAAGATCATTTTTAATATTCATTCCGGTTGGGATCATTCCATTTGATTTATAATCGTCAAGATATTTATTGTTAAACTCAAAACGATGGCGATGACGCTCACTAATGTCAGAATTCTTATAAATATTGAAAACTTTAGAGCCTTTCAACAAATGACATGAATAAACTCCAAGCCGCATTGTACCTCCCATCGAATGGATTTTCTTTTGTTCTTCCATTATATCTATAACAGGATATTTGGTTTCCTGATTTACTTCCGTTGAATTGGCATTTTCATAACCTAGTACATTTCTACCAAATTCAACTACAGCACATTGCATACCAAGGCAAATTCCCAGAAATGGCACTTTGTTTTCGCGTGCAAATCTAACGGCATTGATCTTACCTTCTATGCCTCTGTGTCCGAAACCCGGAGCTACAAGAATTGCATCAACACCCGATAATTTCAACTGAACATTTGTTGAAGTTATTCCTTCGGAGTGAATCAGTTTAACATTAACTTTACATTCGTTAGCTACGCCTCCGTGAATAAATGATTCGTTTATGGATTTATATGCATCTTTGAGTTCGATATATTTCCCTACCAAACCTATAGTTACTTCTTTTTTAGGATTATTAAGCTTTGAAAGAAACTCCTTCCATTTCTTAAGATTTGGCTCTTTTGATATCGGAATTTTTACTTTATTAAGAACTTCAACATCAAGTTTTTCTTTTTGCATCAATAATGGTACCTCGTAAATTGATTTGGCATCAATTGATTCAATAACCGATGTAGGTTCAATATTACAGAAAAGAGCAATTTTATTCCTAAGGCTTTCTGTCAGGCTGTATTGAGTGCGACAAACTATTATATCGGGTTGTACCCCTGATTCAAGCATCGTTTTAACTGAATGTTGAGTTGGTTTTGTTTTTAATTCACCTGCAGCAGCTAAATATGGAACTAATGTAAGGTGAACAACAACACAATTATTACCCATTTCCCATCTCATTTGACGAATAGCTTCAACATAAGGTAATGATTCAATATCACCAACAGTTCCACCGATTTCGGTTATAACAAAATCATATTTTTGAGTGTTTCCAAGTAACTTAATTCTGTATTTGATTTCGTCAGTAATATGAGGAATAACCTGAACGGTTTGGCCTAAATAGTCGCCTTTGCGCTCTTTATTAATTACTGATTGATAAATCCTGCCGGTCGTAACATTATTAGCCTGCGAAGTCGGTACATTAGAGAAACGCTCGTAATGCCCTAAATCCAAATCAGTTTCTGCACCATCTTCCGTTACATAACATTCGCCATGTTCGTAGGGATTCAGTGTTCCCGGATCGACATTAATATAAGGATCAAGCTTTTGAATAGTTACCGAAAAACCTCTTGATTGTAAGAGTTTTGCTAATGAAGCGGAAATTATCCCCTTGCCAAGTGAAGAAGAAACACCCCCTGTAACGAATATGTATTTTGTTCTCAACATTCTTTAAAGTTTCAATAATTTTTTTAAAAAAAAGCAAAAGTATGATTTATTATGAAAATTATGGATACTGAACTAAATTATTATTAAATTGGGAAACAAAGGGAATAAGGAAAATAGAGGAAATAAAAAAAACCGGTCAATCCTTCTTTATACTTATTCTTCCAAATACCTTTATACCTATATTTCCCTTATACCATTATACCCATATTCCCCCTATACCTTTTAGTATTAATAATATAAATATCTTCTGACGTTTGCAATATGTTTTGCAAGACGGATAACCTGAATCGTATATCCAAATTCATTATCGTACCAAAGATATAACATAATATTTTTACCATCTTCTGACACCAGGGTTGACGGGCTATCGAAAATTGCAGCACAAGAATCACCAATAAAATCAGATGAAACCGATTCATTAGAGGCTGAGAATCTGATTTGTTCAACAAGTTCACCTTCCAAGGCTGCATTTCTTAATGTTTCAACAATCTCTTCTTTAGTTGTTTCTTTTTCAATAGTTAAGGAAAGAATTGCAAGTGAAACATTGGGAGTTGGAACCCTAACTGCATTCGCTGTAAGTTTTCCTTTCAGACTTGGAATTACCTTGGCAGCAGCCGAACCGGCACCCGTTGACGTGATAACCATATTTAGAGCGGCTGCGCGTCCCCGGCGAGGCTTTTTATGGTAATTGTCAAGAAGGTTTTGATCGTTAGTATAAGCATGAATTGTTTCGAGGTGGCCTTTAATAATTCCATATTTATTTTGAATAATTTCTAAGGCCGGGACTATAGCATTTGTTGTACAGGAAGCAGCTGAAAAAATTGTTTCACTATCAGTATCAGGATTGAAAATATTGTGATTAACACCATAAACAATATTTGGAACATCACCTTTAGCCGGTGCTGTTAAAATAACTTTTTTAATTCCTTTGGCTTTCAAATGCCTGCTAAGTGCTTCTCTATCCCTGTAAATACCCGTATTGTCAATTAGTAATGCATCCGTAATACCTTCTGATTCATAGTCAATGTCTTCAGGGTTTGAACCTTCGAGCATTTTTATAATATGACCGTTAATATTTATTGAGTTATTTTCAATATCTTCAATTACATTTCCGCGAAACGGCCCGTGTACCGAATCGTGGCGTATCAATGAAGCTCTTTTAGAAATATCTTCGGGTGTTACTTTTCGTGTAACAACAGCCCTCACTCTAAGTTGAGTTCCATTTCCCTGTATTATTAATTCTCTGAGCAATAAACGTCCTATTCTTCCAAATCCAAAGAGAACTACATCAATAGGTTTTGAAAATTTTGAAGGAATACCAATATTGTCTTTTAATTTATCATCAAGAAATTTAAAAATATCCAATCCGTAATTTTCTTTTTCATTTGTCCATTCATTATTTAATCTTCCGATGTCAATTCTTGCAGGAGCAATATCCATTGTTAACATAGCTTTTGCTATCAAAAGGGAATCATAAATATTTAATTTTTTCCCGATCACAGTTTGTGAATAAGAATGTTTGTGAAGAATAACACTCGCACTTCTATCAAGAAGCTGACTACGGAAAAAGATGACCTCTATTGATTTGTCAAAAAACAATTTACCGATAGCTACAATAAATTCAAAACAAAGTTTTTCGTCAACTATCCAATTATCCAGTGATTTTTCAAAATTGTGATTCTGTTTGATTGCCTTGCCATTTTTCATATTTCGAAATATTTTGTTATTAATAGAAGTTAATAAATATTGAATTATTCACCATACAAAAATACGAAAAAATTGAAATTCTAATATTTTTTTTTGTTATTTTTAATTAACAATTCTATTGACCTAAATATGCTTTTAATAAACGGCTTCGGGAAGTATGCCTTAATCGCCTGATAGCCCTTTCCTTGATCTGCCTGACTCTTTCGCGTGTAAGATTAAACTTGTATCCTATTTCATCCAAAGTGAAATTATGTCGTTTTCCTATTCCGTAAAAAAGGCTAATAATATCCCTTTCTTTATCAGTTAAGGTTGATAGGGAACGTTGTATTTCTTTCCCAAGCGATTCTTCTATAAGGTATGAATCGGTGAATGGTTCATTATTATCAATAAAAACATCAAGGAAATTAATATCTTCATCCGGCACCAGTGGGGCATCTACTGAGATATGTTTTGTGGATATTTTTATAGTGTCCTTAACCTTTTGTTCAGTCAAATCAAGGCTATCAGCAAGTTCTTCAATTAAGGGAGTTCTTTCAAATTTTTGTTCCAACCTTGAAGATACTTTTTTTAGTCTATTAATCGTACCAACCTGATTTAAGGGAAGCCTGACCATACGGGATTGATCGGCAAGTGCGTGTAAGATTGATTGACGAATCCACCAAACAGCATAAGAAATGAATTTAAATCCCCGTGTTTCGTCGAAACGCTTTGCTGCTTTAATTAATCCAAGATTTCCTTCATTAATTAAGTCAGGCAGACTTAAGCCCTGATTTTGGTATTGTTTGGCAACAGAAACAACAAATCGTAAGTTGGCTTTCGTTAGTTTTTCAAGAGCTATTTGATCGCCTGCTTTTATTTTTTGGGCTAATTTTACTTCTTCGTCGGCAGTTATTAACTCCTCTTTACTAATATCCTGAAGATATTTATCAAGAGAGGCTGTCGCCCGATTAGTAATTGATTTTGTTATTTTTAATTGCCTCATCTCGTTAACCCTATTTTAATTATAAAATTTACTTATTAGCCCAGATGCTTAAAGCAAATATTTTTTGTAATAATTTTCTATATTTTTAATCATATTAATTAATACTTATTTTATAAAACCATACCTCATTCTCATACCATTAGAATAAATACCTTCTATTGAAACCAATCCATTGTCTGTTTCCTTAAGAGCAAAGTTTAAATCTTTTGCAGATCTAATTGGGTAATTATTAATTTTTATAATTATAAATCCTTTATTTATTCCTCCTTGCTTTAGAATGCCTTCCTCTATGTTAGTGATTTTCATTCCATAAGAAATATCCAGTCGCGATTTTTCATCATCAGTTACCGGTTTAAACGATGCACTAAATTCAGAAAAATAAAAATCCTCATTATTAACGGTTATATTTACATTTCCTTCGCTATTTTTAAGAGTAACTTCAAAAGGAATTCTTTTTCCATCCCTGTTAATAAGAATTTTGATTTCATCACCAGGGCGATGTTGCCCAATTATTTCGAGAAGCTCGGCTGTAGTGTTTACCTCATTTTTATCAACTGATAAGATAATATCTCCTTCCTGCAAACCTGCTTCATAAGCTCCACCATTTGAATTAAGTGTATTTATATATACTCCCTTTATTTCTTCCAATCCGATTTCTTCGGCAAATGAACTATTGATCTCCCTGATTGAAATACCAATGAAAGCTCTCTGAACCGAGCCATATTGCATTAAATCAGCCATTACTTTTTTTACAATATTTACCGGAATGGCAAATGAATAACCTGTATATAATCCGGTATTTGAAGCTATTGCGGCATTAATCCCGACAAGCTCCCCATTTGTATTAACTAAAGCGCCACCACTATTTCCACGATTTACTGCTGCATCGGTTTGAATAAAGGATTCAATTGCTGTGCTTGATCCCAAAATATTAATATTTCTTGCTTTTGCACTTACTATTCCTGCAGTAACGGTCGAAGTAAGATTAAACGGATTTCCGACCGCCAAAACCCACTCACCTATTTTCACCTCATCGGAATTTCCATATAAAATGTATGGCAAATTATTTTGATTAATTCTTATTAAGGCCAAATCCGTTGAAGGATCTGTTCCAACTACTTCTGCTTCAAAAGTTCGTCTATCGTTAAGGGTAACTTCTATCAAATCAGCTTCCTGCACAACATGGTTATTGGTAACGATATATCCATCACCGGAAATTATTACACCCGAACCATAGGCTGTATAAACCTTTGATCTTTGGTGATAAGTTTCTCCATTGAAAAACTCACGTAAAGTACCAAAGAAATCATCATAAACGCCACTTTTATTTTCAAACTGAGTACGAATATGTACTACTGTATTTATAGATTTTTCGGCAGCAATAACAAAATCCATTGTGTTTTCCGGATTTGTTATTGGAATATTTGTATGATGAACCGGTAATTGTTCCTGCTGTAATGAAATAATTTTTTCCGGTTTGTTTTCAATGTATCGTATTATTATAAATGAAGTTAACACTCCTAATAATCCGACTAATAAATAATTAATTATCCTTTTCATTGCAATTTAGTTTATTACTTAAATTAAAACGAAATTGAGATATTAAATAGTGTAAAAGACTTATGTTAAAATTTGTTAATAATAGATTGCATGATTATTCCTGATAAAAGAACATCTTTTGAAATAATTTATTATCCTAAACAAATACAATTCTAATTAAAGCAATAAATAAAATTGCCAAAATAATTGGCATTTTTTGCAGACTAAAATTATCTTCTGTTTTTCTTAATTTTATAGGTAAGCGATCCTTAGGACTTGCATAGATTGATATAATTACGATGAACATACAAAGAAGAACAAAAGTGTCGTGATAAGAGAATTCGGAGTGATGAGGGATTTTAAGTAAAAAAATAATAAGATTTCCTATCAAAGCCGGAAATAATATTTGAAGATTTAAATATTCGGAAATGTCTGTTTCACTTACTTCCTGGAAATATGAATTGAATGAAACAATTATGTTCCAAACTGAATTCGTTCCAATCATAATCAAAACAAAAACAGCTATCGCACCGAATAATATTTTAATAATTAAAGGAACGGAATAAGAAACAAAAACGGCTCCAAATCCGAAATAAAAAATTACTCCTATTAAAATATTACCAAAAAAATATGAAAATGAAATTAAATATGCCCAGAAAAAAAACATTTTATAATGACATGAACTTCTTCTAATTTTTCTATATTTTTTGGCGGCAATTATCCCAAGCAATAGAGGGAAAGCGGTTCCTAAAAAGAAAATAAGAAAAACAAAATTATCTGACCATTGCCATTGTTTAATATCTAATATAACTCCAAAATGATATAAGGTTCCATTAAAACCATATAGTTTGGCAAGCAGTATGGAAAAAGCATTTGCAAGTAAAATAACTGAATAATATGCTAACAAAAAATATATTAGCGAGTTAATGACTACGATACTGTATTCTCTTTGTATTCTATTTTTCATATAATTTTATTTTTTAGTGGTATGAGTTAAAAATTTTCAAAACAGTTATGATTTTTACTCTAAATTAATCCGATTCATCAACTCTTCCCTGTAGTTCTTAGCAATTGGTATTTCATTTCCATTAATAACTACAGACAAATAATTAATGGCATCTAAATAATCAAGGTTTACAATATAACTTCGATGAGTCCTGAAAAAATTCTCAGGTAACTTCTGAGAAAAATTGGTTAAAACTTCCGATAAAACATGTTTTTGTTTTGAGTTTGTAAAAATCTCTACATGAACGTGGTTTACCCTAAGACATGTTATGTCTGAAAACTTAACTTTATAAAACGAATGATTATTTTTTATAAAAAAAGCATCTTTTGAAATAATATCTTTCTTTTTACTTTCTTCTTTTGAAGATTGTGTAAATCCGGAATGAATTGAATAGTTATATAACGCCATTTCGATAGACGTATATAAATCATCCTTATTGAAAGGTTTTACCAGGTATACCGGGGGAGTTAATTTTTTAGCTCTCTGAACTGTTGCCGGATCAGCATGAGAGGTTAAAAATATATATGGTAAATCGTAATCTTCCTTTATTTTCCAGGCTAAATCAATACCATCCTGACTGCCGGCCAGTTGAATATCTAAAATAGTCAGATCAGGCTTGTGATTTTCAATGGCTTCTATTGCCTCGGTGTAATTAATTACCGGTTCCAAAGTTTTGTATCCCAAATCGGAAAGCATATAGCAAATATCATCTGCAATAATAATTTCATCTTCTACAACAAGTATTTTAATTTTGCACATTATGTTTACTATTATCTTGTTTTTCAGCCTACAGTCTTCAGTCGGCAGTCCACAGTCTCCAGCTTGCTGACTGTGTACTATGGACTGCCAACTGTTGATTGCTGACTATCTATTCCAACAAACTCTTTTTCTTTTCCTGATAAAAATTATAGATCTTTTTTCCACCGTAAGCAGCACCCAAGCCAAGCATAATTAGTAATCCACTGCCAATAGGGGCGCCACCACCACCAACCGGTGCATTTCCGCCTTCCTGAGGAGTTTGGGAATTTTCACCACCACCATTATTTGGTGGAGGTGCAACCTGAGCCGACAGGCTGCTGATTGTAAAAATCAATACTGAAATTGTGATAAGTTTTTTAAATGTTTTCATGTGATTAAATTTTTTTTTACGGGTTGCGAGTTTCGGGTTTCGGGTTAATCCGCAACTCGAAACTTGCAACCCGAAACTATATTAATTAATAATTACTTTTTCTGTTTGAATTTCATTTTCATTTATTAAGGAAACTATATATATTCCACTTTTCAAATTTGTGGGAAAAGATACAAGGCCGCTTGATTGAATGTCTTTTTCCAAAACAATCCTACCTGTGATGTCCGATATTATCATTTGTACATCTTTTGTGTTTTCCAGGTTTTTAAAATAAATTGTATTTCCTGATGAATATATCAGAATTTGATCTTGTTGTGCAATATCATCTTCAATTCCAAGTGCGTTTAAATGAAGTTTGAAGCGTTTTTCATTATCGGTTATACTCCAGGCAAACTCATAGCTACTGCTTTGCAAATCGTGGAATGTTCCGGTTTTAGTGTCTTCTAACTTAACTCCAGTTAAATCTGAAATTTCTTTTATACCTATGCTGTAAATCCCGTTTTCATCGTTTTGGAAACCAAGTTGAATAACTTCTGTTTCGGGGCGTACATCGATGGAAAGAGTTTTTTCTCCTGCGAAAGAATATACTTGTGATAAACCTTTGACGTCGGATGGGAATTTGTATGCATCACGTGTGAGTTCAAAATCTTCGGTTGCTTCATTGTCAATCCTGATGAAAAGTTCATCTGTCAGGCCACCACTTTTAGCTTCAAGTAATATGCTATTGGCAGACAATTCTTCTGTTGCTTTGAAATAGGCGGAAGCTCCCTCGTGAGTCCGGTTACTATTGGTTAAACTAAAAGTACCGCTTGTAGAAACCATAATAAAAAATCCCTGCATTGGAGGAATGTACTGCACTCCGCCGTTGGTTGCCGAACCGTCGTTCCAAGTAGCATACTGGGTTCCGTTCCAGTAATAAACCGCACCCCATGTGTCGTCAAGGCCACTCCAGTCTATTGATGACGGATATGGATTTCCAAGCAGGTTTGCACCATCGTTACCATATCCGACAACTTCGGTATAAGTTAGTGCAAGGCTTTGATTCCCGGTGTTGGGAGTCCCTGAAAAAGTATATGTGGCTGCTTTTGAAGGTGTACCCCAAAAACTATATCCTTTTACAGGGGTAAGTGCAGTGGAAGCTTCTGTAATATCTGTCCATGAAGCGGTGGTTTCGTCCCAGGTTTGCAGATAATCATCAACGAAAATATTGGATGTGGTTGTATTATTGGGTGAAGACACTAAATGCCATACACTTTCACTCACATAGCGTTGTATATTAACAGTTCCATTATTGGTCAGAGTACCGTTAGTAATAAGTGAACCTACGCCGCTTGCATCACTTTGAATACTTAGTGTAGCCGCATTTTCGATGGTTAGGCTCCTGCACGTTGCGGTGCCGGTTGCTCCAATAACCGGGTTGGTTACAACATTGGGGATAATAACATTTTCTGATGTTAGAGGTATAGCAAATCCATCCCAGTTGCTTGCTAAATTCCACACATTACTGGTAGTGCCGGTCCAGGTGACGTTCGGACCCTGATGTTCAAAAGCACCAATGGTTGGAGGATCATAACGGGGTAAACCTCGCTGATCGGTAGTAATATCAGCATTCCACAAACCGGCTTCAATAGCAAAACTTCCGTCGGTTATGGCCAATGTCTGGGTACCGTTCTGGGTGCTGTTTTCTGCCAGTGTTGAGGAAAGGTTCAAATTTTGATTTGATAAATCAACATTGTTACGGCTCCATGCAGTGTTAGCAGTACCATCGGCTTTATAATTGTACAAAATATTTGTTACATCCGTAAACTTCCAATTTGTAGCTGTACCATTATAAGTTTGATTTTCAACAACATTATATCCATTGTCATTAATAGCCCCATTGTTGGTATTCATGAAATAATCATTCCCGTTATTGTCCGATAAAATTGTATTGCTGATTGTTATAGTGGATTGTTGATTTATCTTTATGCCACCACAGTTATTATGAGCTACTGTGCTGTTTGAGATTGTCAGGGGGTTATTATTCATATAGATTGCACCTAAGGTATTTACTGTACCACTGGTTGTATTATTGTTTGTGATTGTACTATTTGAAATAAAAACCTCCCCCTGGGCATATATGGCTGATCCCTTCACGGTTTCGCCCAAAACGTTGTTAGAAATTGTAGAATTTGATAAAATCAGTGTTCCATCATTCCAAATTGTTCCCCATACATTCGCTGAAGCATCGTTATTATTATTAGTAATGATAGAATTTGAAATTGTTACTGTTCCACGGTTTCCGCTAAGTATTCCGGCACCACCGAAACTTTTACCATGCCGGATCGTAATACCATCAATTGAAACAGTTCTTCCAAATTGAGCTCTAAATACACGGTCCGAAGCCATATTTTGAGTAGCATGGGCCTGCACAATTGTTACATCAGCCCCAGCACCCTGAATGGAAACATCCTTTTCAATAAACAAGCCTGCTTCAGTAAAAGTTTCTGCGGCAAGATTAATTATGTCTCTATGATCTATAGCAGCCAAAGCTGCTGATATGGTAGTAAAATCCGCTCCACTTGAAGCTACTGTATAGCTCTGTATAAAATCTATACTGAGATCACTTTTTGTAGCAAAAGTAACTGAAGATGCATCACCACTTGTGAAAGCTGTGTTGTTAAAAGCAATTTCTAAGTTTGAAATTGCATCGGCATTATCATGATTTGTTGCTGATCCGGTTAAAGAAACACTAAGCTCCGTATTGCTGATTTTAGTGATGGCTGCTGTTAATCCTGCCGGAACATTGTTGGCAGTGTATTTACCGGCGGCAAAAACACCATTACTCCCTGTAAAAGAATCTCCATCAGGTAAGGTCATATTAATTGTCAGGCTATTCTGAATACTCCCATCGTTAGCAGAGGATTCTTGAAATATTGTTGAGCTATATTTCAAATATTTTGTAATGGATGTTCTGGTATATGAAACACCATCACCACCTGATGTCCAGGAATTGAATAGTACATCAAAATACAGATCATCTGTTATGAGGTGTAAGGACATTGTCTCTCCGGGTAAACTGGATGCACTTTCGCCGTGAGCATCAGCAAAATATGTATAATCAGCCGGGTCGATATCATAAGTGCTTCCCATAACCCACTCAGTATCTAATGGTGATTCATCTTTCTCGTATTCTGTCTCGGAAACTGCATTGAAGAGCCCGCCACTACCATTTCCTCTTGTGAGCCAAACATTATCTGTTATCCTATCCTGATTCTCCTCCAATGTCCAGTCAGCACCATCCTCTTTTGTAAATGTTACTTCTTGTGCAAATACAACGCTTGCCGTAAATGCAAGAAGAATGATTGTTAATAATGTAATTTTTTTCATGATATTAAATTTTGTTAATAAATGATTTGATTTTTTTTCATAATTTGAAACGCTTAATTATATTAATGCGGCAAACATACATCAGCGTCGGGCTAATAGCAAATAAATGTTCTGAAAGTGCTGATTTATGTTCTGAACGTACTGATTTATGTTCCGAGCGACAATTTGCTTGCACTGGTAAGTGTGGTTTTTATTCCAACGAACTCTTTTTCTTTTTCTGATAAAAATTATATATCTTTTTTCCACCGTAAGCAGCACCCAAGCCAAGCAAAATAAATAATCCGCTGCCAATGGGGGCGCCACCACCTCCAACCGGTGCATTTCCACCTTCCTGAGGAGTTTGGGAATTTTCACCACCACCATTATTTGGTGGAGGTGCAACCTGAGCCGACAGGCTGCTGATTGTAAAAATCAATACTGAAATTGTGATAAGTTTTTTAAATGTTTTCATGTGATTAAATTTTTTTTTACGGGTTGCGAGTTTCGGGTTTCGGGTTAATCCGCAACTCGAAACTTGCAACCCGAAACTATATTAATTAATAATTACTTTTTCTGTTTGAATTTCATTTTCATTTATTACGGAAACTATATATATTCCACTTTTCAAATTTGTGGGAATAGATACAAGGCCACTTGATTGAATGTTTTTTTCCAAAACAATCCTACCCGTAATGTCCGATATTCTCATTTGTACATCTTTTGTGCTTTCCAGGTTTTTAAAATAAATTGTATTTCCTGATGAATATATCAGAATTTGATTTTGTTGTGCAATATCATCTTCAATTCCAAGTGCATTTAAATGAAGTTTAAAGCGTTTTTCATTATCGATTATACTCCATGCAAACTCGTAGCTGCCGCTTTGCAAATCGTGGAATGTTCCGGTTTTAGTGTCTTCTAACTTAACTCCAGTTAAATCTGAAATTTCTTTTATACCTATGCTGTAAATCCCGTTTTCATCGTTTTGGAAACCAAGTTGAATAACTTCTGTTTCGGGGCGTACATCGATGGAAAGAGTTTTTTCTCCTGCGAAAGAATATACTTGTGATAAACCTTTGACGTCGGATGGGAATTTGTATGCATCACGTGTGAGTTCAAAATCTTCGGTTGCTTCATTGTCAATCCTGATGAAAAGTTCATCTGTCAGGCCACCACTTTTAGCTTCAAGTAATATGCTATTGGCAGACAATTCTTCTGTTGCTTTGAAATAGGCGGAAGCTCCCTCGTGAGTCCGGTTACTATTGGTTAAACTAAAAGTACCGCTTGTAGAAACCATAATAAAAAATCCCTGCATTGGAGGAATGTACTGCACTCCGCCGTTGGTTGCCGAACCGTCGTTCCAAGTAGCATACTGGGTTCCGTTCCAGTAATAAACCGCACCCCATGTGTCGTCAAGGCCACTCCAGTCTATTGATGACGGATATGGATTTCCAAGCAGGTTTGCACCATCGTTACCATATCCGACAACTTCGGTATAAGTTAGTGCAAGGCTTTGATTCCCGGTGTTGGGAGTCCCTGAAAAAGTATATGTGGCTGCTTTTGAAGGTGTACCCCAAAAACTATATCCTTTTACAGGGGTAAGTGCAGTGGAAGCTTCTGTAATATCTGTCCATGAAGCGGTGGTTTCGTCCCAGGTTTGCAGATAATCACTGTCAAAGGTATTGGCAGTGCTTACATTATTAGGTGAAGAAATAAAATGCCAGACACTTTCACTCACATAACGCTCGATGTTAACAGTTCCGTTATTAGTTATAATACCATTGGTAATAAGCGAACCAACGCCGTTTGCATCACTTTGAATTGTAAATGTAGCTCCGTTTTCAATCGTAAGATCGTTGCAGTTAGCAGATGCATCTGAGGATAAAACCGGATCATTGCCAACATTCGGTATGCTTAAATCATCATCTGAACCCGGATATGCCGTTATATTATCGAAGTTCCAGTTTAAACTTTCTGTCCAGTCATTATTAATACTTCCTTCCCAGGTCAATGAACGAACTGAAGAAGGGTCAGAGCCTGATTTGTATTCATATGCACCCATATCAACAACACTTACTTTTTTACTGCCTTTGTTTACAATACGGTCGTATCCCTCTCCGCGAATATCGTATGATTCACTTATAGCAGTATTATTTCCGGCATCACAGCAAGGTGATGAATAGAATATTGAATATGGGTGTTCAGAGTTCAAGGTACTACCAACAAATCTCGGATCCGAATCTATATTATTACCTCCATCAGTGCCATAAATACTACCGGCCCAGTTACTGCTTCCACCACAACCCTCTATATCACTATTTGAAACAGTATTACTATTGTAAAAACCTACCTGATAATGGTCGCTTTTGTAAGTTGAACAAATATTACCAAATACGATCGTATTTTTTACTGAAATTTGATTAGAACTTCCAAGGTAAATTGCACTAGTATTCCATCCACCACCAGAAGTATTATCAATAAAAGTACAATTAACAATATTTCCACCTCCACTTGAGTGAGTGTATAAACCTCCTCCTTTTACACCTGATGTATTTTCGCTTATAACACAATTAGTCAAATAAAGGTCTCCGTTAGCGGTGCAATACATTCCTCCACCACTCGATGTAGATTCATTACCTTCAATAAAACAATTTATATAAGTTGTTGTATTATATCTATGTACACTACCCCCTCCTCTTTTAGCAGTATTATTTGATATTATACAATTATTTAACGTCGATGCGGAATATGAAAGAATCCCTCCTCCTTCATTAGCTGATGTATTGTTGGAAAGTGTACAATTATTTAAAATCAGGCTATCTCCTGAATGAAATATTCCTCCACCTCCATCATTCTCAGCATCAACAGTACTTGAATTATTGGAAATTGTGCAATTATCTATTGTAGGAATAGTAGTAGAATTGGTATATAGGCATAAGCCACCACCCTTCTCAGTACTTGAATTGTTATTAAAAGTCACATTATTTAATGTTACTCCACAATAAGAGTTATACATCCCCCCGCCAACTAAAGTATTAGAAAGGGTACCATTTGCATTTCCTTTTGTAATGGTAACACCATCAAGAACTGCAGTATTATCAAGGCCGGTTGTATTAGTATGAGTAAACACATGATAACAGTTATCCGAATTATCATCCTGGGTACCAATATCTCCACTTAAGATTGTTTCATTAGCACCTCCAAGTCCGTAATCTGATCGGTGAGCCGTACCATGTTCTGTCATATCAAAACCACCAAATATTTCAACACTATTTTTCATTTGAAATGCTTTGTACCGGTCTCCTGTTCCACCAACTTCTGTTTCAGGTTTGTATGTCCCGGATGCAATCCATATCTGGTCATCGGCAACTGCATTAGTTATTGCTGTTTGCAAAGAAGTATAAGCATCTGTCCAGGAAGTTCCATCATTACTTCCAGAGGCATCATCATTAACATAAATAATACTTGCATCACTTGCCCAATCCTGATTGTAATCATATTCATAAGCTCCCATATCAATTGTTCCTGACGTTCCATCATCCTTATCCAGTTTCCTGTCAAAACCACTTCCACGAATGTCATAACTCTCACTACAAGCGCTGTTATCTCCAACATCGGCACAGGGTGAAGTACCAATAAGTGCATAGGGATGATCTTCATCAAGATCACCGGCAAATTTAGGATCGGAGTTTATATTTCCTCCGCCATTAGTAACCGTACAACCGCTTCCGTTTGCAACTCCGGAGCCGTTCCATCCTCCTTCAATATCGCAATAAGAGATTGTAGGATCGCTGTTATCATAATTTCTTATCTGGCTTCCCGCCCCGCCGGCATAATTATTATCCCAGATTCAGAACAACTGACCTAAGCGGATTTACAATGATACCAATTTAAAGAATAATTT
>CAYWXI010000039.1:0-50935 GCA_964462015.1 uncultured Bacteroidales bacterium | reverse complement strand
ATACGTCGCAATTTTTAAATAATAATCTTTATGATATTTCTTATGTTCTGAGAATTTGGGGTAAGCGAATGCTTGCATATAGGTTTCCTCTTTTCTAAAGTGTTTCAATGCATAATCGGTCAATTTTGAAAGAATTTTTGCAAATTCTACGCGATTTTTATTTAATTCAACATAATCAACCAGTTCGTTATAAACTTCAATTAATATCTTATGTTCATTATCAATATTAATATTACCAATTGATAAATCATTAGTCCAATTGATTTTTTCTAAATTCATAATATTTCAATTTTTGTTTATGCTTATTTCCGGATACTTTCCAACTTCGAAATAATTATACACCTATTTAGTATTATCCGCCCTATTCATTTTGTACAAATCTAAAATATATTTTTTATATATTCTAGAAGCGTCAACTATTAACAAATAATTAACAAAATTGAGGAGAGAAAAAAACCCGCTATCCTGGGATAGCGGATTACAACCTATAAAAAAAAATCAATTCCAGTAATATGAATTAATTTAAGTTTTTCAAAGATACGCAATTTTTTAACAACAAAAAAAGCGGGTTTTTAGGCCCGCTAATTTTTATTTTATATGAAAATGCTTTACAAATATAGAACACTATTAAATATTAAAATTATAGTACTTTTGTTCATGTTTACTACAAATTACAACATGCACTATAAGCCGCTTTGGCAAACCTTATTTAAATAGTTGTATGTAATCATAAAATACAAACAATTTTCCTCGTTTTCCTCCAGTAACCTCTTTTAGTATCTTCAACTCTTCAAGTTCCTTTAATAGTTTATAAACAGATGGTAAGGATAAATTAGTGGTTTTTTGAGCAATCTGAGCATCAATTATGGGTCGTTGAAACAAATGATTTATTATCAACATTGCATTGTTAGAACGGTTTCCTAATTTTTGGATTTTTATTTCTGCTTCCTTTTGTAGTTTAAGAATCCCATCAAACGTTTCAATGCTGTTTTTAGCGGTTTCAGTAACTCCTACAAGAAAAAACTTAAACCATTGAATAATATCATTCTTTTCTCTTACGCGTGTAAGGTTATCATAATAAAGAGTTCTGTTTTTCTCAAAAAAATCAGACAGATATAAAATGGGTTTTTTTAATATACCTTTCTCTACTAAATATAATGTAATCATTAGCCTTCCAACCCTTCCATTTCCATCTAAAAATGGATGAATAGTTTCGAATTGATAATGAATCAATGCTATTTTCAGTAAATCAGGAAAGTAGAAATCATTATTATGTACAAATTTTTCCAGGTCGCTCATATAGTCATTCACTGAACCAAATGTTGGAGGAATGAATATTGCATCATTAATCGATGCTCCTCCAATCCAATTTTGACTACCTCTGAAATCTCCCGGCAATTTATGCTTTCCTCTTACCCCTTTTAACAAAACTCTATGGGTTTCTTTAATAAGTCTTGAAGAAAATGGTAATTTGTTTAAATCTTCTATTGCCAGATTTAAAGCAGAGATATAATTTTGAACTTCTTTCCAATCATTTCTTTTCTCCTCATTTACATCCTCTATATCAAGAATTGCATCTTCGATATTAGTTTTGGTTCCTTCAATCTTACTTGACTTAGTTGCTTCCTTGATAATATGCATGCTAATAAACAAATCTATATTTGGTATATATTCTGAATACATGTCCAATCTGCCAAGTTGTCTGTCTGCCTGGCTTAGAAGGTTTAGTAATTCCATGTTTTCAAGAATCCAGGGCTTATTAATTTTTCCCGGTTGAAAACTCTTATATGTTCCCTGATTAATATATTTTCCTGCTTTAAAATTCTTCATTTGCCATTTTTTTTAACAAAGATAACTCTTATTTAAGAATACGGCCAAATATTTAAATAAAAAATTCATTATTTAAGAATAGCTAAAAAATGTTAATTAGTGTGATTCTGTTTTAATGTTTCCCCCAACTCCGAAATAATTACATACCTATTTAGTATTATCCGCCTAATTCATTTTGTAAAGGTGTGAAAAATATTTTTTATAATTGAAAAAGAGAAAACAATAAAAAAACCCGCTACCTTTGGATAGCGGGTTCCTACCTATAAAAAAAATCAATTCCAGTAATATGAATTAATTTAAGTTTTTCAAAGACACACAATTTTATTTACAAAAAAGCGGGTTTTTAGGCCCGCTAATTTTTATTTTATATGAAAATGCTTTACAAATATAGAACACTATTAAATATTAAAATTATAGTACTTTTGTTCATGTTTACTACAAATTACAACATGCACTATAAGCCGCTTTGGCAAACCTTATTTAAATAGTTGTATGTAATCATAAAATACAAACAATTTTCCTCGTTTTCCTCCAGTAACCTCTTTTAGTATCTTCAACTCTTCAAGTTCCTTTAATAGTTTATAAACAGATGGTAAGGATAAATTAGTGGTTTTTTGAGCAATCTGAGCATCAATTATGGGTCGTTGAAACAAATGATTTATTATCAACATTGCATTGTTAGAACGGTTTCCTAATTTTTGGATTTTTATTTCTGCTTCCTTTTGTAGTTTAAGAATCCCATCAAACGTTTCAATGCTGTTTTTAGCGGTTTCAGTAACTCCTACAAGAAAAAACTTAAACCATTGAATAATATCATTCTTTTCTCTTACGCGTGTAAGGTTATCATAATAAAGAGTTCTGTTTTTCTCAAAAAAATCAGACAGATATAAAATGGGTTTTTTTAATATACCTTTCTCTACTAAATATAATGTAATCATTAGCCTTCCAACCCTTCCATTTCCATCTAAAAATGGATGAATAGTTTCGAATTGATAATGAATCAATGCTATTTTCAGTAAATCAGGAAAGTAGAAATCATTATTATGTACAAATTTTTCCAGGTCGCTCATATAGTCATTCACTGAACCAAATGTTGGAGGAATGAATATTGCATCATTAATCGATGCTCCTCCAATCCAATTTTGACTACCTCTGAAATCTCCCGGCAATTTATGCTTTCCTCTTACCCCTTTTAACAAAACTCTATGGGTTTCTTTAATAAGTCTTGAAGAAAATGGTAATTTGTTTAAATCTTCTATTGCCAGATTTAAAGCAGAGATATAATTTTGAACTTCTTTCCAATCATTTCTTTTCTCCTCATTTACATCCTCTATATCAAGAATTGCATCTTCGATATTAGTTTTGGTTCCTTCAATCTTACTTGACTTAGTTGCTTCCTTGATAATATGCATGCTAATAAACAAATCTATATTTGGTATATATTCTGAATACATGTCCAATCTGCCAAGTTGTCTGTCTGCCTGGCTTAGAAGGTTTAGTAATTCCATGTTTTCAAGAATCCAGGGCTTATTAATTTTTCCCGGTTGAAAACTCTTATATGTTCCCTGATTAATATATTTTCCTGCTTTAAAATTCTTCATTTGCCATTTTTTTTAACAAAGATAACTCTTATTTAAGAATACGGCCAAATATTTAAATAAAAAATTCATTATTTAAGAATAGCTAAAAAATGTTAATTAGTGTGATTCTGTTTTAATGTTTCCCCCAACTCCGAAATAATTACATACCTATTTAGTATTATCCGCCTAATTCATTTTGTAAAGGTGTGAAAAATATTTTTTATAATTGAAAAAGAGAAAACAATAAAAAAACCCGCTACCTTTGGATAGCGGGTTCCTACCTATAAAAAAAATCAATTCCAGTAATATGAATTAATTTAAGTTTTTCAAAGATACACAATTTTATTTACAAAAAAGCGGGTTTTTAGGCCCGCAATTTTTTAAGGAGTCATGAAAAAATGTTTTACAAATATAGCATTTTATTTCGAAATAATTATCTTTTGCGAGAAAATCTGTTTTTTGGCATTTATACGTAAGAGGTATAATCCCGGTGGAACATCTGCCACGCTAATTGAAACTATTGATGAGCCAATATCTGTCGAAATCTCAAAAGATTTTACTTTTTGCCCTGTTTGGCTAAATAATTCCAAATGGTAATTTTTTGCCTGCCAGGTTGGGTCAATTTCAATATTTATTTGATCTGTTACAGGGTTTGGGTAACATGTTAGATTAAAGGCTTTCTTTTTAATGGAATTTACCGAGGAAATTGTAGAATCAATCTCATGAAAAAATGTTGTAAAAGTTTCCCCATAATCATTACTATAATCAATATAAAGTAACCTATGATTAAAAGTAGGGTCAAATGTTGACCGCATTACATAAAACGAACCCGACTCTCTGCCGGCCGTATATACCAGTTGCCAATAATAAACATCAATATATTCCGACTCGAATTTTTCTGTCCAGGTGTATCCGGTATCAACACTATGGAAAATTTTATAATTTGAATTCACCCACCATGAAACCAGGTAAATTTCACCTGCTTCTGTTCCCCTGCTAATTTTAGGATAATGACCACTAGGTGACCAAAAGGCAACAGCACTGTCAATTAGTGTTTCTGTGTAAGTTTGCCCATAATCAATACTATGATAAAGTTTATATCCGTTACCACTTGAGCCCGTAAATCCAAACAATTCTCCTGCTTGGTAGCCAACATCAGTTAAAGGCTCAGTTAATTCTTCTACAATTAATTCAAATGTTTCACCATAGTCATCACTTTTATATAAGTTATAATTACTACGCCTGTATATTTCGCCATTTAAAAAACCTGTAGCGTAATTAGCATATGAACAATCTTCTCTGTACTCCCAATTTTTCCCAAAATCAAAACTCACCCACAATTCAGAGTAACCATAGTTATATAAAACACCTGGTGTAGCATCGCCAAGTATTATGCCAGCCTTCATTTCACCGGCAGGAGGTGTTTCAATGTTTTCGTATTTTAAGGTAATATTCTCACCATTATCAGTAGAATGAAATATAGCCTTATGCATCCCGAGGTTATCCATATACCATATAGTGGAAATGTATATTTCGTTTTCTTCAGCACCCCTAGTTATAGTTGTTTGAGCATGGTTGTTAAATGTAAAAAATAAAAAAATAAAAGTGGATAGATAAAATATTTTGTTTTTCATGGAAAATTATTTGTTGGTTGTTATAAAAAAATTACTGGCTATAAACATACAACAATAATCTATAAAAGTCAATAATTAAATTACGTATAATTCAATTTATAATGAATCTAAACAAACATTAAAAATAAATCCATAAGAAGCCATGAGTTTTTCATCACAAAAATATAGGGAAAGATCTTTAGCCAAGCCGTTTTTGTGATGAAAATTATTAAATCAGTGCGGTAGAGTGTGCTAAAACGTAGTTTACGGAGTTTTCAATTTTATGGAATAAAATAATCCCGTCAATAAACGGGATTGCACACGGAACACCAAATAAGCGCGCCGGCAGCAAAGAACAAACCACCGGCAAGAACATAAAGAATTTAAAATACACCTTCTAATACAGTGTGTTAGCTCTTGTAATTTAGATTCAATATAAATTACATTATTATTAAAAAAACCTCGTGAATACGTGGTTTTTTACCATTCCGGTCGTTAAAAAGTTAAGTTCGTGAAAAACAAGATTTAAAGGTCTGGAAAAGTATAAAATTTTCCGGTCAAGTGACTACTGTCCCCAGCATCGCCCTGTCGCAGTTTAGGTAATTACCTTTTGATTTTAGCGTGTTATATGATTTGGATATTGATATGAACCGCCCCGGTGCGATGGATCACGTAAAAAGGTAATGAGAAGTTGTATTTTAGGGCAGGCAAAGGAAATAGTGGTAATTACCTGACGAAGGAAAGTAATTACCATTATTTCGTGCGATTGATTTTATTTTTCCGTAAGCATGAAGGAAAATTTAAATCAATAATGCAAAATACAACTTATGCGAAGATCGATGTCAAAGCGCCCTGGCTAATGTTTTGTGGGAATTTATTCATTCCAATAAATAAAGTATCAAATGCATCAGTTCCATCCGTTCTGTGTTCTAACAGGTTCTCTTCCGATTCAGCTAATTTCTCACCTGCTTTATCCTTTCCAAATCCTCGAGAACTAATCCTTACACCTGTATTTTCAAGAGCTAATAAAAGAGCTTCATTATTCTGTTTGTTAAACAAAGGAAACAAGTACTTAATACCTGTTAAAGCCTGATGGATCATTCTATGTTTATCGATATGCCTGACCGGATTACCGATATGAACTCTTTTAACCTTCCATTTGTTTTTAATAAACTCATCAGTAACAGTCTGAGCAAAGTCATCATCACCTACAGCATAGTTAGTGCCGAGAGCTGTGTTATCATAATAATAAACTACTTCTTTGGTTTTGTGGTGCCTGTAATACTTACAAAAGTTATTGACTAACTCCCGGAGTTTATTCTCATACTTCACATAAAATGATTTGATTACCTTCATCTTGATACCATCCCGCTGGCCGGCTACCAGCCAATTGATATTAGCATTATAATCCAATGCAATACAAATTGGCTGTGAATTATCAAGATCACCATCCTGCAGGCATGATTCTTCAGACAATTTATCGAAGTCGTAATCAAGGCTGTCAAGATAAGAGTTATCATAAGCCGTGTAATAATGTATTTTGTCGTTTAATGCAGGATAAAAACCATCCTTGATTAACCTGAGCCTTTTACAAAGAATAGAAGTTTGAAAGATTAGAGGCGGGAGATCCCTTTTCATTTGCCTGAAATATCTTTCACCGAGGATCTGGAGATTTTCAAGAGAGCTCCACTCACGATAATAAACTGATATTGATTGAAACTGAGCTAATGTTAAACGTAATGATTTGATTTCTTTTAATAATCTTTCCTTTTTAGTCTTTTTGTATTCATTCTTTAATCTCCAGATTTCATAAACAATTGCCTGGATAACATCAATAAGTTCCGGATCCATGTCATCCTTATAATGCTCGAACCAGGCAGGCTTTTGAGTGGGCGGCATATCCGATAAAATAAGTATGGAATGATGCCAGGGAAGATGGGCAAAGTGGCCCTTAAATCCTCCGTTAGCAGGGAAAGTTTCGGTTTTCAGTTTTTCAAAGTCAATAAACCTGCCTTCATCGATAAGTAAAGAATCCAATGTTAATGAATTGGATGATCCGGGCCTGTCCTGGCTGATCAGGTTGGCTATGGATCCATCATAAAAAGAGATTGCATGATCATAGCTTGCCGGTTCGATGTATGGTGTTTTGAAATTTGCTGATTTAGGAGGTTTGTGGCCAACAAAGAAATGGCGGTTTCTTTTATAACCAAATTGTTCCAGGGCCTGGAAAGTTCCGGGAAGTGTCCTGGTTAAAAGCTGCTGATAAGTATTGCCTACAATTCCGTTTGCACCCCTGGGCATGTGCTGAAAATTGCGAAGCAGATAAGGAGCTGCAAAGCCATGAGATTTCCCCAGCCTTCGGCCTCCGACAATAACAGTTGTATGCGGAGCGGTGTAAAGAAATTCCTGCTGGGGATCGTTAAAATAAATGAGCTTAGATTTCCTCATCTTCCGGATTTATTTCTACAAATTCAACATCAGTAACATTCTCATCAATGTCTGCAGAGTATTTCTCTCTAAGTGCCTGAATACGTTCTTTTAAATTGTTAACCGGTTTTAATCCTACTGCAGAGGGATCAGAAGTTGGCTCGAATGGTTGCGGAACAATATCATCATAAGGAATGGGATCAACATCGGGTAAATGAAGCTGAGTGTATTTTCCGAGTTTATCTGCAGCCAAAATCATAGCCTTAGAATCCTGCTTTGTTTTGGCCATATCAAAGGCTAATTTGATCATTTCAATGACAGTATATCTTTGCCATTCCTTACCGGCATTTTTTACGTTTCCAAGTAATACTTTGATAATACCAAGGTCATCATAAGCCTGGGATTTTGAAAGATCATATTCATCCATAATAAAATCACGAATCTCAATATCTCCCTTCATTGGGAACTCCGTCCAGTGAACAAAGGCAGCTCTTATCCTGATCAATCTTTCATTTATTTGAAGCGGAAGCTTCTCTTTTGGATTATCAAAAAGATACTTTCTGCAGATCTCAAGTGTATCTGTTTTTGACATTATCGTTCTCCCATTTTTTGTTCAATAATAAATTTGTTGACCAGTTCAATAGCCAATGGACTTCCAAGTTTAGCAAGCTGAATTTCCTGTTTCCGGATTTCAAGAATAGTCTCACATTTTCCGGATTCATAAGCGGTAGTGACAGGATGATTTCTGTCACGAAGAAATTCTTTAAATTTCCGTTGATCAATATCAAGCAGCCTGGCTATCTGATCAGGTTTCAAAAGGTAACCGGCATATTCCTTTATTTTATTTAATGTTTCTTCCGAGTACATCGCTAAGTTTTAGGCAATTTTTAAATTCATTGTAAATGTTCTTTTTGTAATAATCAAAAACATCGGGCATGGTGCAGATCATCCCGGCTTCCATTCTATTGCCCCTGGTTTGATTTTGTGATGTAACAACCGATATTTTATAATTCTCATTGCTTATTAAAATTACTTTTGAATGATTGTTGGCAAGATAAACCTCATTTGCCACAGAAGAAAGGAAGCAGGAAAGGTCCAAAGTTTTCTTTGCACTACGCAGATCAATTAGCATTTGTAATTCCTGAATAAAGCCATTTTCTTTCAGCTTTTGCAGCTTACGAATGAATTCCTCCGAAACTGTAAAAGAACTTATAAACAAAACAGCTTTACCGGTTTGCTGAAGAATGTCATCAACAATGTGGTAAAGCTGTACGGAACCTGAGGTAAAATATGGATGAACGCTATGTTTTGACAGTTTTAAATTCAAGGCCCATTTCTTCTAATTTGATTTTGTGATCATCTTTAAATGTTTCTCCTGCGCTTAGAAGCTCATTGATTCTTTCCTGGATTTTTGCCCTTAAACTTTCAGGTTTCGGATTCTTTTTGAGTTTACCGGCATTCATTGAAATATATTTTCGGTTTGCAGAAATTCGTTTGGGATCAATTTCAGGATTTTGATTTTTTTCCCCGGGTTTTGAATCCGGATCATAATTATCTATGATATCCCAGTTCGCACGAACTTTATCGGAAAGCATTCCCAGGCGCGTGATCAGCGGCTGGCGGTCTTCATCTTTTGCTTCAGCTAAAAGTTTTAGTTTTTCGTGAAGTGACCTGGCTTCCTTGTACATAAGAGCATTTTCATCCCATTTTTTCTGCAATTCTTCAGGAAGGTCCTCAAACTTTACTTTTTGATCATTTTTAATGATCCTTACTCGTTTTGGTTCCTTAATAATTGGAATGTTTTCTGAAGGATTTTTCGAAACATCTTTTTTCTCAAGCGGCTTTGTAGATTTTTCCACCGGTGATTTTTCTTCAGGTGAAGTTTGCTCCAGGCTTTTTAAACGCTCAAGACATTTTTTCAACTCATAATTGAGTTTCTCAGGCCATTGTTTGCGAGAAAGCCTTTGAACAAGAATTCTGTTCTTTGTGGCTTTGGAAAGAATTATAAGGCCCTGATCATAGTCCTTTTTCTTCGCTTCCAGATATTTTTCTATTTTTTCAACCATTGGCGTGAAATAATTTTAATATTATCAAGGAGTTTTTTGGGAGCGGATTTTTCATCACGATTCTTTTGCAAAAATTGTAACAAAACCCTGTTTTGGGTATACCGGCTGATCAACTCAAGTCCGATATCATAAGGCTTTTCTTTTGAATTTAAAAAAGCCGCAAAATCCTTAGCGGGATCTCCGCTAAGGATCAATTCTGTTTTATTTTCTTTTCCGGGCATAATTAGGCTGGATTAACGTCTCCCTGATCAGTAACAATAGCACCATTATAGAACGGGGCAGGAATAGAATCTGAAACTTCAATTTCAAGTGTCATCCCACGTTCTGAAGTAGGTTCTCCACCAAGAGCAAGGCTGGGTTTTGTGAGAGTGTTGAACATTTCATTACCGATAACACGCCATTTTCCGGAGTCTTTTTCACGTACCAGGTAAACCATGTCATCATTATTTGCTTTTGCAGCATAAGCAGTAGCCGCCTCGTTTGTAAGTGAGGTTTTAAGGGTAGCCTTATTCAGGAAAGTTTGACAGCGTATTTCACCCTGAGACTCACAAACTACAGGAGATTTGCTGTCAATTGTATTTATTTTCTTCCAGTTTTTTAATGTAGCGAGTGTGAAACTTCCTGCTAAGGTTACTAACTCAGCTGAAGTGGTTGGAGATGCAATAACTGCAGGCCATACAGTAATATCCCTTTTCGGAATACAATAGGCATTATTATAAATACCGGGAATACTTTTATTCCCGTCATCCCAGTTTAAATTATCAAAATCCATGATTAAATAATTTTAGCGTTAAAGAAAAGCTCAGGAGAGATAGTTTCGAATTGAGCTCCGAAAAACATAGTCAGGATAAACTGAAGTAGAAAAGGATTATCGCCTCTACGGACTTCAATTTTTTCATAATCACCTAATAAATATGTTCCAACAAGCATGTTGGATTTTGTAGTTAACTGGATGTGCTCACTTCCGGTTTTTCCAATTAATGGAACCAGCTCACACATATCATCAGAACCTTCAAGGAAAGTCTTTTTGAATTGAGTATTATAAGGAATTGCACCGGTAGTAGCTTTGTAATCCTCGGTATAAGAATTATAAATGCCTTTTGGCATAAACAACTTTGATTTTTCAGCCTGCAATTCATCAGAAGATCCACGATAAATTGATTTTAATGCATCAACTGCATTTGTGTCATCAATCGGGCCGGTGATCTCCATGAGATTTTTCTTTGCAACCGAAATATTACCGGCGGTAATTTCATCGGCAGTGATCTTATCAAATCCGTTAAAGAGATCCTTTGTGGTTGTGCCGGCAGCATTTCTTACACCATCGAAAAGGTGTAGATTCAGGCCTTTTGAAATTCGTTTGATGATTAAAGCAACTATTGCTTTTTTGATTTGAGGCTCCTCAATTTTTTTACCTGAAGTAATACCTGATCCGTAGATTGAGGAAATAAGCTGATTCGGATCGGCTTTTTTCACACATTGTCCCAGATGTGTGGCAAGAGTTCTACCTGCAATACCAAAATCCGAATCTTCAGGAACTGTACCTTTGTAAGGTTCAAGCTCAGCGGAACCCGCAAGTTCGCCAACAACTTCTTCGTAGCGGATACCGGTACGAAGCGACATGTGTTTAAGAGATAATCCAAGGCCGAGAACGGCCATGATCAATAATTCTTTTTTAAATTTCCTTGCACTTTCATTAAGTGCAGCAGGAGTGACTGTAAATCCCATATTTAAATATTTAAAATTTTTTAATTAATTCCTTCAAGCATTTCATTAAGCTTAGTAGCTTCTTCAACTGCTGAAAAGAAATCACTTTCACCTTCATTTGTCTTTCCATTATCCGATGTTTTACTAACATCAGGATCGGCGGCAGCTGATCCCTGGAGGTTTTTGATTGTTTCTTCCAATTCAGCAATTTTATTATCCTTTTCGGATTCGTTGGATTTTTCAACCTTTTCGGTTTCATTTCCCTTTTCAACCTTTTCGGTTTCCTCGGAGTTTTCCTTTTCACCTGCAGGCTTTTCTTCTTTTGCTGCCTTAAGGTTTTTTATTGTTTCCTCCAATTTGGCAATTTTTACATCCTTTTCGTCTTCAGTATTTACCTTCTTTGGAGAAAGCCCGAATTTATCTTTAAACCAGGCTGTGAATGATTTTTCATCCTTTACGAATTCTTCTTTTGACATATCTGTGTTTGTTAAATGTTTGCGTGGTGGTTCCGGTAAGCCTGATCCTGCTATCATAGCAACCATACGATAATCTTCAAGATAATTGACTTTTGTTGCAGATTCGGTTATCTCATCAACAAAACCCCATTCTTTAGCTTCCTCAGCTGTTAACCAGGTTTGCTTTTTCATTAAATCAAGAATATCCTTGACAGACTTTCCGCTTTTATCTGAATACATCTTTGCAATTTGCAGGGTGATCTTTGCATTTTCGTTTTTTTCCTTTTCAAGCTTTGCGATGATCTCTTCCAGATCATCTTCATTCATATAACCCCATTCATCTATCCAGCTCATTACTTTATGTATCAGGTAGAATGAATTTTTATTCATCTTTGATGTTTTTGCACCTAATGCAATGATAGTTGCAGATGAAGCGGAAAAGGATGAAAACTCAACGACTATATTAGCATGTTCAACAAATTGATCATGAATATTGATTGCGTGATTAAGGTCACCTCCGAGCGAAGAAATTTTTACCTTCGTTTCTTTTCCTTTCGAACCTTCGAGCATTGCCCGAATGTATTGCTTGGAATAAGCATAAGGCCCGATATATCCGTCAATAATAACTTCTTTTGCCATTGATGTGTTTTTCAATTACAAGAATAACATGATGTAATTGAAAAATAAAGGACTATTAAAGGTAATATCGTGAAGATGTAATTAAGTAAGAAATACAGGAAAGATATTTGTTTGCCAGGATATTTTTGCCATGATCACCCGGCCTCCTTTTGCTGTGGGATCATTTTTGAAATTATAGGAAAACAATGCGAATGGCTTATAATTAAAACCGATAAGATATTTGTTTCCGGATTTATCGGTGATCCGATAAATATGAGGTTTGTCTCTAAGATCATTTAAGATTGATATTTTATCCTGGTCATGGCCCTCAATCTTAAGGTTGATCTCAACCAGGTCAAAAGAATTTGATTTTGACTGTTTTTCTTTAACACTTAAACCGGCAGTTTCCGGGATAAAATCTAAAGAAATTGGAGATTCTGATATATAATTCGATAAATTTACTGTAGAATTTGAAGAAATATATGGTAAATTGACTTTGTCAAATTCCAGATATTCTATCTTAAATATGCCTGGTATATTCATTATTGTGTCCCCTAAAAGTACTTATTTGTGAATTAATTTTTTAATTTATTATGTATTAGGTGTTTGCACGGTTTCTGAGATAAAATTTTCAATTTTTTTTCTCAGGCGATAGTCATTTTTCTTCAGATTGTCGAAAATAGTGCTATCATTCTTCAAATTTAATTGACTGATCATTGATTCAATTAATACCTTTTTTTTAATTCCCAGGCTATTTCCTTTGAACATGAAATTGTGAAAAAATATATTGAATTGAGCAGTCAAATAGTCATTGATCTTTCTTTGATCCTCGATTGAGAAGTACAAAAAATAGTTATTTCCGCTTTCTAAAGTGGTTTTAGGTAAAATCAGTTCTGTTCCTTCACTATTTACCGGTAGATTTGAATAGCGGACGCGGCTTGAGATATATTTACCTATTTCATCTTTTCTTTCGATTCTGATCGGCCCGGTTTTATTTGCTGAGAATTTCATCCTTAGAAAGGCCTCATTAAGTTTATTTGAAAGTTTTAAACAGATTTTCATAAGTATTTAAATTTAATTTATAAACCACTTATAAAAAAGGAAGATTCTCCTCGAATAAAAATAATGTGTAAATAAGATTGTTATCATCTTTCGATATTTTATCGAAAGTCGGCCATCCTGCAGTGACAAAAGTAAAAAAAATTATATATATTTGTGTGATGTTTAGGAAAAAAGTAAACACTAACTTAAAATTAAAATATTTGATCATAAAGAAGAAATAAACACAATTAACGCTCTATAGCATCCAAATCGGGTGGATATACGCAGCAGGGGTGTTTATATTTCGGATTGAGTGTAATGCAAAAAAAAGTGTGTGCAATTAAAGTAATCTTATGAAAAATAAAACTTTAATATTGTTTTTACTGGCCTTGTCGGTATTAAGTCAGGCACAATATAAACCAAAAAGGATAAAGTCTAAAAATGATTTTATTCAAAAAAAAACAAATACGGTTTTTCCTTTAAGAATTGATAATCTTCTCAGAAAAAATATTTATGCATTCAATAGAAAGAAAACAAATATTGGTGTTTCATATGAAGATATTGAATCACATACTTTAGCTTCAATTTACATATACCCTGCAAATGCTGGCACAGAAGATAGATTAAGAATTGAATATCTAAAATCATTGCAATCTATTGCAAGCGTTTCAGATGATGGAGTATTTGCGACACAATATTACGTCTCATATTCAGATTCTGCCTATAAAATCAATGGTTTTAAATCCGAGATTGAAAATAATGAAGACTATTCAAGCCTTGTCGTTTACGAGTGTGGAAGTTGGTTCTTTAAAATAAGAATCACCTCTGAAGAATTAGATTCTTTAACATGTAATCAATTAGAAAGTAAGCTCATGGATTTTTTTAATCCTACCAAACTTGTCCGAATAAGTCATCTTAACCCAAAAACAAGTATTTATGTAGCAGAAGCGGCATTAGTTGATTCAGTTATGTTAGGTTCTGCAATGGGAAGTGCATTTGCAAAGGTTAAATGGGTTATGGATAATGTTGACTCACTTGAGAGAGCATCAGGTTTTTCAGGATTATATCTTGATTTACATATAGCATCCTTGAAAGCGTTTGTCAATTTTGAACGAGAGCATCCTAATTTTTCCAAAATAGAAAGTACAGCTGATTATTTATCTGAATTGAATTTAATAATAGAAAATGATTTCCTTGAAGAGTTTATTTTGGAGCAATATGGTATGATAATGATTGTTCCAGAGAATTTAGAATGTGACTTCGAAGCATACGAAAGATGGAAATTGCAAAATCCGATAAAAATAGATTTGAATAAAATGTTCTATGTTGTCATTTTCGATGAAGACTAATGCACATACCCACAACACCAAAAAAATTTAAGCCGGAATTTTACTAATTTTGAACGATTGTGAAACAAAAAAACAACATAATAAAACGATACAAAAGTGGCTCGAAAGCGGCCAAAATTTATTTGTATCGTTAATCAAACACAAAAACCCTCCCAACATCCAACCAGGGCTTAAGCTTTTCAATTTTAAAGCTTTCATTTGTACGTTTTGCATAAAATATTTCATCATAAAAGACTTTAACCAGGTAAGGCATATTTATAATACGCTCACCATACTGAAAGAAATCATCCCGGGAAGCTACTCGGGTACCGGCGGGCTGATTTTCATAATATGGTGATCCAGCTATGTCATTTTTTATCTCCATTTGTGTTTTTTTGCGTTTTTTTTCAAATTTTTCAAATCATGACACATTTTCCTACCTTACTCGTCCTTACCGACCTTACTTGTTTGGTTTCACTTATTTAGCCATAATTTTTCAACCTTTTTTGTAGGTTTTCGATTTTCAAAACCTTACCTGTCCTTACTAAACCTTACCTAACCTACCAAAAATATTAATGTAATGTATTAATTTAGAATTAGTAAGGTCGGTAAGGTCGAGTAAGGTCGATATTTTAGGCTCAAAATATTTTTTCATTTTTTTTAAATTATTTTTACTAAAATGGTAAATTATCATCCGGAGCTGTGACTTGGGTCTGCTCAATAACTTTATCTTTACTATCAGATTCGTTAAAATCACCATATTCATTGGCAGTTTCTCGTTCAAGGTTTATTCCTAAAAGATTATAATCAAAACAATAAGCTGAAGTATTTTGTTTGTGTTCGACTGTTCTCCCCTGAGTTGAATCCCAATCCTTTCTTGTGAAATTGCATGAATTCTGTATACCCATAAATGCTTTACTCGTCTCTAAATAATATCTTAAGGTATCTTTTGGTAATGGTTTCTCTCCTGATTGGCGTAAGTTTTCGGAATAAAGCTTGGCAATTGATGAAAACTTAAACTTTAAAACAAGTTTTCCTTCAGGATAAGTTTTTTTCCCTTTTGTTGTGATTATATCACGTTGCATTTTAACATTAAAATGCCATTTATCTATCAAAATATTCTCATCAAACAATGCTTCAATCAAGCTCCAAAAAACTCCTATTTCATCTGATTTCGACAGCTGGTCATTATGATTCTTAATTACTTTAATTCCCTGCTTTTTCAGTTCATCATAAGTGAACGAGAATTCAAACTTCTCGGCCATGGTTTTAAATGCAGCACATACAGTAACCATATTTCTAAGAATACGGTCATCAATTTGATTTTTATCAATGTGCTCCATAAAATCACGTAAAATAAAATCGTAGGTGTTTTTATAATTTTCGATAAAATATTTTCGTTGCTTCAAAAATTCAACTGTGATATGAGGCAGCCCATCACGCTCGATTTTCTGCAATTTTTCAAAATCTGCTTTTGCCTTCTTTGACAATCCTTTCTTTGATAAAAACTGCAGAAAGATAACCCGGGAAGAAAGTGCCACGTCAATAGTTGGCATTTCCTGGCCTGCAAGGATCACTGCCTGGTTAACTGCCGTGGTCTCCTTTTTTCCACCTTTATCCATGTTCATCCTTGATCGGCCAATTGCATTATAAATTGATTTCAGTGTTTCAATTTTATCATAATCAAGGTTGTTTTTATATTCATCAATAAATGCGATCGCATTATTGAAAAGCTCAAGATGTTTGGCTAGTCCGGGCTTTGTGCCATTATGAATATTAAATTCGGTTTGCTTTTTACCAAATAAAGAAAGCAGGCTGTAAGCCATTGTATTTTTACCGGATCCCTTTGGCCCGAATAAATTCAGAATCGGAAAATTATCGAATAAATAAAGCAGGTGATCCCTGAAAAGTGCCGCAATATAAAAAGCAAATCCAACCATTGAATTTTCGCTGTGTACTTTTGTGTAAAGTTCTGTCCAGTCTTTAATGCTTATCTTCCCCAGCTTAAATTGAAATTTGCGTTCATCCAAAAAAACGCTTTTATCAGTAATGTAAATTTTTGAAAATGCAGGGATGAAATAATTAATTTCGTTATGCTTAACAACTCCGTATTCATCAATTTCCTGAAAGCTTCCGTCATCGTTTATCATACCGTTTGATCATGCCCAAAATCCTTCCTTTTGCCAACCGAGATTTTTAATTTCTTCACAGGTCCGGGTTTCTTTATAAAGTTTTTGTTTTAGCTTTTGCAAATGCGACATTTGGCCCCAAAACAAATAATTCCCCCTGCTTTCAATTTCCTTCTGAAAAGCCTGCAGGCTGGTAATTTGTTGCATGTCCAGGTTAACAACAACCCTGTAACCATATACATTTATAAGCTCAAAGATCCTGCGGCTATCGAAAATGGAAGTAATATGAAAAACAGGTTTCATTATGAAATTTGAAAGCTGTTCGATACCTGTTTTCGAACGAAAGAAATACTCATTATTATCAGAATAAAATCCCCATTTTTCAAACTCATTTGGATCAATTGTTTCGGGTAACCAGGTTCTTTCTTCTTTTTCGCCTGAAGATTCCTTTCTTAATTCAGTTAATTTATCCTGAAAAAGCTTTGCCTTTTGTTTTGAAGATTTTGCAATTTGCTCAATGCAAACATCTTGTTTCGATTTATCGAAATTTGACAAAAGATTACAAATATCATTGATCGCATGATGGCGAAGCTGCGGATCATTCCCTGAAGTTTCAAAAAGTGCATTTGCTTTTTGTAAAATAAAATCCTTTTTATTGTCTTTAACATATTGCCGGTACTGCTCATTTGTTTTAAAAAAACTTTCGGGATCTTCTTTTTCCGGAAGCGAAACAATGTAAACATTTAAACCTTGTTCAATGGCAATAATGCCGTTTTTATTAGCGGCTTTTAGCCCGGCTGAATCACCGTCATAAATCAAAGTAATTGTTTTAGTGAAGCGTTTGATCAGCCTGAGTTGCAAAAAGGTTAAGGCAGTGCCGCAGGGTGCAATTGTGTTGTTTATATCGAGGCTGTGCATCCGGATTACATCCGTGTAACCTTCAACAATATTGCAATTATCGAGTTTTTGAATTTGCTTATAAGCATAATTCAAACCAAAAACTGTTTCTGACTTATTATAAATTAAACTATCAGATGAGTTGAGATATTTCGGGCCTTCGTTTTTAGGTAATAATCTTCCTCCAAAACCTTTTACCTGGTCGTTTTGAATGATGGGAAAAATTAAACGATTGCGAAAAAAATCATAAAGCTTTTTTTTGTTTTCGCTTTCCCTGATCAGGTTTGAAAGTAAGAAGTATTCTTCTTTAATTTTCTTTACACGAAAGAATTTCAAAAGATCATCGAAGCTATCTGGGGCAAAGCCTACTCCGTTTTGAATTAATTCTTCTTTAGTGAACCGCGATAATGCATATTCAAGAGCAACTGCATTTTCGGGTTTCCAAAGATTTTCGTAAAAATGCCTGGCAGCCATTTTGTTGATATGATAGAGTTTTTCTTTCGTATCAATTTTTATCTTTTCCTGATTAGGTGTTTTTTCTTTATTTTCTTTAATTTCGATAGAGTATTTCTGAGCAAGATATTTCAAAGCTTCAGGATAGGAATAGCTTTTGTGCTCCATTACAAAATTAACCGGTCCGCCACCTTTGCCACAGCCAAAACATTTGTAAATATTCTTTGCCGGTGAAACCGAAAACGAAGGTGTTTTTTCATCATGGAACGGACAGCATGCCTGGTAATTTACACCTGCTTTTTTCAAGGTAATGAAATCGCTGACAACTTCAACAATATTTGAAGCTGAAAAAATTTTGTCGATGGTTTCGGGAGGGATCATTTAGTTATTTTGGAATTATGATTTACTTTTTATAATCCTGATTGAGGATAAAAAAGGCATTTCTTGATTGGGCTATAATATCATCACCAAAAGTAAAAGCAATTGCCTTCGTTTTATCATTAAACACAGCACGGCGATAATAACCCACTGATTCGATGATTACTTTACATTGTGCGGAAAGATCTATTGCCTGTTGGTTTGTTAGTTGAATGATTTCCATTAAATTTAAAAAAATGAAAGCCGGCATTTTGCAGGATGACCGGCTCTCGGTTTATTAATTTTCTGATAATTTTGATATCTCAAAGTCAATTGCTTTTATTCGAAGCTCGGCTTGTTTAGCTTCTTTTTTATGATGCATAGCGGTTTTTATTAGCTCAGGTTCCGGGGCGGCAGGATCTATCGTTTCTGATATCACCTTTTCTGCAAGTTGATTTTTTTCGTGATATACGAGATAAGCTCTCTTATCTCTTTTTAAAATATCAATACTTTCAATAATCATAATTGTAAATTTTTAATTAGTAATTAGATTTCTTATGCAGTACTCCTCCTTCGAGGTGTTTTAATTTTTTCGACATTTCATAAACCTTTTTGATTTGCTCTTTTGCTGAAGTATCCTTTTTCATGTTTTTAGATTTTTGAAAAAAATTTATTATTAGTTGTTTCATTCATTTTTTTGTGAGTTTAAAAAACCGGGAGGCTCATCACACCTCCCGGAAACCAAATGAAAAAATCTACAAATGCACAACACAACATAGCACTTGGGGTATTATATAATTCTTCTTTCTATAGCAAACCTGCAAATCCCGACTTTACTAGCACAACCAATTTTATGTTGAATATTTCTACGGTGAGTATTGACAGTAAAAACACTAATACCCAGACGGTCTGCAATTTGTTTGTCTGCTAAATCTTCTGCTATAAGCTTAATTACTTCAATTTCCCTTGGTGTAATAAAACCTTCTTTAGTTTTAATATGCTTACACAGCTTTCCTTCAACCGGGCAATCTCCTCTATGGCCACATTCGAAATATTCGGTCTGAGTTGAATTTTTTGTTACGTCAGCTTTATTATCAAAACCGCCGTAATTACATAAACCGAACTTATGTAATCGCTCATCTTCATCAGTAATTCCCAATTGATCAAGTGAAACTTGAGCAATTAAATCTTTATCAAGCAATGATCTGAGCTCAAGTTTTGTTGATGGATCAAAATCAACAAAATGAATAAGTTCGACTTTTATCCTGTAAAGATTATCATGAATTCCAATAAATTCATGATTGATATTATCAAGGTATTCAGGTAAATCCATAATTATAATGCATTAATTAATTCCGATTGTTTTTTTAAATGTGCCTGCCATTCCTGGGCAAGAGTAATTGCTTCATCAATAATTTTTTGATTTTCATGCCTTTTGTTAAATACTTTTCGAACGGTATCAGCATTTACATTGCATGTCTTCCCTAAAGAAGTTGCAAAATTTTTAGGAAGTTTTTCTTTTAAAATGTTAAGATCTTTTTGAGTCATATTTTTAAGCTATTGATTTTTGATTAAAAATATCCTATCTTTGTATTGATAGTGTATTGCAAATGTAAGAAAATGTTTATTATAAATAAATATTAAATAAGGTAATAAATTAAGAAAACTGCCAATTTATAATTAATCTAAATATAAAATGTTTAATACAAGAAAGATAAGACTTTTAATGGAAGAGAAAAAAATCTCAAATAAAGAGATAGGAGAACTTATTGGTATGCATGAAAAAACAATTGGTGATATATTTCGATCTGGTTCAATAAAAGTGAGGGTTTTAGAAAAAATATCTAAAGCATTAGGTGTACCAATGAAATATTGGTTTGATGAAGCATATGAATTTCAAACACGAGAGGATGATGATAAAAGAAATGAGCTAAAGAAAAAAGAAAAAAATATTGATAAATTAATTAAAAAAGTTTTAGTCGGTCAGGAGAATATTAATAAACTAATTAATACTGTCTGCGAACTTCAGGAGAATTTAATGGAATGCACTCAGGCAATAGAAAAAAAAAATAGAACCATTGTTGAGCAAAATAAAAAAATAAAAGAAATTAAGGGAGAAAACTAGACATTAGTATAAATAAAAAACAACAGGGAACAAAATAGACATGAATTAAAAAATTGATTATAAGAATGTTAATAGATTGTTGAGCTTCCTGCTACCCCGACAATTAAAAGGATTAATCTGCTGAATTACAGGCTAATCCTTTTTTTTATTTGTACCTGAAAACAAAATAAATCTAAACAATTATTTAAGTTTTTAATAACTCGCTATCCTGCCATAGTGGATTTTTTATTATTCTTAAACATTCCATTTCACCACAAACAATGATTTAGATATTTAATAATAATTTCTACATTTGTGAAAAATAAAGAATAATTTAATAATACTAAAACCTGAACATAAAAGATAAAGAAGAAATATACACTATTAATGCACTATAATATCACAAATTGGGTGGATATACGCAGTAGGTGTGTTTATATTTCGGGATTGTGTGTCAGTTTAAAGGGCAGAGCAAACTGCAAATCAAACACATAATATGAAAAAGTTAATACAGGATATTCGAGAATCACTTGAAGAATTTGCAGACAAAAATCGGATTGAGTTTGCAAAAAAATCATATCCGACAAAAATGCACGTAATTGGAGTAACAGTCCCAAATTTAAAAATTGTCCTTAAAGAATTAAAAAAGCAGACAAAATCTTTTAATAACACAGAAAAATTAGTTTTAATAAAACAACTGATAGACGAGAATATTTTTGAATTACAACAAATAGCCTTTGAATATTTGCAAACTGAGAAAAATTTATTCAAATCACTAACAGAAGATTATATTGACAGTATTGAAAAAAAATTAGACAATTGGTTATCCGTTGATTATTTTGGTGCAATAGTCGTTGGCTGTGCCTGGAGAGAAAATCTGATTAGTATAGAAAAAGTAAAAAATTATTTGAATTCTGATGATTTCTGGATTCGAAGAATAGCAATTGTTGCAACAGTTTCATTAAATCAAAAAGCCAGAGGAGGAAAAGGAGACAGTAAACGAACACTGGAAATCTGTCGATTAGTTGTGGACGACCACGAAGAAATGATAATAAAAGCATTATCCTGGGCATTGCGGGAATTGGCAAAGATTGATAAGGGATCTGTAGTTGAATTTGTAAATGAATTCGAGGATAAACTGCACAAAAAGGTATTACGAGAAGTGAGAAACAAGTTGGAGAAAGGAACCAAAAATTAAAAACCGACCACACAACATTTTGTATAAGTAATGGCAGGGAAAGTGTTAAACATCAAGGTTTGTAGCCCGCTTAAACTTCTTTTCGTTTTGATAGGAAAGTACCACGCAATCTACTACTACTCATACAATTTACCGTATTTACCAAATTAAAAAAACCAAAAAGCTTTAAAGGACAGACTAATGAAGAAGAATAAATTTACATATTTTTTAGCCATATTGATTGTTTTAACCTCTTGTGATTTGAAAGATACTGCTTCTGAAATATTACAAAAGACAATTAATTCAATTGACACCATTGAAACTGTTTACTTTAAACAAGATATGGCAAGGACAAATCCTCAAAATATTAATGATACAATTTCCCGATATCGAGAGATGTATTTTAAAAGACTGATTGATGATTCCATTGTTGGCGTAAAAGGACATTGGTATATGTATGTAAATGATAAGGAAAACGTGATATACGAAGATATTTATGATGGTAACAGACTGATTCGAAAAAACAATCGGGATAGCACAGCATTGATTTATGATTTAATTAAGTATCCGGAATTTAAGCAAAAACACTTTTGGAGTCATAATACAGTTTATGGAATGCAATATGAGTTTAGGTATATATTGGAGAATACTGATTCATACACAATTAAGAGATTAAATGATACGGTTATTGAAAGTAAGGATTGTTATCAAATATTAGTTGGATTAGAGAATAACATAACAATGCCCGGATTTGCAACAAAACGTAAAGAAAACCCGGGTACTGTTTCAATTACTGTTTACTTTATTGACAAGCATACATTATACCCCATTAAAATAAAAGGGGAAAGCTATTCCACTGAAAATCCCGAACAGAAGGTTTTTATCGAACAGAAGTATTATGATATTATTTTCAATCTCGAAATCGATGATGATGCTCAATTTAGGACTTCTAATGAAATAATTAAAGGATTTGAAACAAAAGAGAGAAAACCATAATATATTAAGAGAGAATTTTCCGACACTATAAATTTATAAAATCAAAACTTAAAAGCAAGGCCTATACCATCTTTTGAAGCATTTAGCACGATTTTATTTTTGCTTCCACCTCTTAAATAATAACCGGCTTTACCAATATTAAAAATTGATGATATATAGCAAGTTATGCTTACAGCACCTAAAACACCTGCAATAATATAAATAGGTTGCGAATTATTTTCTCTACGATATATACTATTTGATGAGTTCCAAAAAGCTAAACCTGCAGCTGTAAAACCACTTATAAGAGACACTTTGAGATTTACACTTGCTTTTTGCAGATAAAAACCACTTTTATCAAAATCAGGTTTTAAAACTTTAGTTGTGTCCTGACTATAAGATAAGCAGCTTACAAATAAAATACAAAATAGAAAAATGGATAATTTTTTCATCATAAACAAATAAAAATTAGTAAAATGATTTTTTTGTAAATTTATAAAATTTACAGAAAACGAAAATAATAATCAAGTAAATAAATAATTGCTGCATTTACGTACTGTACAAATTGCGTTTTAATGTAATTTATACAATGTTGGCAAATCGTTTTTATTTATTCATTTCATCAATCTGTTTTTTTGCAAAATCAATACTTTGCTTGTCACCATATTTTATTATTTCATTATAGTAATTAATTGATTTATTTTTTTCATCATTTAACTTGTAAGCGTGAGCAAGATTACTTAACACAACAATATCTCTCGGATTAATTTCCAGGGCTTTAAGTAAGTTTTCAATTGCTTCATCAAACTCATTGAGTACTAAATAGGAGATTGAAAGATTTGTCAAGCTCTCGATGTGGTTCGGATATATTTTTAGTATTTCAGTCGCTATTTGCCTCATATTTAGCAGCAAACTATCATCTCCTGTATTATATAGTTGAAGTTGGTAGTCTTGTATATCCAGTAAGAATTTTTTTTCTCCGCCTTTTCTGGGTTTATTATTTGTCCAAGTCCACTTATTATTATTTGTAGCAGAAAATTGGATAGTTCTTATTATTTCTTTCGTAAAAAATTCCCAATCTTTAGTCTGTCCTAAAGAGTAAATTTTACCAAATCTCATGTCTAACCGATTTGGGTATAAATCAATACCTTGGTCAATTTTCGTTAATCCTTTTTGCATTATTATTTCGTTGTAAATAATTTTACTACCCATATATCCAGCAGTTTTCCCTGAACTATCTATAAGAGCAAAACTTTCTCCTTGAATTTCTTCTGTTGTTAGCTCGATAACTTCTCTTCTCGATTTAGTGAAATAATAATTGAAGTAGCAGGTATAAAGTTCAGCGTCCTTTGGATTCTCTTTTTCCCATTCATATAATATCTCTTTTTGCATCAAAGTATCACCAGATTGGAATGCTTCCCCAAATTTACACTGATATTGTTGAGAATAAGCATTAAAATAAATTATGGAAAGTATTACTAAAATTAAATGTCTCATATATTTGGTTTTAATGTTTACTAACTCCGAAATATAAACACCCCTGCTGCATATAACCGACCAATTTGGAAAGCTATCCCACATTAATTGTGCACATTTCTTATTTATTTCCTCACAAGTATAAAAATTTCATCTGAATATCAAAACAAAAAATAAAAAAGTGGATTTTCAAGCCCGCTTTTTTAAAAGAGAAAAAGTGTTAAAAAGTTAAACAAATATAAAATAATATTCTTTTAAATAAGAGAGAAAGGATAAACCGTACGGACTACCCCAACTTCAAGAATTAATTAACTTTGTTTATTAACATATTCTCAATTCGTGGCATAATCCATTCAATAAGTTTGGGAGTTATTGCCATTCTGGAAGCAGTAGATATTGCATCTACATCGAATCCTTCAATCTTATCATCTCCCGAACCTGATGTAGAAACAAGGATCACATTGGAAAGGTCAGTGGCATTTTCAAGAAACAAATGTGCTTCTTTAGGCATCTTATGTATTTGAGCCGAATGAATTATTAAAACAGCATGCCAATCAGCTACTTTTTCAGAATCCAATTCTGTACAATCAAGCACATTAAGGTAATTATTATCGTCTTTAAGCCTTTCAACAAGGTTCTGTACCAAGTTTTCCTTAAATTCGCTACCCTGACTGACGATAAGAATTTTATTTTCAGCATTAGGATTACCAACCTGAAACGGTTCAATTACACCTTGCCAATTAACAATGATATAGGTTCCCATGAAAATTACAAAAATTGCAATTACTCCTAAAATGAAATAGAGTAGTATTTTGATAAATTTCTTCATTATTACATTGATTATTGATTTATGTTTTCGCTGAATATCTTTACATCTTCAATATTAATTAGAGTCTGTCCATAAAGTCAGTGTTTAGTTCAGAATGTTCGCTATCGAGGCTTTCGCAGTTTTGAAAATCAAGGAATTTACTATAGTAAATGACTGTTTTCAAAACAAGAATAACGATGATAGCGGACATTATGGACAAACACAAATTATTCATATTTTAAAGAATTGACCGGATTAGCCCTCGCTGCTTTAAACGAAATAAAACTTACGGTGGCAATTGCAATTATTAAAGCCAGAAAACCACCAAATAAAAACATCCAAAGAGAAATATCGGTGTGATAAACAAATTTCTCCAACCATTTTGTCATAGAGAAATATGCCAGTGGAAACGCAATAAGTGTAGCAACTACAACCCATTTTACCAAATCGGTTATAAAAATTCTCATGATTTGAGAAACAGATGCCCCCATAACTTTTCTTATTCCAATTTCCTGTATCTTTTGAGAGATGGTAAAGGAAGTAAGGGCAAAAAGCCCAAGCATTGAAATAATGATTGCCAAAATTGCTGCATAGGTGATCAACTGATTTGATTTTTCTTCGGCCAGGTACATTTTATCGAAATTCTGATCGACAAAGAAGTACTGAAAAGTATTATTTGGATTAACATCAGAAAAGGCATTCTCAATGTCTTGTAAGGTTTGCGAAATCTGGTCGGTCTTAAGCTTTATTGAAATTACTTCAAAATGGTCTCTTCGCTTTGTTAAGGAAAGTGGAGCAATCTCCTGATGTAAAGATTGAAAATGAAAATCCTTAACAATGCCAATTACCTGAAGTGTATCCCTGAAAAATACAATTTTTTTATGTAACGGATCTTCAAGCCCTAATCTTTTTACGGCGGTTTGATTGAGAATGATTTTTTCTTTTGAAGTACCCATATCGCTTGAAAAATCACTACCTTCCTCTAATTGCATTCCGAAAGTTTTCAAATAATCATCCTGTATTCTGCACTCATGAATGGCAATGCTTGAGGTTGCGTTGTCGCCAACTTTATATGCGGCTTCAATATTTCCCAATTGACCGGGAACACCTTGTGAGGCAGTTACTGAAAGAACGTTTGGATTCGTCAACAGATCAGCTTTTAATGATTCGAAAGATGACCTAATTTTTTGTGAAAGATTATTCACAACAATAACCTGATCCTTATCAAATCCAAGTTCTTTGTTTTTCAGAAAAGAAACCTGCTTAAACAAAAGTGCCAAATTGATCAGTAAAAAAATGGCAATAGTAAATTGAAAAACAACGAGCGATTTTCTTAGAATTGTATTTTTCGCACCTCCTGATGATTTACTTCCTTTCAATGCATTAACAGGAAGATATCTCGACAGGTAAAGTGCGGGATAGCTTCCCGAAACAAAACCGATAATGATTACGGCCAACAACATAAGAAATAAAATTACCGGATCTGATCTATAAGGAAGAACAATCGGGCTATCCATAAGCTGGCTGAACATCCCGATAAAAACCTGAGTTATGGCCAATGCAAGAATAAAAGCAAAAAATGAGATCAAAATGGATTCACCAATAAATTGACGGAACAAATTATTTCGACATGCACCCATCACTTTTCTTAAACCAATTTCTTTTGCCCTCGTCTCGGAATTGGCTGTAACGAGATTAACAAAGTTTACGATCGCAATTAAAATAATGAAAATTGCCAGAGCCGAAAAAATATAAATATTATTAATGTTTCCGTTATTTCCCAACTCAAAAATTGAATTAGATCTTAGATGAATATCTTTCAATGGCTGAAAAAAGGAATCGACATAAAGCCCCATTTCTCCAAATCTTTCATTTGAAATTTTATTGATAAGTATATTTGTTTTCTCCTCAATTTTTTCTTTATTTGATTCAAAATCGGGGCATAATAAATATGTGTAAAAATTGAATCCATTATCTTTTGTCATATCATACCGACTATTACACATTGTTACGAATGAACCCAGAATATCAAAATGAAAATGAGAATTGATTGGAAAATCTTTTATAATGCCCGTAATTTTATAGCTGTTTTTGTTTACCTGAACAACTTTATTGAATGGGTCATCTTCACCAAAATATGTTTTTGCAATGCTTTCGATCAACACCAACGATCTGTCTTCGGTTAATGCCGTTTTTGGATTTCCGGCAATAAAATCACAACTAAAAATATCAAAAAAATTGGTATCAGCCCAGATAAGCTTATCATTTCGAAAAACCTTATCATCAAAATTGATATCTATCTCCCTAAAATTGGTCATTCTTACAGAATAAATTACTTCCGGAATCTGTTGAGGGATTTGAGGTGCTACGGTACCAATTGTTGAAGGACCTTCTACCGATTCGCCATTTGGCAAACTTATCACGCTGTAAATTCGATAGATGTCATTATAGTTTTCGTGATGCTTATCGTAGCTGAGTTCAAAAAACACATAAGAAGCAATAATAATTGTTGCGGCCATTCCCAATGCAAGGCCAAAAATATTAATAAAGGAATGCAATTTATGTTTTTGTAAATTCCGCAAAGCAATTTTCAGGAAATTGTATATCATAATGTCTAGAGTATTTACTAATTTGACGATTAGATATGATTTTAGTTACAATTAATATTTGGTTCTACTACCATTTTAGTGGGTAAGGTATATGAATAGACCGAAGTCAGAAGATTGAAGTCGGAAGAAAATTACAGTTGATTATTAGTTTAATGTCATATTTTTTATTGTATTAACTTCCTACTCCTGTCCTCCAATTTCGGTCTTCCGACTTCCGACTTCACACTAAAACTAATCACATTTCAGGAAATTGTAATATATGGCGGCAATGTAATTATTTATGTAGAAATTTCATCTTATTAACCGACATAAAAAATTCCACGCAAAGAACGCAGACGAAACGCTAAAAGCGCAAAGAATTTACTTACAAGATCAAAGTCTTTGCGATTTTTGCGAATATTTTTGCTTCCGATAATTATCTGAATTGTGTGAAGACTCACATAACCTGATACTTAAACCACTTAAATAATTTCACGGCAATATTCTTCGCTATAATCAATAAGTGGAAAGATAATTTCTGTAAAAAAAGAAAAACAAGAAATTTGACTACATAATTTATTTTTTCATTGTTAATTAAAATTAATTTGAATTGATTCTAAATAAATTCTGTTATATATTTGCTTTTTGTATTAAACAAACAAGAAATCAAGATTTGAGCAAGCAAGAAATCATATTGTTTTATGATAATATCGGCGAAAAGCCGTATATGCTTAGACATTCGTTTGCAAGCCATCATCTTGAAAAAGAATCAGATTTAAGGTGTATTCAGGAATGGCTCGGGCATGCTAGTACAAAAACTACAGAGCGATATACTCATGTATCTGAAAAGAATTTTAAGAATTTTAAAAATCCTATAGATGACTTTAATATTTAGAAAACAAGACAAGGTGTTCATACACGCCGAAAAAAGTTGTGTATATACACATTTATTTGTAGATAAAGGAGAAATAAGAACCGTACGGTTTATTAATAACCGTTATGGGTAAGGTAAAATCTGATGTTAATCGAATGCTTTGGTGATTTTATCGATTTTTAATTAACACAATGGAGGAAGAATCAAAATAACTGGAAATCTTCAAATTGGTCATGAAATTTACATGGCTAAGTTTTTTTTCTGGTAGTAGAAAAAAAAGTAAATTTACTGTTTATAATATTTACTGTACAACCAAATTATCAAACTTATGGCTAAAAAACTTTCAAATGACGAATGGACCTTACATGATAATTTGGGTTATGGAAAACTTGTTGATCAAACAATTCTGCTTCTGGAGGAAGCAAAACCACCTTTTGCTCTTGGAATTTATGGAAGTTGGGGAACTGGCAAAACAAGCATAATGAAACAAATTTATTATAGGATTGGCGGAATGAAGCATACCTTTGTTTTACCGTTTATTGATAATAAATATGAGGAAGGAATTTCTACTGAAAACCTGGAAATTATTACTAAATGGAAACCTAAAACAAGTAGTTACAAAAAGAAATTTGAAACTGTTTGGTATAATCCATGGCAATATCAGTTTGACAGTAATCCCGTTGTTGGAATTCTACGCGAGATAAGAGAAAAATTTAGTTTTTTAGCAGCAACCGGGCATGAAGGAGGAAAATTAGCGGACACAACAATCCGTACCGGTTTAGATGTTCTCACCAGTGTAATAAAAGCATTTACTACAGTTCATATTGACCCCGCAAAAATCGAAAAACATATTGATAAAATTGAAGCGGAGCATTTTGATATAAAAAGTTCATCTGAAAGATTCAGAATTATTTTTGAACAAGCTATTGGGAAACTTTTAAAAAAGAATCAAAAACTTGTTGTTTTTATTGATGATTTAGATAGATGTACAGATGATCAAATAATTAAACTTTTAGAAGGTATCAAACTATATTTGTCAACATCGAACTGTATTTTTGTTTTTGGTATGGATCAGAAAAATGTTGTGAATGCATTAAAATCTAAAAACATCCATAGAGATTATCTGGATAAACTCTTTCAGAGTATAATACGCATTCCCCTGAGCGAAAAATATATAACGTTTATAGAAGAAATAATTGGACAATATTTTGTTGAATTGAATAACGAAGCGAATAATGGCCTAAAGAAAGAATTTACTGAGTTACTTGCTGATATTTTAGAGAAGAATCCTCGTAAGATAAAGAACTTTTTAAATTCCCTCCGTATCTATTGGGAAATGATAAAATCTGAGGCTGATATAGAAATCAAGAAACTGGCTTTATTTCATTATTTAAGAATATTTTACGAGGATATTTTTACAATTCTGGAACGGAATCCATCAAGTCTGAAAAACTTGATTAATGTTTGCAAAAACGAACCGCCATCCACTAAGATTGAACATTATTTTAAAAAGTTTTTAAAAAATCCTATTACAGAACTGGTATTAGAAGTATCATCCGAAAGCGAAACTGCACTTGATGAAACACCAGACGAAGATGAATTACAATTTATTGAAAGCATTTCAACACGGTTTGAAGCCTTAGACAAATTTAAAGAACATTTTATCGCAAATTGTGAAGATTTAACAGATGAACAACAGATAAAGAAATATATAGGAGTAATTTCAAATGAATAGCACAAATATAAACCCCGATTTTAAAGAAACAAAAGAGTTACGTAATTTTCGCCAAACTTACATGGCAAAATTAAATGCGGTTTACAAAATTCACGACGCTTTAGGTGTAATGGATTTAGTAGAATATAGTAAAGTGACCTTGCAAGACATTTATGTACCACTAAGATATTCAAAGCAGAATATTGAAGAATCAAGAGATTGGGAAGATGATTCAGGCACAATTTCACAGCTGGAAATGCTAAAAGAAGCAAAACATGTAATTGTATCGGGAAAACCAGGTAGTGGAAAAACTACGGTTTCCAGAATGATAATAAATTTACTTTCAGGAAATGCTGTTTCAGGATTACAACAGTTATGTGGCAGAAGAATCCCACTTTATTTTAAATTGAGAGACTATAGTATTGCAGGTATAGAATCAGCTGATGATTTACTTAACAAATTTATTAAATCACAATCAGCAACAATTCGTTTTGATATTGATAAAGAACTCATAGAGTATTATTTAAATAAGGGTTGGTGCTTTTTAATATTTGATGGAGTTGACGAGGTTGGAGGAATAGAAAACCGTATGAAAATACGGGAAATTATTTTGAATTATTTTGCGAAGTATAATACTGAAAATTATTTGCTTGTAACAAGCCGTCCATCAGGTTTGGAAAATACCCCATTTAATTCCTACATAGATGAAATTGAGGCTAAAATGCATCAATTAGAACTTCTCAAATTATATCATGTTGATTCATTTTCAAAATCACAGGTCGAAGAGTTTAGTGAAAAATGGTTTGCCTTGCGTGAAGAAAATCCCGAATTGATAAAGAAAAAATCTGTGGAATTCTTAAGTGACATTGCTAAAATTTCAAGTCTTTCGGTTTTAAAGCGCAGACCTGTTTTTCTTACCATGATGGCTCATATTCACACAACAAAAGGGAAGCTTCCACATTCCAGGGCACAGGCCTATGATTATATGGTACAAACCTATGTTGAGCAACTTGATAATGTCCGCAGGCTTGATAAAACAATGTATAAGGACGAAAAATTTTATAATTGGAGTTTTGAAGATAAAGTGCGGTTGTTACAATCAATTGCTTATAAGTTTCAAACTTCAAGCGAAAACGATAGAGAGGGTGCTCAAATAGTTTATGATAAAAAACAATTAATAACAATTATAGAATCTACCATTAAAGCGAATTCTGAAAAGTACAGAACAATTGAGTCTGACCATGCTGGCCAATTGTTAAAATTCTACCTTTCAAGAACAGGTTTATTGCATGAACCTGAAGATGATAAAATTCAGTTTTCACATTTAAGTTTTCAGGAATACTTAACAGCGCGTTATATTTTTAGGCGATTAATTGAAGATGGCTTATTTAATCCAATGGAAATTGTAAACGATGAAATTGTTAGCAGACTAAGCAAAGAACATTGGGGAAAATGGAGCGAAACGATTCTTTTATTCTTTAGCATTCATAAAGAAGCGGCAAACGATATATTAAAACAAATTCAAAAAAACAATAAAGAAAATTATTATTTCAACCTCTTGGTTATGAAGATGCTTGATTCTGATGAATATGGAATTAAAGATTCTCAATTGAAATATTGGATAAAACCAAGTATTGAATTCATATGTGGTTTAGATAAAGGTGACGATAAAGAAAATGACAGAGATAGTAAAGGTGTAGAATTGGTAATTGAGTATTTCAAGACTCTAGATAGAAAGCCAAAGATTGAATTAACAACTAAGACATTACACAAATTATTAGATGTATACTTTGATAAAGTACGGAAGAATAATAAAGATATTAATTCCATAAAACGTCTTGAAAGTTTGCTGTATTTTATTGCTTACAATAAAGTAATTGCACTTGATTTTAGAGAAAAACTCAAATCAAAACTACCTATACTATTAGGCAGGAATAAGTATGGTTTATCTTTTATTTCAGCTGCTGAATTATTTGCCTTCATGTTTAAAGAAGAATTTATTCAAATAACTTATAAGCAATATACAATAAACGAATCGGCCATGGTTAAAATTTTTTTAAGTTATTCTCTTTATCATGCAATATTAAATAAAGCGGTTGATTGGAAAATCTATTTACAAAGCACGATTTGGTTGATTGAAAATGTATATGTAAAATCAATTTATAACTTAATAATAAGAAATAATTTTAAGTCGATTGATAATTATTTAACGAAAATGAATAAAATCGATAGATTTGAAACTCTTTTTTGGAGAGAAAATTGGTATGTCAATTTATGGCATAGATTTTCAGGAGGAGTGATTAGTATTGATTCAATAAGGCTTGCTTTAAGGATTTCCATTTACAGTGATGAGATAAATAGAATTAGCACACAAGTAGATGTACTCAATGAATATAATGATGTGAATAATCTTAGGAAGCATGAATTCCAAATCGGGGTAATTCGAAATAAGACCAAACACTCAAATTTGCTACTAGTGTGTTATTCAATTGCATGTCGCTTTATTTCAGAAAAATACCTTCATGATAAATCTCCGGATGTTCTAGTAAATCCATGGAATACATTTAAAGACTTTGAGAAAATTTATAATCTTTTATGCAATCCAGAAGTGCTTTACAAACATTTATGCGATACAAGTAATGAAGAAATTGATAAGACACAATTTTTAAAGGAATATAATGAATATGACAAAGAAATATACTCAGCAAGAAATATGGCGTCAGAAATTATCAAAGCAGGTGAACAGAATTATACCAAATACTCTATAGATGAAGCTATAGACGGTAGCTTTGAATTAATTAATCATTACACACCAATTGTAGAAAAAGAACAGGAAGAGTTACAAAGAAAAGAACAGGAAGAAGAAAAGAAACAAATTGAAAAGAGGAAGAAGAAATAGTTTCCTTTTTAGGGGAGAGTAGTTTTTTTGCCTAATCATATTTTTAGAGATTATTGATCATATGGAAAAAAACGATAATTATAAACCCAGCCCATATTTTGTATATTTCATAGCGGTCAATTATGTATGCGTAGCCCGGATTCACGCATAATTATCTCGTCCGTACCCTGTCGGATAATCACTTCGTAATCCGCTACGAAAACATACAATTTTCCGTAATCAGTAATTGTACCGGTGAATGGATAAAATTAAAAATTTCAGAGATGCGTAAAATGAAAGGTTACTTCAGAAATAATCACAAAGTCTTCGCTTGCAGCGGTCGATTGTTACACATTCGAAACGCAAAACGTTTAAGATTTTGCGAAGGTTTAGGATTTTTTTGAAAAAATCAAATAGCTTCAGAAGAAAACTAAAAAAAAAGCAGCTCTATTATTTAAGTAACGAATTCATACATTGATGTATAACTTATAACTAAAATAATGAAATTTTAACAAAAAAAATTATTCTTTTTACCAGTATCCTTAGCAAAACAAAAAAGAATAATTTTAAAAGCGGTATTCACCGACAAAATAAATAGGATTCTGAGCAGTCTGCAAAGCCTGTTCCGCCAAAGTGGAAACCCAGCGATGAGTCCTCCGAGAAATCGGAGCAGGCTATGTTGAACTACATCCCATGCAGCTATGTACTTATCGAAGGTTTTTAATGTTTTACCTGGAAATTCCGGGAAGGGAAAAAGAAAAATTGGTTAAAATTTATTTCAAATCTAATAATTCCCTATAAATATTATAATTCTCAAAATCGAAACAAACAAAAATAACTTTTTCAATTGAGCTGTCATTTTCCAGAAAATTCTTCACTTCTCTAATAGCAATTTCGGCAGCCGCTTTCTTTGGGAAATGATAAACTCCTGTGCTGATATTTGGAAAAGCTATAGTTTTACAATTATTTTCTTTTGCAATCGAAAGGCTGTTTCTATAACAATTTGATAAAAGCTCATCGACTTTGGCTGAATCTTTTCTCCAAACTGGGCCTACTGTATGGATTACAAATTTAGCCGGTAGCTGATAAGCTTTTGTAATTTTAGCTTCTCCTGTCGGGCATCCGTTTAAGGTACGGCATTCTTCAAGAAGTTGAGGGCCGGCTGCCCTGTGTATCGCTCCATCAACTCCTCCCCCACCAAGAAGTGATGTATTTGCAGCATTTACAATTGCATCAACTTTGAGTTTTGTGATGTCTTCTTTTAATAATTTAATCCGGTTTTCCATTTTTGATATTATATAAGCTAAAAACAATCAATCACCACTAAATAGCCTGGGGTCAATAGTATAAAGATATAAAGAAAACCCATATACCTTATTTCCCCTATACCCTTATAACTTTATTCTCCTTATTTCCCTCTTCAATTCAGGATTCAGTTTTTCTAACAAAAAGCTGAGCTGTTTCATATCTTATCACCTCTATTTTCTCACCTTCATCAATAAATCCCGATTCGGCAGTTGCATCAAAAATCTCATCTTCAATTTCAACTTTTCCGGCAGGCCTGAGAATAGTTTTTGCATATCCGGTTTTCCCTATCATTGTCAAATATTCAGCATCGGCTGATGTAAATCCATCTTTAACCTGCTGAGTACTTGCAAGTGCCAATTGGCCAAAAACCGTTGAAGTAAATATTTTTTTACTTATGTAAAATGAAATAATCAGAGATAAAAAAGTAGCAATTATTACAATAAAGAAGGCTTTTATCAATTGGAGATAATTAATATATATAAAATCAAAGCCAAAGTTTTGGACCATTGAAAGTGTAAGTCCAATAATAATACATATGATACCTGCAATTCCGGCCACCCCAAAGCCGGGAATAACAAAAATTTCGACTGCAACCAGAATTACTCCAATAATAAAGACTAATATTTCCCAATTATTGGCAAGTCCTTCTATATAATGTGGAGCAAAATATAATAATGCAGCAATAATTGAAGCGACTAGTGGGAATCCAACTCCAGGTGATTGCAGCTCAAAATAAATCCCGCCAATTATTATCATAATTAAAATTCCACTGATCATAGGATTAATCAGAAAACCTATAATTCTATCAGTAGTCGTCAGTTTTTGCTCAATTATTTCATAATTCTCGAAACCTGCATCATTTAATAACTCACGAATATTTTCAGCTTTTCCTTCACAATATCCGTGTTGAATTGCTTCCGAAGTAGTAAATGTTAAAACATTTCCGGTATCGCTGATGTTTTCAATATAAATTCTTGGATCAACCATTGCCTGGGCAATTTCAGGATCACGGCCCTTAGCCTCGGCCGTTGATCGCATCATTGAACGCATATAGGATTGATATTTATCGGGAAGTGGCTTACCGGTTTGATCAACAACTGTTGCTGCACCTATATTGGCTCCCGAACGCATATAAATACTGTCACAGGCAATTGAAATTAATGCACCTGCTGAAGCCGCATTATTATCAATAAAAACATACACAGGTATTTGTGAATGCAAAATAATAGTTCTTATTGAATCGGCGGCATCCAACATTCCACCATATGTATTCATGTGAATTAAAATAAGATCTGCATTAGTGTCTTTTGCATTTTGAAAAGCATTTTGGGTCTTTCTCCAGATAGGTGGTGCAATTTCTTCTTTAATATCGAATTTAAAAACTATAAGTTTTTCATCCTTTGCCTTTCGAATGTCCTCAGAATTAACCTGATTTGCAATTGTATTTATAAATACAAATAGAAAAATCATCAAAAAATACTTCTTTTTCATATAAACAATTTAACAATATAGCAATTTAACCATTATTTTATTTCCTTCATGTTTTCAGCATGCATTTTATTATAAAGTTTTTTCCATGCTTTGCTTCTCCAATAAGTTCTTCTCCAATACTTTCCCCATCGAATATTTGTCCAAAGTCTTTCGTGTAAATAGTAAAAAATGATTTTCGCAAAAAACTCTATGCTGGCAATAAGGGTTGCATTTTCAATACTTTCATCATGCGAGCGTTCAGTATATCTTCTGAAAATTATATAACTGACAACAAAGGTTGTAAATGTTGCAATAATTCTCCAACTAAAGGCTTTAAGAATACTTCTAACAGGACTGTCTTTTGTCCGTAATTTATTATTCAATTCTTTTAAGTCTGTGCTATTTTTATCCATTTTTATACTGCTGATAATCAACTTTATTACACAAAATATCTTAACAACAAATCATTAAATTCTTTTTGAATTCTTGTGTTTGTTGAGATTATTTCTTTTCCAAAAACAAAATTATTTCCTCCTGAGAAATCGCTGTTTGTGCCACCTGCCTGTTTTACAATTATTGTTCCTGCAGCAACATCCCAGGGACTTAGTCCGTATTCATAAAAGCCGTCAAACCTTCCACATGCAACCCATGCCATATCAACAGCCGCTGAGCCGAGACGCCTGATACCTGCTGTGTTTTCAATTAAATATTTAAACAAATCCAAATATTCGTTCAGCCTGCCATAATCATAATAAGGAAAACCTGTAGCAAGTAATGCATTATCAAGAGTGTTTGTTTTGGTAACTTTAATTTCTGATTCGTTAAGGTAAGCAGGACTATTTTTCCATGCGTAAAAACATTCATTTAAATTTACTTCATTTATAACGCCGGCAACAACTTCATCCATATCAAGTAGTGCAATACTTGTTGAATATAAAGGAATTGAATTAATATAATTTGTTGTTCCATCTAAAGGATCAATAATCCATTGAAAACGTTTACCTCTATTTGAAGCGGTATTTTCCTCAGTAATGAATCCGGCTTCGGGTAAAATTTTCGAAAGTTTTTCAACAATCATTTTCTCAGATGTCTTGTCAACCCAGGTTACGAAATTATGCTTTCCTTTTTCTTCAATATCTTTGGGATTAATATTATGAATTTCTTTTTTTAAAAATTCACCTGCTTCTTTTGATAATTCGCAAACCTGCTTTGTAATTAATTCGAAATCCATCTATAATATTTACATGTTTATTGTTTTAAGATTCAGCTCAATATTCAAACATCACTTTATAAACAAATAATTTAATTTTCTATCTTGCCTTAGCAAAGATATAAATAATAAGCTACGAAAGTATTCATTCACTACTTTAAATTATTTTCCTACAAATTTTTTAATAGCTTTATCGTGATATTGTTACATTTTCGTTTTATAAGCATTTAATAATTAACCAATTTAACCAATTAAAAAATCAGTTTTTTAATCAACTTATTTTAAAAACTGTGAATACTTTCTATATTTTCAATAGAATAACTATTAGTTTTAAATTTTATTTTACTTTTAACACAGTTTTGGCATATTACTTGACATTGTTTAAAAATTATTTTTTTTAATAATAGTGAAAATTAATAGAAAAAAGGACAGTAAATAATTGTCTGGTAATTAAAACAAATGACAAAACTTTTTATTTATTTTGAAAAGTTGTCATAAATAATTACTGACAAATTGACTTAAACGTAAAATATGAATACTGAATTTAATAATAATATAATTTTTAACTTTTCAGACTTTAATTCTGAAGCTGAATTTATACCTTTACTTTCATCAGAGGATGAAGAACAAATGGGTACTGAAGAAATCCCTGAACATTTACCTATACTTCCATTAAGAAATACCGTTTTATTTCCGGGAGTAGTAATTCCGATCACGGTAGGAAGAGAAAAATCCATCAAATTAATTCAGGATGCCAATAAAAAAGACAAAATTATTGGAGTAATTGCTCAGAAAGATATTGACATTGAAGATCCCGAAACTAAGGATTTGAATAAAGTCGGTACCGTTGCTCACGTTTTGAAAGTATTAAAAATGCCTGATGAAAGTACTACAGTAATAATTCAGGGAAAAAGCAGGTTTACGGTAGAGGAGTTTGTGCAAACCGAGCCCTATTTTAAAGCAAAAGTTACAAAAATCTCTAAAGATGAAATTGATATTAATGATAAAGGATTTAGTGCTCTGTTATCCTCTTTAAAAGATCTTTCGATACAAATAATCAAGCATTCTCCAAATATTCCGAGTGAAGCTTCATTCGCCATTAATAATATTGAGAGCCATGTTTTTCTTATCAATTTTATTTCTTCCAACCTAAATGTTAGTGTTTTAGAAAAACAAAAAATACTTGAACTTACAGACATAAAGGAGCGGGCAAATATTTTGCTTTCTTCACTTACCAAGGAATTGCAAATGCTTGAGCTTAAAACTCAAATTCAAAGCAAAGTAAAAGTTGACCTTGATAAACAGCAACGCGATTATCTTTTAAACCAGCAATTAAAAACAATTCAGGAAGAATTGGGTGGTGCTCCAAATGAGCAGGAAATAAATGAGATAAAGAAAAAAGCAAAGAATAAAAAATGGTCGAAAGAAGTTGCCGAAACATTTACTAAAGAATTGAAGAAACTGCAACGCATGAATCCTTCTGCTGCCGAACATTCAATTCAGATGAATTATGTTGAAACACTTGTTGAACTTCCATGGAACCAGTTTACAAAGGATAATTACAGCCTGGAAAGAGCTGAAAAAATACTTGACCACGATCATTACGGACTCGAAAAAATTAAAGAAAGAATCATCGAACATTTGGCCGTAATTAAGCTGAAAAACGATATGCGTTCGCCTATCTTATGCTTTGTCGGCCCTCCGGGGGTTGGTAAAACATCTCTCGGAAAATCAATTGCTAAAGCATTAAAAAGAAAATACATACGAATGTCGCTCGGTGGCTTACGCGATGAATCCGAATTACGCGGACACCGTAAAACTTATATCGGTGCCATGCCCGGCCGTATAATTCAAAGCCTGAAGAAAGCCAAATCATCAAATCCGGTTTTCGTACTCGACGAAATTGATAAAGTCAGCGGGAACAATATTAGCGGCGACCCTCAGGCAGCATTACTTGAGGTCTTAGATCCTGAACAAAATTTTGCCTTTTACGATAATTTCCTTGAAATTGAATACGATTTATCTAAAATAATGTTTGTTGCCACAGCAAATACTTTAAGTACGGTTCACCCGGCTTTACGCGACAGGATGGAGATCATTGATTTGAGCGGATATTTATTGGAAGAAAAAGTTGAAATTGCCAAAAGACATCTTATCCCAAAACAACTTAAAGAGCACGGAGTTAACAGATCACAAGTTTCTTTCCCGAAAAATATTATTGAAAACATTATTGATGATTACACCCGTGAAGCAGGCGTAAGGTCGCTTGAAAAGAATTTTGCCAAGGTCATTAGAAACAAGGCAAAATATATCGTGATGGAAAAAGAGTATAATAGGAAAATTGATAAAAAAGACCTGCATACGATATTGGGGCCTTCTATTTTTCAAAAAGAAAAAAGTATATCAAACAATATTGCAGGTGTTGTAACAGGTCTGGCATGGACAGCTGCGGGTGGTGATATTTTATTTATAGAAGTAAGCCTTAGTAAAGGAAAAGGAAATCTGACAATGACCGGAAATCTTGGCGATGTGATGAAAGAATCGGCAAGCCTGGCTTTTGAATATTTAAAGGCTCATTTCAAAATATTAAACCTTGATCCTGAAATTTTTGAGAAATGGAATGTACATATCCATGTTCCCGAGGGAGCAACACCAAAAGACGGGCCTTCGGCAGGGATCACAATATTCACGGCACTTGCCTCAGCTTTTACTCAACGCAAAATTAAAGCAAAACTTGCCATGACCGGAGAAATTACACTACGTGGTAAAGTATTGCCGGTTGGTGGAATTAAGGAAAAAATACTGGCTGCCAAAAGAGCAAAAATTAAGGACATTGTACTATCTACTGAAAACAAAAAGAATATTGAAGAAATTAAAGCTGAGTACATTCAGGGCCTGAATTTTCATTATGTTGATGAAATGATAGAGGTTGTTGAAATTGCTTTATTGAAAGAAAAAATTAAAAATCCTACAATCGTACAATGATTGAATGACGATTCATTTTACGGCCTTGAGGATGGGCTAATTATTGGAATTGCCAGAAAATTCATATTGTCAGACAATAAGATAAGCTATATAATCTCTTATCATCCCGGGACGGGGACTTGCTATCCCGGGATATTATGTTTCTTTCCATAGATATTGTCATTTTATCCATGGATATATTCATTCTATCCATGGATATATTCGTTCTATCTATGGATATATTCTTCCTATCCTTGGATAGATTCTTCCTATCCTTGGATAGATTCGTTCTATCTATGGATAGATTCGTTCTATCTATGGATAGATTTGTTATATCTATGGATATATTCGTTTTATCTATAGATATTTTCTTCCTGTACTTGGATAGAATACTCCTGTCCCGGGATAAAAAGTATGTTTATAATAAAATCCTATAGCTTAGTACCTGGTAATTAAAATGGCAGTTGTGCCATACTTTGCTGTATATAACTTTATTTGCAATTATTTTGGTATTTATGTTGCCTGATAAACAGACAAATAAAATTTCACGCAAAATACGCAGACGAATCGCAAAAAGCGCAAAGATTTAATTCACAAAGTCGTAGTCATCGCGATTTTAACGACTTCTATTGCGGCCTTTGCGTTAAAACTTTCCGATCTTTGCGTGAAATGAGTTTTTTTTGGCCGGATTAATATGTACAATTAAAAACCAGTAAGGTAAGAATAAAATAAAAAAAACAGGCGAAATCAATGCGAGAATCCTATTTTCTGAATTTACGTATTTGCTTCACAATTTCATTTTCTTTTCCAAGCACTCCCGAAATAAGATCGGCAATATTGGAAGCATCTTTATAAGCTATAGAAAGATTTTCAACCGAAAGCTGAGTTGCTTCCTTTGCATGGGCAGCAGCAAGCTGCTGTGCAATTTCAGATTCTTCGGCAGCTTTGTTTTTTCCGATCAATGCCTCAGTTCTTGCCGTAGGGTCGAAACCATTTTCAGTTAAAGTTGTTTTTTCTTCTACCAGCAATGTAGCAATTAGTGATATAAAATCACGTTTTTTCGATTCTGTTAAAGTGGTCATAATAAAAAGGGGTTTAATTAATAATATCTTCTATTTCTAATACAATTTTAAAAGTCTGTTTTCAACGAAAATTTTGTTGATGTTTTTTACAAATATACAAAAAAAACCTATTATGCAAATTTATATAAAAAAATTTAAAATATTTTTTATGATATTTGAAATATTTTGTTTTAATTTGTCGGACAATTAGTTTTGTAATGATTTTGGGCTTGGGTTTTACTGAATAGAAAAATAAAGTAAAGTTTAATGTGTTTAATAAAAGAACACATGACGAATTTATCAAATAAAACTACATTATATAATTATTATGGAGGCACTAAATAGAGCATTATTTAAATTAGCATTTTTTGAACCAAATCTAACTGATGAAAATAATAATCAAGTCTTGGATCATTTAATATTGGATTGTATCACGGCACATAGCCCGATGTTAGAATGTAATTCATTAGAAATAGTAGATTACATTAAAAATACATTCACTATTGAGTTCGATGAAGCTGAAATATTAGCTGGGGCAAAGAGACTGGAAAAGAAAGAAGCAATTATTATAATTGATTCAGGCAACAAAAAAATTGGACCAAGATTTACGCTACTAGATGGTAAAACTGATGCAAACCAAAATAAGATACAAAAACTTGAAGAAATTGTTTTTTCTGAATGGACTGGTTACCTTGTCAACAAATACAGGCACCATATTACTGAAACAAACTCTAATAGGTTAATAGCAATACTTCAGGCATTTATAACAAAAATGTTAGTATTGCATGGAAAAGAATCAGTTGCCACATTATATCCAGATAATCCAAAAACTCAAAAGTGGTTAGATGAGGTTCAAGAGGATATAATAAATGATTTACCAAAATTGGGAAGTGAGTTAGACTTTATTCTCCAAATTGAGATTCCTTATTTTTTCAAGGATGATAATGAAAATAGAAAAGAATATTTGAATAACTTATTTAATGCAAGTTTTCTATGGCATCTAATTCAAATTGATGATACATGTTCAGAATACTTCAAGCAAACAGTTAAAGGACAAACCCTTATGCTTGACAATAATATAATATTCAGTCTCATTGGGTTACACGGAAATGAACTGCTAATAGGAATACATAACTTACTGAAATACGCGAATAAATTAGATTATAAGCTAATTGTATCAACAAAGACTCTTGACGAATTTTATGAATCAATTCTAAAAAATACTGAAAAAGCATATGAATCTGTAGCATTTTCAAAAAATATAGCTCTTGCAGCTATTGATGTCTTAGAATCCAATAATTTTCTTGTTTCCTATTGGAAGGAGTTTACAAGAAATGGTTTAGCTATTGAAGAATTTGCTGTCGAGAAATCACATATCAAGAATATTCTTGAAGGATTTAATATTGAAATAATTGATGATTTTAGAGAAGAAATTGAAAAGTCTCAAGAACTAATAGATGAAGAGAGTTTGTTAAGAGCTTCTTGTCCTTATGGAAGTTTTAGCCAATCAATAATTGAACACGATGCATTTCACAGAATACTTATTAAAAAGTTTAGAAAAGGATATAAATATAAATACTCTAAAGCAAAAGCCTGGTTTCTAACACATGATTCAAAATTACCTGTTTATGCTCACTTTGCTTTACAAGGCCGAAAAGCACTCCCTTTTTGCATTTCCACTAATGAATGGATACAAATAAACCGTCCATTTCTATCAAGGATAAATGATTCTGAAGAGTTTGAAAGATCATTTCAAACATTAGTGACTCAGCCTTTTCTAAGGTCTGTCCTTTCTTCCTTTAAAGTAGATCGTATAAAAGAAAAGCTATTAATGAACTTGAATCGTTACAAAAATATTGGAACTCAATTAGCTTTTGATATGGCAACTGACATTCACTTTTTATATACTTTGTCAAAGGAAAAAAGTGACAGCAGTTTTGAGCAAAAGGTGGAGGATGAGATCATTGTAAAGAATAAACTTCTGAAAGAGGAAAACAAGGAGATATATGTTTTACTTGATGAAATAGAAATTCAAAATAAAGAAAAACTTGACAACTTGAAATCTAATTTAGAAGATGTGAAAAATCAGCTTTCTGAAAAAACAAAAAACCAAGATCAACTATCGTCTGAACTATATGAACTTAAAAAATCAATAAATGACATTAACAAAATGAATAGTGAAAAAGAGCAAGAATCATCTACTTATAAATCAAAGTTACTTACTAAAGAACAAGAGATTAAAATTATTTCTAGCACTAATTTGAAACAGAAAAACATAATTAATTGGGGGGTATATTTTGTTTTATTATCAATTGGTTCATTAATTATATGGTTTTTTGAACGAATTATAGATTGGCAATGGTTTGTGACACATAATAAGACGATAGTATTAAAAATATTTATGAATTTAATTATTGTAATTGCTCTACTTAATATCCCATTGAAAAAACATTGGCATATTTGGATAGTATTAACTATAGCAATATTAATAGCATTCCTAACATTAGCATTTAATTAATAACTTGTGTTAATCTAGTAGATGACTGACTCCGCAACAACGGAGCCGGTGCACCACCAACACCACTAAACGTCCATACAGACATAGCGGTTCTCTAATATGGGAAAATAATATTTAGCATGTTTTCACATAATAAAACACCCAAAACAAAAAAAACATTAAGTTTGCCTGTGATTCGGTGAGCAGAAATGCTTGAAAAGGGAAGCCGGTGAAAATCCGGGACTGTACCCGCAACTGTAATCCCAAACGATAATTTTTATCGTTAAATTTTTGAAATACTACTTACTACTGAGAGTGGTAATGAAATTTCAAATTAAGGGAAAGTCAGAAAACCTGCCGGATCATGGAAAGTGCTTTCGGGAAAAAAAGTAATAAAATGAAAAATTATACATCCTCAATCAAATTTGCAGCAGTTCAAATTGTTTTAATCTTTTTCGTTTCATGTAATTCAATAAAACATCAGGATGAAATTAATAATTTGAACTCCGAAAAAATAATTTATTCAGCAAAAGCATCTCCTCAATTTGCAAAAGGTTATAAAATCGAATATTTTGATAATTACAAACTTATAGAAATCTATAATCCGAGAGATACAACACAGGTTTTAAATAAATATATTTTAACTACCAAAGATAACTTCGTCCCTGATTCAGTAGAGGGAAAACGGATTTCCATTCCACTAAATAGTTTTGCCTGCCTGCATTCCACTCAAATCGGCTATGCAAACAGATTGGGTGTTTTGGATGCTATAAGTGGAATTTCTGAAGCCAAATACGTTAAGAACGAATTCGTATTAAAAAATGTAAAACAAGGAAATATAATCGAATTCGGATCGCCACAAAATATTGATCATGAGAAACTCTTGAGTATTGATCCGGATATTCTTCTACTCTCTCCCCACCCTGGAAGCAGTTTCGAAAAACTTGAGGAACTTGGGATAAACCTGGTAGTAAACACAAGTTTTCTTGAAACAACTCCTCTTGCACGGGCTGAGTGGATAAAGTTTCTTTCGTGTTTTTTTAATAAAGAGGATTATGCAAACCGGGTATTTGATTCGATCACCGAAAAATATCATACGTTAACCAAATTAAATAAAAACACAACTGATAAACCCAAAATTTTTACTTCAAAAAAATACGGCCAAATCTGGTATTTACCGGGAGGAGAAAGTTATATGGCAAAATTTTTTGAAGATGCAGGCATGGATTATATTTGGAAAAATGAAAAAACCTTTGAAGCTCTTGCCCTTGATTTTGAAACTGTTTATGAAAAAGCAGCAGAAGCCGATTTTTGGTGTATAAAAGATTATTTGGCAGAAGAATATTCATACTCTCAATTAGAATCTGAGTTTGAGCCATATTCGGATTTTAAAGCTTTTAAGGACACGAATATCATATTTTGTAACACCTTTAAGAATAGCTATTTTGAAGATGGTATTATGGAGCCGGATATTGTTCTTGCCGATTTAATAAAGGCAATACACCCTGAATTGCTCCCTGATTATGAACCTAAATATTTTAAGCGTTTAATAAAATGAAATTGAAAATTAGAAATTGGAAATTCGAGAGCAACTATCCCAAGTGCTCGGGGCCAATTTCTAATTTCTCAAAAACACAAATGGCTAATAATAAACAAATGAAACAAAATGTAATCGCCAACAAACAAAACAGTATCATTTTAAGCTTAATGCTTTTGCTTGGAATAATATTGATTTTTATTTTAAATATTGCTGTTGGTTCTGTTTATATTCCTTTTCCTGAAGTAATTAAAATTCTACTCGGGCAGGAAACCGAAAATCAGGTTTGGGTAAATATTATTATCAAAAGCCGTTTACCGCAAACCATTACTGCCTGCTTATCCGGCAGTGGCCTTGCTGTTGGCGGGCTAATGATGCAAACCCTTTTCAGGAATCCTCTGGCCGGGCCATCAATTCTCGGGATCAGTTCGGGGGCAAGCCTTGGTGTAGCAATTGTGATAATGTTTGTTGGAAATATTGGTGGTATAGTTTTTTCGGGAATGGAAGCAATGGGTAATTTTGCTGTTATTTTTGCTGCTTTTGCAGGCTCTGTTATTGTGCTTTTTCTTATTCTTTTTCTCGCCCGAAAAGTTAAAAACAATGCCATGCTTCTTATAATAGGGATTATGGTCGGATACATAAGTTCATCCCTAGTTGGGGTTTTGCAATTCTATAGCATAAGTGAAAACGTGCATGCTTTTGCAATCTGGGGCCTTGCAAGTTTTTCCAATATTTCATGGAATCAATTGAAATTTTTTATTCCTGTAATATTGGCAGGATTGTTTTTTTCATTTCTTTTGATAAAATCCTTAAACATGCTTTTGCTTGGGGAAAACTATGCTAAAAACCTTGGATTGAATATCAAGCGGGCAAGATTATTAATAATTCTAATAACCGGATTACTAACTGCTGTGATAACTGCATTTTGCGGGCCGGTAGCATTTTTAGGATTAGCTGTTCCACACCTGGCCCGAATGCTTTATTCAACTTCAAATCATAAAGTTTTAGTACCCGGAGTTTTATTCTTCGGTGCTTTATTAGCTTTAGCTTGTAATTTGATTGCACGTATGCCTGGTTTCGATGGAACTTTACCCATTAATGCTGTAACTTCAATGATAGGTGCGCCAATTGTGATTTCTGTAATATTAAAAAAGAAACAATTGCATTCAATGAATTAAACACTTAAAATCTTTATATTCTATGATAGAACTAAAATCATGTAACAGTTCACAGAATTATGAAATTGGAAATTGAAAATTAGAAATTCAGGAGAGTGCCAAATTTCTAATTTCCAATTTCAAACCATGAATGCTTACCAAAACTGAATTCATATAAAGAGGCTTATGCCAAGAGAAAAATGACGAAAATTTTACATACCGAAAATCTAAGTATTGGCTTTAATAAAAACCGAAAGTCAGAAATCATTCTTCACAAGAGTTTAAATATTAGCTTGAAAAAAGGAGAGTTTGTATGTTTGCTTGGCCCGAATGGTGCAGGAAAATCAACATTAATAAGAACTTTTACAGGATTCACAAAAGCCTTAGCAGGTAAAGTAATATTAAACAATAAAGAGATCAGTAACTATTCGGAGAAAGAATTAGCAAAACAAATAAGTGTTGTACTTACTGAAAAAACCGACACCTCAAATATTACAGTAAAGGAACTTGTGGCAATGGGCCGTTATCCGTACACAGGATTTTTTGGAAAACTAACAAATGATGATCTTAAAATTGTTAACGAATCGCTTGAACAAGTAGGGATAGCTAAAATGCAAAATAAACTTTGCGGTGAACTAAGTGATGGCGAAGCACAAAAAACTATAATCGCAAAAGCCCTTGCACAAAAAACCCCAATAATTATTCTTGATGAACCTACGGCTTTTCTTGACCTACCCAGCCGGATTGAAATTATGCAGTTGTTAAAAGAACTTGCACATAATTCAGGCAAAACAATTTTACTTTCAACACATGAGCTTGATCTTGCCCTTCAATATGCCGATCGCTTAATTTTACTTGCCCAGGGAAAAGATATTAAATGCGGAACACCCGAAGACCTTGTCTTAAACAGAGATTTTAATAGTTTTTTCGAAAAAAACGGAATTGAATTTGATAATAATTCCGGGAATTTCAAAAGCACAGATACTGATGTAAAGCATATCAATATTTCGGGAAGCGGAATAGAATTTAATTGGGTTTCAAGGGCTTTAAGAAGAAATGGTTTTGTTCATAATGAAAACGCTGAAATTTGTATAAAAATCAGTAATTCAGAAAACAAGAAATATTCAATTGTTTCTAAAAATAAAAATGAGATAAAAGTTGATTCCGTTGAAGAATTACTTTTTGAATTAAAGAAGTAAACCGCTAAGGCTGCAAATAACCGCAAAAGTTTTGCGTATTTCAATGTTCTTAGCGGTTTAATAGAACAAAAGCGTTATCATCGGATTTTTTTTGTAACATTTCCTATCTTTGGTTAACTAAGTTAAAAAGAAAACAAAGTTTTTATGTCTAAAAAAGAAGATATATTTAGAACAATCATCAAAGAAAATAAGGAGAAAATAAGTAGTATTTGCCGATATTATTCTTCAAATGAGGATGATCATAAGGATATGTATCAGGAAGTTCTTATAAATATTTGGAAAAGTTTAGAAAACTTCAGAGGCGAGGCTCAATGGAGCACATGGGTTTATCGTGTTTCCGTGAATACAGCCTTAGGATTTGCCAAAAAAGAAATTCGCCGGCAAAAAATCTTTATCAGACAAGATGATGAAAGACTAAGAGATTTACTGGATTATGATGAACGGCAAATACAAGAGAAAGAAATAATGCTTCAGGCTCTTGAAAACAAAATAAATATGTTATCAGTTGTTGACAAAATAATCATAACTCTTGTTCTTGAGTCGGTTAGCTACAAGGAAATTGCTTCGGTTATTGGTATTACCGAACCAAACATAAGAGTGAAAATTCATCGGATAAAAAATGAATTAAAGGAAATGCTTAAAAACTTAACACTTTAAAAACATCATTATGAAAAACAATAAAGAAACAAGCTTACAAGATACTGATACACTTATTCATAAGCTACAATCAAAAGATAAGCAGTTTAAAAAGGCTGTCAAAATACTACAAATTTTCTTTTTTGCCCTCATCTTTCTCTATACGATTTTGTATGTTTTCAATCCTGATGACGAAATGACCCTCAATCAAAGAATTGGAGGAGTTTGTTATGTATTAGCTTTTACGCTGCTTGCTTTTCATTTCAGAAAGAAATACACAAAATATAAAAACGTAAATTATTCAGCTTCGGTAAAAGAGATTATGCATGAAGCTGAAAAACGATACAGGTTTTGGAAGGGAAACCAATTAATAAGTAGCGTATTACCCATCATTTTACTTGATGTTGGAACATGTCTGATTTTAATAAAACATTTCTCAGATACATGGTCATTATTACAAATAATTATAGGTGTTCAGGCATTTTACATTATCTCGGCAGGCATTGGTTTTATAATAGGATTTATTAAATGGAAAAAAGAAATTCGTCCCTTTTGGATATCCTTAAAAACAATGCTTAAAGAATTTGAGGAGTGAATAAAAAATAAGAGAAATTATAAGAAAAACGAATAATAATGTTTAATTTTGTATAGGTATCATTTTTATAAAAATTGTACTTTTGAAAAAAATCAATAACAAATGAATATTGAAACACGAAAATTATCATTTATTCAGGAATTCCTTAGAGTTCAAAACGAAGAAATAATTTGCAGATTAGAAAAATTGTTGAAAAAACATAAATCAGAGCAGTACAACAATGATCTAAAGCCAATGGACTTGAATCAGTTTAATAATGAAATTGATCAGGCAATGGATGATTCTGAAAATGATCGCGTTATTAAAGCCTCAGTTTTAAAAGAAAAATGGATTTAACTGTATATTGGACTCGATTAGCAGAAAATAAATTAGGCGATATATTTGATTTCTATGAAATGAATGTAAGTAGTCATACTGCTCAAAAATTAGTAAACGGAATTATTGATAAAACAGTCGGATTAAATAAAAATCCTTACATCGGACAAGAAGAAGAACTATTATCTGGACGCCCTCAGAACTTCAGATATTTAATTTATAAAAATTATAAAATAATTTATTGGATTAATAAGATTAAAAATCGAATTGATATAGTAAATGTATTTGACACAAGACAAAACCCTACAGAAATAAATAATTTTGTATAAATATTGTAAAAAACAAAGGCTTATGCCAAAAACAACTATGAAAAAACAAATATCCTTAGTACTTATCTCGGTTTTCCTTTTTTCAGGAATTTTCGCACAAACTGAAAAAAAGGAAGAAAAAAAACAAATGAAAGCAGCATTATTGGTAATCGATGTTCAAAACAAATATTTACCATGGATGGCTGACGAAGGAAAAGAATCGGCAATTGAAATGATCAATTCTTCAATTTGGGTATTCCGAAAATTCGATTTACCTGTTATTAGAATTTATCATACCGACAAAGATTGGGGCCCTGAACCAGGCTCTGTGGAGTTTCAATTCTCCGATTCAATTAATATTGAAAAAAGTGATTTCCAAATAATAAAAAACTATGGAAACGCTTTTAATAAAACGGCGCTTGATAAACACTTAAAAGAAAAAGATATAAATACGCTTTTCCTTTGTGGTTTAAGCTCAACGGGATGTGTTTTAGCAACGTATTTTGGTTCAAAAGATAATGACTTTGAGGCTTTTTTAATAAAAGATGCACTCTTAGGCCCAAATGCAACAGATACAGACTCAGTTGAAAAAATGTTTGATGCATTAAGCATACAAACCATTCTTTTTATGCTTGAACATCTTTAACATAAAATGCAACTTTTTCAAGGCTTGTTGTCATATCAAATTCTTCGAGAAAAACATCGTCAGGAACATTAACAGGCCTTGGTGTAAAGTTCAGGATTCCCTTTATACCTGATTCAACAAGTAAATCGGCAATCTCAATTGATCTGTCTGCAGGAACTGTCATAATTGCAATAGTTATGTTTTGGTTTTTAATTTCTTTAGACATATCTGCAATATTATAGCAAGTTACTCCTGAAAATGTTTTTCCAATTTTTATAGGATCATTATCAAAAGCTGCAACTATAACAAGTTTGGGCCTTTTATCTTTGAAGTATTTTAATATCGACATACCAAGATTTCCAATTCCCACGATAGCAACCTTCTGCCCTTCTTTGCTATCGATTATGTCGCCAATCAACTCAATAAGTTCCTGAATCTTGTATCCTTTTCGTAAAGTGCCTGTGTATCCAATCAGCATCAGGTCCCTTCGAACCTGAACCGGTGTAATATGCTGGATCTTGGCAATTTCATGGGAAAAAATATGATCCTTTCCTTTTGATAAACAAATCAGTAATGCACGTCTGTATTGACTTAATCTTTCGATGGTTTTATGTGGAATATGTTTCATTCAATTTGCAAATTTAATTAGAGAGCAAAATTAATTGTTAGAAATTTGTTTTCCAAGAAAATTGTTAAATAATTAACAGTGTTATTAAATAACAATCATAAATAGATGATTAAGTGATCATATTAAAATTGTATTTTCAAATACTCTTTTCTCAATTATAAAAAGTATGGTATATAGAAATAGAGGAATATGGAAAATAATCACAGTATGACAATCGAATGACTAACAAATGACAACTATCCCCCATACCCTATAAATCATTGTTGCGACAATCAAATTTACTTTCCAAATTCCCAATATAACATAAGCAAGTGAGCCGCAGACCAGCTA
>CAYWXI010000038.1:20956-51432 GCA_964462015.1 uncultured Bacteroidales bacterium | reverse complement strand
AATGGAACAATATGCAAATCCGGATCAAGATCAAATGATTGATGGTGAAATGGATTTTCTTATGCCAAATATGCAAAACTCTGAAACAGTCATACGAGTGGATTCTGCATTTTATTCATCACAATATTTAGATTACAAGCAACTACGCATGTATGACCCTAATGGAAACATGTTAACTAATCATATTCTAAAATGGAAAGACGATAAATGGGAAGATTCTCGATTACTTACATATGCTTATGATATTAACAATAATGTATTAATTTATTTAAATCAAGAAGCAAGAGTAGGCGGATGGAGGAACAGGATAATATCCTTCTATACATATGATAACCAAAATAACATATTAAGCCATTTAATCCAAAAGCTTGGATTCAATGACAGGCGTTATACTTATACTTACGATTCAAAAGGAAATATTCTATATACATTGAGTCAAGAATTGGAAAACGATTCATGGGTGGATATTTCTTCTCATATCTACACTTATGATGCTAATGGAAATAGGTTGACAAGTATAGGGTCAACGAGGGGAAGCAATTTTTTAGTTCCATCCTCAAAAAATACTTTTACTTATGATTCCAATAGGAATATGTTAACTGATTTATACCAATACTGGGGATACGGTGAATGGGTGAATTCCAGTTTAAAAACCTACACTTATGATGCCAATGGAAATGAGTTGACAAATTTAGGGCAATCATTTAATGATAGTATATTAGTGAATTATCGTTTATATACATACACCTACGATGCTATGGGGAATATGCTAACTTATTTGCAACAAAAATTTGATAACGAAATTTGTATTAATAATTATTTAGCAACCTATACCTATGACATTAATGGAAATAAATTGAGCCATTTGAACCAAAAATGGGACAATGATACTTGGGAGATTCTTGAATTCTATACATACACTTATAATTCAATGGGAAATAGATTAACTTATTTATACCAATTTTGGGGTGACAGTACATGGGTGAATATTAAAAAACGAGAGTATGTTTTCCTTGAGGGTAAGGTAAATGCAACTGCATATAATTGGGATGGAGCCAATTGGATTAAAGCCCCTATAACTACTTCTCTACGTATTATTATGGAAGGGGAAATGATTTTTAATTGTTCAGCAATCGACCTTGAACTTTTTTACTCAGATTTCTCCGGTATAGAAGACCCCCAAACAAACCCAGAAAGCATACCAATACTTTGCTACCCAAATCCCGTAACTGATCAAATAAATATTGAAATTGATCCAACTTTGCAGGCAAAAAAATATCATTTGGAATTATTTAGCCAAACAGGGCAAAAAGTAAAATCTTTTGAGATTTCATCAAACATTGGTTCATCAATAGCGCCAATAAAAGTGGATGATGTTCCTCCGGGATTATACCTTTTACGAATTGAGGCCGGGAAACAGATATTCTCGCAAAAGATAATTATTTCGAGATAAATTGTGGACTTGAATTTATTTTCATATTACATTAAAAAAGCGGGCCTAAAAACCCGCTTTTTTTATTTCGTGCTTTTATATGTAAATGAAGTTATTATATTTGTGGAAAATAAAGAAGAAATTTGAGGTATAAATGCAAAATATAAATCTGTCTCATCCTAAAATAAGTTTTACACAAAATAGTGTAAATATGAACAAAAACCCAATCTCTCCCCAAACCACCTTTTCCCTTTTAATCCCCACACAGCAAATAGCCACTTGATGTTTTGGATATTTAATAATAATTATTACCTTTACCAACATAATGAAAAATAATAGTGAACATTAAACAAAATAAATAAGGATAGGAGCCAGAGGTGATACACAAGGCCCCATACCACAAGAGTTGGACATTATTAAAAAAAAGACATGAAAAAGTTATACTTCATTATTTTTATTTTCACAGCATTTTGCTTAAAAGCTCAAATTACTAATACACCACTTGCAGGTAAACCATTAAATGACTTCCCATGGTTTCAGTACATTAATAATTTCCAAACTGATGATACTGTTTACCTTGCTATTGATCCAAATCGTTTCCCAAGCCTTATTAATCAAACTATTAATGTTTTTATCATTGAATCAAGAACGCCGGACAGTTTGATTATAAATCCTTACCTGGAAGATGTGAGAGGAGCGGCCCAGGAAGTTATGATTAGTGGAACAAGTATTCAGGAAAATATTTTCATACTTGATCAATCATCATTATTGGAATATCAATCAGGTTATTCTCTCGGTGTTGGATATGATCTTATACTTGATATAGATAATAACGAAATATTCTCAACCGGTGATATTATTGATGGATTGGATTCGTATAAGGCGGGCTTTTACAAAGTTCATAATACAGCAGATCCCGGGCCTTTCACTCCTGTTATTGAAAATTATTTTAATGAAAACCCATGGTTAAATAAAAGAATTTGTTTTCCGGCAAATTTCGAGTCACTTGGTGAACTCGCGTTGGTAATTGTCAGCCATGGATGGACTTATGATTATTTAATGTATGATTATATTGGTGAACATTTAGCTTCTTACGGATATTTTGTCGTAATCCATGCAAATGATGTTGGCAGTGGCGAGCATGCTGCAACTAATTCTGCTTCATTAACCACATTGGATAACACAGATCACTTTATTGGTGAACAAAGTACCATATTCAATGGCTATTTTGATGGCCATATTGACAAAACAAAAATTGCCTTTTTGGGTCATAGCACCGGAGGAGAAGGAATTGTTCGGGCTTATACCAGAGTACTGAACAATGAATATATACCTGAACATTTTGAACTTGAGGATATAAAATTGCTATGTCCGATGGCTCCCACAGCCTGGCAAACAAACGATTTAACTGATCCCGATTTTGCTAATTTCCACCTGTTCTCGTGTGCAGCAGATACTGATTGCTCTCTGTTTCCCTGTCCGGAAAATCATTGGAGACAAAGCTTTTCAATTTTTGAAAGAAGCAAAGGTAATCGCCAGTTAACATATATTCACGGAGCAGGACACACAGATCTAAATGATTGTGAAGTAGGTTGCAATCCATGGGTGGATCCCCTCGCGCCTGATTTGATCGGAAAAGAAAATACACATCTTGTGGTTACATCCTATTTGTTGCCATTACTTGAATGGTATCTGAATGACAATCCGGCGGGACAAGAATACTCAACAAGAACGTATGATGATTTTCATCCAATCGGAATCCCTGAATTTGTTCAACTTGCAAAAGAATTCAAACAAAAAGAAGATTCTTATAAATTAATTGTTGACGATTATCAAACCAATGAGAGCCTGAATGTGAGTAGTTCGGGATCAGCAGTAAGTTTCGATGTAAATAATATTTATGAAATTGAAATGCGGGACAATGATCAATCATTAAACTGGACAGGAACACAACAGGCAAATGGTTTTACCAGAAGTAAACTCGGAGATGATCCTCGCTGTGTAATCATGGATTGGGATGATGATGATGACTGGTATTACAGTCTAAATTTACCTGAATTTTCAAATCTTGCTTTCGAATATTTGTCATTCAGGGCTTGCCAGGGAACCCGCCATCCAAACACGGTTTTATTAAATGGCGGACTTTCATTTCAGGTATTACTAATTGATGGATCGGAAAATATCGCATCTGTTTCTACAGCCAATTATGGATTGATCAATCAACCCTATCAAAGGGGAGGAGGATGGGCTAATGAATTTGAAACAATAATTATACGATTGAGTGATTTCACTATCAATAATCCTGATTTCAATCTTAATGAAATTGCTACAATCAGGTTTGAATTTGGAAATTCATTTAATTCCGAAACCGGAAGATTAGCCATAGATGACATTGAATTGATAGGGGAGAAGGAAACATTTATGGCACAGGCCGGAATCAATACTAATCTAAAAGTTTATCTCGAAGGCCCTTATGATTCAACTAATATGAATACTTGTCTTAATTCGGAAGGATTAATTCCTTTATCACAACCTTTTAGTATTGAACCCTGGAATTATTACGGAACAGAAAACGTGGACTCAATTCCAAATGCCGAAGTGGTAGATTGGGTTTTGGTTGAATTGCGCGATGCAGTTGATGCCTCATTAGCAACAAGCGAAACAATGATAGCACAACAAGCAGCTTTTTTGTTAAATAATGGTTCGATTGTCGGTTTGGATGGTTCTTCTATTCTCTCATTCAATCATACAATCATTCAATCATTGTTCTTAGTTGTTTGGCACAGAAACCACCTTGGGATCATGTCTGCCAATCCTGTTTTAGAGTCCGGTGGAATTTTCACTTATGATTTTTCAACAGATGAAGGGCAAGTTTATAGTGGAGCAAACGGACACAAAGAAATCGGCACAGGTGTTTGGGGAATGATAAGCGGCGATGCTAACACTGACGGTCAAATTGATGAATCTGATAAAGATGCTGTTTGGGCGTTGCAGGCAGGGAATTCAGAATTCCTTGCAGGAGATTTTACCATGGAATCACAGGTGAATAATAATGATAAAAACGATATTTGGCTTTTAAATAATGGTAGAGGCACACAAACACCGGATAATAAAAACGATGAGGACTACCGCTTGTCATGGCGCTTTGCAAACCCTACAATTTTTGAGGGTTTACCTCCCTTGTTTCAATTTGATATTGAGCTAAAATGTGATGAGATTGGAACCTATCATGCTCAAACGCAGATATATTTTGATTATGATACTCTTGCTTTTGGTTCAAATATTGATGGAATCCCTCAAAATCCTGATATAAATGAAAGGATAAGCTGTAGTTTTCTTGAATTAATGGATCCGGGTAAATATCTGATAACTAACGATGCAAATAATTGCAGCAACAGATACGCAATTATTACTCAACCGATTGATGAAAATTATCCTATTGCTTTAAATAATTTAACCGAAGTTGATACATCGTATAAAGGATTTTTAAGGTTTCAAATTGAAATTCAGGACCAAAGTTGTCTGGCGGGAATATTTTTTTCCGAATGGCTTTTGGACGGGGGCCAATATTATTTAGATATTGATTCCGATACTTTACCTGAAAAATACGTTAATCCATGTTTGTATGCAAATGATATGATAGATGTACCACTATTCTATACACCCACGGTTCAGGAATACACACTTATCAATGGGTATCAATTCATTTCGTCAAGAGTTATTCCAGAAAATCCGGATATATTAATTATTTGTGATGAAATATTAGATAATCTCGATTTTATAAGAAATTCTTCGGGCCAGGTCTTACACAAAATCGGCCCAAACTGGGTAAATAATATTGGCGACTGGATTATTGACGAGGGTTATCTCTTTAAAATGTATTCTGATGATTCTTTTTCAATTGAAGGTATTGCTGTTGATCCTTCAACCCCGATTTCGCTTTCTACCGGATTTCAATTTGTGAGTTATTTTCCGGAAGCTCCAATGGATGCATTAATTGCATTTGAAACTATCCTTAATGATGATCTCGACTTTATTAGAAATTCAAGCGGAGGTACTTTAAGAAAAATTGGCCCTGTATGGGTTAACGGAATTGGAGATTGTATTCCCGGCGAAGGATATCTCGTAAAAATGTTTACCGAAGGTGAAATTATTTATCCTGAAGCTGCAAAATCAAGTGGAAAAGTAGATCTAATTCCAACTCATTTCGCATTCGATGGCGGCAATGCAGCCGATCCGGTTTATACGATGTACATTAACGGTTTGGAAATTGGGGATGAAGTAGCTGCTTATGATGGAGAAAAATTGGTAGGTTCAATGGAAATTAATTCAATGAATGCCCTTGATAATGATCTTCCAGTTTTCAACACAATTAATAACGGACAAGGATACACTCCCGGAAAACCAATTACACTGAAAGTTTGGTCAGATAATCAGATTATAAATGCTGATTTTACAATGGAAACAGCTTTTGATTCTTATGTGGCAGATGTTTTTCCGGATGAAGATGGAGAATATAGCTTGGTTAAGATTACAAAAGGTGTAAATAATATTGAAAATCCTGAAAAAACCTTTTCAATATTTCCAAATCCTTCGGAAGGGATATTTAATATCTTAATCAATGGTGTGAGTGGAAAAATCCAGATAAAAGTGTTTGATGTTCACGGAAATGATAAATACTTCTTTGAAATTGAAGGTGCAAAAAACATGATAACAGAAAAACTTGATATAACAGAAATACCTGCAGGAATTTATTTTATCAGCTTTAACGGTAAAGACTTTTGTCAGGTTAAGAAAATTGTGATTCAATAGCTCCAAATTATCAAATGCTCATTCAGGAGATGACTTCAGTTCACTGCATGAGTATCACCCAGCATCCGGTATCCGGAAATTAATCATACATTTGAACTAATTTTATTAATCAAGGCAACCATAATAAGGTAAAGATGTCTTTAAAATAAATAGTCAATTAATATGGTACTCCTACAAATTTAGTGGAACCAGACAAATGCGAAAATGATTGAATGCTAAAATGCGAGAATAAAAATAATACACAAAATGAAAAAATCTAATATGGTAAAATTTAAGCTATTTATTATCAAAGATTTAATTGTCATGAAATATTTAAGCATTTAAGCATTTTATCATTATAATAAATTTAATTAGTAGAACCATAAAATAATGTTATAATTAAATTAGCAACAGAATAATTAATAATAAAGAATAAAATCCATGAAAAAAAATCTTTACAATCAGATCTCAAACAAATTAACAATTTTTGTTTGTTTATTGGCAGGTATATTATTCATAATACCACAAATCTCTTTTGCTCAAAAAGGGAGTAAATTTGAAAAAAGAAAATCAATGCATCATGAAGTACCGAACGATAAGTATGTTCCGGTATCGCGCGAAAGCATGGAAAAATCTCCTGCTTACCGATTTAAAAGCAGAAACATTTTCACAAATCAGGTAAATGTTGATGAAAATGGAAATAACATAGTTGGGGATGCTGGTAATGAACCATCTATTGCTTTCGATCCGACTAATCCAAACAGGATTGTAATAGGCTGGCGCCAATTTGATAATATTAGCAGTGACTTCAGACAAGCAGGTTACGGCTATACTACTGATGGTGGCCAAAACTGGACTTTTCCCGGGGTTATCGATCCTGGTGTATTCCGTTCCGACCCTGTTCTTGACTTCGATTCAGAAGGTAATTTCTATTATAACAGTCTTACTGTTGTAGGCGGAGGTGACTATGTGTGTGATGTTTTCAGAATTCTGGACGGAGGTGTTGTATGGGACGACGGTGTTTTTGCACAAGGAGGTGATAAACAATGGATGAGAATTGACAAAACTGATGGAATAGGTGCGGGAAACAATTATTCATTCTGGACATCTTACTATAGTACATGTTATCCGGGTTTTTTTACACGTTCTACTAACGGTGGTAACAGTTATGAAGACTGTGTTACAATTCCGGGGAGCCCTCAATGGGGAACACTCGCAGTAGGGCCTGAAGGAGAATTGTATGTTGTAGGAGCCGGATACCAATATGATATTTTAGTAGCAAAATCTACAACAGCTCAAAACCCGGGCAACACTGTTTCTTGGGATTCATATGCAGCTGTTGACCTTGATGGTGAACTTTCAGGCTGGGCACCTGTTAATCCAGCAGGTTTAGTTGGCCAGGCATGGGTTGATGTTGATGTTTCAAATGGGCCCGGCAATGGGAATGTTTATGTACTTGCTTCGGTTGACCGTTTTTCAAATAACGACCCTGCTGATGTTATGTTTGCCAAAAGTACTGATGGTGGACAAACATTTGGTTCACCAATACGAATTAACGACGATGCAGGAACCAATAACTATCAATGGTTTGGAACTATGTCGGTTGCTCCAAACGGACGTATTGATGCAATTTGGCTCGACACACGTGATGCTTCCGGAGGATCGCAATATTGGTCGGCATTATATTATTCTTATTCTAATGATCAGGGTGAAACATGGTCGGAAAATGAAAAACTTTCAGAATCTTTTGATCCACACATCGGCTGGCCCCAACAACAAAAAATGGGTGACTATTTCGATATGACTTCAGATAACGGTGGCGCTCATCTTGCATGGGCCAATACCTTAAACGGAGGACAGGATGTTTACTACTCTTATATAACTTCAACAGCAACCGGTATTATTGAATTAAGTGAAGGCTTTCAATTTATTTCATCGAATATTGATATGCCGGAAAAAGATATGACTACAGTAATGGCCGAGGTATTAAATGATAATCTTGATTTCGTAAGAAGTTCAGAAGGTACAATGCTTAGAAAAATTGGCCCAAACTGGGTTAACGGTATTGGTGACTGGGTTATTGATGAAGGATATTTAGTTAAAATGTTTGCCGATGATTCATTTACTATTGAAGGCGATGCAGTTGACCCTGCTACTCCTATTGCGGTAGCAACAGGATTTCAGTTCGTAAGCTATTTCCCCGTGACTTCCATGGATGCCCTTTTAGCTTTTGAAACTATCATTGGCGACGATCTCGATTTTATTAGGAATTCCCTGGGAGGGGTATTACGAAAAATCGGACCTAATTGGGTTAACGGTATTGGCGATTGTATGCCTGGCGAAGGTTATCTCGTTAAAATGTCTGCCGATGGTGAAATTATTTATCCCGCTGCTGCAAAATCAAGTGGAAAAATGAATGCAATTCCAACTCATTTTAACTTTGATGGAGGAAATGCTGCCGATCCGGTTTATACAATATACATTAGCGGTTTAGATATTGGAGACGAAGTGGCAGCTTATGATGGTGAAAAATTGGTAGGTGCAATGAAAATTAATTCAATGAATGTCCTTGATAATGATCTTCCTGTTTTTAATACAATTAATAATGGAAAAGGATACACTCCCGGAAAACCAATTACACTGAAAGTATGGTCAAAAAACGAAGTTGTAAATACTGATTTTACAATGGAAGCAGTTTTTGATTCTTATGTGGCAGATGTTTATCCTGATGAAGATGGCAAATATAGCCTTGTTAATATTACAAAAGGAGCCTCAATTTGGAATAATGAAATTTTAGTATATCCTAATCCGGCAACTGATGAAATTAATATTTCTTCAACTGAAACAATAAGAAATATTATGATTTTAAATTATTCGGGACAATTAGTTTATGAAGGAAACAGCACCAAAATTAATATAACCGATTTTAATTCCGGTATTTATATTATTCGTATTAAAACTGATAATGGAGTAGAAACGCAAAAGATTACTATTAAATAGTTTTTCGCATATAATACTAATTGTTATAAAAAAAAGCCGCCCGAAAGGACGGCTTTTTTTTTGTAAAAAAATCTGCTTAAATTTTCACGGCTTTCTAATAAATGTGAAATAATTTTCATAATAAATATAAAATTTTTAAATTTACATCCTAAAAAACAAGAAAATGAAAACGACATTATTTTTATTATTAATTACCTTGAATCTTTTTGCTAATGCACAGAATAACGACTGTAGTATGTGGACGAAAACTTTCGGTGGAGATGAAATGGATGTAGCATATTCAATTGAAATGACTAATGATAATGGTTTTATTGTCGCCGGTAAATCTCATTCTTATGGTTATGCCTCTTCTGATGTACTTGTTATAAAAATGGATTCTTGTGGTAATGTTCAATGGATGAATACTTATGGTGATGAATATGATCAGGAAATTGGATTGAGTATAACTCCCACAAATTCCGGTGATTATTTGTTTGTTGGTTATTATGTTGAAGGTTTTAAAGATCAACAGAATATTTTAATAGGAAAAATTGATTCACAGGGGAATCTTCAATGGCTAAAAAAGTTACAAAATGATTTTTGGTCTTATGCTTACGATATTATTGAGAATAATGAAGGTAATTATATTATAGCCGGTTCGTGGGCAGTTTATCCCGGCAGATCACAGGGCTATATTGCAAAACTAAATGCTTACGGAACAATACTTTGGACAAAAACTTATGGTGATGATATGAATGATGCTTTTTGTTCTGTACAGCAAGCTACTGATGGAGGATATATTGTTACAGGTATTTATAATTATAATGTATCGAAAGTATGGTTAATAAAAACAAATTCTTCAGGGAATATGGTATGGGGAAATACTTATACTTCTGGAGGGGGTTATTCTGTAAAAGAAACAAATGACGGGGGATTTGTTGTAGGAGGATATTCTGATAATACAAATGCATATTTGTTAAAAACTAATAATCTTGGTGATACACTTTGGACAAAAACAATAGACTATGGAAATTCAAGTATATTCAGAGACATTAGTCTGACATCTGACAACGGTTATATTTGTACTGGATATGCTGACTATTATGCAAATGAAAGAGATGTTTTATTGGTTAAAACAAACAATACCGGTGATACTTTATGGGCAAAAACTTATGGAGGGGTTCAGGATGATATTGGATTTTCTGTTTTACAATATACTGATGGAACTTATGCAATTGCAGGACAATTAGAGATATATAAAACAGACCATTATGTTTCGGATTATTGGGTGATTAAAACAGATAATTCAGGAAACACAGAATATTTTATTTGCGATTTTACAGGAGATACAATAAACGGAGAGTATCCTTTATCTGTAAATTTTTTCGATCAATCGACTATTGTTCCGGGAGATATAGTTGAATGGGAATGGGATTTTGGTGATGGAAACCAATCTTTCGAACAAAACCCTTCGCATCTGTATGAAATTCCCGGTAAATACACAATATCATTAATTGTAAAAGATATCAATAATAAGATGGATACGTGTATTAAAACAGATTATATTGACGTAGAATATTATCCGCCAATTGCTGATTTTTACGCCGACACTACTTTGGGAACAGTTCCTTTTACTGTGAGTTTTTTTGATCAATCTTCTAATGGTTCAGTACCGATTACTTCTTATTATTGGGATTTCGGTGATGGTTTTAATTCCTTAGAAACAAATCCTGTTCATATTTACCAGAATGGAGGGCAGTTTAATGTATCTTTAATCTTAACTGACGAAAATGATTCAACAGGAATTTTAATAAAAGAAAATTATATAACCGTATTCGAATCAACAATTGACAGTGGTGATGTTTCAGGGATATGGACATTGAATAATAGTCCATACCTGGTGAATGGAAATATTAATATCCCTCTTGGGCAAGAACTTATGATTGAACCTGGTGTTAAAATAGTTTTTAACGGGCATTACAAATTTAGTGTTTTTGGAAGATTGATTGCTCAAGCCAATCAAGTCGATTCCATATTTATAATTCCTTTATATGAAGATATCGGGTGGGAAGGAATTTGGTTTCAGAATATATCTACTAACAACCAGGATTCCTCATTGTTGAAATACTGCCATATTGAAGGGGTAAGATATCCTGAATTTACCTCGCTTACTCATAGCGGTGGTATTGTATGTGATAATTCGGCAGATATTATTATTCAAAATTGTCTGATTAAAAATAATTATGCCGCTTCCGGTGGTGGAGGCATATCTCTAATTAATAATTCAGATATTATAATAAGAGAAAATACTATAACAAATAATAAATCCGGCTTATGGAGTTGGTGGGCAGGTGGCGGAATTTCTATGAGAAATTCTAATGCTATTGTAATTGGAAATTTAATTTCACATAATGAAGCCTGGCTGGGAGGTGGAATATTTTGTAGCCATAACTCAAGTGCTACTATAAAAAATAATGTTATTTCATATAATCATGGAAGAGAATGGGGGGGAGGTATCTATATTTTATCGGCAGATCCTGTCTTTGAACGAAATCTTGTTTCTCATAACAGTTTTGAGTATTCAGGAGGAGGAATAACTATTGGCAGTTCTTCATCAACATTAATTAATAATACTATTGCAAACAATTATCATAATGGAACATGGTTTTCTGCGGGAGGTGGTATTTATTGTTATTATGACGTTAATTCGAATATTATAAATACAATAGTTTGGGATAATTATCCTTATGAAATATGCCTCGGAGATGAATATTCAGGGGATGATAATTTTGTTGATATTGATTTTTCAGATGTAAAGGATGGACTAAATAATATACAGATATTTAATAATGGTTATTTTAATTGGGGGTGGGGCAATATTATTTCATATCCATTATTCGTTGATACAACCGATAATAATTATCATTTACAAGAACAGTCTCCTTGCATAGATGCCGGCGACCCAAACTCACCTTTCGACCCCGATGGAACAATTGCAGATATGGGGACTTTTTATTTTAACCAATCACAGGTTTCGCAGCAAATCCCTCTTATCTGTGGGTATAGTTTTGTGTCTTCACGAATCCTTCCCGACAATCCCGATATGACAATTGTATGTGATGAAATATTAGATAATCTTGATTTTGTAAGAAATTCTTCGGGCCAGATCTTACGCAAAATCGGCCCGAACTGGGTAAATAATATTGGCGACTGGATTATTGACGAGGGTTATCTCTTTAAAATGTATTCTGATGATTCTTTTTCAATTGAAGGTATTGCTGTTGATCCTTCAACCCCGATTTCGCTTTCTACCGGATTTCAATTTGTGAGTTATTTTCCGGAAGCTCCAATGGATGCATTAAGTGCATTTGAAACAATACTTAATGATAATCTCGACTTAATTAGAAATTCAAGCGGAGGTACTTTAAGAAAAATTGGCCCGAATTGGGTAAACGGTATTGGCGATTGTATGCCTGGCGAAGGTTATCTCGTCAAAATGTTTGCCGAAGGTGTAATTATTTACCCTGCAGTCGCAAAATCAAGTGGAAAAATGAAAGTGCTTCCTACTCATTTCAATTTCGAGGGTGGGAATGCAGCTGATCCTGTTTATACCTTATATGTTTCCGGTTTGGAAATTGGTGATGAAGTGGCTGCTTATGATGGAGAAAAACCGGTAGGGGCAATGAAAATTAATTCATTGAATCCAACTGATAATGAATTAGCTGTATTTAATTCAATTAATAACGGACAAGGCTATACTCCCGGAAAATCCATTTCTCTGAAAGTTTGGTCAAAAGGCGAAGTTGTAAATGCTGATTTTACAATGGAAACAGTTTTTGATTCTTATGTGGCAGATGTTTATCCTGATGAAGATGGGAAATATAGCCTTGTTAATATTACAAAAGGAGCCTCAATTTGGAATAATGAAATTTTAGTATATCCTAATCCGGCAACTGATGAAATTAATATTTCTTCAACTGAAACAATAAGAAATATTATGATTTTAAATTATTCGGGACAATTAGTTTATGAAGGAAACAGCACCAAAATTAATATAACCGATTTTAATTCCGGTATTTATATTATTCGTATTAAAACTGATAATGGAGTAGAAACGCAAAAGATTACTATTAAATAAATAAGTTTTATTATAATTATTGCAAACAATCTTGTTGGTGACAACACAAACAAGGGGCAGCAAATATAAATATTGAAAATTGTATAATAAACATATAAAAATATCAGTTCCATCATAAACCAAATGAAAAGAACTCTACACCTTTTGTTTTTTGTATTATACATGTTTGCTTTTTCTGCGAATAGTCAGGATTTTCAAATTATTCTTGGAAATGATAGTGATTCAACAATTATTAGTACTTCTGGACACGGTATGTATTATAAATATACAGATAGTGTTTGTCATAGAAAAATTTTGCCAAGAGGGAGCAGCGTCCGAGGGATGAAAATTGAAAAAATGGAATGTGACTATGCTTCTTTTGAAATTTTGAAGTATGGATATGCCAGGGATAAAAACATTATTTATTACAATGGGATAAAAATAAATGATGTGGATTATAAGAGTTTCTCAATACTAGAAATTGAAAATCCACGATTAAAATCCCTTGGGATGCGAAACATTAAGTATGAATACTATGCAATTGATAAAGATAAAGTTTTCTACGGAGAGAAAGTCTTGACAAATGCTGACCAGGCAACTATTGAATCAATTTCTTCAATTTATACAAAAGATACTAATCATGTGTTCATTGGAGGCGATATTATTGAAAGTGCTGATGCCAATTCCTTTGTATTGGTTCAGGGCAGATTTGCCAAAGACCAAAATCATGTTTACCATGTTGGAAAAATATTATCTAACAATCCCGAATCATTTGAAATAGTTGACTACGAATCCAGGTATGCTAAAGATAAAGAGGATGTTTACTTTTGGTGGGGTTTCGGTGGATCACTGAACATTGATACCATTACAGAAGTGAATGTCGAAAATTTCAGACTTCTAACAGATTTCCGTGCTACCGATGGTGAAAATGTTTATTGGTTTGGATATTTAATGCCTGAAGCCGATGTTGAATCGCTTAAAGTAATTAACCTTCAATATTCAAGTGATCATAATCATGTTTATTTCAAGTATAAATTAATTTCCGGGGCAAATCCGGAAACTTTTGAAATTCTTGAGAAGAATTATTCTAAAGATGATAAGGCTGTTTACTATCTGGAATTATTAGTTGAGAATGCTGACCCGGTTACTTTTATTCCTCTTGGGTATCAATGGGGAAAAGATAAGGAATACATCTATTTTAAGAATATAAAAAGGGAGGATATTGACTATAAAACGTTTTCAATTGAAAATTAAGCAAAAGATAAAAATTTCATTTATGGGCATGATGGGCAAATAATAAGAAGGAATCCTTGACACTTTTCGATTAAAATGATGGTAGATAAATTGTTTTTTTGGAGTAATGGAATACTAAAACATTGAAAATGTTAATCGCCTTGTATTGTGATGTTTTTCCAATACTCCATTATTCCAACACTCCAGATTTGTTTAATGTATTAAAACAATGATTTACGACTTGTTTTATTAGAATCATATAAAAAGATTATTTTTGTCAAATGAAATATGATGATGAATTAGAATTTCCTGAAGGTGATTTTATTGCGGGTATTTATAACTATTGCAACCGTTGGTGTGAACGCTGTATTTATACTGAAAAATGTATGAATTATGCATCAGAAAAGGTTTTTATGAAAGAAATTGAAAAAGAGAAAAAGCGTGAAAAATCAATGGAAGAAAACAAGGATTTCTGGGATCAGGTAAATAAAATCATTGAGGAAGCAGCAGAACTTTTTGATGAAGAAGTACCACTTATTAAAAATGACAATTCTTATTTATTCGATCAGTGGGAGGATGATGAAGATGCCGAAGAAGCCATGAAAGAACATGAGGAAAAGCGGGCAAAGGCAAAAGATCAACAGATGTCGAAAGTTGCATTGAAATATGAAAAAACTGCACATAAGTGGTTTGAGGAAAGAAAAGAGATAGTTAAACAAGACTACAATCCCGACACAAAAAACTTTAGTGTTAGCTATCCAGGAATAGTTGATGAACAGGAGTTAAAACAATTAGCCGAATCTGTGGAAGTAATTCTGTGGTATCATATTCAAATCTTGATAAAAATCAACAGGGCGCTTACCGGTTCTTATGAAGAGGAAGAAGATGGTGATATGTTTGATGGATTTCCAAAAGACTCTGATGGTTCTGCTATGGTGGCATTGACAGGGATTGAAAGTTCAATCGGTGAATGGAACTATCTTCGGGGTAAACTTCCTTCCGAAAGGGAAACTATAACACCAATAATCAGGATGCTTTTGTGGTTGAAAATGGAAGTGGAAAAAGCATTCCCCAACGCAAAGGATTTTGTGTGGCCTCCGAAACAGGAAGAATAAAATTATAAAAAGGACTGAATTATAATGATGAAAAAACAATAGTAAATGGATTTAATGTTTTAATTTACAAATTCTTTAACTTTTTCATCAATTGAAGATTTTACCTTTTCCCAAGTTATTTTCTTATCAAATACAATGAGGTCAGCTTCATTTTCTGCATCTTTAAAATAAGTCAAACTTTTGATAACGTGAAAAAGTTCATGTTGCTTAAATTTTCTCTTAAAAAGTTGAAGTAATGATTCCAAAGTCATTTGTTGAAGAAGGAAATATATATCAAAAAAATCTTTTTTACTTCCTCTCTGCATAATAGCCTTTAATTTCATAGCTGCAATATCCCTAACCTCCAGCATTCGAATATTTTCGAATAATATTGGCTTAAACAAAATGGGATAACCCATTTTCACAAAATCAACTTTGATATCATTTATATAGGTTATTACCATGTTTGAACTTTCTGATTCTATGGAAGTATCAAATTCTTTATTAAGAACTTCAATCAGCATATTACTATCGAAATCATGCAAAGTAAACAGGTCAATATCTACAGACATACGATGTCCGAATTGAAGTGCCAGTGCAGTTCCTCCCACAAGGTAAAACGAATCTAAATATGGGATAGACATCAACCTCTTTAATAATTCCAGTGTTCCGGATTCGATTGTGCGAGTTTGTAGCATCGAAATTCAGTTATAGGTACATTAAAAATAGAACTACAAAAGTATAAAGTAACTTCATTGAGATACCTTGTTTGTAAAAGTTTATCCTTTACTGTATTCTTACCATAGTATTCTAACATTGCTTTGAACTCTTCAAATCGCCCCCGTGAAGTGATTCGCTCAATTACAAATGCTTTATTCTTTTGAAGGTCAATCGATTGTACATCGACATCCCAAAACAATGATGGCCTAAGTTGTAGTTTCATATTCTTTACAAACTTACAATTTTTTTAGCAAATATATTTTTCCCTAATTCCGCAAATAAATAATAAAAAATATTATGATTTTAAATTATAAAGGACAATTAGTTTATGAAGACAACAACAACAAAGTGAATATAAGCAATCTTAATTCCGGGATTTATATTATCCGAATTAAAACTGATAATGGAATTGAAACAAAGAAAATTACGATCAAATAAATTTTAGTCATAATTTTACATTTGAAAAGCCATCCTTAGTGATGGCTTTTTTTATATACTGAATGAGGGATATTGTATTTCCGTCCATGGATATAATGATCCTATCCATGGATATGGTGTTCCTATCCATGGATATAGTGTTGCTATCTATGGATATAGTGTTGCTACCCATGGATACGATGTTGCTGTCCATGGATATGGTCTTGCCGTCCATGGATATGATGTTCCTATCCATGGATATAGTCTTCCTATCCCTGGATATAGCCTTGCTATCCTTGGATATGATCTTTATATCCTTGGGGATAATGTCCATCCCCTTGGGGATATTGATGATCCCTCAATATGTAATGATGGAATGAGTGATTGATAGAATGATAAAATGGTGCTTTTATTCAATCATTTAAGCATTTAATCATTTATATCATTGTTTTTTGCTTCACTTAAAGTAGTCATAATGAAAAATTGTTAAATTAATAATAAACTTTTAAAATCTATTTCAACGAAAAACCTGTTGAGTTTCAACAAATATACAAAAAAACTACTTATGCAAATTTTGGCTAAAATTTATTTTGAGGTGATAGAAATGAGTTTTCTCTGAGTAATAACCTTTCTCATAATCGGAATACGGAAAATTTTATTCACAAAACACAAATTTGGATAGAGTAACATAATATTTTCAAAATAAACCACGAAGTGGTTTAAAAGTGAATAGCCATAGGTGAAACCTATGGTAATAGTATGAAAATAAAACAAAAAACCCCAACGGGGTTTAACATATTAAAATAGATACTTTTCGTCAAACTCAATCCCATGCTCCCATAACAAACACATATTTTTCTCCGAAACTTATTTTTTTTGCTGTAATAACTACCTGGTAGAGAATTTGTGTATATGTACCCATAATAAAGTTTTGTTGTTAAACCCTTTCAGGGTTTTTTATTAATTATTGTCTGTACCCTACACTTCGTATAGGGCTATTCATGTTTAATCCTTTCAGGATTAGCATTCTTTTAAAGACCTAAAGACATTACTTTTTTCGAGTATCCTGCAAGAATATTGACTTAGAAATGTGTATTATTCATTTCTATCACCTAAAATTAATATAAGCCATTTTTTAAAAAATTATTTAAGTGAAAGTGTCAAAATAAATTCATCATACTTGATTTTAAATCAGTGAATCTGTGGCGATATTGTTTGTTAAAAAAAGCCACAGATTCACTGATTCAATAACATGAATGTGACACAGATAAAATCAATCTATGGATTGATTTCTGAGAAATAACTCCTTAATTATCTGGGGAAGTTATTTTGAAAACATTACTAAATAATTTCAATGTTTGTTTTGATGTTTGAAATATATTGTTTTATTTTGTTGGATAATTAGATTTTTAATGATTTAGGGCCTGCTTTTGATAGAAAAAAATCATTTAAAATTATCAATAATGCAATTAATCATTAAAAATAAAAAGAAAGTATTGTATGGAATCTTTTTAGAAGGATAAATGAGAAATATAGACCGTTGTTTATTTTTATGAGTTAGTGCCAATTAGAAGAAAGAAAATGGAACCAAAAGACATACTATTAATAACGTTACCGATTGTGACTGCGATTTTAAGTAGTTATTTGACATATTACTTTGCTGTTAAATCAAAGAAGACCGAAGCGATTACACGATTTAAAGAGGAAAAATATTCTAATTTGATAACTGCTTTACAAGGTTTTGTTGGTTCAACTGTTTCAGTAAATACTAAAAGGAAATTTTTTGAAGAACAATACAAATCTTGGCTATATAGTTCAGATGAAGTTGTAAAATCAATAAATGACTTAATAAAGTTATTAATCGAAGAAAAAGGAAATACACCTAATCCTGAAAAAGGAAGAGAAATTATTGGAACTATAATCTTAAAAATGAGAAAAGATTTGTTAGGAAAGACAGAATTATCATATAAGGATTTCAGATATACGGATGTAATTGATAGAAAATGACAGCGAAATTATTACTTGATTTAACAGCAAAAGAATTGATTAATAAAATAAAGGCTAACGATGGACTTAGTCAATTTGCTATTGAACGGTCGAAATTTGAAGGATGGTTAAAAGTAGAAATAATTGATGTTTTATTAAAAAATAGGATTGTAGCAAAACCAGAAATTGACAGAATAGACGTTTCATTTCAAAATTCTGCGATTGAATTAAAAACAATAAATACGAATTACAGATTTAATAATATTGAAAACAAAACTCGTCCAATAACGAAAAATATAAAAGGAATATTAAAAGATATTTCTGACTTAAAAAGAAAAGAAATTGAAAATAGATTTGTGATTTTTATTGTTTTTCCAGTCGAAGCAGAAAAACCTGAATGGATAGTTCATATTAATAAAGTAGAGAAAGAACTATCAGAATTAACTTTTAGAAAATTTGAATTTAACAATCGAACCCCTGCTTTGATTTATTACGGAAAAATATAATAACTGGCACTAACAAATAGTCATGATTATTCAGTGAAGCCGCATTAATCTTGCTCCCGATAGACTTTGTAATTAGACTATTACCCGTTTTTGGAATATTATTATGTGTTTTCACAAGAAGTTTGGTTTTGAGGGGAAGGATTTTTCATAGTGGAATGTTTTTGGTGAAGTAAAACCCTTAATTTTTCACTTTTGATCTTGTGATAATTTGCAATAATTAAAGAACTTTTCGGAGCAAATGTGAATGTATTACAAAAAACCTTACGACACGAAGTAAGTCCGTATGAATTACCTTACTATTATAGTTTTTACATAATATAAATATAGTATATCAATTATTAAACATATCTTATCCTAAATTACTTTAAATGAATAAAATTTTAATTTACATTCTTTGCTGGATAGTGTCAAATAATATTATTCATCCATTATTGTATAAATCCCATCCAATATTTCAAATAAATCAAGATGTATCAGATAATTTAATTCACGCAATCCATTAGCAGACAATTCATGTATTTCAGAGAAATATTCTACTAAAACCTTTTTAATACATGAACCCAGATTGTTTTCAAAAGTTTCATAATAAATTCTATATTCTTCATCTTCTTTTATTATTTGTATGGCTAACTCTCTTTTCTCAGGTCCGGCCAGATCAAGCAATTCCTGATTATATTTTTTTCTTTGTTCTTCTTCCTCTTTCTTTTTATTTAGAGGTGGTTTAATAAAACAATGTTTATCGGATTTTGAATAATGATGGATCAGGTCATTAGTATCTTCAAAAATCTGGCCGAAATCCCATTCACATTTTTTATACAGTTTATTAATGAATTCATTTTTTGGTATTTTTTTATCTGGGAAGTAGTCAATAGTTTCATCAACTAACATGGTATTAAGCTTAACAGAAAATTTCTTTTTATCATCAATCATTCGTTTATATTCTGCCAGAACTTTTTCTCCCTCTCTGATATTCTCCAGAAAATCTTCGATGTTTTTATTCATATCGGTATAAGTTTAAATAATTAGAAGGTTTAAAATTAAGCATTTTTAATAAAAAAAATGAATGCTTCAAGGATTTTTATATTTTTGAATAAAAAAAATATCATTATGGAATCAAATAATGTTTTGTTTGCATTTGGTTTGACGGTTTTTGCAGGATTAGCTACCGGAATCGGTAGTCTGATGGCTTTTCTTTCAAAAAAATTTAATCCAAAGTTTTTAGCCGGTTCATTAGGATTTTCGGCAGGAGTAATGATATATGTATCTTTAGTTGAGATTTTTGTTAAAGCCAAGGATTCGTTAACCGCTTTATACGGAGAAAAAGAAGGGTATTGGTTTACGGTTTTGGCTTTTTTTGGAGGTATAGCATTAATTGCAATTATTGACTATCTGGTTCCATCATATGAAAACCCTCATGAATTGAAAAGTTTAAAGCAGGGTATTGATAGTGGATCAAAAGAAAAAAGACTTATGCGTATGGGACTTTTTTCAGCTTTAGCCATAGGGATTCATAATTTCCCTGAAGGATTAGCTACTTTTATCGGAGCATTGCAGGATCCTGCTCTCGGAGTTAGTATAGCATCAGCAATAGCAATACATAATATTCCTGAGGGAATAGCTGTATCAGTTCCCATTTATTATGCTACGAAAAGCAGAAAAAAAGCTTTTTTCTATTCTTTTTCTTCAGGTTTAGCCGAACCAGTAGGGGCTTTGCTGGGTTATTTCTTACTTAAAAGTTTTTTCAATGATGCTGCTTTCGGAGTTATTTTTGCTAGTGTTGCAGGAATAATGGTTTATATTTCTCTTGATGAATTACTACCAACTGCTGAAGAATATGGTGAACATCATGTAGCTATTTTCGGACTCATTGCAGGAATGCTGATAATGGCATTAAGTTTAGTGTTATTTGTTTGATTTCTCCAATAAAAAGTTAAAAATTATTTATACATATGAATGATTAATAATTACACAGGCAACCTTATTAAAATAAAAATGTCTTATTGAAAAATGTATTTTATTTCATATATGATCAAGAAGCCCACAAAAAAAGTTTATAAAACATTTGATGATTATAATTATTTGCGAAACAATTTCTTATTTATGTGTGGGTATATTGTTGCAAGACTAATAATGATTATCTGAACTTAAATTAAAACAATAATTTATGAAAAAAATTTTAGTATTAATCCTATTTATCCCCTTGTTTTGGATCCCTGTTACGGCACAAACAAGTTGGTGGATAGATGACTTAAGCTCCGGTGCAGGCTGGACCTTAGAGGATAATTGGACAATTGGCTCAGGTAAATTACAGTTTTATTGGAGCCCGACAATTACAAATTTTGATTTATCAGCCGTTTCACCAACAATCACCTTACATGAAAGCGTGCAGGATTTAATCGTAAACCAATATCTTGATGTTTATTCAGCAGGAACTGAAGTTGCTGAAATTTATTTAATAGTAGGTGGCGATGAACATAAGCTGTGGGAATATAACCTTACGGGATCAAATTGGGGCCAGGCTAACGGATCTGATATTGCTTTTGACATCAGTGAATATAGTGGACAGGATGCCCAAATCAAATTCCGTACCTTTGGAGGAACAACCTACAATTGGAATTGGTGGGATGTTTTTAATTTAACTATAACTGCATATTTTGACAGTGATCTTTGTGTGAATGGTGTTAGTGGTCCCGGAAATATTGATTTGAATGAAACCGGAATATGGGAGGTTGAAGTCAAAAACCTCGGTTTACAAACTCAATCGAATTTTACTGTTGATCTTTATAATTGTAAAGAAGGTGATGCAATCGGAAGTGTTTTAGTCACTGATGAGTTAGCAACCGGTGAAATTGGAGTTTATGAATTTGAATGGACTGCTACCGAAGTTTGTAATACGGCTTTTTATGCAAACATTCCAGATCCTGATGATTACGAAGCTAATAATACCTCAAGCGGACATTTTCTTCGTATCAATCCAAATGTTGAATTCAATCTTCTTGTTTGGGATGAAGATAATGATATAGCAACTATTACCGATCCTGAGGTTGGAGATGTAATTCAGCCTGAAGTTGGGATTACAAGAGCATTAGATGCGGCCGGTATTTCATATGATTTAGTTTCTTACCTGCCAGCCGACCTTACAGGTTACGATATAATTATCGCAACTCTGGGTTGCTATTGCCTTAGTTGAGGTGCCACTCCTCCTGGTTTTGTAAATGCAACAAACCAGACAAAGCTTAATAATTATTTAGCACAAGGTGGTAATTTATATTTAGAAGGTTCTGATATTGGATTTAGTTTAAACGGAACAGCACTTATGGGTAACCTTGGTATCGGATATGTTGGTCCCGGTGGTGATTTTGAAGTTAATTCATTATTGGGAAATCCGGGTAGTATGATGACTGATTTAGATATTAATTTTTTAGGTGGATCCAGTCCTCATTATAATATCGATAGAATTGAAACTTCCTCATATAGCAGTGAATTATTGTTTAGCAGCGAAGATGGTTTTGGTAGAATAATTGCTAATGAAACTACCGAATTTAAAACAGTTTCCTCAAGTGTTGTATTGGGAGCTATGGCAAATGGTGATTTCCTAAACCTGAAACCTTATGTGATTGGTGAAATTGTTAATTATTTCCTTGATCTTGCTACCATGGAACAAATTATTAATTTAACCGAAGGTTTCCAATTTATTTCAACTAATGTTGAGCCTCAAAATCCTGATATGACAGTAGTAGTCCAGGAAGTTTTGAATGATGATCTTGAGTATATTAGAGATTCTGAAGGTTCGGTATTTCGCAAGATTGGCCCCAATTGGGTTAATGGAATTGGAGATTGGATATCAACTGAAGGATATTTGTTTAAAACAACAGCAGCCGGACAATTTACGGTAATTGGTGATCAGGTAGCATACAATCAACCAATTGATGTTGAAGAAGGGTTTCAATTTGTTAGTTATTTACCTATAAATACTATGGATGCATTAAGTGCATTTGCAACTATACTAAATGTTGATCTTGATTATATTAGAAATTCAAGCGGAGGTACTTTAAGAAAAATTGGCCCAAATTGGGTTAACGGAATTGGAGATTGTATTCCCGGCGAAGGATATCTCGTAAAAATGTTTGCCGAAGGTGAAATTATTTATCCTGAAGCTGCAAAATCAAGTAGCAAAATTAAAGTTAGTCCTTCACACTTCAAATTCGAAGGTGGAAATGCTGCCGATCCTGTTTATTCAATTTATGTTGAAGGATTAGAGATCGGCGACGAAGTTGCTGCTTATGACGGTGATCTTTTGGTTGGAGCAATGAAAATTTCATCTCATAATACTTATGAAAATGAACTCCCTGTGTTTAGCTCAATAATTAGCGGACGAGGTTTTGAAGCGGGTAATCCCATAATTTTAAAAGTATGGAATTCTGACTCAAAATCAACAGTTACTGTTGATTTCACCATGAGTGATCCATATAATGAAGCTTATACCGATGAGTTTTATCCTTATGAAGATAGCCGATACAGTATTGTAAATATTACAAAGAATTCTTCAGAAACTATTGAAGAAATGGTATCAGTTTATCCAAATCCATTTTCAAAAACTACTTCAATAAATTATGTGGTTATAGAGAATTGTAAAGTTAGTATTGATATTTATAATCAACAAGGACAGTTAGTTAAGCAGCTTATGAAAGAAGATCAATCGTCAGGTGCTTATAACGTTAACTGGAATGCTACTGATGAAAATGGTAACACGGTTAGTAGTGGTTTCTATTTTTATAAAATAAATATTGGAGAAAGAAAAGAAATCGGAAAAATTATTTTGTTATAATAACGTTTAGGTATAACAAATTTTGAATTAATTTTGGCGTGGAAATTTGTCCACGCCAAAAATAGAGAGGACGGAACTGGTGTTCCAACCGGTCTTCAAAACCGGTAACAGACGGATAAAACCGGCTGTGGCAGGTTCGATTCCTGCCCTCTCTGCTTAAAATAAATATAAATGATGAATAAATCAATACAATGGCGACACATAAGGAAATTCTGAGGAAACTTCCCGGTGTTGACAAATTGCTTGCAATGCCGAAAGTTAAAACCCTCATCCAACAGCATAATATTGCCGTTGTCAAATATTGTATCAGGAATGTAATTGATTCGCTGAGAAATATCGTACTTCAAAAAGGTCAGCTTCCATCATTTGAGCAAATTATTGAAAAAGTAGAATCGGAAATTCAAATTATTACTAAGAAAAAATTATGTAGCATTATTAATGCAACGGGAATTGTAATTCATACAAATTTGGGCCGGGCACCTTTTAATAATGAAATTATCAAAGATGCTACCGATGTTTTAATTGGTTATAATAATTTGGAATTTGATTTAAAAACAGGGCAAAGAGGTTCAAGAAACGCTCATCTTTCCGAAATTTTAAAATATCTAACCGGTGCTGAAGATGTTTTAGTTGTAAATAACAATGCTGCGGCTTTAATGCTAATTCTCAGAACTTTTTCAAAAAATAAAGAAGTAATAGTCTCACGTGGTGAGCTTATTGAAATAGGTGGTTCGTTTAGGCTACCCGAGATTCTAGCAGCATCGGATTGCATTATGAAAGAGGTTGGTACGACCAATAAAACCAATATCAGCGATTACGAAAATAACATTAATGAAAATACTGCTGTTTTATTAAAAGCTCATACTTCGAACTATATTGTTCAGGGATTTACTAAGGAAGTTGATTTGACAGAATTAGTTACCCTTAGTAAAAAATATGATCTTCCGGTTGTTTATGATATGGGTTCGGGATTATTAAATAAAAAATCAATAGGTATTTTAAAAGATGAACCGGATGTGAAACAAACCTTGACTAAAGGAATTGATTTGGTTTGTTTTAGTGGCGACAAATTACTTGGAGGACCTCAGGCCGGTATCATTGCCGGAAAGGCCGATATGATAGCTAAATTGAAAAAAGAGCCCATGACTCGGGCATTAAGAGTGGGTAAACTTACTTTGGCTTTTTTGGAAGCAAGTTGCCAAAACTATCTTAATGAACAAAATCTTTTAAATAAAAATCCTGTTTTCAATATGTTGACAAAAACTTCTGATAAGTTGAAGAATAATGCTCAAATATTGAATGATAAATTGCAGAAATATAAGATAAACACAACAATAGTTAAAAGTAAAGGACAATGTGGTGGAGGCTCTTTGCCCGGGAAAGAATTTGACAGCTTTGCAGTAAAGATCAATAAAGATGATCTTTCAAATAAAGAAAGGTCAGACTTTGCCGGGCAAATGTACTTTGGATTATTGCATCATAAAAATCCTATACTTGGAATACTCAAAAAAGGTGATATCTATTTCGATTTACTTGCAATCCCTGATGAAAATATCGTGAAAACGGCAGAAATTATTAATGATGTTTATAAAGAACTGATTATCGGATGAGACATTTAATAATGGGAACTGCAGGCCATGTCGATCATGGTAAAACAGCTTTGATTAAAGCTTTGACAGATATTGAATGCGATACACATAAAGAGGAAAAAGAAAGAGGAATAACCATTAATCTTGGCTTTTCACATCTTGATCTTCCTTCTGGCGAATCAATAGGAATTGTTGATGTTCCCGGCCATAAAGATTTTATTAAAACTATGGTTGCAGGAGCATTCGGTATTGATATTGTCCTTCTTGTAATTGCAGCAGATAGCGGAGTTATGCCTCAAACAATCGAGCATTTAAATATTATTAAAATGCTTGGAATAAATAATGCTATTGTTGCTTTAAACAAAGCCGATCTGGTTGATGAGGAAACTTTGGAATTGGCAAAGGAAGAGGTTGAAGAATTATTAAAAGATACCGTCCTGAAAAAAGCACCAATTGTCGGAGTTTCTTCCATTAATAAAAAAGGAATAAGTGAGTTAGTTCAATTGATTGATAAACACCTTTTCAATATCCCCGAAAAAAATAAAGATGACTTCTTTAGAATGACAATTGACAGAATTTTTTCTGCAAAGGGATTTGGAAGCATTGTAACAGGTTCTGTATTAAATGGTATGATTCGTTCAGGCAAAGAAGTTTTTTTGTTGCCGGATTTTAATAAAGTTAAAATCAGAAGCATCCAAAGGCATGGCCAATCCGTAGAAAAAGCGTTTTCAGGTGATAGAGCAGCTCTTAATTTGACAGGTTTTAAAATTGATGACTTTAAAAGAGGGATGATTTTGTCAGATAAAAAAATCGATGAAACCCAAATGATTGATGCCTCATTATCACTTTTCGAGAATGATATTCAACTCGAATTATGGACTAATGTAATTTTCCTGACCGGAACTTTTGAATGCCTGGCAAAAATTCATCTGCTCGACAAAGATGTTTTAAATAATAATGAAACTGCCATTGTACAAATACATTTAGAAAAACCTTATATCCTTCTTAATAAGGACAAATATATAATAAGAAATACTTCAAATGATATAACATTGGGTGGTGGAACAATAATTGATGTTGATCCACTTCATCACAAAAGAAGAACTCCTAAGCTTATAAAAACTCTTACTGAATTTGCCGAAGCTACTCTAAATTCGGATAAACTTTTTAATTTAATAAAATTAGAACTTAAAAAAGAGAACAAGCCAATAGCTATTGGTGATATTTCAAACAAAATTAAAAAGCCTGTCGCTGATATTTTAAAAGAATGTGAAAATGATAATAGTAATGAAGTTATTATTTACAAATCAGCCGATAAAGAAATATTAGTAATTAATTCGACCGAAATTGATTTTTATAACAAAGTCGTGGAAATTATTAAGCAATGGCATGAAAAAAATCCAATTCTTGAAGAAGGGGTCGATTCTATTGCTTTTGCTGGTAAACTTGGTTTAACATCGCAAACAGGTAAAATCTATGTTGATGAATTGATTAAAAAAATCTATAATGATGGAATTATCAGGAAGGTTGGAAATACCTGGGCTCTAAAAAATCATTCGGTAACAATTGATGCAAAAATGTCTGAACAGCTTAACCGGCTCGAAGAAATTATTAAAAGCTATGGAATGGAAATGCCTTTAAGTTCGGAAATTGAATCGCATGCAAAGACAAAGAATATTAGTAAAGATAAGGTAAAAATGATGTTGAAATATCTTGCTAAGACTAACAAATTGTATTTTTTTGAAGGTGATTATCTTCATTCACAAGTTGTCGATGCCGGAAGAACTATTTTGTTAAAAGAATTATCCGCGAAAGAAAATGGAATTAATGAAAAAGAATTTCGCCTCTTATTAAATTGTACGAAAAAAGTTTGTCAGGTTTTGCTGGGAATTTATTTGAATGAGGATTTTGTTAGTAAAAAAACATTTTATATTCATATTACCGAGAAGGGAAGAAAAGAAATAACTTAAAAGAAGAACATGAAGATTATAGATGTAAAAGGATTAAAATGCCCGCTTCCGTTAATTGAAACCAAAAAGGCTTTAAAACAATTTTCAAGTGATGAAGCTTTGAAAATACTAATCGACAATGAAATTTCTAAAAATAATGTTATCAGATTTTTAACCGATAATGGAATTAAATCGGAAGTTTTAAGGAGTGGGAATATTTTTGAAGTGATAGTAAATCATCACAATGTTGATTTGGAAAATGTGGAAGCCGAAAAATATTGTACAATTGATCCTCCTGAAAAGAATGATTATATAATTGTATTCGGAAAAGACAGGTTGGGAGAAGGTTCGGATGATCTTGGTTTTGTGCTTGCAGGCGGACTGTTGAATACATTAAAAGAGATAGATAATTTGCCAACAAAAATAATCTTCTTAAATTCAGGAATAAATCTTTTGTTAAAAGATTCTCCAACTTTGTTGCCTTTAAGAGAATTGGAAAAAGCAGGTGTTGAATTATTAGCATGCGGAACCTGTGTTAATTATTTTGAAAAAATGGAAGAGTTTGCTATCGGTAGGATTTCTAATATGTATGAAATATTAGAAAGTATGACAAAAGCCGGAAAAGTAATTAATATTTAATCGAAAAACCCTTTATTGAAAACCATTTCTCAAATCAAAAATAAGAAATTAATGAAATATGATCTATTAACTCTTGTTGAGCAGGGTGGATGTTCAGCAAAATTGTCAGCTTCAGAGCTAAGAAAAGCACTCGATGACTTACCAAAAATCAAAAATGATAATTTATTAGTTGATATTGAAACTCACGATGATGCCGGAGTATTTAAAATCAATGACGATTATGCAATAATTCAAACCACCGACTTCTTTCCGCCTGTTTGCTCCGATGCTTACGATTATGGGCAAATTGCAGCTGCAAATGCGCTCAGCGATGTTTATGCTATGGGAGGCCAGGTTTTAACTGCATTGAACATTGTTTTGTTCCCTGCAAAATTACCTATGGAAATTTTGAAAGAAATTCTTAGAGGTGGGCATGATAAGGTTACCGAATCAGGCGGTGTAATTGTTGGAGGCCACACAATTGCCGATGATATTCCAAAATACGGTTTAGCCGTTAGCGGATGGATTCATCCCGACAATATTATTACAAATTCAGGTGCGAAATCCGGTGATATTCTTTTACTAACAAAACCACTTGGAACCGGAGTGGCCATTGCTGCCAAAAAAGTTGAACTTGGTGATATTGAAACTTATAATGAAGCAATCGAAACAATGAAGCAATTAAATATGCAAGCTTCAGAAATAATGGTAGAACATAAAGTGAAATGTGCAACTGATATTACAGGTTTTGGTTTGCTGGGACATGCATTAAAACTGGCTCAGGCAAGTGAAGTGTCTATAAAAATTAATTCCGGCCAACTCCCTGCTATAAGCAAAACTTTTGAACTTATTGATATGGGTTGCATCCCCGGAGCTGCTTTTCGAAACCTTGAGTTTGTTGAAAAAGAATGTTCTTTTGAAGACAAAGTTGAGTATAACTCAAAAATGCTTCTCGTTGATGCACAAACATCCGGTGGTTTGTTAATTTGTTCACCTCCCGGGGCAGTTGAATCTATGAAAGAAGAACTTGTTGAAAATGGTTACGGACAAACATCAATTATTGGTGAGGTAATTGATAAGGCTGATAAATCGGTTTATGTTAGTTGATTTATTTTTAGAAAAACATGTAATTATTAAAAACCGTTGAAACGGTTATTTGTTTCTTGGTAATTTATTGTACACACGATTAAAATCGTGGACTGCTAATTGTTGCAAAATTAGTGAAAAGCAAATGCAGTCCATGACTTTAGTCATGGGCTAAGAGCAAAAATCCATGAATCATAACCGTTTAGACTGTTTATTAAAACAGATAGCAAGATGTTTTATCCATTAAAAAAAATAAACTATCTTTGTTTAATGAAATTCTAAATACAAAAAAAAATATGCAAAAGCTGAATGTATCAATCGACAATGTTTTAAAGTTTGTATCTCAAAACGAGATAAATGCTTATCAAAATGAGATAGACAATCATTTTAAGTCAATATTTCAGAAAACCGGAAAAGGCAACGATTTCCTGGGTTGGGTTGATCTTCCTTCGGAAATTGATGAGGATTTAATAAAAAGAATCGAAGCCGATGCGAAAAGAATTTGTGAGATGGCTGAGGTTTTTGTCGTGATTGGGATAGGTGGCTCATATTTAGGAGCAAGAGCTGTGATAGAAGCACTAAGTCATAGTTTTGAAGCTTTGTTGCCTGAAAGAAAAGCTCCACTTATTTTATATGCAGGCCAAAATATCAGCGAGGATTATTTAAGTGATCTTTTAGATATTCTTAATAGAAAAGATTATGCCTTAACCGTGATCTCAAAATCGGGAACTACAACCGAACCAGCTTTGGCTTTTAGAGTTTTAAAACAACACCTCGAAAACAAATACGGTATCAGTGAAGCCCGAAAAAGAATAATAGCTATTACTGATAAAGAAAGAGGTGCTTTAAAAGAACTTTCGACACGAGAAGGGTACTCAACATATATTGTTCCCGATGATGTTGGCGGACGCTACTCGGTTTTGACTCCGGTTGGATTGCTACCGATTGCAGTAGCCGGTTTCGATATCCGAAAGCTTATTAAAGGAGCAATTGAAATTCAAAATCAATGCAAACAAACAACTTCTATTGATGAGAACCCCGTAGCACTTTATGCCGCTACTCGTAATGCTCTTTATCAGAAAAATAAAACAATTGAAACTCTAGATTTAATGTTTAATCCAAAAACCATAG
>CAYWXI010000038.1:0-20946 GCA_964462015.1 uncultured Bacteroidales bacterium | reverse complement strand
GTTTCATTGTATGCCGCCACCCGTAATGCACTCTATCGTAAAAATAAATTAATTGAAATAATGGTAAATTATCAGCCGAATTTAATTTATTTAACTGAATGGTGGAAACAATTATACGGCGAAAGCGAAGGAAAAGAAAATAAAGGGATTTTTCCTGCCGGTGTAAGTTTTACTACCGATCTGCATTCAATGGGTCAATATATTCAGGAAGGATTGCGAAATATTTTTGAAACCGTAATATCTGTAGAAAACTCAAACCGGGAACTTCTCATCCCAGAAACTGACGACAATCTGGATAAACTAAATTATCTCGCAGGTAAAAAAATTACCAATGTCAATGAAATGGCTGAACTTGGCACAACTATAGCACATGTTGACGGGAATGTCCCGAATATAAAAATCTCAATATCAAAAATAAACGAAAAAAATATTGGAAAATTGATATATTTCTTTGAGATGGCTTGTGCCTTAAGCGGGTATATTCTTAATGTTAATCCTTTCGATCAACCCGGTGTTGAGGCGTATAAAAAAAATATGTTTGCATTATTGAAAAAACCCGGTTTCGAAAAAGAAAGTGAAGAAATTTGGAATAGAATTAAATGAGTATTAGGGTCTAAGACCCCGAAGTTAATAATAAATTGATAAAGATAAATAATTATTTAAATTTATTCAGATTATGGGGTCTTAGACCCTTTCTGTTATCAAGAAAAGTTGTAAAAGATTAATAAATTGTTCCAACCCAAAGATGAGTTTTTTTGATTTAATTAAGACACGTCAAAGTGTTCGCAAGTACTCCGGTAAGGTTGTTGAAAAGGAGAAAATAGAAAAATGTATGGAAGCTGCCCGTTTGGCTCCTTCGGCAAGTAACAGCCAACCATGGAGGTATATTATTGTTGATGAACCGGGACTTAAAGAAAAAGTAGCACAGCAAACATACAACAGTGTTATCAGGTTTAATAAATTCGTAGATAAGGCTCCCGTAATGGTTGTGATAGTAATTGAAAAATCCCCCATTATTACTCAAATAGGAGCAAAGATCAAAAAGAAAGAATTCAGTTTGATTGATATTGGAATTTCAGCCGAACATTTTTGCCTTCAGGCTACCGAAGAAGGACTTGGAACCTGCATGCTCGGCTGGTTCAACGAAAAATCTATTAAAAAACTTCTGAAAATTCCGAAAAACAAAACAATCGGTTTATTGATCTCTCTAGGATATGCCGAAGATGATTATAAATTGCGTTATAAAATAAGAAAAGAGAAAGATAAGGTTTTGAGTTATAATAAATATTAGATGTAGAACGGTATTTAGCTTTGTCTAAAGTCTAATGTTATTCTTCTTCATCTACCATTTTTCCATTTCTAAATTCCCCTAAAACTATAACGTCTTTGATTTTTTCATACTCTTTTATTGCACTTAACATTTCTTCTTTACTGTCTCTTCGGATTTTTATTCCGGTGTGGGATCCTATATTTCGAATTTCAATATAAAATCCATCTCTTAATTCCTTTGGTCTTGTTGGTGGTCTTCCCATAATTATATTTAGCTATAACTAATAAATAAATTCTACACTATGCACCTTTTGCTCATCGTAGTGTTTTTTGTTACATATAGATTTAAAATATTTTCTTTAGTAGAATAAATACTCTATTTTTTTTCTTCAAAGTTATAAATAATATTCCAAATATACAAATATACTATGTAAATAGCAAAAAATAAACCATCAATATTCACAAATGTAACTCATCTTGAATAACTTGTCAGGTATTTATTTTATAACAAAAGTTTTCATTGATATCTAAAATAATGATCACAATCAGGGTAGCTCACCTCGCTGTTTATGTTTACCAAATAAAATATAATAGCTTCTGCGGTGGTGAAAGATTGGATATTCCCGTTTGTTGGAAAATAACTGTCATGAACAGCAGGGATATAATCATTAATTCCAAGTGATAAAATATTATTATCAGGTATGATATTGCCATTAAAATCATTAATTTGAATTTCCATATCAATTTGTTCGATTTGTATTCCTGAATAATAAAAACCTGAGCTTGCACCAATTAAAAAATTCTTAATATCGGAAATTGACATATTATAAATTAAAGTTCCATTGTTAAAAGGATCAATCTCATAAATTTCTCTTATTGTTATATCACCCTCATCGAGAGTGGAACGAATTCCTCCGGTATTTTGAAATGTAACATCCACATCTAAATTCTCTCTTAAAGCATCGGTATAAAAACAACCTACTTTATATTTTTCATGATAGAAATGTGAAAACCCAATAATTTCATCTAAAACCTGTGACATGCTATTATTGTATTCGTCGATAGAGCTCTTTAATTCTATGTCAAAATCAGGATAATTATTTAAATCTATTAAATCATAAATGGCAGATTCTAACTTTTTGTTTTTTACAGATAACATGATTTTTCCAAGGTAATTTAAATAATTTCCGGCCTGGTAAATATGAATATTATTTATGACTGTATCTAATTTCTGGTTGGTGTGCCCGCCAATAATCAAGTCAAAATAAGGGAATTGTTCAGCTAATTGAAAATCTCCTAATCCTCCGTAATAACCATCGTGTCCTAAATGTGTTAAAGCAATATACAGGTCTGAATTTTCCTGCTCTTTGATATTCGAGTATTGAGACACTACATTTTCCGGCCTTTCAAAAGTAATATTTTGAACTTTTCCCGGATGTGTCATCGGTATAGTAGCATTTTCTTTTCCATCGGTTTCAATTAATCCTAAACATGTAACTGTTAAATCGCCGGTATTTATGGTTTTATAATCCAATGGATCAGGAATGCCTGTTGATTGCATATCTACATTTGCGCAAATCCAATAAAAATCAGCTTGCTCCATCCTGTCTTTTAAAACGGACTCTCCATAATCAAATTCATGGTTGCCTAAAACCGAAATATCAAATCCCACTTTATTCATAATATCAATCATCGGATATCCTTTTTCTTCATAATTGTCGACAACCGGGTTTCCTGAAAACATATCACCACTACAGGCTATAAGCACATTTGTTTCTTGTTTTTCATTATCAATTATATGTTTAATCTTAGAAAAATTATCTATTTGGCCATGTTGGTCGTTTACAAAAAATATAGTAAGATTTTTTGTGCTATTTTCATTTGGAATAATTTCGTCTGTTACATCGTTTTTTGAACAACCGAAAATCAAAAATAATAAAATCAATAACAATACTAATTTTTTCATCTGTTTATATTTTTGTAATTGTTACATTTTTAGTTTATTACATTTTACTAAATCCACAATTGGAAATTGGAAATTAGAAATTGTGACCTCTTCCTAATTTCCAGTTTCTAATTTCCAGTTTCATTTAATAATCATTCTCATGTGTGTTCCCGAATTCTCGCGATCATTGATGTTTCATCTGTTAAAAAATTTTAAATACATGTTATATGCGCTAATTTACATTTTTTTTCTTTCAATTTTTAAAAAAATGTCAAATATTTTCAGAAACAGGAAATTTTGTAAAAAAAATGAAAAGCCATATTCAATAATTAATTGTTTAATTTTGCAAATTTGAATTTAAATTTAGTTCAATGATATATATATTAAAATTAATCGGAAAAATTTTATTCTATTTTATTCTTATCATTTTATTGATAGTATTATTTGAATACATTTTTTGCCCGGTTTATAATTTCCCGAAACCTGAAAAATTTTCAGGAGACTTGATATACAATCCTTATGAAAATATTGATTCGAATCACTGGCAAAAAGGAAATTTTCAGATACAGTCGGAAGCATGGGCAGGGATAACCGATGGAAGGAAAAATACAAGTGAAGCAATATTTGAAATGTATTCAAAACTTGGCTATGATGTAATTGTGATCTCCGATTATCAAAAGATAAATAAATTTAATGAGACCAAAAATAATTATATTCCCACTTATGAGCACGGGTACGGAATAAATAAAAATCATCAGGTTTGTATTGGTTCGGACAGAATTTTGTGGACAGATTATCCTTTCGGTCAAAATTTAAGTCATAAACAACACATAATTAATTTGCTTCGTGATGATAATGAAATTGTAGCTATTGCTCATCCGGATCTTAGGGGAGGATTTGTTCCAGAAGATATGGAGTATCTCTCAAATTACGATCTTATTGAAGCTTTGAACGAAGCAAGGTTTTCAATCCAACATTGGGATGCTGCTCTTTCGTCAGGGCATCCTGCTTATATACTTGCCGACGATGATGCTCACGACCTCCAAGATTCAACTGAAATCGGACGTATTTGTACTTTTATTAATGCAAAGACATCAAATCGTAAAGATGTTATTGAAGCACTAAAAATCGGTAAAGCTTTTGGTGCTGATTTAAAAATGTCTGAAGGTGAAACTCTTGAACAAAAAATTGAAAAAACAAAAAACATTCCAAAGCTTATTTCTATTAAAGTAATTGATGACACGCTTTTCGTTAGTGTTGATTCAACTGCTCACCAGTTTAGATTTATAGGTCAAAATGCAGAGATAAAAAAACTTGTAAATAATACAAAGAAAGCATTTTATCCAATAAAGAAAGAAGATACTTATATTCGAACCGAAGTAATTTTTTCAGATAAAAGCACATTTTATCTTAATCCTGTTTTTCGATTTGATGGAAACAAACCCGATAATAATTTAAAGGCAGAAGTTAATTGGACTAAAACATGGGTGTTGAGAATTATCTCATTGACAACGATCATATTTGTATTAATTAACATTTTGTATTTTTATTTTAGGAAGAAAAGGAAAACAACTTAATCATTTTTTCGAATTTTATACGGATTTATTTTTTATCTTTGCACGTATAATTAGTAAACATGGACAATAAGTTAACATTAAAGCTGGATAAGTTTGTGATTGAGAAGGCTAAAGAGTATGCAGCTAATAATAAAAGAAGCCTTTCCAGATTGATTGAATCATACTTGAGATCACTGATATCAGATAATCTTGAAAATAGTAAAGATGAAATTAAAATATCACCTTTTGTAAAAAGCTTATCAACAGGTGTAAATATTCCAGCGGATCTTGATTACAAAAAGGAATATTCTGAATACTTATCAAAAAAGTACAAATGAAACCGACGTGATTTAAATATTATTATTCACTGCAATATTAACTATTTTTATAATCAAAGGTTTTAAATGACAATTGAAATTAAAATTATAAACACATGAAAAGCAGACTATTTATTGATACAAATGTAATGTTAGATTTGCTTGGAGATAGGCACCCATATTATGATTCAATTGCTAAAATTGCAACACTTGCTGACGAAGGAAAAATTAAAATAATTGTTTCTGCACTTTCCTTTCCAACTATTTTTTACGTGCTTTCCAAAATAGAACATCCTGACATCGTGTTAGAGAAACTTAGAAAATTCAGAATAATTTCTGAAACACCTGATTTAAGTGATAACATTGTTGCAAAAGGATTGTCTTCAAAATTCAAAGATTTTGAGGATGCTTTACAATATTATTGTGCTTTACAATCAAAATGTGAAATATTGATAACAAGAAATGTCAAAGATTTCAAAAGATCAGAAATACCGGTTATGACGTCAGAAGAATATGTACAAAGTTTAACAATTAGGTAATCATTGCATAAACTAGTTAATATTAACAGGTCATATCCTAATGAATAAATTAAATAATAGAATATTTCGAATTCTCTTTTGGTTAATTGTGATCTCAACAATTATCAGAGGAATTCTTGCCGCAATTATTGAATTTGGCAATGATGAGGTTTATTATTGGACTTATGCACTTTATCCTGATTTAAGCCATTTCGATCACCCGCCAATGGTTGGCTTTGTTATTCAAATGTTCTCACTTGATCTACTTTTTCAGGATGAATTTTTTATTCGTTTGGGTTCAATTGTTTTCGGGGCTGTTAACACATGGTTAGTTTTTATTATCGGTAAAAAAATAAAAGATTCCATTGCAGGGCTTTATGCTGCATTTTTATATACTTCATCTATTTATGCCTTTATCATTTGTGGAGTTTTTATATTGCCGGATACACCGCAAAATCTGTTTTGGCTGCTTGGAATTTATTTCTTCATTTCTTCTTTGCCCGACAAAAATGTTTCAAAAGAAAGTCGCAGGAATTTACTCCTTGCTGGCTTAGTTAGCGGTCTGGGAATAATCTCAAAACATACTTCGGTTTTTCTTTGGGCCGGTGCTGCTTTATATATTGTTTTTTATAACAGAAAATGGTTTAGATATAAAGAATTATATTTATCTGTTATAATTTCTTTGTTGTTTTTATTTCCGGTTTTTTGGTGGAATTATTTGAACGATTTTATTAGTTTTACTTATCAGGGCGAACGAGTAAATGTGTCCGATTCAGGAATAAGGTTTGATTATTTTCTTGCTGAATTCTTAGGACAAATACTTTATAATAATCCCGTAAACTTTGTTTTGATAAGTATTGCTCTGATTGCTTTCTTTAGAAAGAAAATTGCGTCAGATAATTATTATATTGAATTATTATTGTTTTCCTCATTACCTATAATTCTTATCTTTTTAATATTCTCATTGTTTAGAAGTACCTTACCACACTGGACAGGCCCTGCATATTCAAATTTAATAATTATAGCTGCTGTTTTTCTCAGAAATTATTATTCAAAGAACACGAAAATCATTCTTTTTCCTTTTACAATAAAACTTTCGATTTCAGTTTTAATTATTATAATTATTCTTGGTGTCGGGCAAATAAACTTTGGCTTGATTAATTTAGATAAGAATACGGAACCGACTAAATTAGGTGAAAATGATTTTTCATTAGACTTGTATGGATGGAAACAATTAGGCGAGAAGTTTGAAAAAATTCGGGATAAAGATATTGAAAATAACGACATGAATTCGGATGCTACAATTGTTTCTTATCGCTGGTTCCCGGCAGCAAACTTCGACTATTATGTTGCCCGACCTTTGGAAATGAAATTGTTTGCTTTCAATAAACTCGAAAGAATTCATAAATATGCATGGATAAATAAATACAGGGGTGGTCTGCAAAAAGGAATGGACGCATATTTTATTTCTTCAAGCCGCGATTATTTATCACCTTTTGATCTGTATGGGAAATATTTTTCGTCAATTGAAATTTCCGATACAATTCAAATCAATCGAGGTGGAAAAAATGTTATGAAATACTTTGTTTTCAGGATGAAAGATTTGAAAGATGAAGGGATTAATCGTATGGAACAAATATCGGTCAGGAATTAGAATTATGGAAGCATTCATTAATTTGATGCGGCAATTTTTATATGATGTAAGTTTTATCGCTAATCTTTTTTGCAAATCCAATATTTTACTGAGTTCTGAATTTCTTTAATATTTACTTATATTTGCTGAAATTTTTTTATAATAAAAAAATAATATTACAGATTTGATATTGAGTAATTTTATAATAGTATTCTTAGTTTATTCCAGGAGATATTTTAATGGATTTTTACTTGTTTCATTTATTTCCATTGCTTTTTATGGATGTCAGGAACCGGAAACGAAAAGGTATGAACAAATAAATTGTGATGCTGAAAATTTATCGGAAGATGGAAAAAACTTCATTGACAAGAATCACCAAGGTGTTCTTTTTTTAAATGATAATTTTCAAAGCAATGAGCAGGCTCATCTTGGAAAACATTCAATTAAAGTAAGCAAAAAAAATCCTTACGGAACAAATTATATTATTAATAATGTACAGCCTGGTGAGTTCTATGATATAAATGTCTGGCGGTTTGGAGGAAACAAAAACGGACATCTTGTTGTAGGTACTAAAGGATCGAATAATTATTATAATTCTCAAAATATTTCTATTCAGAAAGAGGAAAATGGATGGGAATTATTGAATATTAAGCTTGTTATTCCATCACATATTAAAGACGAAAACATAATTATTTATTTGTGGAATTCGGGTAAAGATCCTATTTATTTTGACGATTTAAGTATTAAATATTTGTCAAAAAAGAAATATTCCGATAAAGAAAACCCTGCACTTTATCTTTATGTCGATGAGTATGGAATAGAAAAATTAAATAAAAAGAGAATTAAGGCCTTAAAAAACAATATTCTGGAAACCGAAGATGATGATTGGGTTGAGGCAATATTATTCTATAATGAGGAAATGATGCCTGCAAAAATAAGGCTGAAAGGAGATTGGCTTGATCATTTGAAAGGTCATAAGTGGTCGTTTCGGATAAAATTAAGGAAAGGATATAATTGGAAAAACATGCGTACTTTTTCTATTCAAAATCCTGAATCAAGGGGTTTTGTTTTAGAATGGATGGCCCATGAAATTTTCAGGTCAGAAGATGTGTTGGCAACACGATATGGTTTCATACCTGTGGTTTTGAATGGTGTTGAGGTAGGTATTTATGCTTTTGAAGAACATTTTGAAAAACAAATTGTTGAAAATATGCGTCGTCGTGAAGGGCCGGTACTAAAATTCTCAGACGAGGCTCTTTGGACCGGGAAAAAAGTCGGATCATTTCTTTACAGGGGAATTAACTTGCCATTTTTTGAGGCATCAGTCATAAAACCATTTAAACAAACAAAAACTGTATTATCCCCAACTTTATATAATGAATTTTTAATAGGTCAGAATTTATTATTTGAATATAAGCAAAAAATGAGGCCGGCACACGAAATATTTGATCTTGATAATCTTGCAAAATACTATGCTTTATCTGATATAACAAGATCATATCATTCGGTTGTGTGGCATAATCAGCGATTTTATTATAATCAAATTACCTCAAAACTTGAAATAATTGTTTTTGATGGCTTTACACCAATCGGTCCATTTTATTTTTGCCATCATCCGATTTTGGGTAATTTGACCGAAACTGAAATTTATACAAATGATAAATATTACCAAAGCAATTTTTATTTGTTTACGGACACTTTATTTGTTTCAAGATACATTCATTATCTGGAAAAATATTCCGAACAAAAATTTATTGACTCGACAAATAAAAGCTTGTTAAGCAGAATCTCGGAATTTGAAAAATTAGTGCAGCGTGAATATACAACCTATAAGTATGATTATGATTTTCTTAATAAGAATATTAACACAATAAAATCAAAGCTACCCATATATAAAGATCGTTTTCAAGCTGATCCTTTTTATGCTCTTCCTACTGATAAGTCATTAATTGAAGAACCAAAACCATATGATACTTTATATAATGAAGCTTTCCCGGAAAAGCTTGTTTGTGCTTATAAAGAAATATCAGGTAAAGAATCAAAAATCAGGGTATTGAATTATTTACCTCAGGATGTAATTTTAGTGGGAACAGGTAAATCGAAAAATAATGAGAATAAATTTTTCAGAAATGAAATTTACATAAATTCTTCAAAAAATTTCCTTGAGAACTCCCTAAATGTTCCGGTCGATGAAGATGCAAAATATTTATTTTTCAAAGTTGTAGATCAGGAAACTGTTTTTGTAATAGAAATTTTTCCATGGCCATATCCCGGCTTATCAACTCCTTTGCAAAACCTTTTAGCTAACAATATTTTTCCGGATACTTCGATATATTTATTCAGAAATGATACGGTTTTCTTTTTTAATGATGAATACGAAATCAATACAGATATAATTATTCCTGAAGGATTGACAGTTGTTTTTCAACCCGGTGCAAAGCTTAATTTAATCAAGAATGCGATTTTTATTTCATATTCGCATGTTATTATGAAGGGTTTGGCAGATAATAAGATTATCATTAATTCGTCAGATAAAACAGGAATGGGATTTACTGTAATGCAAGGCAGTAATCAATCAATTGTTGACAATGTTGTTTTCAGAAATTTAAATACACTTGATTACGATGGATGGTTCTTAACTGGTGCAGTAAATTTTTATGAATCGGATGTCTTAATAACAAATACAAAATTTGAAACAAATAATTGTGAGGATGCTTTAAATATTATTCGTTCAGATTTCGAAGTGAATAGATGTTCCTTTGAAAATGTTTTTCTTGATGCATTTGATTCGGATTTTTGTTCAGGGAAAGTGATTAATACTACATTTAATAATGTTGGAAACGATGCAATTGATTTTTCAGGAAGTGAAATCTACATTGATTCATGCGAAATAATTAATGTAAACGATAAAGGAATTAGTGGGGGTGAAGCTTCTAACCTTTTTGTAACTAATACAAAAATAGAAAATTGTAATATTGGAATTGCTTCAAAAGATTTGAGCAAAATCGAGGTTTTTAATAGTCATATCAATAATTGTGAGTATGGCTTAGTTGCCTTTCAAAAAAAACCTGAATATGGGCCAGCATCAATAATTACCAAAAAGCTTCGACGAAAAGAAGTTTCAACTCCTTTTTTAATTGAGCGAAAATCAGAATTAGATTTAAATGGAAGATTAATTACGGGAAAAACTAAAAATGTAGCAAAACGATTTTATTAAGAAAAAAAATAAATAAAAATTAATAAATAAAAATTATGCAAAATAAATGGAGTTTATTTCAGAAATTTCTAATAACAGAAGAATCAAATATTTCAATAACTGATTTTTTAATCAATGCATTAATAATTATTATTTTGTCGTTTTTACTTGAACGCACCTACTCCAAATGTGCAAAAAGTTTATCGAACAGAAAGATGTTTTCATCAAACTTTATGCTGATTGCATTTACAACCATGATAATTATAAGCATTGTTAAATCATCATTAGCTTTATCTCTAGGACTGGTAGGAGCCTTGTCAATTGTTCGTTTCAGAGCAGCAATAAAAGAACCGGAAGAATTGACTTATATCTTTTTTACAATTGCGATGGGTTTAGGATTGGGAGCAAATTTCAGGTATATTATTCTAGTAGGTTTTGGAATTCTTATGATTATTTTGTGGACAAGGTATTTTATTTCGCGAAAATCTGAAAAACAGAACCTGTTTTTTACCATTACAAGTTCTCTTCCTGAAAAGCTGCAACTCGACACTTTAAATAAAATTATTAATGAAAACTTTAAAGCATCGGAGTTAAAGCGATATGATGAATCGGGGGATTTTATCGAAGCTTCTTATTTGGTTGAGATTCTAAAAACAAACAACTTACAAAAATGTAAAACACAAATTCAGGAATTTGATAAGTCTGCAAAGATCACTTTTATTGATAATAAGGGGTTTTAGGGCAATGATGAAAAGTAATTAGAATTTTTGCAAAGGCAGGAGCTTTAATATTTTAGAAGTTTAATGCAGTTATACTGAATGGATGTATTAAAAGTTTAAAGGTTTGGTAGTTAGTCAACATTATAAAGAATAAAGAATGATATTTGAAAATTATCCAAAAAAAAGAATAGAATTACCTGAAGCATATAGATTAATTTATAATGAACATTATAAAAAAAACAGAGAAGAAGGAACGCCGGCATCTGGCCTTGCACAGAAAATGGAAGCCTGGTTACATAAAAAAGTTGCATCTGATGTAATAAAGAATGACGATAAGAAAACGCTTGAAATTGGAGCCGGTACTTTAAATCAACTGAAATATGAGCAAACTAAATACTATGATATTATTGAACCATTTAAAGAACTTTACTCAAACTCACCTTTTCTTAGTAGAATTAACAAGGTTTTCAATGACATTGATGAAATTGAAAGTATAGAAAAATATGATAGAATTATTTCGATTGCTACATTTGAGCATATTACGGATTTGCCAAAAGTAGTTGCAAAATCATGTTTGTTGCTTAATAACAAAAGTACTTTGCGAACAGCAATTCCTAATGAAGGGACATTTCTTTGGAAATTGGGCTGGCAACTAACCACAGGTCCTGAGTTTAGACTGAAATATGGCCTTAATTATGAATTGCTTATGAAATATGAACATGTTAATAACGCTGATGAAATTGAGCAAGTGCTTAATTATTTCTTTCATAAAAACAAGTGTTCTTGTTTTGGTATTAACAAAAAGATTGCTTTCTATAGATTTTATGAGAGTAGTGAACCCAGAATCGATCTGGCCAAGGAATATCTTAGTTCAATTACTGCCAATGAAAAAGTATAAACAATAGAGAATAAAATGAATACTGTTAAGAAGGATATTATTTATAGATTTGAGAGGAAATTTGTTGTTGATACTCTTTCCAGATCGGGAGTTGAATTGGTAATTAAACAAAATCCTTATGCTTTTTCATCAATTTATCATGAGAGATATATTAATAATATTTATTTTGACACTCCTTCCCTAAAATATTATTTTGATAATCATATTGGAAACAGCAAACGTCAAAAGGTAAGGATTCGTTGGTACGGAGATTTTTTTGGGAAAATACAACGCCCTGTTTTGGAATTTAAACTTAAAGAAGGATATGTTGGATGGAAAGAATCTTTCAGATTAAAGGAATTTGTTCTGGATAAGAATTTCAATATGGATTATATTAAAACCATTATTAAAAATTCCGATCTGCCTGATTGGGTAATTCCGGAGGTTTTCAAGCTCGAACCAACATTATTAAACAGATATACAAGAAAATATCTACAATCGTTCAACAAGAAGTATAGAATAACCATTGATAATGATTTGATTTATCGAAAAATCTCAAAACAAAATAATTCATTTACAAAAGAAAGTATTGACGACAAATCATTGATAATTGAGTTAAAATACAATTTCGATTTTGACAATAATGCTGAAAAAGTTAGCAATTACTTTCCATTCCGTCTGACAAAAAACTCAAAATATGTGAATGGAATAGAGATTTTTAATGGTCATTTGGCTGTTTAACCATATCAAAATATCTTATGTTTTTTGCAACTTTATCCGGCATTACAGAATAAACATCTTCTTTTTCGGGCCTGATCAATAAATCATCAATTATAAGTTGCCCGGAAATAATGTCATTATTCCAGATGGTTATAAACAATTTATCATCAGAATTTTTTAGTTTAAATTTATGTTCTAATAAAGCCCAATCACCATCAATTATTTTTAAAAGCTTTCCTGCGTTGATATTTTTATAATAATAAATATTTTCCTTTGAGTCTTTTAATAATATTTCCACTTTTGAGCGGGGAAACAAATCTTTTGAAAAATTTCCAAACCAAAAAGAAACAACATATTCTTCATCTGGTTTTGCATTTGGGATATGAGCCTCAATTATTTTATTGTATTCTGTCAGATCTCCTGTTTTCGCCCCTTCTCCTTCATAAGCTAATGTTGAGCTTATATTGTCAAAGTTATAATAAACAAAACTTTTAATGGAATCCGAATAAAGCAGCTTATCAAAAGGAAAGAGTTGCTTTGAATTAATTTCATTATTAATATTGTCTTTTACTGAATCGGCAATATTTATTAGAACATTAAATGGCATTTCATATAGGTTGAAATTTTTCGTTTCAAGCAATTTTTTTGATTTATCAATAATATTTTTTTCATGAATTGATATCTCATCACAATTACTGACTAATAATAAAAATGGTTTTTTAGATTCGAAATCTTTAAGAATTTCTAATTTCCTGTATGGTTCAAGAACAATTTGGAGGTTTTTATATGTTTGGGGGATTGATGCCCTGCTAATAAGTACGGCATTAGTTGGTAAACCGGTTTTCAGGCATGCAGGATAAAGATATTTGGCAATATTACATTTGAAGTCCCACCAAATATTTTCCGAACCTATATGGAAATATGGAACAGGGATGATTGCCTGGTAATTTTCAGGAGATATTTTATGCACCCATTGATTTTCTGATAATTTGTTTTCACGATCATCAAGAATTTCAAACTTATTATTCAGTTCTTTCCCTCTCCAATATGAAAAACTCCATGCATCATAAGACACAATGACTAAAGGGATTAATAGCCACAAATATTTTATGTAAATATTTTTTTTTGATTTTGATTTTTGCCAGATCAAATAAAAAACAATAATGTTCATGACATAATAAAAAATCCAGGCAAACCGGCTAATTCCTCTCATTTGTTTTATTGGCCCCATATATTTAACCAAATCTTCCATCCATAAAATAAAAGGGACTCCAAATGAATATAATAAACCTGCAAAACTTGTCCAAAAAAGTAAGTTTAAAAAATCGTTATCCGTAACGCGTAAAATATTTTTAAACCTGAATGTAAATAAACGTCCTAATATTTTTCCAAACACTATAAAAAAGCCTATTACTGCAACAAAACCGGCATAAGCATAGCCTTCCCACCCAATATAGTTGAATGTTGATAACTTATGAAGAAATCTCCCATAAGGTTTTCCAATAGGTAAGAAAATGCTTTCAGGGTAAGCTCGATAATACATGAATCCCCATGGGAATGAGGTTCTATAAGTTGCCAAATCATTAAAAAACATTATTGTTTTAATAATAATTACAGGGAGCAGAATCTGGATAAAAACATTAATAATAAATGATTTAAATGATGCGGGTTTTTTTTTGTCAAAAAACAAAACATATACCCAAAAGAAAAGCAATAACAGAGCAAAGAAGCCCAGGAAATACATGTGGGTTCCTATCGCAAACAATGTTAGAAGGCCAATAAAAATACTTATGGAAATTTTTCTTTTTTCATAAAATTGCATTAACAAATACAACATCATCGGCAGAAAAAAGAGATACGATAATGAAAAATGGCCGCTAAGCCTGCCGATTTGTGGAGAAAGATAAATAATAGCAACAGCGATAAGTGAGCTATACAAAACAGGCATCTTAAGTTTATAGTAGATCATAAATATTGCCAATGCCCCAATCACAATTGAAATTAATAGCAGTAAATTCATTATTCCAATAGTATAAGAGGATATATCGACAATATTATTGCTGACGAATTTTATTACATTTGTTACAAGCGATTGACCACCGGTATAAAAAGCTTGTTCTGCATAAGGATAGTTCATTCCGGATGTTCGCCAATAACCTGAATCATGATCAATATGATATAGATAAAAATAATAAGCTTGTAAACCATCACCGTTTGTTGTAAAATATGTTGTATTTGGAGACTTCAATATTGAGCCGTAAACGATAAATAAATATGTAAAGGAAAATAAGAAAGTAATTAAAAGACCTGTTATTAACTTTTTTTTATTCGAATGGATATTTATCATGGTGAAAAATATTAATTATCAATTTCATCAATCTGATCTTTAATAAAATACAATGGCCTGGCTTTTACCTCATTAAAAATTCTGGCAATATATTCACCAATAACACCAATGCTTACTAATTGAAACCCACCAATTAATAAGATTGAAACTAAATTTGAAGTCCATCCCGGAATTACCAGTCCCTGAAAAAAATTTATTATTGCATAAATCGCATAGATGATTCCAAAAACAAAAACAGAAATCCCAAAGTAAAATGAAATTCGTAATGGTTTTGATGAAAATGAAGTTATTCCATCAAGGCCGAAACTAAACATTCTTCGAAGAGTATATTTTGATTTTCCGGCAAACCGTGGAGGAGCAATATAATCAAGGCTAACCTGCTTAAACCCCATCCAACTTACAAGTCCTCTAGTAAAACGATCTTTTTCGGTTATTGAAATAAAAGCATTAACAGCTTTACGACTCATCAACCTAAAGTCGGCAGAAGCAGGTTCGATTTTAATATCCGAAAGAGAGTTTAATAATTTATAAAATAAATTTGATGTAAATTTCTTAAATACTCCGGCATCAGCTGTATCAAGCCTTTTTGTGTTTACAATATCATTTCCTTCTTTATAAAGACTATATAACTCAGGTATTAGATTTGGTGGGTGTTGTAGATCAGCATCCATTGTAATAACAGTCTCGCCTTTAGCTTGATGTAAGCCGGCTGTTATTGCAACTTGATGACCAAAATTTCTTGAAAGAGAAATACCTTTTATTGATTTATTTTCTAAGCTAAATTGCTTAACAATTTCAAAAGAGTCGTCTCTACTGCCATCATCGACAAAGATTATTTCGTAATTATTAACAAGTTTTGTAAGAACAGGAATCAATTCATCATATAATTGTCTTATATTTTTTTCTTCGTTAAATAGGGGAATGACAACACTAATTTTCGGGATATCTTTCATAACTTTATTATTAAAACTCATCAATTTCCTCAAAGTCGATTATCTCTTTGTTGTTGTTTTCATAAGCTTCGCAATCAATTTCTACGGAAACTTCATCTAGTGGTGCTTCAAAATCACCCATGCTGTAATGTAGAGTCGAATCAGCGTAAACTTTTTTCATATATAAAGCCCAGATCGGTAATGCCATATTTGCTCCCTGTCCCAACGTTATTGTTCTGAAATGAGCGGCGCGGTCTTCGCAACCTGTCCAGACTCCGGAAGTCAGATCGGGAGTAATTCCCATAAACCAACCATCGGACTGATTTTGTGTTGTTCCGGTTTTGCCTGCAATAGGATTTGTAAAACCGTAAGTAAAACGTAACCGACGGCCTGTGCCGTATTGTGTAACTCCCTTCATCATATCAGTCATCAGGTAGGCTGTTTCTTCACTCATTGCTTCGGTCTGCTTTGGAGAGAACTTCTCAATAATATTACCAAATTTGTCTTCAATTTTGGTGATAAATATGGGTTCGATATAAATACCTTTATTTGCAAAAGTATTCATTGCACCAACCATTTCGTATAATGAAATATCAGGTGTTCCAAGACAAATCGCAGGAACGGCAGGGATATGACTTGTAACTCCCATTTTTTTTGCAATCTGTCGAACCGATTGAGGTGAATATTGTTTCATTAAGTATGCCGATACCCAATTCACCGAGTTAGCTAATGCCCACTTCAAGGACACCATTTCATTTTCTCTATCTTTTGTAGAATTTGCCGGTTCCCATTTAGTACCGTCGGGAAGATCAATACTTTGTTGAACATTAGGAACTTTACTGCAAGGAGAATATTCACCTGCCTGCATGGCCAATGTATATAAAAATGGTTTGAATGTTGAGCCTATTTGCCTTTTCCCATATTTTACGGGATCGTATTTGAAATATTTATAATCGGGGCCTCCAACATAAGCTTTAACATAACCCGTATGCGATTCCATTGACATAAAACCGGAGCGGAGGAAAAATTTATAATATCTTATTGAATCCATTGGGGTCATAATAGTATCTTTTTCACCTTCCCATGAAAAAACAGTCATTTCGGTTGGAGTATTAAAAGATATCTCAATAGAATCCAAAGGTGTATCAGAGAGTTTTAATTTCCTGTATCTTTCCGAACGTTTCATTGCCTGAGTCATCAACAGTTCAACGAGAGAATCATTATCATCTTTCTCAAAAACAAAAGGTGCTATAGTATAACCTTCCCAATGCTTATAAAAATTGGGCTGGAGAGTTTTGCCAAGGTGTTCGCTGACAGCCTCTTCAGCGTATTGTTGCATTCTGGAATCAATAGTTGTAAAAATCTTTAAGCCGTCTTTATAAAGATTGTAAGGAGATCCATCGGCTTTAAAGTGTGACTTACACCAATTTTTTAATGCAGTTCTTAAATATTCTCTGAAATGCTGTGCTATTCCTGTATTATGAGCCTGTAATCTGAAATTTGACATGTCAATCGGAATCTTTTTGATGGTATCGCTTACATTCTTAGAAACATAACCATACTTAGTCATTTGTGAAAGAACAATATTTCTTTTATTAAAAGCATTTTCAGGATTCCTGACCGGGCTATATTTTGTAGGTGCATTAACTACACCTACCATTAATGCGGCTTCCTGAATATTTAGCGAATCAGGAGTTTTATTGAAAAAGGTTTTTGATGCAGACTTAATTCCAAACGAACGGCTTCCAAATGGAACCGTATTAAAATACATTGCTATTATTTCCTCTTTTGAATAATTTCGTTCTAATTTAACAGCCGTTATCCATTCTTTAAATTTTAAAAGAACAAGGTCAAGGGTTGATGGATTTCTTTTACGTCCGAAAAGATTTTTTGCAAGTTGTTGTGTTATAGTGCTCCCACCACCTTTATCAACATTCGAAATAATTCCGTAAAAAGTTCTCATCAAAGCCCGTTCATCAATACCTGAATGTTCTTTAAATCTGATATCCTCGGCAGCGAGTAAAGCATTTATTAGATTTTTTGATAAATCCTGATAATGAACATTTGATCGATTTTCTATGTAATAGGTTCCAAGTAGCTTTCGATCAGCTGAGTAAACTTCAGATGCAAGATTACTCTTTGGATTTTCCAATTCTTCGAAGGTCGGCATTGGGCCAAATTTTTCATTAGAAATAGTAATGAAAAGTAATATAACTGAAAATAAAGCTACAAAATAGAGAATCCAAAAACCTAATATATATTTAAAATATTTCCCCCTCTGTTTTTTGTTTTTTCCCATTGATAGAATTATTTTTTATTGAATATTTTTTTCAATTCGAATTCCAAAATCTGCAATTCCCTCTAAAATTTCAACTCTCATTGCCTGTTCAAATTCAAAAATATACGTGCCGTGAAAAGGAAATACCAAATTATTTTTTAATAAAATGTTGTTTTCTTTAAGGCTACCTAATCCATTTCCTAACCATTTTCCATTGATATCAGCCAGAATGCATTCAATTGTATCTTTAGAAATATTCCCGTCAGGAAGCTTTGTTGTGATAAATAAATATAAATTACTGTATTTATAATCTGTTGTGTTTCGTATATTTATAAAAAATTGATTTTGAGAGATCGTATCTGATATTTCAATTTCGAATGAAACAGGTTTGTAACGATCCCAATTAGAATTTTCAAATGAAATATTTTCATCGTAAACGCGATTTGAATCACAGGATGAATAGAATAAAACAATTAAAAATGAAATTAATAAGATAGACCTGGTTGAAAAAAATATTTTCATTAAAAAGCAGCTTTTACTAAATAAAGCTAAAATTTGTTATTTATTGTTTTTTTGAATGATTATTTAAAAAAATTATTTATCAAATCTGGTTAAATCACCTTGTTCAACAGCATCTTGAAAATCAACTTTTGTTTCTTTAACATATTCAAAATCTTCAAGTTTTTCAGGAAATTTTCCTTTTGAATTCATTGCAATAATTTTCTTAACATTTTCTAGTGGAATAATAATAGAATGCGAGGGATCATTTATATATGAATACCACATTAATTCTTTAAAGACATCGGTCTTTTGGTAAAATCCTTCGCCCTTTTTCGATTTTAAAATTATTTCGGTATTTGGGAATTTAGATAACGCTTCCGCATAATTATCATATTCATAATTCAAACAGCATTTAAGTTTCCCGCATTGGCCTGCAAGTTTTTGAGGATTAAGTGATAATTGTTGTGTTCTGGCAAAATTAGTAGTAACCGATTTGAAATTTGTATACCATGTTGCACAGCAAAGTTCTCTTCCGCAGGATCCGATACCACCAATACGACTTGCTTCCTGTCTGACACCAATTTGTTTCATTTCTATCCTGACCTTGAATTCTTCGGCTAATAGTTTTATAAGTTCACGAAAATCAACACGGTCTTCGGCAGTATAATAAAAAATTGCTTTAGTTTTATCGCCCTGATATTCAATATCGTTAAATTTCATTTCAAGATTTAGTTTTCCGGCAATTTTTCGTGTTTTGTGCATGGTATTGTCTTCTATTTCAACAGCACCAATCCATTTTTCAATATCTGTTAATCTTGCCCGCCTATATATTTTCTTGATGTTTTCTGATTTTGGATCGATAAATTTTTTTTTCATTTGCAATCTGGCAGCTTCTCCAATTAAGGTTACGAAACCAACATCATGGCCCGGCGAAGCTTCAACAGCAACAATATCACCAATAAACAACTCCATATCAGGAGTTTTTCGGTAAAAGCCTTTTCTGCTATTTTTAAATCTGACTTCAATACAATCAAATTCATCAAATTTATCCGGTAGTTTCATTGTTTTTAACCAATCACGATCGTCTAATTTACTGTAACCATGACGAAAAACAGTTTTGCTGTTTTCAAACATCTTCGGTGTTTTGCAACAACCTCGTGAGAAAAATGAATTATTTTCAGGATCAATATTTTTGTTATCCATATATTTTTGTTTTAAGGCTCAAAATTACAAATAATATTTTGAATTGAGATTTTTGATTTTAGAATTAAGGTTTTAGATTTTTGATTTTAGAATTATGATTTAATATTTGACAATGCCTGGAAACTTAGTATTTGATTTGAAGGCGATAAGAATAATATTTCGGATTTTCCTCAATAACTCCAATCCTCCATCACTTCCTTTCTCAATCACTCTATTTCTTTATTTTTACTTTTATTAGAGTTTTCTACCAGGTGCTAAATATAATCCCCCACATATCATCTAAAAACATCCAAATTCTAAACCGAGCTTGTTTTGTGGAAAAAGTAAAAATATTTTTGCATTGAAGAAAAAAATAATAGCATGAAAAAACATTATGATTTTTCATTAGAGATTCTATTAATAGTATGTATTCTTTTCTCTCTCAAGGTCATTTCGATTTATAATAGAAGAAACGATGCAAAAAGCCCTAAACATGTTTCGGGAATATTCCCGTAAAAAGTTATTCTTAAAAATAGTGATGTTTTGATAAACCATATTGAAAACTTTGTTTTTTATGAAAGTCCAACTATACTTTTATACCTGCTGTTCATTAAGTAAATATTTTTTCTGGTTGATATTAGAAAGTTATTGTTTGATAATTTGGAGTTGTTCCATTTAAAAATATACTAATATTCAAGAGATAATAATCATGGATTACAAGTGTAAAGCACTAAATTTCCTAGTACATCAGTAAATGTTCAAATCCCATACAGGGGATAATCAATGATTAAATTTTTTCTGAAAATTATTGCCTATGAAACATATTTAACAAAAAAAAAACATAAAAAATTTTTGATTTTAAATAAATTTATATAATTTTGTTACCCTAAATTGGGATTAAAATATTAATGGTTTTGTTAAGTAGCTGTTAATCAATGGTTCTGGCCATGTTATCA
>CAYWXI010000037.1:0-53894 GCA_964462015.1 uncultured Bacteroidales bacterium | reverse complement strand
TTTAATTGATAAGATTGCAGAAGGTGACGCTCGAGAATTTGAATTAAAAGAAGGTAAAAAAGGATTAAATGCAGTAAATGTCAAAGTGATTTAATATTTATTCATTAACTTTTTATGATCTAAAGCCTGTCATACGTTGATAGGCTTTTTTATTTTGGAGAAAATGGATATTTAACTTTTAATTGAAATTAATATCCTGCTAAATAAAAAACCACTCCCTTTGGAAAGTATTTTGTAAATTTGCCGGATAAAATTTATGAATATTTATTTCATGAAAAAAAATGTTTTTTTAATCAATGAATTGCAAGAAACACTATACAGCAAAGTATATATGTTGCTCATTGTAAAGAAGATATTTGTTGGTTATCAATAATTCAATACTAATTAATTGAAATATGGCAAAAACACATTCATTTCATATACCTGTAATGGGAATCGGATATACTATTGATACTCCATTAAAAGTTTCTCAATATGGAATTGATTCTGTGATTTCTCTTCTTGACGACATTCTTCTTGAAAAGTTCAGGAAAATGTATTGCGAAAAATTTGAAATTCCTTATAATGAGATTTCAGAAAAAATCGAAGATTTCAGAGCGAAAAGAATTACATCATATCTGAATTTAGTAAACAACCTGGCAAAGAAGAAATTTGAAGAACTTAAAACTGCTACAATTGATAAAAGTAACGAAATAAAAGAATACTTCGGAATGCTACCTGAAAATTCGAGCATAAATCAGGAATTCAAGAGTTTAACTGCAAAATATTTAAATATTAACGAAATTAAAAATTGGGTAAAAGATAACTTATCAATGGGTAGTATTGATGTAAATATTATGACTAAAGTTGATAAGGAGAACTACGCGAAAGGAGAAAAATTACCTGTAGAATACAATGATGCGCATGCTGCACTTAGAGGTTATGCGAATAGTGATTTAACTTCTTCAATAGTACTATCGGCAGGAATGAATCCAAGATTATATAGTTATTTAGAACAATTTGAAGATTTTTACCCCGATGAAAGCGGTGAAATAAAAAAGAAAATTGTTTTGAAAGTCAGTGATTACAGATCGGCGCTAATACAGGGTAAGTTTCTGGCTAAAAAAGGACTGTGGGTTTCGGAATTTAGAATTGAATCGGGATTAAATTGTGGAGGACACGCTTTTGCTACCGAAGGAAATCTCTTGGGCCCCATATTATCTGAATATAAGAAAAACCGAATGGAACTCAGTCAATCAATTCATGAGATTTTTGTTCATGCACTTTCTAATAAAAATCGTGTAATACCCAAAACAATATTACCAATTAAAATTACAGCTCAGGGTGGGGTCGGTACTGCTGAAGAGCATCAATTTCTAATTGATCATTATCAGGTTGATTCAGTGGGATGGGGCACTCCTTTTCTTTTAGTACCCGAAGCAACATCAATTGACGATTCTACTATAGATAAATTAATTGAAGCAAAAGAAGATGATTTATATTTAAGTGATATTTCTCCCCTGGGTATTCCTTTCAATTGTTTGAAATGTAATACAAAAGATATTGAAAAATTAGATTTAATTGAAAAAGGAAAACCCGGAAGTCTTTGCCATAAGAGATACGCTGCTTTAAATAAAGAGTTTTATGAAAAAGGCGCTTGTACCGCTTCCAGACAATACCAGAATGAAAAAATAAAAAAACTTAAGAAAGAAGGATTATCTCCTGATGAGTACAAAAAACAATATGAAAAAATTGTTGACAAATCGTGTATATGTGTAGGTTTAGGAACATCTGCTTTGTTGGTAAATAAATTAGATAACAAAATTGAAGGAGACGGAGTTTCAATTTGTCCCGGCCCAAACATGGCATATTTCTCAAAAAAAATGAGCTTAAAAGAAATCGTTGATCATATTTATAGCAGATCGAATATTATAAGCAAAATTGATCGTCCGAATATGTTTATAAAAGAATTAAAAATCTATATTGATTTCTTGAAAAATAAGCTCGAAGAAACGAAAGTTTCAATGACAAGTAAGCAAGAAAAATACTTTTTAAATTTTGTTAATAATTTAAAAGAAGGTGCTAACTATTATTCCGACTTATTTAATGATTTAAAAAACAAATTTGAAGACACAAAATCCAATATTTTAAATGATTTGGATGCTTGTAAAAAAAGCATAAATCTTCTGAAATCAGATATAAATAATTTGTCGAAGACATAATTATTGCTTGCCATAGCCTAAAAACAAAATAATTCTTAACAATTACAACTATTGACTACTTTTGCACGCTATTTTAAATAGCATTAAGAAATTTTTATGGATATAAGAAATATTGCAATTATTGCACATGTCGATCATGGAAAAACGACTATGGTTGACAGAATTCTACATCAGGTGAAATTGTTCAGGGATAACCAGGAGGTGGAAGATTTGATTCTGGATTCAAACGATCTGGAGCGAGAGAGAGGGATAACTATTTTATCTAAAAATGTATCAGTAAGATATAAAGGAACTAAAATAAATATTATCGACACCCCCGGCCACTCTGATTTTGGGGGAGAAGTAGAGCGTGTTTTAAATATGGCTGACGGAGTACTCCTGCTTGTTGATGCTTTTGAAGGGCCTATGCCACAAACACGATTTGTATTGCAAAAAGCCATTGAACTTGGATTAAAACCCATTATCGTAATTAATAAGGTTGATAAACCCAATTGCAATCCGGAAGAAACAAATGAACTTGTTTTTGAGTTGATGTTTTCACTGGATGCTACGGAAGATCAGTTGAATTTCCCAACAGTTTATGGTTCGTCAAAACAAGGATGGATGGGTGCCGATTGGAAAACACCAACAAATGATGTAACTTTTTTGTTAGATACAATTATTGAATATTTTGATCCGCCAAAAGATAATCCCGGAACTTTACAATTACAGATCAGTTCATTGGATTACTCATCATACACAGGAAGAATTGCTGTAGGAAAAATTCACCGTGGAAGCATAAAAATGGGTGATCATGTTTCAGTTGTTCAACGAAATGGCCATGTAAATAAATCAGTAATCAAAGAACTTTATCTTTTTGAAGGACTTGGAAAAGAAAAAACCAAAAAGGAAGTCAAATCCGGTGAAATTGTTGCCATAATGGGGCTTGAGAACTTTGATATAGGAGATACGATTGCTGATTTTGAAGAACCTGAAGCTTTAAAACCTATCTCTGTTGATGAACCAACTATGAGTATGCTTTTCACTATTAATAACTCACCGTTTTTTGGTAAAGAAGGGAAATATGTTACATCAAGGCATCTGAGAGATAGATTATTTAAAGAAACAGAGAAAAATCTGGCATTAAGGGTTGAAGAAACAGATTCACCTGATAAATTGCTGGTTTATGGTAGAGGTATTCTTCATTTATCTATTTTAGTGGAAACAATGAGAAGAGAAGGATATGAATTTCAATTAGGCCAGCCTAAGGTGGTTATTAAAGAAATTGATGGATATAAACATGAACCGGTAGAACTATTATATGTAAATGTTTCTGAAGAGTTTTCAGGGAAAGTAATTGAGATTGTTACCAAACGTAAAGGAGATATTTTGAATATTGAAACTAAGAATGACAGAATAAATCTTGAATTCAAAATATCGGCCAGAGGTTTGATTGGACTTACAAACCCTATTTTAACAGCAACTGAAGGTGAGGCTGTGATTTCGCATCGGTTTAAAGCTTATGAACCATGGAAGGGAGAGATAATAAGAAAAAGAAATGGTGCTTTGATAGCAATGGAAACCGGAACATCTATTACTTATTCAATTGATAAACTGCAAGACAGGGGTAAATTTTTCGTTGAACCGAACGAAGATATTTATGCAGGGCAAGTGATTGGAGAAAGCACAAGATATGATGATCTTGTTTTAAATGTAATCAAGACCAAAAAACTTTCTAATATGCGGGCTTCAGGTTCAGATGAAAAAGTGTCAATAGCTCCGGCAATAAAGTTTTCGTTGGAAGAAGCTATGGAATATATTGGAGAAGATGAATATGTTGAAATAACTCCCAAATCTATTCGCTTAAGAAAGATATTGCTTAATGAACTTGAAAGAAAAAGATTGAAAAAGTCGGAGGCATAAAAGAAAGGTTTTACCTCAATAAGGTTTTATTTTTTCAATACACTCCGGCACATCAAAATTGGAAATTAGAAATTAGAAATTGGGCTTCTTCCTAATTTCGAGTTTCATTAAATAATCATTCTCCTGTGTGTCGAATTTGCCACACCATGAGTGTTTCATGCTATCTCGCCAATGAATTCTTTGATTTTTTCCTTATACAATGGCCAATCCGCTATCGCATAGTTTGAATGACGAAAAAGTGGAATTAAAGGACGCATAAGTTTATTCTTTTCGGCCGGAATTGGTATTTCTGTCTTGAGATTATAAATATCAAGAGGTGAAATCTTTGCTTCATCGTCATTTAAAACAACTTCGTAAATATCATAAGCAGTTAGAAATACAGGAGTTTTTTTTGAGGAATCAATTTTGTTGAATTCTTTTGCAATTGCTTCGGTGTTTTCTAAAGCATTTTGTTTAAACTCTTTGTTTTTCCCTGTTTCTTTATCCTGATATTCCGGTAATAGGTTTTGAAGATAAATATCTTCCAGATGTAACCCAGCATCATTTAGGTTTTGTAGTATCTGCCTAAAATAATTTGGGTTTTGTCCGATCCCAAAAACATAATCTAAATCGACTCTATTATTGTTTTTCGAAAAATTTGTCGGGTCGGCACCAAGCACAAAGGCTTTGACTTTTGATTTGTTAAAACAAAACGGTTTAGGAGTTTTCATATAAAAAATATTTTAATTAAACTTCAGGTTCAATGGGTTCAATAATAACCTCATTCTTATCATTAACATATACCACACCGTATTCGCGGCATTTGCGACGTTTCGAGGCGGCCTCATCATGACGGAAAGTAAATTCCACTTCATCCCATATGTCCCTGACCAGCAAATCAGCTTCATCAATCAGTTCTGCTACATCTTCCTGCTCTTTATCGTATTGGTCTTTTAATTGCGACTGAGCAATTTGCAAATCCTTAAATTTATTAAATTCCGTTTCAAATTCGGCAGCCGAGGGCATACTCATAGGTGGTCCTTCGGCAGCTACTCGAGCAGCTTCACCGTCGATAAGGTTTTTGCCCCAAAGCAATAGATCGGAATCACTATTAATATCCGGTGTATTACTGTCATTTACATCAATGCCGTAATACGGGCGATCGCTTGCTTTAAAAACACCTCTGTACACACCAAAGTTAAAAACCTGGAAAAACTGTGATGCAAGAATTGCTGCCTTTTCATTGGCCAGGTTTTTTTCGGCGGTGGCATTGGTTTGATTTACAAGAGCCTCTTTACGCTCGTTTACTTCGGTTTCGAAGTTAGGAAGGAATCCGTTCAGCCTTTCGTATGTTAAGGCAGAGAATGCAATTTTCGTAACATCGCCTATTGCATCCGCTTTGGTTTTTGCTGCCCACATAGCAGTCAAATAATCAGAAACTGATCTTGGTAATTTTCTTTTTGCCATGGCATTAAGATTTTAATAAATAAAAAAATGAATAAATTGTGATATTTATAATCCAAAGATAGTCGTTTTTTATATTCATCAACATTTTTTAATAATTTTCATTTTTTTTGTTACAAACAACACAGAACCTAAGAACATTGGGCCATTTTTTTGTCAGGGGCTCTTTGTTCACCTGAACAAAGAGCCACTTTTTTTCGGGAGATGGTTTGTTCACCCGAACAAAGGGCCACTTTTTTTCGGGAGGCGGGTTGTTCCCCCTAACAATAAGCATATTATGAAATATTGCATGTTTTTCAATAAAAAACACTTGCGATATTGAAATATTTTTCTTATTTGTAGATAAGAAAAAAACAAAACAAAAAAATATTAGCACGTTTAAAGAGCCTTTAATACAAATTTCAACACAATACAATGCTCGGTGTATTATTTATATTAAACATACATTGAATAAGAGGCCGCCTCTACGAGGCTTGCTTATATCTTTTTATATCCACCGGGCTTACACCCGCTGTTACAAATAGTTTGTCCCTATCGGGACTATCTGATCTGGTAATCTGAGCGTAAACCGGAATAAAAATTTCTTTGATTGCAGTTTATTTAAAACCACGCTTTAAATTATTTTATAATCGCAAAGTTTTGGATGTGGAGCAAGCGACACAAAGTTAGCCCGTACGAAGCGAAGCAAGTCCGTTTGGATGGGTGCATATGTGTGAGTTTCAGAATAATTCAGTAGGAATCTACTATTTGTAACTCTGAACGGAAGTTCAGGGATAAAGAAAACAAAATCCTTGTAGTCCTGTAAGGACGGCCTATTTCAGGGGAAGGCAGATTTGGTATAGCTCCCAATTACTCAAATCAACTAAACAATCCCTTAATTTTCTTTGCATACCGCCTGCTGATAACCAAAGGTTCTTTTACACCTTTGAGGCTTATTTTATAGGAGTTGTTGAAATATTTATCAATTTTATCAATATATTCGGTATTAACTATTGAAGAGCGGTGTATCCTGCAAAAGAAATCAGTTGGGAGCCTTTCTTCCCATTCTTTCATCGATTTTGAAACTAAGCCTCTTTTGCCTGTAATAAGATTTACCATTGAGTAATCGCCTTCGGAGCTGATAAAAGCAATTTCGTTTATTTTCAGAAAGCATATCTTTGTGCCAAATTCCAAAAACAGGCGATCGGAGTATTTGAGTTTTTTTGTAGTTAAATTTTTGTTTGGAGCGTTATTAATTATTCTGTTAACCGTTTTTGCAAGTCTTTCCTGTGAGACAGGTTTTGGTAAATAATCCAAAGCATTGACCTCAAAAGCACGTATTGCATATTCATCAAATGCTGTAACAAATATAATTTTTGCTTCAACTTCAATTTCGTCAAGCAAATCAAAACCTGATTTTCCGGGCATTTGTATATCAAGAAAGATCAGATCGGGTTTGTGCTCCTCAATTTGCTTAATAGCCAGATAAACATTATCTGCTTCACCAACAATATTTATGTTTTCAAAATGCTTCAGCATTGAAATAAGTTCAATTCTTGATAATCTTTCGTCGTCAACTACAACGGCATTTAATATTTTTTCAGGAGTTTTGTTCATTTGTTTTAATAGCTATCTTTACACAAACTCTGTTTTCTTCTTTAATAATTTCAAATTTATAATCATCATGGTAAGCATTTTCGAGCCTTTTTTTCACGTTTTCCAGGCCTGTTCCGGTTCCATGAATTTCTTCCGATTCAGAGTATTCAATCCATTTGCCTGAATTGCAAATCTCAATAACCAGGAAGTCGTTTTCGATAAATGATTTAATTTTGATTTCAAGTGGCAATACTGAAGTTTTCATCCCGTATTTTATAGCATTCTCAATAATAGGGTGAATTAAAAAATTCAAAACTTGTTTATTGTTAGCTTCTTCTTTGATATCATAGCTGATTTGAATTTTTTCTTCAAAACGTTTTTTCTCAATTGAAAGATAAAGTTTCAGGGCATCTAATTCCTCTTTTAGCGGCCTGAATGCAATATCTTTGTCTTTTAACGAATATCTTAAAAAATCCGAAAGTTCAGTAATCATTTGCCGGGCTGAATCCTTATCTTCTTCAATCAAAGCTTTTATTGAGTTTAATGAATTAAATAGAAAATGTGGATTAAGCTGATACCTTAGCATTTGTAATTGAGATTTTTGTAAAAGTTGAAAGGTTTCCTGCGATCTTTTCTTTTCCTCCTGCCATTCAATCCGGTATTTAATGCTGAAATATAAAGCAGTCCAGCCACAGTAAATAACATATATCATGAAGTTGTTTCGCAAATACATTCGAATGCTGATTTTATTAAAAAACTCCGTTATTCCAATATCTTCCCAAAACAACATGCTTGTAAAAACATCAGTGAAATACCAAATAGGAACAATTATCAGAATAGTTAAAAACACAGCTGCGAGCAACAACCTTATGGACTTGATTTTTCTTCTTAAAAATCTATAAAAGTATCTTAAAACAAATGAGGTCATTAGAAACCCTAAAACATACGAATATAGAAACAATGCTTTACCTAAATAGTCGTCAGGTTTTGATTTTGCAAAAAGGAAATACATTGATAATGTATAAACTGCCCACCCCAGCACCTGAAGTGCCCAAAAAAGTTTTGAATTTGTTTTTTTCTTCATCACATACAAAATCAGTATATCAGCAAATCTACAAATACTTACCGGTATAAATCAATGTTTTTTTGTTGAGTGGTTAGATTTTTCGTTAAGTGGTAATTGCTAAAAATATTGGTTCTACTGCGCATTAATGGAAAATAAAAAATGTTATGAATAAAATGAGATTGTATTTGGTAAGAAGCCGGAAGACCGAAGTCAGAAGTTAATATACCAAAAAATCTGGAGTATCAATATATTAAGTATCATTAAAAGGATAATAAACTAATTATAAACAGTAATTTTCTTCCGACTTCCGTCTTCTGTCTTCCAACTTCCGACTACCAACTCTCATATATTCTCTACCGTTTATCGAAATTCATGACCGCTAATAGAAATTCAGTTTGTAAAACCACAACAATATCTGAATTTTGAAGACTAAACTAAAACTTTAAAAACATGACAAACACAAAAAAATTAAAATTAGTAAAGTTTTCAGTATTAAGTCTTATTTTCTATTTTATTATTAATGTTTCAGTATTTGGGCAAACAAATAGTAAAGCTGAGAAACTTCATTTAGAACTTAATAATGACAACATTGAAAAAGTAAAAGAAATAATAAATCAGGATATTTCTTTACTTGAAACTCCAAACCCAAGAGGTTCGACACCACTTATTGTGGCTGCTGCCGACGGGCATACCGAACTTGTAAAGTTCTTAATAAAAAAAGGCGCTGAAATAAACAGAGCAAATGATTTTGGCAATACACCTCTTCATTATGCAGCCTGGGCATCAGATTTTGAAGCCTTTAAATATTTATTTGATAAAGGTGCAAATATTAAAGCTAAAAATACACGCGGACAAACCCCCTTGCAGTATTCTTGTATGGGAGGCAATTTTGAAATCATGAAATATTGTGTTTCAAAAGGAATGGATATAAAAGCAAAATGTGACGATGAATCAAGTCTGATTCATTGGGCAGCCTATGGAGGTAATTTGGAAATGTTTAAATTTTTAGAATCAAAAGGATTAAATTATAACATAGGAGATAAAGATGGCAGCCCTCCAATATTTTGGGCAGCATCAGGTAATAGAATTGATATTATAAAATATTTGGTTGAAGAAAAGAATGTTGATGTAAATTTTGTTGATGAATCAGGAACAATACCATTAAAGTCAGCTGTTGAAGGCGGGCATTATGATGTTGCAAAATATCTTTTGGAAAAAGGTGCTGATATTAACTACAAAATGGATGATAATGTTACATGGTTAGAGCTTGCAGCACAAAATAATAATCCTGAACTTATTAAATTGTTAATAGCCAAAGGATGTAAAGTAAATGTATTTGATGATTTTGGAAATACACCTTTAACATCGGCGGCAGCACATGGAAATCTGGAAGTTGTTAAAATTCTTGTTGAAAACGGTGCAAAATTAGAACCCGGAATATGCAAAAGGGAAAGTTGTACAAACAGAGGTTTAACCCCTTTACATGCTGCTTCATGGCGTCAACCTTCGATTATGGAATACCTGGTTGAAAACGGTGCTGATCCGAATGTAAAAGACCTTGAAGGAAATACTCCAATGCATAGTGTAACATGGAGTGATAGTGCCAGAAGTGTAGATATTTTATGTAAAACCGGTGGCAATGTCAATATTCAGAATAAAAATGGTGAAACACCTTTGATATTGGCAATAAAAAAGAACAAAACAGGAATTATGAAGGCTTTTTTAAAAAATAATGCAAATGTTTCAATTGCCGATAGGTCCGGAAAAACAGCCCTTCATTATGCTGCAATTGCCGGATATGGAAATATTGTTGATGAGTTAATCAAAAATGGTGCTGACATACATACAAAAGATAAAAAAGGCTGGACACCTGCACACTTCGCTGTTTATCATGGCAACAAAAAGATAGCAGATAATTTCTTTAAAAGTGGTGCAAGTAAAAAGAATATACCCTTTAAAAAAGCTGATCTTTTAAATAAAGAAATAGAAGAAGGCGAAGCATTTATCTGGTATTTAAATCATAGTGGCTATGCTGTGAAAACCAAAAATCATTTACTTGTTTTCGACTACTGGCAACGTGAAGATGATCCCGATTATGCAAGCATTAATAATGGAAGAATAAATACCGAAGAAATTTCAAAACAAAATGTTATGGTTTTTTCATCGCATACTCATGGTGATCATTTTAGTAGAGAGATTTTTGAATGGGATAAAAACATTAAAAATATTAATTATGTTCTGGGTTTCGAAACCACTGTCTATGATGATTATAACTATATTCCACCACGAAACAACAAAACTATTGATAATGTAAAAATAACAGCAATTCCTTCAACTGATAGCGGTGAAGGTTTTATGGTTGAAGTTGATGGATTAACAATTTATCACCCCGGCGATCATGCAAACAGATTTCAAGATGGTGATAAAGAATTTAGTGATGAAATAGATTTTCTTGCAAAAGAGTACGACGACATAGATATTGCATTTGTTCCGATTACAGGATGCAGTTTTAGAGATAAAGTAGCCCTTTTTAGCGGAAACGATTATCTTGTAAAAAGTTTTGGCCCCAAGTTGGTGTTGCCAATGCATGGTTCAAATAACGAGATTAAATATAAGGAATATGCCGAAGATAAAAATAAAGCTGGAAATACCGATATTTATAAGTACGCTTTAAACAAAGGCGACAGAGTATATTATAAAAAACAAACCGAAAATCTCGGATACTCTGAATAAATGATTAAATGAGAGAATGCTTAAATGCTATAATAAAAATAATTTTCCCTGAAAACCAAAAAGTAATGTTACAGCTAAAATTGCAGTAGAACCAAATAAAATTTAGTGAGTAACAAAAAACATAACAGATTCACAGATAATAAAATTATTGATTATCTGTGAATCTTTGGCTTTTTTTACTTTTCCTATTAATAAAATCAAAAAAAACAACAAATTGACAATACAAAATAAAACTAAGAATATTTGACAGATAATTTTGCAAGTGTCAAAAATTATGTATTTTTGACAAAAACATAATATAAATGTCAAATTCAATAATACCTTACGACAGAAACAATCCTTACAATAATTTACCATTACTACCTCCTCCCGATGAAAATGTGATAACAATTGAGGTTTTACAAGCTTTGAATAAAGCTAATAAAGCTCTTGCAGAGCTTAAAGGATTAGCCGCAAAAATTCCTAATCAATCAATGTTGGTAAATACAATAGCATTGCGGGAAGCAAAAGCCAGTACGGAAATTGAAAACATATTTACTACTGACGATGAGTTGTATAAATCATTAACAATTAGAGAATCTGACTTGAAAGGAAATGCCAAAGAAGTATTGTTTTACAGGCAAGCTTTGTGGAATGGATTTCGTAGAATAAAAGAAAACGGTGAGTTTAATAAAGGTTTATTAATTGAAGTTTACCGGGAAATTATACAAGTGAAAGATGGGATACGCCCATCTCAAACAGAAACCGTTATAAAAAAAAGAGGTAGTGGTTTATTAGGAGGTACGGTAGTTTACACACCTCCAAGAGGAGTTGGTATAATAAATGAAAAATTAGAAAACCTGTTTGATTACCTGAATGATGATAAAAAGTTTAATTATGATCCCTTAATAAAGTTGGCTGTATCTCATTATCAACTCGAAGCTATTCACCCATTTCGAGATGGAAACGGCAGGGTAGGGAGAATTCTAAATATTCTTTTGATGATTCAAAAGCAATTGCTTGAAGTCCCAATATTATATTTAAGTGCCTATATAATTCAGGAAAAGGATGATTATTATGAGCTTTTGAATAAAGTAACAACACGAAGAAATTGGAAAAACTGGATAATTTACATGTTAAAAGCAATTGAAGAAACGTCTATTTATACAATCAGTAAAATAGCAGAAATTGATAGATTATTTAACAATACCCTTGAATTAATAGTAAATAAACATCCTCATATTAGAAAAGAAACAATTGAGAAAATATTTGAGCAACCATACATAAGCCCGAAAAAATTGATAGACCAAAATGTGAAAAGCCTGAATACTGCAAAAAAATATCTTGGTCAAATGGAAGAATTGGGAATTATGATCCCAAAGAAAATCGGGAAAGAGGTTGTGTATTTGAATATTGATTTGTATAACTTATTATCAGAGATATGATGGTGATAAAATAAGTTTATAATTCAATGAATCACAAATCAATGATTTGCTTATATTTATTAAACAGTATCATCATAATAAATCAGTATCCTGTTTTTTGTTTAAAATGAAGCTTTGATATGGAATATGCCAAAGAGAAAATTAATGCCGGAAATACAGATATTTAATAGTACGCTTTAAGCAAAGGCGACAGAGTATATTACAAAAAACAAAGCGAAAATCTTGGATACTCTGAATAAATGATTGAATGATTAAATGATTGAATGAGTGAAAAACAATGCATCGAATACTCCATTTTATCAGATTGTAACACAAGTAGGAATACGGTTATTACTTTTTAGATTGGACTTGTTATCTATGCACAAGAATAAAAATTAAAATAAAAAAGGGAAAACAAACTAATTGTTTTCCCTTTTTATCATTCTTTATATCTTAATTTCTCATTTCCCCATAATACCTTCTATTTCTTCAACCGTTTTCGGGATTGGTTTTCCGAGTACCCGATAGCCGTTTTCAGTTACAAGAATATCATCTTCGATTCTTATTCCGCCAAAGTCTTTATAGGTTTCAACTTTTTCGTAATTAATAAACTCCATGAATTTTCCTTCAGCTTTCCACTGGCCGATCAATTCAGGAATAAAGTAACATCCCGGCTCAACTGTCAGGACAAAACCGGGTTGAAGTTTGCGTGCAAGACGAAGGAAAGCCAAACCAAACTGATCGCTTCTTTTAATTGTTTCATCATAACCAACATAATTTTCACCCAAACCTTCCATATCGTGAACATCAATGCCCATCATGTGGCCAAGCCCGTGAGGCATAAACAGTGCATGTGCTCCCTGCTCAACGGCTGTATCAATATCACCTTTCATTAATCCAAGTTCCTTTAAGCCTGTAGCAATTACTTTGCATGCAAGCAAATGAATTTCTTTATTATAAATGCCGGGTTTTATTGCTTCTATAGCTTTCATATTTGCTGCAAGTACTATCTCATAAATTTCCCTTTGACGTTGATTGAATTTTCCACCAACAGGAACTGTTCGGGTGATATCGCTTGAATAATTCATTGTGGTTTCGGCACCGGCATCGGTTACCATCATCCTGCCTTCAACCAAAGTATTGCCATGATAATGATTATGCAAAGTCTGTCCGTTGATACTCAAAATAATCGGGAAAGAAACAGGGTTTCCTTTTGCAAGGGATATTCCTTCGATAGTTCCTGCAATTTCTCTTTCAACAACTCCGGGTATAGCCATTTTCATTGCAGTAGTATGCATTTCATAAGCAATATCAACAGCTTTTTCGATCTCGGCTATTTCGTATTCATCCTTTATTGAACGAAGTTTCACTATTGCTTTAATCAATTCTTCTGAAACATAATCATCAACTCTTGCTGTCAGAATTCCGAGAAGTTGTTTTATTAGGATCACTTGTTCGCCACGATATGTCGGTGGGAAGTGAATTTTCTTTCCGGCTTTGATCGCATCATTTAAAAAACCGACTAACTTATTCATTGGCAAAGTATTTTCAACACCAACCTCTGCTGCTCTGTTTTTCATCAACGGCTGTGGCCCCATCCAGATTATATCGTCCATATCAACATCATTGCCAAAAATATAATCTTTATTTTCGTCAATATCAAAAACCCCTGCAAGATCGGGATGATCTAATCCAAAGAAATAAAGGAAATTGCTATCCTGCCTGAAATGATAAGTGTTAGCCGGATAATTATACGAAGCTTCGCCATTGCCAAGGATCAACACAATGCCTGATTTCATTTTGCTTCTTAATTTATTTCTTCTTTCTGTATAAACTTTTTTATCGAACATAAGATAATATTTTTAAAATGTTAGTATTTAATTTTTCGGCTCGAAATTAATAAAATTCATGGAATTGGTTCATGGTTTTATTGTTAAATGGTCACTGTTTAAAAGATTCAGGTTTGAAGTTTAAAAAATTAAAAAAAAATCATTTAATAAAACCGTTAAAACGGTTAATTGTTTTCATATTTCATTAGTAGCCCACGACTTAAGTCGTGGGTTGCTTAAGTCATGCAGGTTCGCTAACCATTTTAATGGTTTATCATTTCGCCATCAATTTTTCAATTTCCTCTACCTCAACCGGAATGTTTTTCATCAAGTCTTCCTGTCCGGTTTTTGTGATTAAAATATCATTTTCAATTCTTATACCCAGATTTTCTTCTTTAATATAAATTGCCGGTTCGCAGGTGAGCACCATTCCCGGCCTGAAGACTTCATATTTTGAACCGACATCGTGAACATCAAGCCCGAGAAAATGTGAAACACCGTGCATATAATATTTTGAACGAGTTTTCTTAGCATTATTTTCATCCCGAAAATCGGTTTTACTACAAAGATTGAGTCCGATCAATTCGACTTCCATTATTTTATTAACTTCTTTATTAAGGTTTTCGATACTATTTCCAGGAATCATCAGGTTGATTGCCTTTTTTTGTATTCTTAAAACAGCTTCATAAACCTGTTTTTGTCGTTCAGTAAATTTTCCGTTTACAGGAATTGTCCGGGTGAGGTCAGCAGCATAATTTGCATATTCGGCACCAAAATCCATTAACACCATAGCACCGTTTTTACATTCTTTATTATTGTCGATATAATGTAAAATGCACGCATTTTTACCATTTGCTATTATGGGAAGGTAAGCACTACCGTTAGCCCTGTTTCTCAAAAATTCATGCTCAATTTCAGCTTCAATTTCAAATTCCATGATTCCGGGTTTAATAAACTTAAGAATTCGTTTGAAAGCTTTTTCGGTTATTTCGCATGATTTTTTTATTAATTCAATTTCGGTTTGCGATTTAATTGTTCGCTGAATCCAAAGTAATGGTGCAGCCCGATGATAATTATGTGTAGGATAACTATTTTTTATTTTATTTGTGAAACGCAAATCACGAGATGGTACATCGGTGGAAAACTTTGGGTATTCATTTGAATTTAAATACACATTTTCGGATAAACCCATTATTTCATTCAAAACAGATTCAAAACTATCTAACCAATAAACAGTTTTAATCCCCGAAACTTCTTTAGCTTCAGCTATTAAATATTTGTGCCCGTACCAGGTTTCCATTTTTTCGTTGCTTTTTAAAATAAATAGAACCTCCCGCAAGTTGGAGTTTGGACAATAGGGTGCAATAATTAATATACTTTTCTCCTGGTCAATACCCGTTAAATAAAAGAAATCGGAGTTCTGCCTGAATTTATAAAACTGATCACCGGTTCTATGATGTTCATCGTTTGAATTAATTATTGCTATTGAATTTGGTTTAAGTTTGGCAGAAAATAATTTACGGTTTTCAATAAAAAATGACTTTTCAATCGGGAAATATTTCATCTCTTAATATTTATATATTTTTATAACATTTACCTGTTTTGTTCATTAAATTTCAATTTATCAAACGACCTAATATTTATTTTTATTCTTTAGCATCATTCAATTATAAATACTTCTTTTTCTCATAAACAATTAAACAATATTACAATTTAACCATTCAGTCTTTTATAAAGTTTATATTAAAACTGTGAATACTTAGAAAAATGTTACACAAATGAAACTTTATTTATAACGTTTCAAAATTGGCACTAATATTATTATTCATTAGAGCTAATATTAATTAAACATTATTTTTGCAATTATTTTTACAGATTTTATGATATATGCAATATTTATTTGTAAAATTTGAGAGTTTATATGTTTTTTTGAATAAATAAAATTCTTATGATTAATTCAACTTTATCCATTTCATCAATTACAAAAAAAATAATTCTCGCACTTGCAGGATTATTTTTAATCTGCTTTCTTCTTGTTCATATGGGAATTAACTTATTCCTTTTACCGATACACAAAGACCATGAAGAAATTTTTACGGAAGCTGCTCATTTTATGAGTACTAATCTTTTTATACAAGCTTTTGAAATTGTATTATTTGCAGCATTTATTATTCATATTATTTATGCTATTATTATACAACTTCAAAACTGGAAAGCAAGGGGGCACGCATACAAAGTGTGCATCAAATCAAAAACTTCCTTTCTTTCAAAATATTTAATCTATTCGGGATTATTAATATTTTTATTTCTGTTATTGCATTTATACCAGTTTTACTTTATCAAGTTAGGATGGGTAAATGCTCCGGTTTTGGCAAATATACCGGCACCTCAGGATGAGCATTTCTTTGACATTGCAAAATATTTGTTTGCTAATGATTTAGTTTTTTCGATACTTTATATCGTCGCATTTATTATTCTTGGCATTCATCTTAATCATGCATTTCAATCAGCTTTCCAAACTCTTGGTTTGAACCATAGTAAATATACTCCTTTTATTAAAGCACTTGGAACTATTTATGCTTTAATTATTTCAATTGGTTTTTCAATTATTCCGCTATATTTCATTATTTGGGGATAAGAATTAATATTAATAAGATTATAAAATACAAAATATAATGACAAAACTTGACGCAAAAATACCGAAGGGGCCATTAGCAGAGAAGTGGTCGAATTATCAAGCCTCAATGAATTTAGTAAATCCGGCAAATAAAAAGAAACTGGATGTGATTTTAGTCGGCACAGGCCTTGCAGGAGCTGCTGCGGCTGCATCACTCGGTGAATTAGGATATAATGTAAAAGTTTTTTGTTTTCAGGATGCTCCGCGAAGAGCTCACTCGGTTGCAGCTCAGGGAGGAATTAATGCCGCAAAAAATTATAAAAATGATGGCGATAGCATTTATCGTTTATTTTATGATATGATCAAAGGTGGGGATTACAGGGCAAGAGAAGCAAATGTTTACAGAGCTGCCGAAGTAAGTAATGCAACTATTGATCAATTAACAGCTCAGGGAGTTCCCTTTGCCCGTGATTATGGCGGAACTCTTGATAATCGTTCATTTGGCGGAGTTCAGGTTTCAAGAACTTTTTATGCAAAAGGACAAACCGGACAACAATGTTTATTGGGTGCATATTCGGGATTGTGCAGGCAGGTCAACAAAGGTACAGTAAAAATGTACGGCCGTAGAGAAATGTTAGATCTTGTTCTTGTTGACGGAAAAGCCAGAGGAATAATTGCAAGAAACCTGGTTACAGGAGAAATTGAAAGACATTCGGCTCATGCCGTAATTCTTGCTACAGGCGGATACGGAACGGTTTACTACCTTTCAACGCTTGCTGTAAATTCAAATGGATCGGCTGCCCTTGCAGCTTATAAAAAAGGTGCATTCTGGGGGAATCCTAGTTTTATACAGATACACCCTTCATGTATTCCCGTATTAAACGACTATCAGTCAAAATTAACACTGATGTCCGAATCTTTAAGAAATGATGGTAGGGTATGGGTTCCTAAGAAAAAGGGAGATAAAAGACCCGCAAATGATATTCCGGAAGAAGAAAGAGATTATTATTTGGAAAGAAGATATCCTGCTTACGGAAATCTTGTGCCGAGAGACGTAGGTTCACGGGCTGCCAAAGAAAGATGTGATGCCGGTTATGGAGTTGGTGATACCGGTCTTGCGGTAAATCTCGACTTTAAAGATGCTATTGCTAAACAAGGTAAAAAAGCTATTGAAAATAAATATGGTAATCTTTTCGAAATGTATGAAAAAATTACCGGAATTAATCCTTATGAAGATCCTATGCGAATTTATCCTGCAGGACATTATACAATGGGTGGACTTTGGGTTGATTATAATTTGATGACAACAATTCCCGGCCTTTTTGCCATCGGTGAGGCTAATTTTTCCGATCATGGTGCAAACCGGCTTGGTGCCAGTTCGCTTATGCAATGTGCTGGCGATGGTTTCTTTGTTATTCCGAATACGATCACAAATTTTCTTGCCGATCAAATCAGAATTCCAAGATTTGATACAAATTCTGAAGATTTTAAACAAGCAGAAAAAGCTGCTAAAGAAAAAATCAACAAATTGCTTTCTATAAACGGGAAGCAAACTGTTACCTCATTTCATAAACGTCTTGGCCTGATCTTGTGGGATTATTGCGGAATGGCACGTAATGAAGAGGGTTTGAAAAAAGGAATGAAATTACTAAATGAACTTGAAAAAGAGTTTTGGAGTGATGTAAAAGTTCCCGGAACTGCCGATGAGCTTAATCAGGAGCTTGAAAAAGCAGGCAGGGTTGCTGATTTCTTTGAAATTGGAAAACTGATGATAACCGACGCTTTAAACAGAAATGAATCATGTGGTGCACACTTCAGAGAAGAAAGTCAAACAGAAGGTGGTGAAGCCAAACGTGATGACAAAAATTACTCTTATGTAGCTGCATGGGAATATAAAGGTCCTGACAATAAACCCGAATTTCATAAAGAAGATCTTAATTATGAATTTGTTGAGGTTAAAGTCAGGGATTATAAGTAATGATTGAATGCTTGAAGTCTTTATGATTATTTAGATAGTTTGAAAAGGATAATAAAATTATAATAAAAATGAATATAAAACTCAAAATCTGGCGACAAAAAAATGCAAAAGCGAAGGGTAAATTTATTGACTATTCACTTGAAGATATTTCACCCGAAATGTCGTTTCTTGAAATGCTTGATGCTTTAAACACAAAACTAATAGTTAATGGTGATGATCCGGTCGCTTATGAGCATGATTGTCGTGAAGGTATTTGCGGATGTTGCAGTTTGTATATTAATGGACATCCACACGGAAAGGGTGAAAAAACAACCACTTGCGAATTGCACATGCGTTCGTTTGCTGATGGAGAAACAATTGTTATTGAACCATGGCGGGCGAAAGCTTTTCCGGTTGTAAAAGACCTGGTTGTTGACAGAAATGCTTTTGAGAAAATTATGTCTGCCGGTGGATTTATTTCGGTTAATACTGGTTCGGCACAAGATTCTAACGCAATTTTAGTTAATAAGGAAAATGCGGATGAAGCTTTTAATTCAGCTATCTGTATTGGATGTGGTGCTTGTGTTGCAGCTTGTAAAAATGCTTCAGCCATGCTGTTTGTTTCTGCAAAAATTTCTCAGTTTGCTTTACTTGAGCAAGGAAAAGTTGAAGGAATGCAAAGAGTTCAAAAAATGGTTGCCAAAATGGACGAATTAGGTTTTGGTAATTGCACAAACACTTATGCTTGTGAAGCCGAGTGCCCGAAAGGAATCAAGGTTACAAATATTGCAAGAATGAACAGACAATTTATTGCTGCAAAAGTCGGAAGTCAGAAGCAAGAGTAAACTTCATCTTTTATTAATTTGTCATTCAATTAACAATTGATAGATATTAAAGCTTTGAGTTAATCCCCTGGTCATTTCTATGTCAGGGAAATTCCCGTAGCTAATCTTTATATTCCGATTAGCTCCGTCATAAAGCCAGCCATGGTCTTTACGTTCCAATTAACTCCGGCATAAAGCCGAACGTAATTTGCTTGCTCAGATTTACTCCGGCATTAATTCCGGTATGATGCGTCATATTAAAATGATGATCTTTTATTTCTTTGTATTCTTTTTTCTGAATATTTTGATGGCAAAGAAACAATAAAGTCGCTACCTTTTCCAACCCGGCTTCTCATATATATTGTTCCACCATTTTTCTTTACAAATTCTTTGCATAAAATTAAGCCAAGGCCTGTGCCTGTTTCATTATTTGTACCAACAGTACTATAACTTTCATCTATTCGGAATAATTTATCTATCACTTCCTGTTTAATGCCCACGCCTGTATCGGAAACACATATTTCAATGATATTCTCCTCTTTTTCCTTAGCAGAAATTGTAATAATACTTTCAGAATGAGAAAATTTAATAGCATTATTGGTTAAATTTCCTATTACAGTACAAATTGTATATCTATCAACATAAATATAAATTTCCTCAAAGATATTATTGATTATTCTAATATTCTTATTCTCTGCATTTTTTAAATAGGGTTTAATGCAATTATTGACTAACTTCCTAAGATTTAATTTTTCTTTTGAAATAACTATCTTTCTTTGTTGCGACCTTGCCCATGTAAGCAAATTTTCCAACAAATTGTAAGTGTTTTCTGATGCTTTAAATATTTCTTTAATATATTTTTTTCGTTCGTCTTCGGTAAAATTATTGTATTCTGATTGCAGTAATTCAACGAATCCGAGTATTACAGAAAATGGAACCTTAAGATCATGTGCAATGATTGAGAAAAATTTATCTTTAGTTGCGTTAGCTTCTTTAAGTTCATCCAGAGTATTTACTAATTGATTTTTTTGAAGGGAAATAATATCATTCTTTTCCGAAAGAACAACATTGGCCTTTTTCTTTATCCTATATCTGTTAAAAGTAAAAATCACCAACATAACAATCAAAACTGAGAAGGCAATAAATGAATTTCGTAAAACTATTTGTTTATCAATAGCGAATTTCTGTATTTCTTTTTCCTTTCTTAAAATTTCATTTTCCTGTTCCTTTTTTTCCGTTTCATATTTTATCTGCATTTCTGCAATCTTCTTAATGTTTTCTTGCTTAAATATTGTGTCATAAACTTCACGATAAAGAATGTGATGTTCATAAGCTTTTTTGTAATTATTAATCTTTGCGTAGCATTCCGAAAGATATTCGTGAGCCCTTCTGATATTTGTTTTTGATTTTATTTTCTTTGCAATTTCTAAGCCTTTCTTGCAATATTTTATAGCTTTTTCAGAGTTACTTTGATTAATGTTTGTTTTCCCAAGGTAGTTGTAATTTGCAGCTAAACCATTTTTATAATCAATTGTTTTTGATATTTCCAAGGCTTTAATAAAATGTTGTTTCGCTTTTTCAAAATCTTTTTGTTTATCGTAAACAAGTCCCAGATTTGAGAAACACTTCGACATACCTTTTTTATCATTATTTTTTTCCTTAAGAATTAATGATTTATTATAGTAGTCAATAGCATTTACATAATCGTTATCATAAAAATAAACTAAACCGAGATTTATAAAATTATTTGCCATTCTTCGTTCATCGCCATTAATTTCATTTATTGCAAGAGATTTTAAGTGAAATTCGGCAGCTTTTTCAGGATTGTTTTTATAATAATAAATTAAGCCAATATTTGTGTAACAATCAGCCATTCCTTTTTCATCATTGATTTCTTCTCTTATTCTCAATGACCGATTATAATACTCCAGAGCTTTTGCATTGCTTTCTAATGCCTTGTAAACATTGCCTAAATTATTTAATTTTCCTGCTGTTCCAAGTTTATCACCAAGTTCTTCTGAAATAATTATTGCTTTTTTGAAGTTATTTATTGACTCCTGATATTTAGACTGATGTTTGAATAATAGACCTAGATTATTATAGCAGATTGATAATACTTCTTTATCATCAATGGTTCGTAAAATTGAAATAGCTTTAAGAAAGAATTCCTCCGATTGTGAATATTGTTTTTTATAATAACTTATGCTACCAAGATTTTTGTATGCTATCCCTGTTCCCTTTTTGTAATCATTTTCCCGAGAAAGTTTTAATGCATCCTGCGCATATTCAAAAGCCTGATCCTTTTGTTTTGATCTTAATGCGAAACTTAATTTGTTTAAAATAATAATTTTTGTAGTGTCGTCATTTGCTTTTGATAATTCATCACGCAATTCTTTAACCGATTTGTTTTGGGCAAAAGAAAAAGATAATATTGTGCACAATAATACTAATAAGATAAATCTAAAATTCATTTATCTGTTAACTTCAATTCATAATTCCAGAAACAAAGTTATTATAAAAATTTAATGAATTTCAAAATATTAAATTTATTTCTTTTTCTAAAGATAAGGAATTATCACCCAAACAAAAAAGAAAACACATTTTCAATCTTACTGACAGGAATTATCTGAATAGAGGAATTTTTCAAATCAATTCCTTTTTTATTATATTTTGAGATATAAATTTGTTCGAATCCGAGTTTTTGTGCTTCACTAATTCTCTGCTCAATTCTGTTTACAGGCCTAATCTCCCCCGACAAGCCAACCTCGGCGGCAAAGCATACTTTTTGGTCGATAGAAATATCTTCGTTTGAAGACAAAATTGCACAAATCACAGCAAGGTCCATAGCCGGATCATCTACTTTTATTCCTCCTGCAATATTTAAAAAAACATCTTTCACACCCAGTTTGAAACCACTGCGTTTTTCAAGAACTGCAAGCAACATACTCAGGCGACGCAAATCAAATCCTGTGGATGATCTTTGTGGAGTACCGTAGGCTGCCGAACTTACCAAAGCCTGAATTTCAATCAACATGGGTCTCATACCTTCGATGGTAGAAGCAACTGCAATACCACTGACATTCTCATCGCGTTGTGATATTAACACTTCCGAAGGATTTGTAACTTCCCTTAATCCCGTGCTTTGCATTTCATATATTCCAAGTTCGGATGTTGAGCCAAAACGATTTTTCATTGCACGCAAAATTCGGTAGCCGTAGTTTCTTTCACCTTCGAATTGAAGAACTGTGTCAACCATATGTTCAAGAATTTTCGGGCCGGCAAGTGAACCATCTTTTGTAATATGGCCGATTAAAAAAACAGGCGTTCCGGTTAATTTTGAATATTGTTGCATTTCGGCAGCACATTCACGAATTTGAGAAATACTACCTGAAGAGGATTCAATTAAATCGGTGTGCAAGGTCTGAATTGAATCAATAATTACAATTTCAGGCTGAAGCTCCTCAATCTGACGGAATATGTTTTGTGTTAAGGTTTCGGTAAGAATATAGCAGCTTGAACTTTTATTGCCGATTCGTTCGGCTCTCATTTTTATTTGTTGGGCGCTTTCCTCACCCGTAACATATAAAACACTTCTTTTTTTAACATTTACGGCAACCTGAAGCATTAAAGTTGACTTTCCGATTCCCGGTTCTCCACCTATTAAAATTAAAGAACCGGCAACAAGCCCACCACCTAAAACCCTGTTTAATTCCGAATTACAAGTATTAATTCGTGTTTCATCAGTTGTTTTAATTTCATGAATTAATTGAGGCTTATCTTTCTTTTTACTTTTTTCCCCGGAAGCTTTTTCCCAGCTACTTTTATCCGAATCTCTTTGAATTACTTCTTCGATAATTGTATTCCATTCGCCGCAGGAATTACACCTTCCCATCCATTTTGAAGACTGAGCACCACAATTCCTACAAAAGAAAGCTGTTTTGGTTTTTGACATAAACTTATATTTTAAGAATAGAACACCGAGAACACTGATTTTACTGATTTACACTGATTTTTATCTGTGATTATCCGTTTAATCTGTGTCATCTGTGTTCTATTTATTAAAGAAAGTGTTAACAGTTTGTTTACATGAAAAATACCCGAATAATGAATTATCAAAAATAAATTTTCAAACTAAACATCATAAAATTAGATTTTGTCTTTTTTTTTTATCTTATTTTCAATAATTGTTGTCGAAATATCCGGCACAAGATCAATTGTTTTTATTTCTCCGCCCTTTGTTTTAACAATATCAAAACCAACAATATCTTCCTCCAAATAATCGCTTCCTTTTACCAAGACGTCAGGTTGAATAAATTTAATTAAATCGTAAGGTGTGTCTTCGTCAAACAAAACTACTGCTGTTACAAATTTTAATGAAGCCAGTATCATTGCCCTTGACTTTTCATCATTTATCGGACGATTATTTCCTTTTAATTTCCGAACAGAATTATCGGTATTTAATCCAATAATTAAAACATCACCAAAATCAGAAGCCTTTGAAAGGTAATCAATATGGCCGAGATGAAGAATATCGAAGCAGCCATTTGAAAAAACAATTTTTTTATTAAGAAATCTCCAAATCGCAAGTTGATTTTGTAATGACTTTTTAGTTAAAATTTTAGATCGAATAATATCAACTTGTAACATTTTTTGATTTTTTTGATATTGTAAACAAAATAAAATATGAAATTGCTCCAACAAAAATAACGAATATTGTTTGAGAAGAATGCATAATTGTTGCATAAGATGCAGCAGCGGCGGAACTTATTCCATACAATTCGAAAAGAATAGCTTTAACAATAAAATGATAAGAACCAATACCACCCGGTACCGGAGCAACCATTCCCAGGCTCCCAATAGCAAGAACTGTAATTCCATCAATAACCGTAAGGCCTGATGTTGCTTCCATTGAGAAAAACACAACATAAGTCATAAGAAAATACATCAACCAAATAACAAATGTCCAGATAAAAAAACCTGATTTGTTTTTCAAATTTTTAATTGTTTTCAGGCCATCGAAAAAACCTTTAATGAAATCCTCAATTTTGTTATAAAAGTTAGTTTTTTTAAACCTTGATTTCAAATATCTTATTAAAAATATAATTAAAATTACGATAATTATTGCAAACAAGGCAACGTAAAGCATGGTTAAAGCATTACTTTGAGCTTTTGAAAAAATCGGTTCAAAAATCATTCTATTTACGAAACCTCCAACCAGATTAATTTGAAAAACAATTGTACCTACAATAATTAGTATAAGAACAATGAAGTCGAATACCCTTTCAGCTACAACTGATCCAAATAATGAATCGAATGGAATTTTTTCGGTTTTGCTTAAAACTCCACAACGTGTTACTTCGCCAAGTCGCGGAAATGCAAGGTTTGCCAAATACCCGACCATTACCGAATAAAAAGTTATGCTAGTATGTGTTTTGTAACCAAGTTGATTTATTAAAATATTCCATCTAACAGCACGGGCAATATGGCTAAATATTGCAAAAATTATTGACAATCCAATCCACCAGTAATTTGCATGAAAGATTTCTTCCAATAAAATATTTAAATCTATCTTTCGGAATACAAGCCAAAGTAAGCCTATGCCGATCAGAATAAAAAAAATAAATTTACAAACTGATAATATCTTTTTTTTCAAAAATTTACTTTAGTTGGTTTTTACTATTAGGAAATAAAACTATTGGAGAACATAATTTTGCTTCCTCAAAATCCATCATTGCATACGAAACTATTATGACTAAATCACCGACAGCAACTTTTCGTGCTGCAGCGCCATTCAAAGAAATAATACCTGAACCTCTTTCTCCTTTAATAATATAAGTTTCGAGTCGTTCGCCATTATTAATGTTATAAATATGAACTTTCTCGTTTTCAATAAGGTTAGCAGCATCCATTAAGTCTTCATCAATGGCTATACTACCAATATAATTTAGATTGGCCTCGGTGATTACACCCCGGTGAATTTTCGATTTTAATACCTCTATCTGCATAATGTGCAAAATTACGAAAATAATATATTATCTATCAAACGAATTTTCCCTAAAAATAATGCTATACAAGCGATGAAATTGTTACTATCAGCAAGATTTTTTACAGGAAGAAGGCTTTGTTTATCAATAATTTCAAAATATTCAAGTTTCATTCCCGGGTTTGAATTGATTTCCGAGGTAACATGTTTATTTATTTCTTCAAGCGAAAAATTTGAATAATTATTTTTTACAAATTGCAAAGTTTTATAAATTATTGGTGCAATCTTTCGTTCGTCAGGTGAAAGCCTTTCGTTTCGTGAACTCATTGCCAATCCGTCTTTTTCTCTTACAATAGGGCACGGAATAATTTCAACAGATAGGTTTAGTTGTTTTACTAATGTTTGAATAATTACTAATTGCTGAAAATCTTTTTCACCAAAATATGCTTTATCGGGTTGAATAATATCGAAAAGTTTTTTAACCACTATTGCAACACCATTAAAATGGCCGGGCCTATGTTTGCCTTCCATAACTTTATCGAGATTGCTGAAATCATAAACGGTTTTCTCTTCCTCAGGGTACATTTCTTCGGCTGAAGGAGCAAAAAGAATATCACATCCGATTGATTTTAGTTTTCTAATATCATCCTCCAAAGTTCTCGGATATTTTTTCAGGTCTTCTTTGTTATTGAATTGTATAGGGTTAACAAAAATACTACAAGCCAAAAGATCATTTTCATTTTTTGCCCTCCGCATAAGTTCTAAATGTCCCTCATGTAAAGCACCCATTGTTGGAACAAATCCAATAGTTCGTCCATCGGAACGTTGTTTTGAAAGATATTCACTCGTCTTATTAATTGTATTAAATACTTTTAATCTCTGCATCACTTTAAGTTTGATAATTCATTAATATTCTCAATTTTAAAATCTTAATTCTTAATTTTAAAATCTAAAATCCTCAACATATCTTTTTCGAGTGTAGTTTTTGGAGTTTCAATAATTCTTCCTATCTCTTTTCCGTTTTTTAAGAATATAAATGTCGGGACACGTTCAATTTCAAATTCGCTAATATCAACCTGGCGAGCACTTTTTGACCGGTCAACACAAATAAGTTTTAAATTATTTTCATTAAAATTTATTTTATCCAATATTTTATAAAAACGCCCTACCTGCTCTTTGCTGTCGCCACACCATGTACCTAAAACGGTTATAATTTCAACATTCTTTAGCTTAGGTTTGATTTTTTTTATTACTGATGATTTTGGTTTATAATTTGAATATTCTTCCGAAAAATATTCGCCAAAGACTTCCGATTTCAAACCGGTTCTGTCGCAGCTTCCAATTAATATATCTTTATTACAAATTGTATCGAAAATTATTTTATTCTTTTCCTGTGAATAAACCAAGCCCGATATTATGCATGTTAACAAAAGAAGAGTAATTTTTTTCATTATTATTCAGTTAAAAATAAAAGCATTAGTTTTCAATGCAAATATACAAAGACCTATTCTAATTAATTCATAAACTTTCTTGATTGTCTCATTATTAGCCGCTAATGCACGAATGATTTGTAAAAATAAATATTTTAATTCATTTATAATTAGAGAATTCACGGCTTTTATTTTGTAACCTCTTAAATATTTATTTTTTTTGGAATAAAAAAAAGGCCTGCAAAATTTGCAGGCCCATTACCAATCAAAAAAATTGACCACTATGAAATTTGAACCTCTTTTTTGAGATTAAATTTCCCCTCATCTTTTTTTGGAAGCTCAATTTTTAAAATTCCATTTTCGTAATTTGCTTTAATCTTTTCGGTATCAATTATTTTAGGCAATGTGAATGAACGACTAAATGAATTGTATACAAATTCTTTTCTTGTGAAATTCTTTTTTTCTTCCTTTTTTTCTTCTTTTTTTTCTGAAGAAACTGTCAACAGATTGTTATCAATGTCAATTTTAACATCCTTTTTGTCAACACCGGGTATTGCAATATCAACATTAAAAGATTTTTCATTTTCAATTATGTTAGTCAATGGAACACACTTTGAACAATTGTTTGATTCATCAATATTTCCTTCGAAAATGTGATCGAAAAAATTTAAAAACGATGGATGGTTTCTCATTCTTACTAAATTCATTTTTAATTCTCCTTATTTTTATTTGTTAATTATTTAATTTCTTTTTCCCTCTTTAGGTCAAATTCCATACCATTAAAAAAACCAATTGTTTTTCTTAAATTAAATGACAAAGTGTCATGTTAGAAAAATAGTATAGTGACTAAATGACAGCTAATAGAATTGCAAGTTGTGTAATATATTTGATATTAGCAAAATAGAACACGTGCTGAAAATGTAAAAAAATCATCTGGAAAATTTTTGGAGGGATCTTTTTTCTCAAGACGAAAATATAATGTTTTTAGCGCACTTGAGTAAAAGATCAACCATCACTATCTATAACTAAATGACTTATATCCTTATACCTCTATTTCTTTTAATCCATTAATATAAACCTTTCATATTTTAGATGAATAAAATTGTTAATTCGATAGAAAAAAGCTTGTGGTTCAATAAAATTTATGATTTTTGTAGAAATAATAGAAAGTATTGCGAACTCACAAATAAATGACCGAAGAACATAAGAAAATTCTTTCCGTATTAAAGCTTAAACGGATTTTAATACCTGTTATATTGGGTTTAGGAGTTGCCGGTTATTTGTTTTATGAAAGCTTTGATAAAGAAGTTTTTAAAAATATTCATTGGGTTTGGTATTCATATCTTTGGCTTTTTCTGGCAATATGTTTAATGGCAGTTCGTGATATTGCTTATATGTACCGGATCAGGTTGTTAACCGACAAACAATTAAGCTGGCGAAGAAGTTTTCAGGTGATAATGTTGTGGGAATTTGCCTCTTCAGTAACTCCTTCGGTGGTTGGAGGTTCAGCGGTTGCATTATTTATCGTCAACAAAGAAGGAATTAATATGGGCAGAACCACGGCAATTGTTATGATAACCGCTTTCCTTGACGAAATGTTTTATATTTTAATGGTCCCCATAATTTTTATTCTTGTTGGATACAAAAGCCTGTTTATTACGGATGCAAATTTTGCAATTTTTAATTCAAAATTCGGGTCGCTTGGAATTTTTATAATTGGTTATGTTTTTATACTTATCTTAACTTCAATAATAATTTACGGTGTATTTCTCAATCCGAGAGGATTCAAATGGATATTGATTAAAATATTTAGATTAAAGTTTTTGCGAAAATGGCTCCCTAAAGCTGTTGAAACCGGTGACCAAATAATCACCACTTCAAAAGAAATGAAAGGAAAACCCTTTATTTTTTGGGTTAAAGCTTATGTTGCAACACTGTTTTCATGGACTGCAAGATATTGGGTTGTAAATTGTATGATTTTGGCTTTTGTTGCCGTGGGTGATCATTTATTGATTTATGCAAGGCAATTGATTATGTGGGTAATATTATTAATTAGCCCGACACCGGGAAGCAGTGGTGTGGCCGAATTTGTTTTTTCCGATTTTCTAAGGCAATTCATTCCTCTCGGTTTAGCTCCGGCACTTGCTTTACTTTGGCGGATAATTAGTTTTTATCCGTATTTATTTATCGGGGCAATAATATTACCGGGGTGGTTGAATCGGGTTTATTCTAAGAAAAAGAAAGATAGAAAAAAGTCGGGTAGTTAATTTTCAGGCTAGTAAATTCATTTATATTAATTTTTGTTTAAATTTGGTGTAAACTTTTGTTATTAACTTAAAAAAGTATTTAAAAAGGAAAGGAATAAAAATGAAAATTAAATATAGAAAACGGTTTTACAAGAAGATTCTTTTTTTAATCACAGGTATTCTTTTTTCGTGCATACTTTCGGACGCCCAGGAATGCGTTTTCAAAGATCCTCAGTATTCATTTCAGTGTCTCAGGACTATGGGATATAGCAGCACCGGTGGTGCAGATATTTCAGAATGTCTCAGCACTTCATATCGAATAAAGGAAGGAGACAATGAAAGCTGGTACAAGGAGTGGAATGAGACGGCGAAACGTCTTGAAAAGACTGCCGACGATTTTCTGTCAAAAGGATATGAGAAAAGCGCAAAGGAGGCTTATTTCAGAGCCTCTAATTACTACAGAACTGCAGGATTTTTTGTTATTTCCGATCCCAAAGATCCACGAATTCTTGAAACTTATGGTAAAAGCCGGACATGTTTTCTGGAAGCCATTAAATTCACCGATCATCCTGTGGAATTCGTCAATATCCCTTTTGAAGGAACAACATTGCCCGGTTATCTATGCCTGGTTGACAACTCTGGGAAGATAAGGCCACTACTAATCGTACACAGCGGTTTTGACGGTACAGCCGAGGAAATTTTTTTTGAAATAGGCAAACTTGCTGTTGAGCGGGGTTTCAACTGTTTGCTTTTCGAGGGGCCCGGACAGGGAGAAGTTGTTCGCCGACAAAGAATTCTGTTTCGGCCAAATTGGGAAACTGTTGTAACTCCGGTTTTGGATTATGCTTTAGAACTTCCTGGAGTGGATTCAGAAAGAATAGGATTAATAGGAATAAGTTTTGGCGGATACTTCGCTCCCCGTGCTGTTGCTTTCGAACATCGCTTCAAGGTATGCGTTGCTAATGGTGGTATTTATGATTTTTATGATAATATGATAAAAATGAATCCTCCGAATACAGAGGTGATCATCAACGATGAAGAAGCATCGAAAGAATATGATAAAGTTATTTTGGATAATTTAGGTGCAAATCCTACCAGCGATTTTTTCTTTACAAATGGCATGTATTCATTTGGAGCAAAAACGCCCAGTGAACTCATGCGCATGCTCGAACCATACAATATGAAAAACTGTGCAGATAAAATCAAATGCACTATGCTGGTAGTGGATTCGGAGGAAGATAAGGGCCTTCCCGGCCAGTCAAAACAATTGTATGATGCTCTGGTGTGTCCAAAAGAATTCATGTTTTTTACAACAGAAGAAGGAGCCGCCGAACACTGTCAGATGGGAGCGGTTATGATTTCAGGTGAACGCATTCTCAATTGGCTTGAGGCCAACTTAATGAATTAGATGTTTATTATTTCCTTTTCAAATATTGCTAAGACATCTCTTGATTTCTAAACTTCAACAGGCTTTCCGCCCAAAGCTGTTTCCGGAAAATTGTTTTCTGCCTCAATTTTTTGAAGCAACTCAGGTTTTAACCATTTTTCAAGAGGACATACAGCAGCAGGATTGCCGCCAAAAACATTTTCAGTAAAAGCATCTATTTTATATAATTGTATTTTCATGTGTATAATCATTTTTTCTAATTTTCTATCTATTTAACAAAAAATTGTATTTTTGTTAAATATAATTTAACATTATTTGCAAGGGCTATCTTTCAGAGAATTTTTAAACTTTTCATTAAAAACACGCTTTGATGTTATCCCCTTGGAAACAATAATAAAAAATCATCAGCAGCTTTCTATTGAAATATCTAATAAAATTAAGCCTGTCGAACATTTTAAAAAATACTTGTCGAATGGCTATTTCCCCTTTTTTATTGATAGCGCAAAAAACTATTTTGATAGAATAGAGGAAATTATAAATATGATTCTTGAAATAAAATTACCGGTTAATAAAGCACTTTCATTAGCAAGCATAAGTAAAATAAAATTATTACTATATATCATTTCACAAGCGACACCATTTAAACCCAATGTAAGTAAATTGAGTCAGCGTATAGGAATTTCCAGAAATACATTTTTGTCTTACCTGTTTTATTTAAATGAAGCTAAAATTATTAATAATCTATATTCGTCCGTACACGGAATAAGTAAGTTGCAAAAACCGGAAAAAATATTTTTAGAGAATACAAATTTTGTAATTGCATTAGCCGATAATATACCTGATATTGGAAATATAAGGGAGACATTTTTTTTAAACCAACTTTCGGCAAAGCATAAAATATCGAATCCTAAAACCGGAGATTTTTTAGTGGATGCAAAATATTTATTTGAAATAGGTGGCAAAGAAAAATCACAACAACAAATTTCAGGATTTGAAAACGCATACATAGCTGCTGATGACATGGAGTATGGATACAAAAATAAAATCCCGCTTTGGTTATTTGGTTTTTTGTATTAATGATATTATTAAGCTTAAAAATATGTCTGGTTAAAACACATGAAAGTCAGGTTGTATCGTGGTTAAAAATCATCTTTAAATTAACCAAATAAATAACTTAATTTTGTATTATAACAAATATATAAAATATGATAGCACCGAAGTCAATAAATGCAAAAACATATTATTTCAATGATACTTCTTTCAATAATTTAATGAAAAAAAGGATTTATCATGTGTTATTAATTTCAAGTAATTACGATGCATTTATTTTGGAAGATGACGGCAGAATAGATGAACAGATTTTTAATGAATATGTTTCGCTTAATTTGAGATATCCACCACAGTTTATTCTTGCCTCGAGCGAAGAAAAAGCTTTTGAAATCCTTGAAGACGAGAATATAGATTTGATAATTACTACACTTAGCGCCGAAAAAAAAGACACCTTTGTTATTGCCGAAAGAATAAAAGCCAAGTATCCTGATACGCCAATTGTTGTACTAACTCCGTTTTCACGTGAAGTAACTTTAAAAATCGATCAACAGGATTTAAGTGCTATCGACTATATTTTTAGCTGGCTCGGTAATGCCGATCTTTTATTGGCAATAATCAAATTGATAGAAGATAAAATGAATGCCGAAGCTGATATTGAAAATGTAGGCGTTCAGGCTATTATTCTTGTCGAGGATTCTATCAGGTTTTATTCGAGTTATCTGCCGAATATTTATAAAATAATTTTCAAGCAATCGAAAACTTTTATGACCGAAGGGCTTAACGAGCATCAAAAGATGCTCAGAATGCGGGGCCGCCCCAAGATTTTATTGGCTACAAACTACGAAGATGCTATTGAACTTTATGAAAAATTTAAGAATAATCTCCTCGGAATAATTACAGATATTAATTACAAACGCAATGGAGAAACCGACAAAACTGCAGGTATAAAACTTTGCAAAAGAGTTAAAAAAGACAATAAACTGGTACCAATTCTTTTACAGTCTTCCGATGTTGAATTTGCAAAGGAAGCAAAACAAATTAAAGTGGGGTTTTTAAATAAAAATTCAACAACACTATCCCTTGAGCTTAGAAATTTTATAATGAAGTATTTTGCTTTTGGGGATTTTATTTTCAAAGACGTTAAATCATCAAATGAAATTTGTCGTGCTCATAATTTAAAAGCTTTGCAGGATATTATTTTTCAGGTACCCGACGAAAGTTTAATTTATCATTTACAAAGAAATCATATTTCGAAATGGTTGAATGCAAGAGCCATTTTTCCACTTGCTGAATTATTTAAAGATATTACTTTAGACGATTTTGATAATTTGGATGATGTTAAAAGATTTATTTTCGATGCAATAGTAAATTATAGAATGTCGAAAGGACGGGGTGTAATTGCTGAGTTTTACCGCGATCGCTTCGATGAATATTTGACTTTTGCAAGAATTGGAGACGGTTCATTAGGCGGGAAAGCACGCGGGCTTGCCTTTTTGGATTCGATTATTAAGCGTAATCGTTTATGGGATAAATATAAAGGAGTTGAGATCACAATTCCGCGTACAGTAGTACTTTGTACTGATGTTTTCGATGAGTTTATGGAAATTAATGATTTACACAAAATTGCTCTTCCCAAAACATCCGAAAAACAATTAAGTGATGAAGAAATATTAAAACACTTCATTAATGCAAAGCTTCCTTTACGAATCCATAAAGATTTAAATACTTTTCTTTCCTGTGTTAAAAGTCCTTTGGCCGTTCGTTCATCAAGTTTGTTGGAGGATTCCCATTATCAACCTTTTGCAGGAATTTATTCAACCTACATGGTTCCTAATATAAAGAATAATCCAACCCTGATGATTGATATTCTGAGCAATGCAATTAAAAGTGTTTATGCTTCGGTTTATTTTAAAGATAGTAAAGCTTATATGACAGCTACTTCGAATGTAATTGATGAAGAAAAAATGGGCGTTGTATTGCAGGAAGTATGTGGAAATAAATACAATAATCGTTTTTATCCTCTTGTTTCAGGAGTTGCTCGTTCATTAAATTTTTATCCTATTGATCAGGAATTGTCCGAAGATGGTATCGTAAATATTGCATTAGGATTAGGAAAGTATATTGTTGATGGGGGTCAATCATTAAGGTTTTCACCAAAATATCCAAAAAAAATATTGCAATTATCATCGCCGGATATGGCTCTCAGGGAAACACAAAAATATTTTTATGCACTTGATCTTCATCCCGAAAGTTTCAAGCCGGATGTTAATGACAGCAATAATTTGCTTAAATTAAGAATAATCGATGCTGAAAAAGATAATTCCTTAAGATATGTTGCCTCCACTTATGATTTTAATAATAATGTTTTACGAGATGGTTATTCTGATGAAGGAAAAAAGGTAATAACTTTTTCAAATATCTTAAAACACAATGTTTTTCCTTTAGCTGAAATACTTGATACTATTTTAAAGATAGGGCAAAAAGAAATGGGAAATCCAATTGAAATTGAATTTGCAGTTGATCCTGAAAAAAGTAAAGATAAAATGCAAAGATTCAACTTACTGCAAATTCGCCCAATTGTTGATAATCTTGAAAACATAAATTCAAATCTTGAAGGCGTTTCTGAAGAGGAAACTATAATCTATTCAAATTCGGCATTAGGAAATGGGATTGTAGAAGATATTTATGATTTTGTTTATGTAAAACCCGAAACATTTAATGCAGCAAAAAATCTTGAAATTGCTGAAAAGGTAAGCCAAATCAATGATGTTTTTCTGAAAAATAATAAGAATTACGTTTTAGTCGGCCCGGGTAGATGGGGTTCAACTGATCCCTGGCTCGGAATACCGGTTAAATGGCCACAGATTTCTGCTGCCCGCGTAATTGTTGAATCAGGATTAGATAATTATAGAATTGATCCCAGTCAGGGAACGCATTTTTTCCAGAACCTTACGTCTTTCAGAGTTGGGTATTTTACTATTAATCCGTTTATTAATGACGGATTTTATGATCTTGAATTTTTGTCAAAACTTCAACCTGTTTTCGAAGATGAATACATCAGACATATCAGATTTAATAAACCTTTAAAAATTGAAATTGACGGTAAAAAAAGTAAAGGAGTGGTTTATAAGCCTGAAATGTAAGTAATCAGCATTAACAACAATACGAATTAAATAAAGGTATAAGGGAAATAGAGGAAATAGGGGGAAGACAATTGAAATTTTTCTTTTACCTTAATACCCGTATTTCCCCGATAGTTATTTCTTGCAATTTTCATCTATCAATTCCCGAACATCGTTTCCGTATTTTTTGGTGTAGCCAAGTTCAATTGCTTTTTGTAAATCGACACAAGCCACATGTTTATTGTTCAATGCAAGGAATATCAATGCTTTGTTTCGATAAGCATAAGAATTTAATGAATCGAGAGATAAAGAAAATTTAATATCATCTAAAGCTTCTTTATAATTTTTCATTTTCATTTTTGCATAAGCCATATTACTATAAGCATGTGCATCATTATCATTTGTACTTAAATCAATTGCAATCAAATAATCTTCAATTGCGCCTTCGTAATCACCTAAATTTTCTTTGGCATAATATGCTCTGTTTATGTATGCATTAATGTATTCAGGTTTTAATTCGATAGCTTTATTAAAGTCTTCTAAAGCCTCGTCATAATTTCCTTGTTTAGCTTCTGCAATCCCCATATTATAATATTCTTCGGGAGCTTTGTTGCGACATGAAGTAAACGCAAATAACAGAATAATAATAAAAACGGATAAATTTTTCATAATTGATTTTTTGTGTTTAATAATAAGTCAAAGATATAAAATTTTATTAAAAAATGGGATTAACTTAATTATATTTATGATAAAACTCAACCTTGTTTCAGGTTACAGTTTTCCTTGTATCCGTTATCAGGGAACCTTTACTCTACAACTATTTCATCAACAAAAAGCCAGGCAGCTTTTCCTTTTCCATTATGCCATTCAGGACACAGACCGATATTTTTTGCTATTATTTTCAAATACCTTGCATTAAAATTAACGGGGCCGCTTGAAAAGTTCTTAATTGTTACTTTTTTATCCTTTTGAGAAATAGTATTTTTTATATTTTTTATTTTTACAAAATCAATATTGTTATCAGAATAGAAAAACTCAACATGTTGAGGCATAAATATCCAGGTACTTATGTTCTGTAAACAATTCAGACTGATTTTGTTGACTTCATTTATTTTGTTCAAATCAAGAACTACTTCAAAATCTCGTTTCAAAAATCCCTGCCAGTTCCCATCATTAAATGTTGAAGAACCGGAGATTCCGTTTGTCAGACCATATTCCCCACCTCCTGTGTAAGATTTGTTTGGCAAATTTTTCAAGACCGGTTTTACACCGAAAGCTTTGTGAATGGTAAAGCTTTCCTCCAATTCTCCTTTTATTTGATCATTTTCAAAAACAGTAGCTTTTAATTTAAATGATTTTTGAAAATCTATTGGCTTCGAATATAAAATAGAATTTTTAGTAGGTATGCATCCATCTGTAGTATATCGAATTTTTGAATTCGGGAAGTTTGTTGATAAAGAAATTTGGATTGATTTATTTTCAGGCAATATTTTGAATGAGAGTTTCGGATCGGGATAAATTTCCATTTCATCAAACCATGCGGTACCCTGTGTAAGTAATTCTAATGAAGGACTATACCTGTCGTAACCTGGATTGTCGGCAGGAATTTTTACAGTCATACTGTACTTTTTCCATTTTGTACTTAAAACAAATTCTTCTGAAGACAGATTGCCAACATTTATTCTAAATACGGGTTTTCCTTGTTTTTTTATTTTAAATAATTGTGAAAAGAAATTCTTTTTCTGAGTATTTACTAATTCTTCTTTTGATTTTGCCCAGATCGAAAAACAATAAGTGCGTCCATTTTTTAATTTAACAGGAAAAAAACTTAATAAAAAACCTTGATTTACTTTGGGAGTTGTTAAACGCAAAGAATGTGTTCCTTTTTTTGCAATTCTTGAGTCGATAAAATATGTTGCACCCCTTTCGTCTTTTTGTTTTGCATAACATGAGGAAGGAACTCCGGTGCTTGGATTATTCTCAAAACCGGGATTTATAATCAGATTATTACCGGAAATTTCAGTGTCAAAAACTATACTTTCAGAAATAGCATAAACACGTGAGCCATAAGCATCAATCATATCAGAAAAGTTATTATTCGAAATTTCTACAAAACGATTTTCAAATAAAACTTCAGCTGATTTAATTTCGGTTTCATTGTTGAGATTGATTTCAAATTGCAGTGGCTGGTTTTTTGTATTAACTGCAATTACAATAGTATGCCCTGAATATTTCCAGGCATCAAATATTATTTCAGGATTTGTGCATGAAATATTTTTTGTTTTTTTAGAAAATAAAACCGGTGTTAGTTCGGCAATTTCCAACGCAGTTTTTGCACATTCATTCCAGGTTGTAGTTGATTTCGGAAAGCTATTTAATCCATGACGAATAAAATACTGAATTCCTATAGCCCCTTTTATAATTGCCAGATATGTCATCGCTCGGAGCTCGGATGCTGTTGGTTCTCTCATCCAATGTTCGTTGCCACCAAAAGCCTGAGGAACAATCCAAACCGGCTTCCTGAACCGGAATTCATTGAATAATTGTGAAGTTACGTCAGAAACGTTTGTTATCGGGCTGTTGGGAATAGGATAAGGATCAGCCATCACAATATCCATACATTCAGAATATTCCTTAGCACGATCAGGATTCATAAACACAATAGTAATCGGATGATAAGGATCAATTTCTTTGATAAAGTTGTAAAGGATTTTCAGTTCTTCAGGCTTGGATCCGTGGCCGGTAGGTTCATCACAAATATACCAGGCAAGAAGAGCAGGATGGTCTTTAAATTGAAGAATTTCCTGTCTCAATAATTCCATTTTTTCATCAAAGCTTATTGTTCCTTCGCGTTTCTTACCGGTACCTCCTAATCCGGCAACACTCAATAAATTATAATGTACTTTCATGCCTAACTCGGCACACCTGTCCATGTATTTTTTCCTGCTTCGCCATGTACGTTTTTCAATTAGCTGATAAGGCGACATCATATTATAACCCTTAACAACTTCCTCTTCAGCCAAAGTTGGTTGAACCGGGGAGTAACAATAAAAACCAAAAGGGAAATATGGAAGTCCGTCAACAATCAAACCTCCTGAAAAATTATCGATCTTGACTGCATTTTTAGCAGGAGGAAGTTTTATCAATTTTATTTCAATCTTCTCAGTTTTCTGATTTTCAATTTTTGGAAAACAAGTAATTATGCTTTCGCCTGAAGGAAATTTATTAAGTGAAAAAGGAATAATATTTATTTCTTCCGAAACTTCAAAATCATTGATTATTTTTTTGTTGTTGTATTCAAAATCGAGGATGATATTTTTATTCTGAGGGTTTTGGTCAAATATCACAATAAACTCTCCATCGCTTTCATTCGTATAATAATTTTGACGACTGAATACTCTGATTTCGTTTTGTGCAGACGAAATCTTTATTGAGAAAAAGTTAAAAATTAATGTAAGAAGAAGTAAATTAATGATACTTTTCATTGAAAATTAATCAGAGATATTGGATAGCTTTATAATTATTTCCTGCATTTTATCAAAATTTTCTTCCATTGAGGATAAAAGTTTAAACTGAACTTTAGCTCTCTCAAGATTGTGTTTTGGCTGGGCTGTTTTATAATAAATATCACCTTCAATGTAATCGGTAAGGAAACGGAGCCCGATGATAAATGTCATTAGTTTTGCCGAAAATGCAAGGTTTTCAATTTCTTCTTTAGTCAGAATATCAATTGTTTTACTTAAAAAACCTTTTGCAAAAGCTTCGTACATTTCTATATTAAAAATAACTTTTGAAATATCTTTTTCGTCTTCGGCAACCGGATTTGAGATTGTTCTGATTGCATCACCAAAATCATAAAGCACCAGGCCCGGCATAACTGTATCAAGATCAACAACACAAAGTATATTATCATTTTCGTCGAAAAGAACATTATTTAATTTTGTGTCGTTGTGAATTATACGAGTTGGGATTTTTCCCTGTTTTTCAAGTTCAAGAACTTTTTTCATTTCATCTTCGCGCGAGTAAACAAATTGAATTTCATTTGGAACGTCTTTAAGCCTTCCTGCAATATCTTCTTTTACTGCATTATGAAATTTATTTAATCTCATATTAATACTATGAAACTCAGGAATTGTTTCAATGCACAAATCAGGATCCAAATCCGAAAGCTGAGAAATAAATTCGCCATAAGCTTCCCCACAGTAAATAGCTTTTTGATAAGTATCGGCAATATTATAGGATTTGCAATCTTCAATAAAATCGTATAAACACCAATAATTGTTTTCATTATCAAGATGATAATATTTGCCATCGGTACAAGGTATCATTGAAAGCACTCTTACATCCGGATTTGCAATTTGCTGTTCAACAAGTTTTTTGCGAATGTGTTTAGTTGCAACTTCCATGTTTTTAATCAGGCCGGGAATGTTTTTAAAAATATTCCCGTTTTTTCGTTGAAGGACATATTTTTTATGATTTTCACCTAAAGTTTTAACTAAGAAAGTATCATTAATATGGCCGGAACCAAATGGTTTAGCTTCCGAAAAGGTTCCGTTTGTTTTAAAATTCTCAAGAATACTGTTAAAATCGAACATTATAAATTTTTTGGATAACAACCTTTATTAATTAACTCAAGCATTTTTAATATAGCATTTTCTTTATCTTCCTTATAAGTTACTCCGAACCATTTTGCTTCTGATTTTAAAACTTTTGTATTTGCAATTCCAGATTCAATTAATTTAGTAACAACTAAAGGAATATAAAATTCGGCTTTGAGATTGTCATGATTCTCTTTAATAAATTCCACAAAATATTCATGAATATTGTTAAATATTTCGGGAGTGAAACCCCAGAAATTCATCGAAACAATTTCTTCACCCGTAAATGAATTCCAGTTATTCTCTTTATCAAAATACCCGATTCCTTTATTTGATTTTTCAATATTTGTTATTTCGGTAACGCTTTCAAGGTTTTCTGCTTCATTAGTAAGGCAAATTCCTCTGGAAACCGAACCGAAATCCGAGAGAGTATTCTTTAATAGATATCCGGCCATACAAAATTCAGGAATTGATTTATTATTTGATGAAGAAAGAAAATCACCAACAATTTTAAATGATTCAGGGCCATAAAAATCGTCGGCATTAATAACAACAAAAGGTTCATTAATTACTTCTGCCGCCATTAAAACAGCATGAGCAGTTCCCCATGGTTTTACCCTGCCTTCGGGAACACTAAAGCCTTCGGGTATTTTGTCAATTTCCTGAAGAACGTATTCTACCTTAATTGATTCAGGGAGTCGGCCAATAAAGTAATCTTTAAATTCTTTCTCAATACTTTCACGAATAACAAAAACAACTTTTCCAAATCCGGCTTTTGCTGCATCAAAAACCGAATAATCAATAATGGTTTCTCCCGAAGGCCCGATCGGATCAAGTTGTTTCAGGCTACCGTAACGGCTGCCTATTCCGGCAGCAAGGATTAATAGTGTTGGTTTCATATGTTTTATTTAATTTTTTTAGAATATAGTGTTATAAAAAATAGATTGCTATTTTATTGGAATTGAATAAATGCGAAAATGAATAAATGTTTAAATATTTGATTATCTCTCATTGTGGGCAAATTTACCTTTTTAGCCTAGATTACCAATATCCCAAATTAACAATTTTTTATAATAATTTAAATAAGTATGTGAACGCTTACTTCATTTGTAAAAGGAGAATGATTTTTATTGTTCGAAAATGAACAAAAGTGTATATTGTTGAACATTATATTGTTTTAAGAAAAAACCAACCTCAGCTTAATCGCCTGTCAATAAAATGTTTGTCTCTTTGGCATGGTTATCGTTAAAAGCATGGGTTAACTAAATTAGTATAAAAGAAAACATTATTTATTTTTGTAAAAAAAATGTATAAAATTCATTAAAGAAAAAAACACTATTATCATGACAAAAACAACAACAATTAAAAAAAATCTGAAAGGATTAGTACTAACGTGTTTAATGATATTTGCTTTAGGAGTAAATTCATTTGCATTCACACCTCCGGATGAGGGAATGTGGCTACCGATTTTTGTTGAAAGGCTCAATTATGTTGATATGGAAAAAATGGGGCTTCAACTTACAGCCGAAGAAATCTATAGTATTAACAATTCGAGTATAAAAGATGCGATCGTCGGATTGTCAAATGGAAGTAAGCCAAGAGGTTATTTTTGTACCGGAGAAATTGTATCCGACCAGGGTTTGATGTTTACAAATCACCATTGTGGCTATAGTTTTATTCAAGAGCATAGTTCAATCCAACACGATTATCTTACTGATGGTTTCTGGGCAATGAGCAAAGAAGAAGAGTTGGAAAACGAAGGTTTATCAGCTTCATTTCTTGTTAGAATGGCTGACGTAACCGATAGCATAATTCCCTTTTTATCTGATACTTTAAGCGAGTCGCAACGATCAAAGGAAATTAGAAAAATTACAAAGCGGCTTAAAAAACGTGAATCTGAAGATGGAAAATTTAATGTTACCGTAAATAGTTTTTTCGGTGGAAACGAATATTATCTTTTTGTTTATGTAGTTTATACTGATGTGAGATTGGTGGGAGCACCACCTTCTTCAATCGGAAAATTTGGTGGAGACACCGATAATTGGATGTGGCCGCGTCATACCGGGGATTTCTCAATTTTTCGTGTTTACACAGCACCTGACGGCACGCCGGCCGAATATTCAAAGGAAAACATTCCTTTAAAACCCAAACATCATTTACCGGTATCATTAGATGGTATTGAAAAAGATGAATTTGCCATGATTTGGGGCTATCCTGGTGGTACCGAAAGATACCTTACTTCTTATGGAATTGAATATAAAATAGATGAATTTTATCCTACATTAATTGATTTACTTGGAAAAAAACTTGAACTCTGGAAAGAAGACATGGATGCTGATAAAAAAGTGGAAATTCAATATTCATCAAAATATTTTGGATATTCAAACGGCTGGAAATTATTCATAGGAATGAAAAGAGGTTTGAAAAGACTTAAGGTGTATGATCAAAAACTATCACTTGAAAAGAAATTTGAAAAATGGGTAAATAAAAATTCCGATAGAAAGGAAAAATACGGTGATGCTTTAAAAACAATTAAAGAAAGTTATGAAGCTCTATCGAAAGATGTAAAACCTTTCTTTTACGCAAACCTTAATTTAATCGGTGGTGCAGAAGTAATTGGTTTTACGCGAGAGTTTGGTCAACTTCAGGGCTTACTTGAAGACAAAAAAGAAAATGCAGAAATGATTAAAGAAACTGCTGACGAATTAAAAGAATCATCAAAAGATTTTTATAAAGACTATAATGAAGCTACTGATAAAAAAATATTTGCAGCCTTGTTAAAAATGTATCACGATAATATTTCCGAAAAAAATTACCCGAGTGTTTTTGAAACAGTTAAGAAAAAATTCAAAAACAATTTTGAAGCATATGCAGATTATGTTTACGAAAAATCAGTATTAACAAATCCTGAAAAATTGAATAAATTTCTTGATAATCCAAAATTAAAAACTTTGGAAAAAGATCCCGTTATTATTGCAAGTAATTCATTTAATGAGGTTTTTGGCTCGTTAATGGCAGCGTATCGGTCTAATAGTCTTAATATTAGAACCGGTGATAGGGATTTCATCGCAGGATTAAGAGAAATGAAACCCAATAAAGTATTTTATCCTGATGCAAATTCAACTTTGCGTCTGACATACGGAAGTGTTCAGGATTATTTTGCTGCTGATGCAGTTCATTATGATTTTGTTACGACTCTTACCGGTGTAATGGAAAAAGAAGATCCGGATGACGATGAATTTATTGTTGATCAAAAGTTAAAAGAATTATTTGAAAAGAAAGATTTCGGCCCTTACGGACAAGATGGAAAAATGATAACTTGTTTCCTGACTACTAATGATATCACCGGTGGTAATTCGGGTAGTCCTGTTATGAACGGTAATGGCGAATTGATAGGAATAGCATTTGACGGAAACTGGGAAGCAATGAGTGGTGACATAGCTTTCGAACCAAACTTGCAAAGGTGCATTAATGTTGACATTCGTTATGTTTTATTCGTGATTGATAAGTTTGCAGGGGCACAAAACCTGATTAACGAGTTGACAATTGCAGTAAAAAAACCCAAACCTGTTGCTGAAGAGGTTTCAATTGAAATTTCAGAGACTGAAGCAGTTGAAAATTAAATTTTAATACAGTGAAAGATTAAAAAAGAGCAATACAAATAGTATTGCTCTTTTTTTATTTCCTGAATCTGTCAAGTATCGAATCATCATTCATTTCTTTTGATAATGATTCTATAGTATCTATCGGAACATCAAGTAAATCCAAAATCATTAAACCATCAAGACAATTATTAAAATTCTGATCAATATTAAATCCGATAATTTCAGCATTAAGTTTTATATATTTTTTTAATAAAATTGGTGTTTTGAAGTCAGGTTCAATGTCTTGCACGTATTTATCAAATGCGGAAATAGTTTTTATTGCATTATGAAATAAAAAATCTTTATCAATGGTTTTTGGAATATTATATTTAAACTTTTTTCTGGGTTTAATATTTACTGCATGTTCGTAGTTGAAATGATTTGCTTTTATAAATTCAATGGCCATTGCTTTTGAAAAATCAGAATATTCGTTGCTTATACTCACCGGCCCGATGAGGTACCGATAATTAGGATTCTTTAAAAGAAAATACAATATCCCTTTCCATAACATAAACAATGAGATTGTTTTTCTTTGATATTCCTTTACAATAAATGAGCGGCCTAACTCAATAGTTTCATCTAAAATCGGATGAAAACCATATCTGATTTTAAATAATGAATTAATATAAAATCCTTTTAAACCATGATTTTTAAGAATATCCTTACCCTTGCCGACTCTGTAACCACCAACTATTTTCTTAGCTTTATCATCCCAAATAAATAATTGTTCGAAATATTCATCAAACTCATCAATGTCTTTAGATTTATTTGTCCCTTCACCTACCTCCCGATAAGTTATTTCCCTGAGCCTCCCGATTTCATCTAAAATTACCGGTATTTTTTTTGAAGGTACACAAAAAATATAATTTTCCTGAACATTAAATATTAAATAATTCTTTTTCAGTTCCTCAATTTCCTCAAAAATTTTATTCTCCGGGGCAGCTTCAATAATTTCTTCTTCAATTTGATCTGATGAATAATTTGATTTTTGTTCATTTATTGAAGCACTTAGACTATAGGTCTTTGCCCGCAAAAATCTCCCATATTTATTTATGTCGGAAAAAGTATCCTGTTCTTTTAAGCTAATTGGATTTCCAATTCTAACTTCTATTGTTTTACCTTCTTTATTTAATAGTTCGGAAGGAAGTTTTAGTGTTCGTAATCCGGGATGAAAAAGACCTAAAAAATGAAAAAATAGGCTATTATTGCCATCAAAATATATTGGTATTAAAGGGACTTTTGTTTTTTTAATAAATTTCAAAACAGAAAATTGCCATTCCCGGTCAGAAATGAAATTTGTGTCAAAACGATAGGTTGACACTTCTCCGGCAGGGTAAATACCTAAAGGTGCTCCGTCCCTTAAATGATAAAATGCTTCTTTTAAGCCTGATAAACTTGATTTTACATCTTTGTGAGATTCAAAAGGATTAACTGCTAAAAATATGTCTTTTATAGGAGTAATTCTGGTTAATAGAAAATTACTGAGAATTTTATAATCAGGACGAATTGCAGGAAGCAATTTCATTAATATTAATCCATCAACTCCGCCAAAAGGATGATTGGAGATAGTTATAAAAGGGCCTTCTTTAGGAATTCTTTGTAAGTCGCTATCCGAAATAGAAGCCTTTACGTCAAGGTTTTTAAGAACCTGATCGACAAATTCGCTACGACTAAGATTAGAAAGAGGAGAATATTTTTTATTGACTTGATCGAGTTTTAACATTTTGAGTAATAAAACTGCAAACTTCTCCCCTCCAAGATATTTAAAATTCTTGTTTATTGATAATATATCTTTTGGACTTACAAGATCCATTAATTTATTTTAATGAAAAAAGAAGTTCCTTTTTATTTAAACCTCTTTTTATTTTTAATTGATTACAAAAATATGAAATAATAATTAGTAAGCAACTCAAATGGGAAATTTGGTGAAAATATCGAGCTTATCAAAATATATAAAGTTTTTCTAATATTTCCTTTAATCCTTATATGGTTTTTGTTTTTTTGTTTGTAGGGAAGCTACACTAAGTTACTAAAGTTTCGCACCTTTATGAGAAATGTTTAATTGTTTAAAATACATTTTTTTATTGTTTTTAGTAATTCTCTGTGGTTCTCTGAGTATTCTTCGTGGCCCTTTGTGAAATAGCTATTGCACAGAGTTTCACAAAGAACACTCAAAGTTACACAAAGTAATTTCGGTTGAAATTGGATACATCAAAACATTGATATAGAGTATCGAATAATATTCATATTACTTTTTTTCAGAGTTATTATTAGTCAATTAGATGAAAGTGCGAAACTTTTGTAAGTTATTTCCAATTTTTATAAGGATTTTTAATTAATTGTGAATTATGAAATTTTAAGTCTTCACTAACTTCCTCTCCTATCCATGATGGTTTTTTAAAAAATTGTTCTTCACTTTTAAGTTCAATTTCAGCAATAACAAGCCCTTTATTTTCACCCAGAAATTCATCTATTTCCCAGGAGAAGCCTTCAAATTCAATTGTGTAACGAAGTTTTTCTATTTGTTTTTCACATAATTTTTCTAACATTTCAGTAGCTTCATATAAAGGAATAGTATATTCAAATTCAAGTCTTGAAATTCCCAGTGTTTTGCTTTTAATTGTTAAAAAGGCATTTTTTTCTATTATTCTAATCCGAACGGTATTCTCATTTTCTAAACATAAATATCCCTGCCTGCAAAACATTCCTTTTGCCAACTTTTTATATTGATCCCCATCAACAAGAAATTTCCTCTCAATTTCTTTACTCATAAAGTGTATATAGGATTTTAGATGTTTAAATTATAATTGAAAACCTAAAGATTACAAATTATTAAGATTCTGATATTATTCTACTTCAACAGGTACAATTACATCATCTTCCGTAATATTAACCTGTGATTTAGGTCTTTCGGTAACAATAGTCATTTCATCAATGAGATTTTGTGCTCCGGCAAATTTGTCGATGATAAACAAAACATAGCGAATATCAACGCAGATACATCTTTGTAATTCCGGTTCAAAAGCAATGTCTCCGCTCATGGCTTCCCAATTTCCATCGAAAGCTAAACCAATAAGTTCGCCATTACTATTGATAACAGGACTACCTGAGTTTCCACCTGTAATGTCATGGTTGGTAATGAAACAAACTTTTAGAGTGTCATTTTTCCCATATTTCCCATAATCTTTTTCATTAAAAAGCTCTTTCAACTTTTCGGGAACAATAAACTCCCAGTTTGCAGGGTCTTCTTTTTCCATTACACCATCAAGAGTTGTAAAATAATTATAATGAACTGCATCGGCAGGAAAATAATCCTGAACTGTTCCATAAGTTAATCGCATTGTGAAATTAGCATCAGGATAAAACTTTTTATCGGGTTGCATTTCCATAAGTCCTGCCATAAACAACCTGTTTCCTTTTTTGAGTTGGGTATAAGCATCATTAGTTTCTTTAGATAATTTCCTGTAATTTTTAACAAAATCACCGTAAACAACATAAGCAACATCTTTTTCAATTGTTTTAGCTTTCGGATTATCAAGTAAATCCATTACTTTTTCTTTGTTTGTAATAATGGATTTATTGAAAACATGGGCAGCATATTTATTAAAATCGCCCTTATATTTTTTTGCTATTTTAACAAGAATTTCAGGTAATTGATCTGCAGGAACATTGTCGTAATACATTTTAAGCATTGCTCCAAGAAGTTTTTCATCGGTCGAAGAATTATAATCCTTAAAATATTTTTCGGTTCTTTCTTTCAATGATTTAATGGTAGAAGCAATTTTTTCTTTATCAGCATCTTTATTTTCGAGTTCGTTAGCAAGGGTTTTAAAACGACGTGAAAAACCAAGAATTTCAGGCCCGCGATATATCGCTTCAAAGAAATAAGTATTTGATAAATTGTAAAGTTCTATTTTGTTATAAGCGTTTTGTATATCTGATAAAGCTTCTCCATATTTTTCTTTTCTTGCAGAATTGGAATTGGCCCATTTCGCGAATTGGTTTTCAAGCTCTTTTTTCTTCTGTGAAACTTTAAGCCTTTTTAAGCCTTTGGTTTGACCAATAAAATATTTCCAGTAATTTGCAGTTCCTGCATATTTTGAAGCGTATTTTAAACGTACGTTTTCATCATTATTCATATCTTCTCGCATTATATCCAGTTTTTCCTCCCGGATTTTAACGATAGTTGGATTTTTTTGATCAATAGCCTGGTTAACTCCATAAGAGGTTAAATATCTGTCGGTTCCACCTGGGTAGCCAAGTACCATTGAAAAATCATCTTTTTCAACTCCTGCAACTGAAACCGGAAGATGATGTTTCGATTTCAGAGGAATATTTTTATCGGAATATTCGGCAGGTATTCCTTCGGGAGAAGTATAAACCCGAAACATCGAAAAATCTCCTGTGTGTCGTGGCCACATCCAATTATCGGTATCAGCGCCATATTTGCCAATGGATTCAGGTGGTGCTCCAACTAATCGAACATCCTTAAAAACCTCATAAACAAAAGTATAATATTCGTTTCCATTATAAAAACCAACTACTCTTGCTTTGTAATGAGTATCTTTGGTCGCCTCTTCGGCTAATTTGCTTTTATTTTCATTAATAGTTTTATTTCTTTCATCTTCTGTCATATCGTCGGTAACTCCGGCCAAAACCTGATCTGTTGCAGGTTCAATTCTGACAAGAAACTGCACCTTAAGCCCTTCAATTGGAATTTCCTCGTTTTTGCTTGTTGCCCAGAAACCATCAGAAAGTAAATCGTTTTCAACAGTACTAACCGCTTGAATTGAACCATACCCGCAATGGTGATTTGTTATAATTAATCCTTCAGGCGAGATAATTTCACCGGTACATCCGCCACCAAAAATTATTATAGCATCTTTAAGGCTCGAATGATTTATTGAAAAAATTTCTTCAGCAGTAAGTTGCAATCCCATTTTTTGCATATCAACATAATTAAGCCTTTTAATAAGAAGAGGCAACCACATTCCCTCATCAGCTTTAACAGATGATCCGAAACTGAATAATATGATAAATAAAATTGATACTAGTTTTTTCATGTGTATGATTTTTTAGTTATTACATTTTTAGTTAATTAATTTTTGGAAATTAGAAATTAGAAATTCAGGAAAAGTCCAAATTTCGAATTTCAATTTCATTAAATAAAATCTTCTCCTTTTTCGATTTTTACATCCGTTACGATTTGCCTGATTTGCTGCTCTTCTGTTTTTTTACAAATAAGAAGAATATTGTCATTTTCAACAACAATGTAATCATCTAATCCTTGAATAACGGCTAATTTATCGCCAGGCATATTTACGATACAGTTTTTTGAATCATATGTCATTACGTTATTACCGACAATAGTATTCGAACTTTCATTTTTATCACGAAAATCATATAACGATCCCCATGTTCCTAAATCCGACCAGCCAAAATCAGAAATCAAAACATAAACATTAGCAGCTTTTTCCATTATTCCATAGTCAATAGAGATACTTTTACAAACAGAGTAGGCTTGTTGAATAAAATCATCTTCTTCAATTGTATTGTATTTGCCAATACCTTCTTTGAAAATACTATCAATTTCGGGTAAATATTCTTCAAAAGCCGACATAATACTTTTCAATGACCAAATAAAAATGCCGGAATTCCATAAAAAGTCTCCACTTTCAAGAAATGATTTTGCTAATTCGGGATTAGGTTTTTCGGTAAATGTTTTCACTTTTCTCAGGCGATCATCTTTTTCATATATTATTTTACTGTTGAATTGAATGTATCCATAGCCCGTATCCGGCCTGTTTGGTTTTATGCCAAGTGTTAAAAGCCAATTGTTTTGTCTAGCTGCTTCTAAGGAAATAAAAATGTTTTTTTCAAATTCTTCTTCATTAAGTACTATATGATCTGATGGAGCAACAATTATGTTTGCTTCCTGGTTTTCAGTTTGAATTCTGTAATTTGCATAAGCAATGCAGGGAGCAGTATTTCGGCGGGTAGGTTCGCATAATATCTGGTTTGCAGATATATCGGGAAGTTGTTCTAAGATCAGATCTTTATAAATCTTATTCGTTACAATAAGAATATTTTGTTTTGGGCAAATATTTGTAAATCTTTGAAATGTTTTTTGAATGAGTGTTTCACCTGTTCCCAGAATATCAATAAATTGCTTTGGTGTGGCTTCTCTGCTCATTGGCCAGAATCTTGATCCTATTCCTCCGGCCATTATTACACAATAATTATTTTTATTAATTTTCATGTTTTTATATTATTTGTATGACTTGGTGCAAATATAGTAAATATTAACTAGTGCTATGAGCTTCAATCATAGGCAGTAAGCATAATTGATTATTTAAATTCTTATAAAAGTTTAGAACACAAGGTTTCAATAATTATTTCTTAGGTTTCCCGCCTTTTTTTCCGCCACCTTTACCCTGTTTTCCAACCAAATTTTTCATGTATTTTTCTAACTCTTTAGGGTCGATATTTTTTATGGCTTCCTTATCGCCGCTTTGAATTATTTTTTCAATATCAATTTCAGGTTTTTCGGGTGCTTTTTCCCTGGTTTTATCAATAGAATCTTGTCTTTTAATATTATTTATTACTGCGGTATCAAGAGGATATAATCTCCATTCTTCGGCAGTTTCAGGTGCAACCAAATATATTTCTTCACCTTCATCCAATCCTGCTCTGACAATAATTTCATTTTCATTTGTTTTCCCCAAAATTACTTGTTTTTTACCCTTTGGGCAATAAACATAAGAAAGGCTGTCGTTATTTTGAATACATTCGATAGGAATATATAAAACACTATCATAAACCGATGTAATTATTGTACTTTTCGTTGTCATCCCCGGCCTGATGATAGAATCATATTCATTGACCTGAATAGTTACTTCAAAAACTTTTGCATTTGAGTTACGCATTTGCTGGCCGATGTTTGCCACACTTGTAATTGAGCCTGTAAAAGCCTTATCGGGAAATGCATCTACACCGATTTCAACTTCTTGTCCTTTTTTTACTTTACTTATATCAATTTCGTTAACATAAGTTTTAACGATCATCTCGGCAAGATTTGGGATTTTTGCAACAACATTATCCCAAACGCTGATTGTTGATCCGACTCCTTTTTTTTGTCCATCCCAACCTGATTCGTAAATTACCATACCTGCCTGAGGAGCGTAAATTGTGAATTTCCTCATATAACCATTCAGAATTTCGAGTTCCCCTTCGGCTTTTTTTAATGCTGCCCCGACTTCCTTCATATTGGCAATAGCTTTTTCTAATTTTAGCTGATAATTTTTTACAGTCTGGTCGTAAGTACGTTGAGTTTTTTCAAGATCAATTTGAACTTGTCGTTGTGTGGCAGGAGGTTCATATTTAGATTGATCAAGAATAATTCGTTTTTCTTCTAATGAAAATTTTAAATTAATCAATTCATTTCTTGCATTTCGCAACTCCATTGTTGTGTCTAATTGCATTTTGGTGTATTGCGACTGGAATTTTTCTAATTCAAGCTCTTTATCTTTAACTTTATTGTTTAACTCAGTTCTATCGAGGCTTGCAACATATTGGCCCGAATCAACAATAGTTCCATCCGGAATTATATCATCTATTTTCAATTGATGAATTCTGACATTTCTTAAACCGTCAGGGCCATTGATCTTCTTTGAGCTTTTTGCCTCCAGCTCACCTGTTGTAGTAACATTGATTTTAAATTCGCCGGAATTAACAGGTACTAATACAGTTACAACATCACTTGATCCTGAGCCTAAAAAAACCCAGAGAAGGATAATTACTGCAACACCTATAAAGGAAAAGAAATAAATTTTGTTTTTTTTCATGATTATATATTTAAAAAAATGAAAGTCTTCCCATAAATTATAGTCCAACTACTAAGGGATAATCGAAATTATTTTTGAATGATGAAAATTTGTCTTTTATCTTCTCAAAATCCTGTGCTTCAAGTAATTTCTTTGCGATATTTCTTGCAATTTCAATAGTTTCTGCTATTGTTCTTCCTTGAGCAACCAATCCTTGTAAATTATCAGAAGTAGCGAGGTAATATCCTTCCGGTAGTTTTTCAATATGGATATTTATTTTTTTTTCCATTAGTTCAAATTTTTATTCAAAAATAATAATTTTTCTGTTATGTTTTTTAAATGAGCTATAATTATTACTAATGCTAATATTCAATTTTTCACAGCTCTTAACTTTGGATTTCCGTCTTCGGTCTTCCGTCTTCTAACTGCTATCTTCCGTCTTTCGTCAATAATTCATTAATAATTTTTTCCACGTCGATTCCTTCGGCTTCAGCTTTATAATTTCTAACAATTCTATGACGAAGTATTGACGTAGCAACAGCCTGAACATCTTCAATATCGGGAGAATATTTTCCATTAACGGCTGCATGGCATTTTGCTCCAAGTATGAGGTATTGTGAAGCTCTGGGGCCTGCTCCCCAGGTTAGATATGAATTTGCCCATTCGTGAGCTTCAATCGTCCCCGGCCTTGTTTTTGAAACAAGATTAACGGCATATTGATAAACATTGTCGGGAACCGGAATACGAAGAATTAGATTTTGAAAGAAAATAATTTCTTCGGACGTAAGAATAATTTTCGGTTCGGCAATATGTTCGGTCGTTGTGTTTTTTACTACATTTACTTCTTCATCGAACGAAGGATAATCGAGCCAGATATTAAACATAAATCTATCAAGTTGTGCTTCGGGCAAGGGGTAGGTTCCTTCCTGTTCAATCGGATTTTGAGTAGCCAAAACAAAAAACGGTTTATCAAGCTTATAATTTTTTCCGGCAACAGTGATAGCTTTTTCCTGCATTGCTTCAAGTAAAGCTGATTGGGTTTTAGGAGGTGTCCGGTTTATTTCATCGGCAAGAATGATGTTTGCAAAAACCGGGCCCTGAATAAACCTGAATTTTCGGTTTTCATCAAGAATTTCAGTTCCGATAATATCTGAAGGCATCAGATCGGGGGTGAACTGGATGCGGCTGTAACTTAGCCCCAGAACTTTCGAAATTGTATTTACCAACAAAGTTTTTGCAAGGCCGGGAACTCCAACCAGTAAACCATGTCCTCTACTAAAAATTGAAATTAAAACTTTTGAAATTACTTCATCCTGGCCAACAATAATTTTGGCAATTTCGGATTTTAGACTATTATATTTTTCAACAAAAGCATCAATAGCTTCTACATCTGATTTATATTGCATTGAGTTTTTTTTCTATTATTTATCTTATTATATTTATCAAACTTCATGTTATTTGGAAAACGGAAGACTGAAGACATAATTTCCAATTTCTGTACACATTATTTATTAAATTGTTAAAATATTTAAAGTTTCAAGTTCAAAAGAAAGATACCTATTCTTCCTCAAGCCAACCATATTGAAAATCACAATCTTTATATTTATCATTTATTCTGACATAGGATTTTCTGATTTTATTTTTAACCCACTCATTAATGATATCCATTTTTTTGTCTTCAAGTGCCCAATTTTGAATTCTGTCATAATCTTCCGAAAGGTTTGCCCTATGCGGTAGAGTTCGTTTATCAAGTCTAAGCAATCGATAGGCATCTTTTCCATCGAAGGTTTTCATTGGAACAGGATTTGAAATTTCCCCGATTTTTAAGTTGTTAATAACGAAAAGAACTTGGGGATCTAATTGGTCTTCTTCAAATTTACTTGTACCTGTGATTTGATTCACCATTATGCCACCATTGATTTTTCCCGGATCGTCAGAATATTTCTTAACAGCATCTTCAAAGCTTATTGAATCATTTTTAATAAGAGCGGCTATACTATCGAGTTTGATTTGAGCTTTTTGTAGATCATAAGGGGATACTTTCGGTTGAAGTAAAATATGACGAACATTTACATATTCACCTCTACGCTCAATTAATTGAACAAGATGAAAACCGGCATCGGTTTCAAATATTTCAGACAACTCATCACCATCCTGAAGGCTAAACGCGACAGCTTCAAACTCGGTGTACATTTCACCACGGCCAAACATTCCGAGTTCACCACCTTTTTTTGCCGAACCGGGATCATCGGAATATAAAATTGCAAGCGTCGAAAAATTTTCTCCATCAAGAATTCTTGTTTTAAATCCCTCCAATCTTTCCTTGACTTTAAGTTTTTCTTCCAGGCTCATTGGTGGCTCAATTACTATCTGAGAAATTTCAACCTCTGAATTTATTAATGGTATGCTGTCTTTTGGAATTTTTCTGAAAAAAGATTTTACTTCTGAAGGAGTAATACCTGTTTCTTGTGCAATTTGCTGCCTGACAGACTCAACTAACATTTGATCTTTAACTATTTCCCGAAATTCTTCTTTAATTTCAATAATTGATTTATCGTAAAATTCCTCCAACTTTTCCTGCGAACCAAATTGCGAAATAAAATGGCGCAATCTCCTGTTTATCTCAGCTTCAACCCTTGCCTCAGTTACTTCAACACTATCAATTTCAGCCTGAGCCAATAATAACTTTTGAAATAAAAGATTTTCAAGTATCTGACATTTCAAAGAAGAGCCGCTTGCCGGCAAATTCCCTTGCATTTTATATTGAAAATATTGAGTTTCAATATCTGATGCTAATATTGCGTTTTTTCCGACAACAGCAACAACCTGGTCGATTACTTTATTTTGTGAAAAGCTTTGAATGCTTAATAAAGAAAAAAGAAAGATACTTGATATTAAAATTTTGTTTTTCACTATTTTATAAATTATTGTTATCATTCATATATAAACCACAATATTAATACTTTATTATAAGCAAATAAAGTAAAATGATTAATTTTTATAATAAAACGAATGTAGATTATTACTTAATAACATTTTATGAACTCTATATTATAGTGGA
>CAYWXI010000036.1:0-57289 GCA_964462015.1 uncultured Bacteroidales bacterium | reverse complement strand
TCAAAAAAATCCTATACCTTCGCAAAGTCTTGAACGTTTTACGTTTCGAATGTGTAACAATCGACCGCTGCAAGCGAAGACTTTGTGGTTTTTTCTGAAGAAACATTTCATTTTACGCATCTCTGAAATTTTTAATTTAATCCATTCACCGGCTCAATTACTGATTAACAATTGTGTATAGGTAATATTACCTATACTTTTTTATTACCCATTCGAATAAGTACCTATATTTTCCAAATAGGCATGTAAAACACACCTTTTAGGATGAATCAACGTAAACTTTTATCCGATAGGTTCTCATTATTTTTTCTGTTTTTTATTCATGCTTTCACTTCAATAAAACCAAGCCGTAAAGCATTTTAAAATTAATAGTACAGCAAAGTAACATAATATTTTTCATATATAAAAACATAACTTTAAAATAAATTCTATTTGTTACCGAGCTTCCAAACAAGCTACCGGGATCAAATCTCAAATCAAAATCCTCTCCCGATATCTCTCTTCTCCTAAAATCACCTACTCCTCATGTCTCATTCCCAAATCTACAATACTCCTTGCATTCTTATAGGCTATATAAAAATCAGGATTATTGCTCTTATACTGTTCCATAAGTTTATCAAGGCGGTTATTTAATATTTCATCACCTTGTTTGAAAAGTTCAATAAGTTGGGCCGTTGCAGTGGCTCTTGTACCAATGGCAGTCCGTGGTAATGCAATAATAGCCGTATAATCATCAATTTCTTGTTGCAGCTCTTCCAGGTCGGTAGTCAAAATCCCATAATCACCCAAATTATCAATAACTTTACTTGTTTCTTCATGCACAAGCTGGCATCGGTCTCTTAAAATTGTATCCCTTGATTTCCGTAGCTTACTTGGGCTATAATTTATTTTTTCCTTTAATTCATTATCGCCAATAACACTCGCATAAGCAAATACGGCACTCGCTATGCTAACCGTCTTATTGATCATTTCGTCTTCCTCTTTCTGCTTATTTTCAGCAACCCCGGTTGTTTTACCCTCCTGTATCAGGCGGGTTTCCATTATTTGGCTTATTATTGCTTCAAAATCACCAAATGTTTTCACATAAGCAACAAATTCGCTCCATGCGATACCGTAAGTGTTACATACAATTCGTACCGCGAGGTACATACTAAACTTGTTTTCCTGTCGATCCGTCATAATTAAAATTTTTAATGTTTATAAATTATTATTAATAGAAAGGGTCTAAGACCCCATAATCTGCATAAAACCATATCAATATTCAACTTTGTCAATTCAGTATTAATTTCGGGGTCTTAGACCCTGCGTAACTTGTTTTCTTGTCGATCCGTCATAATTAAATTTTTTTTTTAATGTTTATAAATTATTATCAAAAAGCCTAAAACTTTAAGCTTTATTTTTTTATTGATTATTGCATGTTGTTTATTGAGTGTTTTTTTTATTACTCCCGAAGTCTCGGGATCAAAATAATTTATCTGTTTATTCATACACTTTCCTTTAATTTTTCAAAATTCATGAGTCCGGTCAAAAAACTCATTTCACGCAAATACCGCAAAGTTTTAACGCAAAGATCGAAAACAAGTATGTTTAGAATCAATATTTTGCGTGTTTTGCGATTCGTCTGCGAGCTTTGCGTGAACCGGTTTATAATGGATTCATTAATTGTTTTTTCTACAAAATCACGCAGCGAAGCAAAGCCCTCCCTTGTTTCAAGGTGAGTAAAATGAAAAATCAATTTAAATTTCAATATATTTTCCTGTTATTATTTCTTCAATTTTTTATTCATTTCAAGAAGGGATTTTCATCGAAAAACCACTCCCGTTTATATATTAATACCAAAACTTTGATTTTGTTATCAAAGATTTTTTACATATGTTCAAAAAAACCGCCTTAAACACCAGAAGTACAGCGAGAAAAATTTTTTCATTTTTTTTCACATGTCAGAATTTTCGATGAATTTTTCAGGAAAAAATCAATAAAATTCATAAGAGAAAATTCCTTAAATTTTAGCTCATTTTTCAGCCAATTACCCGGGAGCCTAAGACCCCGAAATTAATACTGAATTAACAAAGTTAAATGTTGATTTAGTTTGGGGGCCTTAGGCCATTTTGCCTCACTAATTATTTATTCGCGAATTCGCGACTATTAAAATATTGGACTCGTCATCAGACAACAGTAATCAGTAATCAGTAATCGGTAATCAGTCAGCAGTCATCAGTCATCAATCAACAATCACAGTTACCAATCACTAATAATCACCCCATCCCCCATGCACTTCCAAACTTTTTCCTTTTAACTTTTCCCGAAAGCTTTCGGAATTAGCCTTTTAACTCACTGCAAGACTCGATTTCTTCATTGCAAGACACAATTTCCTCACTGCAAGACTCAATTTCCTTACTGCAAGACTCGATTTCCTCATTGTAAGACTCAATTTCTTCACTGCAAGACTCAATTTCCTCACTGTATGACACGATTTCCTCACTGTAAGACACGATTTCCTCACTGTAAGACTCAATTTCCTCACTGCAAGACACGATTTTCTCACTGTAAGACTCAATTTCCTCACTGCAAGACTCAATTTCCTCACTGCAAGACACGATTTCCTCAGTGTAAGACTCGATTTCCTCACTGCAAGACTTGATTTCCCAACTGCAAGGCTCAATTTCCCAACTACAAGGCTCAATTTCTTCTCAGAAACATTCATATCTCTTGCCTTCAGTATAATTCAGCTGTCAATAATTATTTTTTAAATAAAATAGAATACGTATTGCTACAACTAAAATCCCGGGAAAGAGGGTTACACACGTTTAAGCATCCCGGCCATAGCTTCAACCCACTGAGGCAGGCCATTAAGGCTTTCAACCAGTGTAAGTTGTTCTCCACCGTTCATTATAAAATCTTCATTAAGTTCTCTACCTAACTCATGTATAGTCTCAAGACAGTCAGTAACAAATGCCGGACTAATGACCAATAAGCGCTTTTTACCTTTTTTTGCCTGTTCCCTCACAACCTCATCTGTAAAAGGTTTTGTCCAGTTCTTGCTTAATCGTGATTGAAAACAAACCGTATAATCCTGATACTTTAAATTCAGTTTTTCAGCCAGTAATCTGGAAGTTTCATAGCAGGAAGCCAGGTAACAATAGTTGTTCTTATCATCTCTTTTGTCCAGACAACCCATTGCCTCACAATCATTACCTGCATGAGTATCATTAATATGTTTCAATGGCAGGCCGTGATAGCTCATGATTATATGGTCATAGTTTTGTGGTTTGTATTGTTTGATGCGGTGTATAAAAGCTTCAATAAATCCCGGGTGGTTATGAAAATGATGAATTATCTTTACATCAGGTATCTGCTTCCATTTACTAATTATTTTAATTGCCTTTTGCAGAGAGGAACCTGTAGTTGATGAAGCATATTGCGGATAAAGTGGTACCAGAATGATCCGTTCGGATTGCTTTTGTTTTATTTTTTCCAATGCACCGCTTAGTGCGGGCTTACCATAACGCATACCCATTTCGACAGAGTAAGTGTCGCCAAGTTCTTTTTGCAAACCTTTACTGAAGGTTTTTGTATTTATTAATAAGGGAGAACCGTCAATAGTCCACAACTCTTTGTATAATGCAGCAGATTTAGGCGATCGGAATGGAAGAATAACCAGGTTAAGCAATAGTTTTCTACCCAACCATGGCAGGTCAATCACGCGGCTATCATTCAAAAACTCTCTAAGGTACTTCCGCACATCACCTGTTTTTGGAGAATCAGGTGTACCAAGATTTATTAATAGCACCGTGGTTTTCATTTAGTATTTATTTATAATATTTCAATATTAAAACCTACTTAACATGTAAGCGTTTTAATATACCGGGTATTTACAGATCACATAATTCATTATTAATAGAAATTTAATTCTTTATTCACATTATTTTGGCTAAAGTTTATCATGAAGTGCTGATTTTAATTTATTATTCTTTTTATACCATTTTTAAGAATGGTAGTTTGGAAATTAAAGAGCAATCCAAGTTTGTATTTGCCCAAACGTAAATAAGTCAGAACTTGTGCAGTATGAACATCATTAAACGCTTCAACAGTTTTTATTTCTATGACTACTTTTTCTTCAACTAATAAATCAATTCTATAACCATGATCAAGCTTCACTTCTTTATATACTATTGGCATAGGTTTTTCTTTTTGAACTTTTAAGCCAGCCTGCTTTAATTCATAATACAAGCATTCCTGATAAGCAGACTCTAATAAACCCGGCCCTAACTGCTTATGTACTGCAATGGCACAACCAATAATCTTTTTTGATATTTCATTTTCAATCATAATATATATTTTTTCTTTGTGAAACTTAGAGCCTTCTTTGTGGTTCTTTGCGAAACAGCTATTTCACAGAGGTACTCAAAGAAGACACAGAGTTGCTCAAAGATATATAAAAATCAATTATGCATAAGCAGCAACTCAAAATAAAATTTAGCCATTCTTTTATCTCCAAATTAGTCCAATTCCCGTTGATATTATAATTAGAATTATGGAGGTTCCAAAATAAAACAATGTGTTTTTATGCTTGTTCAAATCCAACCTTGATTTACGAATGAAAATCCATCCCATTTGAGAAAGAAACAAAGCGAAGATCATAATTACAAAATGTTCCAATGCCCAAAACCTAAGTGATCTCTGTTCGGTTGCCTCAGCTATGCTGGCAGCACCATCATGTTGGCCACCCAAAACAAAATAGAGTAAAATTCCTAAAACCAACTGGATATACAAGAAGACCAGGAACAATACCGAGATTTTGTTGTCCCATTTAGTATAAACCTTTTTAAAGCTCCAACCTCTGATGGAACGCACTAAAATTATCAGTGCTATTATTGTGAAAAACGAACTAACAAAACCGTGAATATTGATTACAATATCGTATAATTCCATTGTGTGTATTATTTAGTTGAGACTATTATTTTCATTAATACTCCTAATTATGAGTTTGTGATATTTTCTTTCAATCTCTGCATATTGAATAATTATAAACCTTCCGCAATTGTTTTCCCTTGTTTAATTCTATCTGCCATTCCAATACCATCACGAATATTGCCGGCTAATATCAATCCGGGAAATTTGTTCTGCAAAGCATCAATAGATTCATATCTGGCTTTGCTATCAGCCCGGTATTGTGGAATAGCATTAGTATGTCGCATGATCTTAAACATGTCAGGATTAAATTCATCCAATTCCAGAAGGTACTTGAGTTCTTTTTCAACTAATTCTTTCACGCTATTATCATCCAGATCATATAACTCCTGACGCCTTACACCACCAATGAATACTGTCATCAATGCACCACCTTCGGGAGCACGCTTTCCAAAAAGACTCGACATAAACATAATGCCTAAAATATCTCTTTTCTCACAGTGAGGAATCAATGCACCAAACGCATCAAGAGGCATCCCCTTCCACTTATTAAATCCAACCGCCACTTCGATTACCCGGGTGTAGTGCAGGTTTTCAATATTGCTAAGATGTTTGTCAGCAAAAAATGGAAACAGACTCCTGAGTGCATATGAGCCGACAGTACTTACTATCTTCTTTGCCTGGATCAATATGGTGCTGTCATCTGCATTTGTTCCTTTTAACAGGTATCCACCTTCATTCTTTTGGATGGAGATATTATCGATACCCAATAAACATGTATCTGTTCCGGCTGATTGTTGTAAAACTTCGATAAACCTCTCCAAACCACCCTTTACAGAAAATATTTTACGTGTAGCCTTTTTGGCTTCAGGATCATTTTCTTTTCTTTTTTTCTTTATGGCTCCACCAATGAAACTACCATAATTCTGTTCCAGATTATAAAGTTTAGGTAAAGCATATTTAGGAACCAATTGAGCCGGATCACCGGCATAAATACCCAGAATAAAAGGATCGACAGCATAATTCAAAAAACTCTGTCCCATCCTTCTTTTTACCATATCGGCCAGGTTTTCGTTGGGATTCGTACCCGGAGGCCTAAAGGGTTCACCTAACAAACGTAGCTTATCCCTAAAAGTAAATAATGGAGTTAGCACCCCTCCTATTAATCCTGAGGGTAATGCTTCCCATTTCCCGTTTTTAAGCACATATCTTTTTTCTGCTTTTTCGTCGGCGAGTTCATGAGTAAGATCAGCCTTTAAATCATCGAAAAGATCAGCCACTTCAGGATGAGATATCACACCTGTATTTGGTCCTGTTTCATACACAAATCCATCATCCTTAACTGTACCGATTACACCACCAACCTTAGTTTGCCGATCCACTACCAGGAAGTTATGCTTCTTTTTAGCAAGATAATGTGCACAAGTTAATCCTGTGAGTCCTGCACCGAGAATTATTATATCTGTTTGTTGCATTATATTGTTTTTGAATACCGGTTTTTAGTAATTGTTAATTGCGGATCGAAAGCCATTGCTATATTTCGAACAATTAAAGAACCATCATTATGAACCTTAATTTGCTCATCGTTAATCTCAAGCAAATTATCATCAATAAATGCTGTTAACTTCACCGGATCATAAGCAAGAATTTTCTTTATTTCTTTTGCAGTGGTATTGTACATTTGTCCAATCTCATTGAAATCGACAAACAAATTACACATCAACTCGTTTATAACAGTACGAATGATTTTCTCATTTTTATTTACCTGGTATCCGCGTTCAACGGCCCATCCTGTTTTATCTACACTTTCGATGTATCCGGTAATGGATTTGGTATTTTGATAATACCCGTTATCAAGTTGTGCAATTGATGAAGAACCAAAACCATACACCTGTCCGGTAGTAGCACGTGTGCAATACCCCTGAAAGTTACGATGTAGATTTTTGTTTATTAAGGCTTTGTACAAAGGGTCTTCTTTTTTTGCATAATGATCCATTCCGATTGGTACATATCCATTTTCGGTAAGAAGGCCATAAGCCATTTCCATAAGAGCCAGTTTTTCTTCAGCATCAGGAATCCCTGTTTTTTCCAGTACCAATTGGGCTTTTTTCACCCAGGGCACATGTGCATATGAGAAAGTTACTAAACGATCGGGATTTATTGCAATGGCCTTTTCTATACTTTTTCTGAAGTTTTCAACAGTTTGTCCCGGCAATCCATAAATCAGGTCGAGGTTCACACCTTCGAAACCTTTTTCTTTCATTCTTCCTACAAGGTCTTCCACAGGAAGTTTTGATGGATTGCGGTTAACAATACCAAGTACGTCGTCATTAAAATCCTGAATACCTAAACTCAATCTGTTGAAACCCATTTCTGCAAGTTGGTCGATATGTTCCAAGTCCAGATAAGCAGGGCTACATTCCATTGCAATCTCAGGATGAGTTTCAAACTCAAAACGTTGTTTAAACAAATCCATAACCTCTTTCACCAAATCAAGAGGAATAGAGTTGGGCGTTCCACCACCCCAATGGATTTGTGAAACTTCCCGGTTGTGGTCGAGTAAATCGGCTACATTGATAACTTCCTTTTTAACGGCATTAATGTAGTTTCTGAATAAATTCGCATCCTTACTTCCCGATGTGTTACATCCACAAAAATGGCATAAACTCGGACAAAAGGGAATATGAACATAAAGAGAAATACTCTTAGGATTTTCATGGTTAGATTGCACAAGAGCGGTTTGATAATCCTTCGTAGTAAGCTTCGTATGAAAATAGTTAGCCGGTGGATAACTGGTATATCTGGGTCCGGGCCGGTTGTATTTTAGTATTATGTCCTTATTTATTTGCATATTATTTTTACCTTTTCCAATCAACACTTTTAATCCAATCAACAACAAATTTCACATTTTCAAAAGGGATATTTGGAAGCACTCCATGACCGAGGTTAAAAATCCATTTGTGTTCTCTGCTACCGAAAGGAAGATATTTTTCGAGTTCCCTTTTTATGGTTGCCTGATCAGCAGTCAAAATGCGAGGATCGAGGTTACCCTGAACACCTATCTCAGGACCTACCATTTCTTTTGCATCTTCAATTGACATCTGCCAATCGACACTGACAAAGTCAAATTTTTCACCTTTCAATGCAGTCATACCTGCTCCTAATCCTTTGGGGAAGAAAATAACCGGTGTTCCTGTTTCCTGAACAGCGTTTAAAATCCGTCGTACATGTGGCATCACCATTTCGTTGTACAAGGGATAAGGTACTAATCCTGCATGAGTGTCGAATAATTGGAAGGTGCTAATACCATGTTTAACTTGTGTTAAGGCATATTCTATTGATAGATCTGTAACTGCTTCAAAAAGTTTATTTGTGGTTTCTTTATCGCGGTACATCATTTCAACAGCAGCTGGAAACTGATGGTTTGAACTAATTCCCTGAATCATATAAAACAAGGTAGTTAGCGGTGCACCACAGAAACCAATTAAAGGAGTATCTGCTTTTTTTGTTGCCATAATAGCATCAATTGCATCATACACTTTATTTAGTTTATTTGGATTAGCATCCAGAAATGAAAGCGGTTCCTTTACATCTTTCAATGCTGTATCGAAACGCGGACCTTTGTCGGTGAATTGCAACTTCATACCCATCGCCTCAGGTATGACAAGAATGTCGGAAAAAAGTATGGCTGCATCAACACCCAACAGGTCAAGCGGTTGAAGAGTTACTTCGGCGGCAAGTTCAGGAGTGTTCATCAGTTCGTGGAAACTGTATTTTTCTCTCAGTTTCAGATATTCAGGAATTATTCTTCCTGCTTGTCGCATAAACCATACCGGTGGCCTTTCGCGTTTTACTCCATTTATAGTATCTACAAAAACGTTGTTCATTATTTTAATTTTTTATTAGTTGGAATTGCACTGCCATTTACCTCAGGTTAAAATCCCCTGCTCTTTATTTTTCGGGTTAACAGAGATTATAAATCCCCTGCATTCTACCTTAGGAATGCAAATCCTAAAGAACGTACCTCAAAGAGTTTTTTAACTTAAATCCTCCATAGCTTTCAAAGAAGCAGCAATGGTATTATCAATATCTTCATCGGTATGAGCACCGGAAACAAACATGGCTTCAAACTGTGAAGGCCCAAGGTAAATGCCATTATCAAGAGAATTCCTGAAATACTTTGCAAATTTATTGATATCCGACTGCATAGCATCCTCAAATGAAGCCACCTGATCTTCTTCAGTAAAGAATAGAGTCTGTAATGATCCTACGCGGTTTATAACTCCATTGGTTCCGGTTTTTTCCATATTAGCCTTAATACCTGCTTCAAGTCGTGCTGCTTTTCTTTCCATATCTTCATAAAAGCCGGGAGTTTCATTAAGTATTTTCAACATTGCCAGCCCGGCAGCCATAGCCAATGGATTTCCTGAAAGCGTTCCTGCCTGATAAACCGGGCCTTCAGGTGCCAGAAGATCCATAATCTCTGCTTTGCCACCATATGCACCAACCGGTAATCCACCACCGATAATTTTACCTAAAGTGGTTAAATCCGGATATACACCATAGTATTCCTGTGCTCCTCCTTTTGCCAAACGAAATCCGGTAATAACCTCATCAAAGATGAGAACTGATCCATTATCGTCAGCCAGTTTTCTCAAGCCTTCGAGAAATCCTTTCTGAGGTGGAACGACACCCATATTTCCTGCCACCGGTTCAACAATTATAGCTGCAATTTCATTTGGGTGCTTACTAAAAAGTTCTTTAACAGATTCAAGGTTATTGTAATCAGCCAACAAGGTATCTTTAGCAGTTGCTGCTGTTACACCGGGGCTGTCAGGTAAACCCAGAGTAATAGCACCCGAACCTGCCTTGATAAGGAAACTATCGGCATGGCCGTGGTAGTTGCCTACAAATTTTATAATCAAATCTCTTTTAGTGTATCCTCTTGCCAGACGTAATGCACTCATAGTAGCCTCAGTCCCTGAATTTACCATACGTACCTTATCTACCGAAGGAACCATCTTGCAGATGAGTTCCGCCATTTCAGTTTCGATAGCAGTAGGAGCACCAAAAGATGTTCCTTTTTGTGCTGCTTCCTGAATAGCGTTTAATATGTTCTCATTTGCATGGCCAAGAATTAATGGCCCCCATGAAGACACATAATCAATATACTCATTGCCATCAATATCTTTAATGCATGTACCTTTAGCGCTTTCTATTATTATCGGGTTAATACCCACACTTTTAAATGCCCTAACAGGTGAGTTAACACCTCCGGGGATTACCTTCCTTGCTCTTGCAAAGGTTTCCTGGCTTTTGTTATTATTGATCATAGTTTTATTTTTGCTGTTCTTTCTTTAAAATATCTGCCATTTGTGGGGCATGGTAAGTAATGATGATATCCGCACCTGCCCTTTTAATGGAAGTTAAAATTTCTTTAATGATTCTATCTTCGTCTATCCAGCCTTTTTCAGCAGCAGCTTTCACCATCGAAAACTCACCGCTAACATTGTAGGCAGCGATTGGAGTATTGTAATTATCTTTTACCCTTCTTATTACATCCAGATAACTTAAAGCGGGCTTTACCATTACAATATCTGCACCTTCAACAAGATCTTCTTCAATTTCTCGTAAAGCCTCATCAGAATTTGCCGAATCCATTTGGTAGGATGCACGGTTTCCAAATTGCGGAGCGCTCTCAGCAGCTTCACGAAAAGGCCCGTAAAAAGCTGAAGCGTATTTTGCTGAATAGGACATAATAGGAATGTTTTTAAAACCATTTTCATCCAATGCAGTTCTGATTTTCCCAACACGTCCATCCATCATATCGCTTGGAGCTATTATGTCGGCACCAGCCTCAGCGAGGGAAACTGATTGACTTGCCAGTGTTACCAGAGTAAGATCGTTGTCAACATCGCCATCAACGATAGTACCGCAATGGCCGTGAGTGGTGTATTCGCAATTACATACATCGGCAACTACCATAATATCATCAATTTCGGCTTTAATGGCTCTGATAGCCTGTTGTACGATTCCATTATGTTGGCAGGCAACATGTCCATGTTCATCCTTTGACTCCGGAATACCGAATAACAAAACCGAATGTATTCCTTTTGCTACCAACTTTTTACATTCTTCAACTAATAGGTCAACCGATAATTGACTGTTACCCGGCATAGATGAGATAGGATTGCAGACTTGCTTGCCCGGACAAACAAACAGAGGCATGATTAAATCATCTAGTGAAACTACTGTTTCACGTATCATATTTCTAAGGATGTTTGTTTTCCTTAGTCTTCTTAATCTGGTTTCTGGAAATGACATAATTTCTGTTTTTTTAATTTTATTATTGTTTTCTTTTTATTCAAGTAATATTTATTTTTTATTTAACATCTTCCTTTAAAGAAGAAGTACTATAATAATTCAGAATTCCATTTATTAAACCATTCATTCCCGAGGGATTGGCGACAAATAAAGGTTTTATTCCTTCTTTTAATATCACATCTTCAGTTGTTGGACCAATACAGGCTATTTTTAACTTACTCAAGTTTATCAATTTGTCAGCATGATACTTGAAACTATTAAATCCTGAAGGACTGGTAAAGAGAATCATATCATAATTATCTTGTTCAATCCGCTTCAATATTTCTGACTCTACTGATTGAATAAAATGGGTATGATAAACATTCAGTCTTTCCACACTTACCTTAGTTCTCAAACTTTCTTCCATTAGGTCATTAGCCAAATCTCCAAGTACTAACAGCACCTTTTCATTGGCTTTGAGTTTTGAATACAATTCTTTTACTAAATCGGCAGATGTATTTTGCCGGTTTACCAGATCAGGATTGAAGCCTTTCTCCTCCAAAGCCATGGCAGTTCTTTTTCCAAAAACAGCTGTTTTAAATGGAAACGACTTTGTATTTCTATTTATTTTTATTTGATTAAAAAAGTGATCGACACCATTTTTACTGGTGAATACCAACCACTGATAGGTATTGTTTTTTGTGATATTTGTTACTGCTATTTTTGGAATTTCAACAGGCTGGATCTCTATTAAAGGCATCTGGAATACTTCAGCCCCAAAACCTGTAAGGGCTTTGCCGATATAGTCTTCAAAACCATCGGGCCGTGTATTGATTATGATCTTTCCTTTAAGCATTTTCAGCAAGTTTATCTTTATCTAAAAACCAAAAACTATTTCGGCTTCTAAGTCAGATTATTTCTAATTTCTTCCAATATTTCAGTAGCTCCTTTTGCCACCATTTGTTTTGAAACTTCAAGGGCAATGGTTTCGGCTTCCTCCAACTTACCTTTTATAGTAAGCTTGATGTGTCTTTTTCCCTTTAAATCTGCAACTAAGCCTGTAAAACTAAAGCTACCACCTTCTGTTGTTGTATAACAACCAATAGGTATCTGACAACCGCCTTGCATTGATTTAAGGTAAGCCCTTTCAGCAGTTGTAACCAGCATGGTTTCATCATGATTAACTCCATTCATTATGGTTTCAATTAAGGAGTCATTTTCACGAACTTCAATTCCTATTGCTCCCTGACTCACAGCAGGCACCATGATGTTAGTATCAATAATCTCTGTTATTCTTTCTTCCAATCCCAAACGTTGCAAGCCTGTGGCTGCCATAATCATAGCATCGCAATAGCCTTTATCCATTTTCTCCAGACGAGTATTCATATTGCCCCTGATATCAATAATGTTAAAATCAGGATTAAAGGTCAACAACTGTGCTCTCCTACGCAAACTCGATGTAGCAATCACATCCTTGGGGCCTAACTGGCTGAGTAGTTTACCACTTTTACTAACCAAAGCATCTCTTACCTCTGCCCGTTTTAACACGGCGCCAAGTTTTAAACCTTCGGGAAAGAAGGTAGGTAAATCTTTAAGGCTGTGAACTGCCATATCTACTTCATTATTCAGCAATGCTACTTCTAACTCTTTTGTAAAAAGCCCTTTGTCGCCAATTTTTGATAATGACACATCCAGTATTTTGTCTCCCTTAGTTTGAATAATTACTATTTCAGCTTTTATTTCAGGGAAAATTTCATGGATGGCAGCTTTTACTTTATTCGCCTGGTATATGGCAAGTTGACTTCCTCGGGTTCCTATTTTTATTGTATTATTTTTCATCTTTAATCTCTAATTTTCAAAGGATAGATGGAACTCACCATCATAATCATTTTGTTAGTGGCCATGCATTTATCTATGGCCTGTTTCATTTGTAATAGTTAATTCAAAAAGTTCATTTAACATTTTAAGGTGTTCAACCTTTTTCCCGTTATCAGTCATCTGTTTTAGATTCTCAATTATTAAGCGAGAGAATTTATCAGCGATATGAGTACCATAATCCTGTACCGGTTTTCGATCTGAGCCATTTTTGAGTTTCCTGTAATTCTGAAATTCCAAATCATGGATTTTCCGGAAATTCTCTTGTATTTGCCGAATGGTGGGCGATAAACTCAACGACACCAGCCATTCCATATAATCGTTGGCAAGGTTGGATACAATTTCTTCTGATTTAATAATTTCTGCCTTACGCTTTTCAAAGGTCTCCCTAATCACAACTTCAGTATCATCAACATCAAATAAGGAAACATTCTCAACTTTTCCAACCGCTTCCTCTATATTCCTGGGTACCGACAGATCAAGTAAAATTATCGGACGAAATATCCTTTCGGGCATTACCTCACGGATCATGGTTTCATCAATCAAAGGTGTTACAGAACCTGTAGCTACCATCACAATGTCGCAGACAAGCAGGTATTTTTTTATACTGTCAAATGGCACTGCTGTTGTCTTGAACTCTTTTGCTAATTCTTCTGCCTTTTCATACGTTCTGTTTGTTATAAACAGGTTTTTACAGCCTTTTTCAATCAAACTTAACATGGACAATCTGCCGGTTTGACCGGCACCGATCAGCAAGATAGATCGTGAAGCAATATCCGGGTATTGTTGTTTCGCTAAAGTTGCTGCTGCAGAACTAACCGATGCGGAACCTTCGTTGATTTTGGTTTCGGTACGAATCCGTTTTCCGGCACTGAAAGTCCTGTTAAATAAACGAGTTAAAACAGGTCCGGCACAATGTTCATGATCACTGATCAGAAAAGCGTTTTTCACCTGTCCTATAATCTGATCTTCACCCAAAACCATCGAGTTCAGGCCTGCGGCCACACGAAACAAATGTTGAACTGCCGCCAAACCATCAAAAAAATACAGATGTTTTATAACCGAAACTTCCAGGTTTTTATAATCAAAGAGCTTGCTACAGACCAAATCAAGGCCCTTTTGAGCTGAATTGGTTTTGATATGAAAATAAATTTCTGTGCGGTTACAAGTGGATAATACAACCACTCCTGCCACAGATTCTATTTGTTTCAGGTTTTTTATAAACTGCCGGATTTGCTCCTCAGTAAACGCCATCATTTCCCTAACTTCAACAGGGGCAGATTTATAATTCAAACCAATAACTCCAATCACTCTTTCCATTGCCGATCCATCAAGCATGATTTGACATGCTGTTTGATGGTGCAATAATATATAGCAATTCTGAAGTAAATTTGAACAAACAACAATTCCTTGGAAGCTAATCTTTATTTAAAATGTTTCCAAATTAGAAATTATTTCTAAATTTTCCGTATATATTTGCTATTCAATGTAAATAAAACTAACCCCTGAAGTAGGCGATTAGAGCTAATTGTTAAAATTAACTATTATTTTGTGAAGTTTATCTTCAAAAAGATACTGAATATTAAATCCATACAATTCACATATCTTTTTCACGAGAGATAATCCCAGTCCAAGAGAATCACCGGTGGCTTGTGTTCTTACAAACCTGTCAAACAGTTGTTCGTCAGGAATATCATGTTTTGGGCCGGTATTGCTTATTTCAAAAGAATTGTTTCCAAGATGAAAAAGCAATTTGCCATTATCAAAATTATGCCTGATAGCATTTTTTACCAGATTTATAATAAGGATGTCAGCCAGTGCAGTGTTTACATTAATCACTGTATCATAATTCAAATTTTGTTCAAGCGAAATATTCCTGGCTTCTATAACTTCACAGAAGTTTTCCAAATGATATTCAATCCTTTCCTTTAGATGCACTTTTGACAATTCGGGAAATTGATTGTTCTCGATTCGTGTTAGCAGAATAAGCACTTTGTTGATATTTGACAGACGGTTTACTGCTTCGTTGAGTGAACTAATGAGTTTTATCTGTTCCTCTGAATAACCTGGATGCTGTAATAATAGTTCAATTTTAGCACGCATAACCGATAAAGGCGTCTGAATTTCATGCGATGCGTTCTCGGTGAATTCTTTCAGGCTGATGTAATCTTTATGAATCCTTTCTGTGAGCTTTTCGAATACCTGGTTTAGGATCTGAAATTCCTCCACCTCTGAAAAGCCCAGGTTCAGGTTTGGATCATCCCGCAGGTTATATTTCTTTACTTTATTGACTGCGAAAAAAAATTCGTCCCAAATCTTTTTGAAAAAATAGCGGTTTAAAAAAAACATAGCTAAGATAAGGGTTATCAACATAAGTGTCATAGTAATAACTATTTGCTCTATCAGGTTTTCAGCTTCAAGCATCGAGCGGTAAATTGAAATTTTGAAGTTGGCATCTCTGATTATAGTATGAAATCGAAACAACCTGTAAGGAACATAAAGTTTTTCCCGTTTATCATACAAAACTGTGTCCTTGAATATTTCATTGATGTGAAAGTCGGGATCCATGCGTTTGATTTCAATCTTATTTTCAGTTATCAAAATTGAATTATCCAGGCGTTGGAAACTAGCCAGCTCATTAGTAATATTGTGTTGCTGATTTACCAGTTCCCGATCAACCTGCTTTATGATCATCGACTGAATTATTTTATAAAATGCTATTCCACCCAGGAAGAAAATAAACAAGGCTACGGTTACGATAATAAGGCTGGTTTTATTAAGCAGTTTCATAGGTTTAAATTGTTTTGAATTTATAACCTACACCGTAAACATTTTGCAGATAGTCATTAGCGCCTTTATCTAATAATTTTTTTCGCAGGTTTTTGATATGAGTATAAATAAAATCAAAAGAATTCAAAGTATCAGCGTAATCACCCCACACATTTTCGCCAATCGATTCTTTAGTTAAAACCCTGTTTTTATTGGAAATAAAAAAGATAAGCAGATCATACTCTTTTTTGGTCAAATTAACTAGTTCATCATGCACGAACACCTGAATAGCATCGGTATCGATCTGGATTTCATTAAAAATAATTTCATTGCTTCCGCTAAAAAAGATGCGTCGAATCACTGATTTTATACGGGCATTTAGTTCAGACAGGTTAAAAGGTTTTACCAGGTAATCGTCGGCTCCAATGTCGAGGCCCGTAATACGATCATCAATGGAGTTCCGGGCAGAAATAATGATAATCCCGGATGAGGAGCGGTTTTCTTTCAATTCGCGGATGATATCTAAGCCGCTTCCATCAGGTAGATTTAAATCAACGATCACACAGTCGTATTCGTAGGCATTGATTTTGGCTGATGCGGTTTTATAGTCGAAGGTTAATTCACAAACATAACCTTCATCGCTCAGGTAATGTCCAATGGATTCGCCCAAAGCCATCTCATCTTCTATGATTAATATCTTCATTTGCTACAAAATCATCAATCTATCTGTCCTAATAACTAATAACCACTCCTAATCCCATGCACTTCCTTACTTTTTACTTTAGCCTTTAGCCTATTTACTTAACCCCGACTATAATTTGTGTCACAAAGTTTTGTAGTGTAAACTTTCGCCTTTTCACTAAATTATTTACAAAGCCGAAATCAATTCCTTAATTATTAATGTCATTTTTGGTTCAACATGACTTGCAGCATCCAAAACTTCCTGGTGCGAAATTTCTACTATTTTTCCTTCAACTCCAAGGTCGGAAATAACAGAAATTGCAAAACAGGTCAATTCCATATGCTTTGCTACTATCACTTCAGGAACTGTTGACATGCCAACTGCGTCGGCACCAATAATTCTGATGAATTTATATTCGGCAGGAGTTTCAAAAGTAGGCCCCGTAACACCTGCATAAATTCCGGTTTGATATTTGATATTATTGTGTCGGGCTATTTTTGTGGCTTTATTAATTACCTTGGTATCGTAAGCTTCGCTCATATCTGTGAAACGAGGTCCTAATTCAACATTATTTTTACCTATTAATGGATTTGGCATTAAATTAATATGATCTGTAATAAACATAATATCGCCAACTTCAAAATTCGGGTTAATTCCCCCGCTTGCATTCGAAAGTATAAGCAAATTAATTCCCAACATTTTCATAACACGAATTGGAAAAGTAATTTCATCCATTGAATAACCTTCATAATAATGAAAGCGGCCATGCATTGCAACAACCTTTTTACCACCAAGAGTTCCTAAAATCAATTGCCCTTTATGTCCTTCAACAGTTGAAATAGGGAAGTTAGGAATAGTTTCGTAAGGTAAATGATGTTCGGTTTGTATTTCTTTTGATAATCCACCTAATCCGCTACCTAAAATAATTCCAATCTCAGGAACGAAATTTGTTTTATTTTTTATAAACTCAGTTGTTTCTTTTATTTTTTCTAACATAGTCAATTATTTGTTTATCAAATTCTGCTGTATCATCTTTATGCAACTTCACTTCAATTGGAAGATAATAAATTGGCAAATTTTCGACAAATTTAAACAAATCCGGTTTTGAAAGCCGCATTGCATCTTTTTCGGTAGTAATAATCACCTTATTTTTTGTATAAATATCTTCAAACTTATTTTTTATTTTAGAAAGATCCTTAATTGAATATTTATGATGATCTCTAAATTCCATTACAATTAATTCGTTGCATTTCTTTCTAAGCCTGTCTTGTATTGGATATGAATTTGCTATTCCCGAGAATAATAAAATTGTGCTAAATTTTTTAGATTTGGGAATTGTTTCTTTAGTAAGCAAGGATTGGAGGGCACTATATCTTATATACGAAAAATATAAAGTCTGATGTTCTTTAGGTTTTATAATATTTGTCAAACGCCTTCTGGTTATTGGGGAAAGAACAGAAGTCGTTTTAGTTACAATTATAATATCAGCTCTTTTCGATCCTCTTCTGAATTCACGCAATGTTCCTGTTGGAGGAGGATAATCGTTACAATAAAGCTTATGAAAATCAGTTAACAGAATCGAAAGGCCCGGCTTAACCCAACGATGCTGAAATGCGTCATCAAGTAATATTACATCAAGCTTTGGAAACTTATTATACAAAATCTTAATTCCTCTTCTTCGTCTCCTGTCAACTGCTACTTCAATTGAATCTTTAAACTTTGTTTTATATTGCAGTGGTTCATCTCCAATTTTGCAAGGTGATGAATTTTCAGTAGCAAGAATAAATCCTTTAGTCTTTCGGCCATAACCACGGCTTAATGCGGCAACCGGGTATTTTTTTTTGAGCAACCGTATCAAATATTCGATATGTGGAGTTTTTCCTGTTCCACCAAAAGATAAATTACCGACAGAAATAACAGGAATATTAAACCTTTTACCTGGTAAGATTTTACAACTAAACAAGAAATTTCTTATAAGCATTATCGAACCATATAAAAGGGATAAAGGAAGTAATATTATTTTTACTATATTCACGCATTAAAATTACAAAGTTTTTTAATATTATTGTTGTATCATAAATTTATTATTTATTCATGAAATTAAAAGAAATAAGCAAATGGATTGAAGAGGTGGCACCTCTTTCATATCAAGAGTCTTATGATAATTCAGGCCTGCTTTTGGGATCGTATGATAAAAGCGTTAATGCCGCATTAATTACAGTTGACATTACCGAAGATGTAATAAATGAGGCAATAGAAAAAGAATGTAATCTGATAATTTCTCACCATCCAATAGTATTTTCAGGATTAAAAAGGTTAAGCGGAAATACATTTGTGGAAAGAATTTTGCTAAAAGCTATTAAAAATGATATTGCAATTTATAGTGTTCACACCAACATCGACAATGTTATAAATGGAGTAAATTCAATCTTAGCTCAAAAAATCGGTCTGAAAAACCTGAAAATATTATCCCCAAAAAGTGGTTTGTTACGAAAACTCGTTACATTTTGTCCAACAAAACATGCCGAAAAAGTCCGCACAGCAATATTTGATGCTGGAGCCGGAAATATTGGGAATTATTCTTCCTGTAGCTTTAATACCGAAGGAAAAGGATCGTTTAATGCTTCGGATGATACAAATCCTTTTGTAGGAAAGATAAATGAATTGCATTTTGAAGATGAAGTCAGGGTAGAAACAATCTTTCCGGTCCATAAAACTTCTGCTATTATTAATGCTTTACTAAATGCTCATCCTTACGAAGAAGTTGCTTATGATATTTATCCACTGGAAAATGAATTTGCAAATGTCGGGTCAGGTATTATCGGAAAATTGGAAAATAGCGAAGATGAAACTGTTTTTTTAAATCGTATTAAAAAAATATGCAATACGGGTTGTCTGCGACACTCAAAAAAATTAGGTAAAAATGTCAGGACTATTGCAATCTGCGGAGGCTCGGGAAGCTTTTTAATTGATACAGCAATAGCTTCAAATGCTGATGTTTTCATTAGTGGCGACATAAAATATCATGATTTTTTTAAAGCTGATAATAAAATAGTAATTGCCGACATCGGGCATTTCGAAAGCGAACAATTTGTAAAAGATTTATTATATTCTATTCTAATTAAAAAATTTCCTAAATTTGCACTCCGAATTTCAGAAGTAAATTCAAATGCGGTTTACTATATGTAATAAATTTTTAAATCATTAAAAATATGACAAATACAGAGCAAAAATCTGAAAACATTAAAGAAAAAACCAGCCCGGAGAATGAGAACATCACGACGGTTAACAATGAAAAACCTGAGGAAATAGAAGTTAAAATAGAAGATATTCTAAAAGTTTTATATAGTTTACAGCAAATAGATTCTCAGGTTGATAAGATCAGGATTATTCGCGGAGAACTTCCACTTGAAGTTCAAGACCTTGAAGATGAAATAGCTGGACTTGAAACCAGAATTGAAAATTACAATCAGGATGTTGAAAAATATAAAACACTAACTTCTGAAAAAGAAAATTTAAAAAAGGAAAGCCAGACATTAATCGACAAATACGAAAAACAAAGAAATAATGTCAGGAATAACAGAGAGTATGATTCGCTAACAAAGGAAATTGAATTTCAATCCCTGGAAATTCAACTTTGTGATAAAAGAATGAAAGAATTTACTGCCGCTCTTGAAAAGATCAATAATGATATTGAGGTATCTAACACGAATTTAGAGGAGCGAAAAAATGATCTGGAGATCAAAAACTCAGAATTACAAGATATTGTTGAAGAAACTGAAAAAGAAGAAAATGAACTCATTAAAAAATCAGAAATAAATCAACAATCAATTGAATCCAGACTTTTGGTTGCTTATAAAAGGATTAGAAAAAATGCCAGAAACGGTTTAGCTGTAGTAATGGTTGAAAGAGATGCTTGTGGTGGTTGTTTTAATAAAATTCCACCTCAACACCAGTTGGATATCCGTATGCACAAAAAAATTATTGTTTGCGAATACTGCGGACGTATCTTAATAGATCAGGGTATTGCTGATGATGTGAATGAAAGTTTACTGCAATAAGTGGAAGAAAATACGGGAAATACGGGAAATAGAGGAAATATGGGAAATAGAGGAAATAACTATTAAATGACAATCTAAGGATTAAGGAATGACATACACCTTATACCTTTATTTCTCTTACACCCTTATTCCCCCTATACCCTCATTATAAATAAGTATTTTGTGAAATCTTTGTTTTTATCTGTAATTTTATTTTTTCTTATAAATTCCTCTTATTCTCAATATGATTTCAATAATAATTGCAAAGAAGCCTACATCGCTACATTAAACCTGAAATTCAAACTGGCAGAGAAGGCAATTAAAACCGAGAAAACCTCAAATCCTTCAAATCTAATACCTTACTTAATTGAAAACTACATTGATTTTCTGACAGTCGTTATAGGTGAACAGGAACCTGATTTTGAAAAACTGAAAGAAAATAAATCCTCACGAATACGTTTACTCGAAAAAGGAGATAAATCATCACCATATTATCGGTTTTGCCTTGCTGAAATATATTTACAATCGGCTTTTGCAAAATTAAATTTTAATGAAAATTTCACCGCTTTTTTTGAAATCAGACGCTCTTATAATCTAATCGAAAAAAACATTGAAGATTTCCCTGATTTCCTTCCGAATTATCTTTGTTCCGGTTTGCTGCATTCTCTAATAGGAAGTATTCCCGATAATTACAAATGGGTTTCAACTATTTTCTTTTTAGATGGTAGTGTTAATCAGGGAGCAAATGAATTAAAATTTGTTCTGGATTCTGCATTGATTTCCAATAATTTTTCACATTTGAGAACCGAAACCCTTTATTATTTAAGTTTTATTCAACTAAACCTTCAGGCTAATAATGGAAATATCAAAGAATTGAAAGATTACTTTTATAGAATTGCACCGGATTCGGCATTTAATGAACCTCTGTTATGTTATTCGCTTGCTTCAATTTATATGAAAACAGGTAAGAATGATAAAGCAATGGCAATACTTCAAAACAGCTATAGAAGCGAAGAATATTATCCTTATAATTATCTCGATTATTTATTAGCCGAAACGAAACTTTATAAATTTGATGATGAAGCCATAATATTATTTGAAAAATATATAAATAATTTCAAGGGTAAGAATTATCTGAAATCATCATACAGAAAAATTGCCTGGAATTATTTAATCAATGGAGATAAAAATAAATATTTAGAAAATATTGAAAAAGTTAAATCCTGCGGAAGAACATTTGTTGGAGCCGACAAACAAGCGCAAAAAGAAGCAGAAAACAATGTTATTCCAAATGTTGTTTTATTAAAAGCACGGCTTTTATTTGATGGTGGTTATTATCAGGAAGCTTTAGACCAACTTAATGAAACAGATACAAATTATTTGCAAAATGCAAAGGATTCACTGGAATGCGAATATCGCAAAGCAAGGATTTATCATAAACTCGGCAAAACAAATGAAGCAATTAAATATTATAACACAGTTTTAAAACAAGGTAAGGATTACGAATATTATTTTGCTGCAAATTCGGCCCTTCATTTGGGCTTTATCTACGAAAACCATTCTGAATTCAGAAAAGCAAAATCGTATTACAAAAAATGCCTTTCGTTAAAATATGATGAATACAAAAAAAGCATTAGTCAAAAGGCGAAAGCAGGATTAAATCGAATTGAGGATAAGGAGTAATTCGGTGATCGGTAATCAGTTATCGGTAATCAGTTATCAGTTATCGGAAACCAGTATCCTGCATCCAGTATCCAGTATCTTGTATCTTGTATCCTGCATCCTATATCTTGTATCTTGTATCCTGTATCCTGCACCTTACATCCAATCACTTATACTTCTTAATCTCACCACTTTTAACTCTCGACATATATGATTTCATATCTTTCTGAACCTCACCTGCGAGAATAAAAAGCCCTAAAATATTTGGGAATGCCATACTTAAGATCATCATATCAGAGAAATCAATTACTGAACTGAGTGAGGAAGATGCTCCGATAACTGCAAATCCTAAAAAAATAAGCTGAAATAATATTGTCCCAATTTTCCTGTTTCCCAACTTGTTTTCAAAAAAGCCTCCACATAAATAATCAAAGCCCTTTAATCCATAATACGACCATGAAATCATTGTCGAAAAAGCAAATAAGAAAATTGCAACAGCCAACAAATATGGAAACCATGAAAACACACTTCCGAAAGCTGCCGAGGTAAGTTGCGATCCTTCCAATCCATTGGAGTTCTCATGCATTCCCGTAAAAATAATCACAAATGCAGTCATCGAACAAATAACAACAGTATCGATAAAAGGCTCGAGAAGAGCAACAATTCCTTCGCTTATGGGCTCATCGGTTTTCACAGCCGAATGGGCAATAGAAGCCGAACCAACACCGGCTTCATTAGAAAATGATGCCCTTTGAAAACCAAGAACCAACACTCCAATAAAACCTCCTTTAATGGCAGTTGCATTGAAAGCACCCTCAAAAATCATTTTTACCACATTTCCCATTTCACTAATATTCATAACAATAATCACCAGAGCAGTAAGAATATAAAGTGTTGCCATGATAGGAACAATTTTTCCGGTAACTTTTCCAATACTTTTAATTCCCCCGATTATCACCAAACCAACAAGAATTGCCAGAAAAATTCCTACGTATGCACCTTTATCTTCAAAATAAGGAACAAATAATGCAAGTTGTGCAAAAGCCTGATTTGCTTGAAACATATTTCCACCCCCAAACGAACAACCCATAATTAACACAGCAAAAATCACTGCAAGTATCTGTCCCACAAACTTCAGTTTTCTTTTAGCAAGTGCTTTGCTTAAATAATACATCGGCCCGCCTGAAACAACTCCATTTTTATCAATTTTTCTGTATTTTACACCAAGCGTACATTCCACAAATTTTGAAGACATACCCAGCAAACCTGCTATTATCATCCAAAAAGTTGCTCCCGGCCCACCAATAGCAATGGCTATTGCAACACTGGCAATATTCCCCAATCCGACAGTAGCAGATAATGCAGTTGTTAATGCCTGAAAATGTGAAACCTCTCCTTTATCTCCAGGTTTATCATATTTTCCTTGTATCAATTCAATGCCATGTTTAAAACCCCTGAAATTTATAAAACGCATTTTAAAAGTAAAAAAAACAGCACCAAGAATAAGCCAGAGTACAACAATCGGAATACCTTGCCTTTTATGATTGCCATCTACATCAAGAACAGGATTACCTTTATTATCATACAGATATGGGTCTCGAATATTCAAAGCTTCAAATGGATCCCAAAATAAAACCAAAGCCATAGCTTCAACAACAGGTTCAAAAAAATCATTAATTTGTTGACTGAAATGCCTTTCTTCAAGCTTTATTAAATCGGAAACTGCCTGATCGACATTTTCACGAACACTTCGTGTCGTGTCATTTATAGGGACAGCTTTAGAAGCTTGTGATTCGTACGTAAAAGAAATTGAAAATATTATAAACAGCAGTATAAAAATATGTTTCTTATGTTTATGTTTTGGTAGTTGGTACATTCTTAATGGATTACATTTTTCAAACTTAGGATATTGAAATTGGAACCTGGAAATTAGAAATTCAGGAGCTAGCAAATTTCTAATTTCTGTGTTTTATAAACTGTTACTTTCTTTAATTCACATTATAATAATTATTACAAGTTCTTATTAATAACATATATTTTCAGCAAAATTGCTAAAAAAAATCCCATTTGCAAAATTTATCTAAAATATATGCAAAAAATTCGTATTTTTACTACGATTATTTAACAAGACATTTGATAATGAATATTATTTTAAATATTTCTTTCGATTTTGATTTTTTACCTCTTTTTTTAATCGTCGCTGCTGTATGGGCCATCCCAACTTTTATGTCAGTTATCCGACTGGAAAAAATCCCTACAGTTATAATTGAAATAATTATTGGGTTTATTCTCGGAAAAATTTTTTTCCACTCGTTTTCGGAACAAAGCTTGCAAATTCTGGATTTTCTGGCATTGACGGGATTTTTGTTTCTGATGTTTCTTGGTGGACTTGAAATTGATGTTGATCAAATAGTTGCTTCCTTTCCAACTAAAGAAATCAATGTGTCAAGATTTTTGACAAATCCATTTTTAGTCGGTTTGGTTTATTTTATAATGACTCTGATATTATCCTGGTCGGGAGCATTTCTTCTTTCCAAAATATTTGATATACAAAACATTTGGTATTTCTCACTTATCATGGTTACAACCTCGGTTGGAATTATCATCCCGGTATTGAAAAACCGTGGAGATATTAACACCAATTTTGGTCAAATGCTTGTATTGGCTGCGGCTATCGCTGATATTCTGAGTATAATTTTATTTTCATTTACAGCTTTTATTATCAAACACGGTTTTAATCCAAAACAATTACTGATTTTATTATTATTTGTTTTGTTTTATTTTTTCTATTATTTGGGTAACAAATATATAAAACTAAGTGTTTTTCAGCGATTATCATTTAATCTATCTCATGCTGCAACCCAAATTTCAATAAGAGGAAGTATTTTTTTGATTCTGATATTTGTTGTTTTTGCCCAATATATCGGCGATGAAATAATGATTCTCGGAGCTTTTTTAAGCGGTTTATTGCTTTCGATTTTTTTACATAAAGGTCGTTCGTTGCTATTGATAAAACTTGATGGAATGGGTTATGGATTTTTCATACCTGTTTTTTTTATAATGGTTGGTGCACGATTCGACACATCTTCTTTACTTGAATTCGATAATACTTTTCTGATTTTTCTTACTTTCTTATTGGTTTTATTATTTGCCGTAAAAATAATTCCATCATTTCTTTGGTTTAAACTATTTGGTTTTAAAAGAGCAATTTCAGGAGGTTTTTTAATGTCTTCGCGGCTAAGCCTGATCATTGCCGCTTCGCAAATTGGTTTGGATCTGGGAGTTATCAGTCCTGGAATTAATTCGTGTTTTATAATTATGGCAGTAATAACATGCTTTACTTCTCCAATAATTTATAATAACTTAAATCCAAAAAACATATTTTCAAGTCAAAAAACAATTATCATTGGTGGAAGCAGTACGGCTGTATTGCTTGCACGAAGAATGAAGATGCATGGCAAAACAGCAATTATCGTTGAGAACAATAAAAAGCGTTTCAACGAAATTAACTCAAAAGGACTTAATGTTATTTTTGATGACGGAAAAGATAAAAAGACATTCACAAAACTTAAACTACTTAAATCGAATTATGTGGTTGTACTTACTGATTCTGATATAGAAAATATAAAAATATGCAAAATGCTTAGAAATGAATTCCAGCACGAAAATATTATCAGTAAAACCCTTAGCCTTACCATCGAGCAACAATTTATTCAATTAGATGTTGAAGCATTAGATATTACAAGAATAATTGCAACGACCATTGAAAACCTGATTATCAGGCCAACAACCTACCATACTCTTGTTGAAACATTTGAAAATTTTGATATTGAAGAAATTAAAATTACTAATACTGAAATTAACGGAAAATATATTAAAGAGATCCACTTTCACCAAAATATTTCCGTTATTCTTGTAAAACGGGATAATGAAATGAAAATCCCTCATGGGGATACAATTTTAAATACTGGGGATGTTTTATTCGTAATTGGAACCAATACTGCCCTTGAAGAAACGCAGAGGACCTTCTCATGATAAGGTATTAATTGCTAAAATATATTAATTGTTTGATCAATTGTTATATTGCTATATTGCTAAAGGAATAATAGCAATTCGAACAATCTTCAATTTAGCTATCCGTGAGGAAATCGTTGATAAAAAGCATTATCCTTTCGGGAAGGGTAAAATTGTCATTAAATTTCCTGAAAGTGTAAAGACAGGCCTGAACATTGAGAAAGTAAAAAGAATAGAAGCGCTTGATTATATTGAATTTAATAATGCTATAAATTTTCTTCATACGATCAGACACAGGGAGTGGATAAGCAAAAACAGCACTAAAACACTGAGTCCAGCATAAATATTCATTAATATTCAAAAAATATTAATGAATGTTTTGTTTATTCAATTTTTATTTTATAATTTTATAGTTTTGAAATAACGAAATAAATTAAATACGGAAATGTTAGGTTTTATTTCCTTCCATTATTTACCAAATGAAGTAAATCAATCCGTTGAAAACGAATATACTCAAACAAGTTTTTTCTACGGATTAATTAGAGCCTTCTCTTTTAAAAACCTGACAAATACCGTAAAATGTGCCTGGTAATGTAGCAATAATGCTTTTACAAGGCATAGTTTAATTTTCATATGAAATATTGATTTTAAAATATGAACGAAAAAAAATAAAAACAATGAAAAATACAATACAAAAAACAACCCCACATCTTTCAAAATTTCTAATTCTTTTTTCCTTTCTTCTTATTGCGTTTACTTTTGGTGATAATAGGAGTGAATATCTTGTACCAAACAACGCTAATTCTGTTTTAATTGCAGATATAGAAAACGATAACGATAATGATATTATAACCGGTCATAAATATGACTTAACCACCTCTTGGGGGGGGTTGGGATAATGGAAAACATCGATAATGGTATTTTTTATTTTTGTGATTCTGTCTTTTTTGAAAATGGATTTCCAGAAGTTAATGGAAATTATTTTGACGAAAATAACTATTTTGATCTATTTAGCCGAACAGTTACTTCTAATCCATATACAATAAATATTACAATAATCTATAATTATGGATTATCTCAATTTGATAGCATAAAATCATTTCCCATATATGCTGAACCTCCTGTCCCATTTATTACAAGCGGTGATGTTAACGGAGATGGTTTTACTGATTTACTCTTTGCCCATAACATCGACCAGCTTTTGGGAATTATTTATAATGATGGAACAGGCAGCTTTTCTTCTCCAGAATATTACAATTTATCTTTCCCACCCATTGATATAGCTTGTGCCGATCTAAATGATGATGCTAGAGCAGACATAGTTATCTCAGGCTCAGATACCGAAATATTTTTCAGTACTGAAACAGGTTTTCAGCAACAAGTTTTAACTACTACTTTAAGCCATGATGTATTAATATCTGATTTTGATAATGATTTTGATAATGATATTATTACCCATACAACTTTTGTGTATCCAAATCACCGGGTATTTTTCTTTGAAAATCTAGGGAATAATGAGTTTTTTGAGCATGATTATTTCCAATTTACTCCCTTTTGCTCTTATGCTCAAATAGCCGATTTTAATAATGATTCGTTACCGGATATGATATTTATTGAATCATTTGGAGATGGTTTACAGCTTTTTTATAACAAAGGTGATTTTCAATTAGAAGATCAGCAATTTATTCCTGTAATGTTTCCTTCACTTAAAGGATTAGCTTGTGGTGATTTAGATAATAATGGTTTTCAAGATATTGCAATTACTCATAGCCAAGGATCACAAGAAATGTATGTAAAATTACTTTTTAATGATGGTAAAGGCAATTTTGTTGAAGATCCCGTTAGTATTTTAGAAAAAAATGAAACTAAAAAAAGAGTTTTATCTTGTTATCCCAATCCATTTTCAGATTATATAAATATTGAAGTATCAGTTAAAGAAAAAAATTCAATAGATTTATCGGTTTATGATATTAATGGAAAGAAAATAAAAACAATAACAAATAAAATATATTCACCCGGCAAGTATAAATTAATGTGGAATGGTAAGTGTAAAAACGGAAAGGAGGTTCCGGCCGGGATTTTCTTTGTCTGTTTAAGCGAAAATAAAAAAGTTATGAAAAACATTAAAGTAATTAAAAAATGAAATCATTTCTCGCTGAGTTACGCAGAAAAAGATAAGACGCAGATTAACGCAGATCAAAACATATCGCAGCTTCGCTGCAAACAAAAAAACAGGACGCAGATTTATCCATGCGGACCTATACGGGCTAACTTCGTGTCGCTTGCTTCGTTTCATTAGATTATTATGATTTTGGTTGTATGTGTTAAAATAGAAACCTGAGAATTTTATCAATAGTAGCCCATGACTTTAGTCATGGGATTTGAAACATAAAAACGAAAACCCTAACCGTTTTAACGGTTTAAAAAACCAAAGAAAATGCCATATTCATTAATAAAAAAACCAATTAAACCCATTTATAAAATACGAAAATTCAGAAAGTAAGGCACAATGATAGAATGAGTGAATGCTTAAATGGTTGAATAAAAGTACTTTTATATAATTCTGTCATTCACCCATTCACTCATTACATATTGGGGGATCATCAATATTCCCAGGGGGATTATCAATATCCCGGGGGAGAAATCGGCCTTGTCCTGAAATAGGTTTACACAATGAAGTGATAATATTAAAAACATATTTAGTCCTTGCACGAAAACTACTTGTTTTGGAGTGCTTAGGCAGAAAATGCGAAGTGCAGAAAATAAGGAGTCAGTACGGATGAGTGGTTTATTTACCAAGACAACATTCTACACTATAAAATCTCTACTCCGAAGAATTTTATATTGAAATCATTTTTTGATGTTAATGTAAATACAAAATAGATATTTCCGTCTTTGTAGATTGGACTCAACAATTTAACAATTTTCTTTTCCAACTTATTTGGGTATATTTTGACTAAATACCTCTTTCATTTTCCTTATTTGCTCCTGAGTTCCGAGTACAAATAATTTCGATTTTGGAACAAGTTTTATATTTGAAGAAGGATTAAAAATAAATTCACCTTCCGGAGTTTTCAAACCAATAATATTTACACCCGTTTTTGTTTTAACGCCAATTTCAAATATTGTTTTATCTTTTATTGAATCTATTAAATGATCACAAACAATCTCCTCGAAATTCACAGGTGCTTCCCCATGAATTGAAAGGTGGTCAAGAAATTCAACAGCATCGCCACGAGCAATAAGATTTGCCATGTGAGCACCTCCAACCTGCTCAGGCATAACAACATTGTCGGCTCCCGCAATTCTCAATTTTTTTTCCGAACTAATGCAGGAAGCGCGACTAACTATTTTAATTTTATGATTTAATGACCTTGCCGATAAAACCACGAAAAGATTATCGGCATCAACAGGAAGTGTTGTAATCAGTGCGCTGGCTTTTTGTATGGCAGCTTTAAATAACATTTCATCATCGGTGGCATCTCCTTCAATAAAATGAACAGGTTGATCTAACTTTTTAAAGCTTCCTTCAACAGCCTTGTCAATTATTACAAATTCATTATTATTCGCAATCAATTCCTTAACTGCCTGTTGGCCATTTCGGCCATAACCACAAACTATAACATGATCTTTCATTTTTTTTTGTATTGATTTAACTCTGTACCCCCGTATTATAAACTTCATTTGCCCTTCAACAAAATAAGTAGTAATAATTGAAACCACATAAGCATAAGTTCCAAAACCTGCAACAACCAAAAAAATAGTAAATATTTTACCGGCACTTGATAATTCATGGATTTCACCGAAACCTACCGTCGAAATTGTAATAATCGTCATATATAATGAATCAAGAAAATTATCACCTTCGATAGATATATAACCTATTATACCGATCAAAAGGATAATAAACATTATGGTTAAAGCTAAAATTACACCACTCTTGCTTGATTGCAATTCTCTCATATTAATTCATTAATCTATAAAATACAAAAATACAAATTTATTTCATTTGAGATTTTACATTTTAGATTTGATAATTTTGATTTTTAATTCTATATTCTTATATTAATCATTTTGCAAAAAATTCTGTCTCGCATATTCCAAGAAGGGGCGTTAAACATCTAACTTGCCTAAGCTAAAGCTACAGTAAGTAAATAATCGAATTTAGTCTTTTAAACAACGAACCGAATAACCGTAACTTTCATCACCACTACCACGGTACACGCCATCGTTACCATAGCTCAAGCGCCGGCCCCATGCGCCAAGTGTACCGCCCTCAGTGGAAGTCCAGAAGGTACAATATTTGCCCAAATTGTGGAAATAACCCATTGCGCCACAGTAACCGCTGGGGAGGGCAGTGAACTCGCTTTCATTAGTAGCTCCTGTATTTGGTTTTTTCCAATGTGTTATATCTGTTTCTTTCATTTCTCCACCGGCAATACTTTCTCCTCCAAGAAAATCAGTTAAGGTTGTCCATTCCAGGTCGGTTGGTAAATGCCAGTTACTGGGGCAAATGCCTTGTATGCCGGCTATTGTAGTGTATTCCATCATCTCATTCCATTGGTATAAACCACCGTATTCATCGCAATTTGCAGGATCGTTTTTGTAACAATATTTTTCAACAACTCCATTGTCTGTCATTTCATCAATGCCGTTTATCATAGTACCTAAATTAAGGTTTTCAGCCATCCAACATTGATTACCTATTATTACCGTATTATAATTTTTCCCATCTCTGGGGTCGGTAAAAGTTTCTCCGCAATTAAAATTTTCTTCGTCTTTTTTACATCCCATGTAAACTGAAAACGCCAATAAAAGAATGGCAAATAAATAGATTCTTTTCATCTTTAAATATTAAGTAGGCAATAATTTTAAATTTTCTTTCAAAGATATATATTTTTTGCAATCACATACAAGTGCATTAGACAACCAAAAGCTTCCCCGGCATATCAAAATATTATTTACAATAATTGAGATTCAAAAATCATTAACAGCCTTAACTAAAGCTTTAACAGCCCCTGCAGTTGTAATTCCATTTTCCTGAACTCCCGAATAAGCATGCACTGAGACATTCTCTTTATTGAGTGAAAGATTACTTAAAATTTCTTTAACATTTAATGGATTAACTCCTCCACCGATAACAATTTCAATTTTCCCATTAGCCTGATTAACATATTGATTCAGGTTCTTAATACCATCCTGTGCATTTCCTTTTTGCCCCCATGGAACTCCACAGGTCAGAATTCGATGTACTCCAGATTCAAGCAATTGATCAAGAGTTTCAAGAGGATTTGGTGTTGCATCAAAGGCTCTGTGAAAAGTAACTTGCAAATTATTTGATTTACATGTTTTCAATAATTCTTTGAGTACTATTGTATTCAAACGATCATCATTTTCTTGTAAAACACCAAAAACCACTCCATCGGCTCCGGCTTCGGCTGCAATTTGAATTTGCCGGTGCATTTCTAAAATTTCAATTTTGGAATAGGAAAAATCACCTTTTCTCGGTCGTATCATCACCATCAAACCTTTTCTGTTGCCAAATGCTTTTCTTGCCTCAATAATATGTTCTCTATTGGGAGTTAATCCATCAAATTGCATAGAACTGCATAATTCAACCCTCGAAGCTCCACCCAAAAAGGCCGCTTTAACCGAATTTTGAACATTATCAATTGTATCACTATTTACACAAACTTCTACTTTTATCATTAAAAATCGTTTTTATCTTGTGCTTATAATTATAAAAACACCAAAATTAATTTTAATTTTTAATAGCAATCGTCGAAAATACATATCTTTGCAAAAAAATAAATAATCAAAATGAAAATTTAAAATGCTAAAAGTTTTTTTTGACTTTTCATATTGAAGCACTTATGATGGAAAAACGTTTTTCAATAATAACAGGCACCGGAAGCTATATTCCTTCGAATATAATTAAAAATGAAGATTTTTTGAAAAATGAGTTTTTTAATTCATCGGAAGAAAAGATTGCCAAATCTAATGAAGAGATAATTAAAAAATTTCAACAAATTACCGGAATTGAAGAAAGAAGATATATTGAGGATGAATATGTAACATCAGATATTGGGTTTTTTGCCGCAAAAAATGCAATTGAATCCTCAGGAACAGATAAAGAAAGCCTTGACTATATTATTGCAGCCCACAATTTTGGTGATGTAATGAAGTCGAATCGCAGATCTGATTTAGTACCAAGCATTGCAGCGAGAATTAAATATAAGTTGGGCATAGAAAATCCTTTTACGGTTGCTTACGATTTGCCTTTTGGATGCCCTGGTTGGCTACAAGCTATAATACAAGCCGATTATTTCATAAAATCAGGCGATGCTAAACGAATTTTAGTCGTTGGAGTTGAAACATTATCACGCGTTTCCGATCCTCATGATATCGACAGTATGATATATTCAGATGGTTCGGGAGCAGTAATTCTTGAATCAATTTGTAGTGATAATCCTGTTGGAATAATCTCACATAAAACAAGATCGGATACATTGGCACACTCAAACTTACTAAGGATGAATAAGTCATATAATCCGAAACTTAGCATAAAGAAAGACCTGTTTCTAAAAATGAATGGCCGAAAATTATATGAATATGCACTTAACACTGTTCCCTGCTTAGTTAAAGATGTTATTGAAAAAGCCGGTTTTTTTATCAGGGATATCAAAAAAGTGCTTATTCATCAGGCAAATGAAAAAATGGACGACGCAATTTTATCCAGATTGCTAAAATTATATAATATTAAGATAATTCCCGAAAATATTATGCCAATGACCATTTCTAAATTTGGGAATAATTCTGTAGCAACTTTACCCATCTTATTTGATCTTTTGAAAAAAGGAGAATTAAAAAACCATAGTATCTTAAAAGGTGATAATTTGGTTTTTGCTTCCGTTGGAGCAGGAATGAATGTTAATGCACTTGTTTATAAAATGCCTTAGTGTTTGTACTTAATGTTCGTTTTCTTCGTCGGCTCGTCAAAAAATTTAAATTTCTTTTTCAATTTCAAGAAGCGGAATTTTAATTAAACATTTTTTGTTCTCAACTGTTTTTGAAAAACTTTTATTAGTTAAATATTTAAATGAACTCTCGATATTTTCATATTGGTTTTCATTAAATCCTGATTGTCTGATGACAGGATTTTCGTGATAACTAATTAACAGAAAGTGTTCATCAGTAATTTCGCAATTCACTTCTAAGGATTGTAAATTTGAAATAATATTATTATAAACAATATCCTCAAAAATTATATGCAATGCATTGGGCACAACTTTTTTATTGAGATCATTATTGGAAATATTAAAATCAACGAAAATATTGTTATTGCACCTCAAATTTAAAATAAAAATAAGATTCTCAACAGATTTAATCTCCGATTTAAGATCAATTAATTCATTGAATTTATTATCAAGCTTGTATCGATAAATCTCTGATAAACGGTTAATAAAATCATCAGATGATTGAGGATTGTTTTTAATTATTGTAATTAGTGTTTCAAGGCTATTAAATAGAAAATTCGAATTAATTTCATTAATAAAAGCTTTGAGCTTGTATTCCGAATTTTTATTAATTACTTGTTCTTTAATTAGTTGTATATTGTTTTGTTTGTCGAGAAAAAATATACTGAAAAACAACAAATTATAAAACAAACAGGAAAACAGAAACACAATATTGAAGGTTATCAACTCGGTATAAAAATGAGAATAACCAATTATTAACTTAAAATACAGATAAATAATTATACTTATAAAAATTATTGATAATGTACAGCTTATGCTTGTTTGTAATACAATTCTGATTGTTGAATTTCTCTCGAAAGGATATAGTTTTTCTAATAAAAGAATTATTCCGCGCATACTTTCAGAAAGCAAATATGTGATTCCTACACATAATAAAACTTCCTCACTGAAAAAATTATCGTAAAGCAAAATAATGCTATCGAACACTAAAAGAATAATTACATAAAGCATTGTACCATAAATCACAGGTGCAACAACCCGAAATAATATATTATTTATAAATATTCGTTTCATATCTTTATTCTTCAGGCGATAGCATTGGAATTTTAACTGTGAAATTCTTATCTTTATGAATTAAAACAGGGGTTCTAGTTAAATATTTGTACCGATTTCTTATATTATTTAAACCTATTTTGAAAGAATCTTTTCTTAAAGGTTTATCAATCAACTTATTCTCAAATTTTATAAAATGTGATTTTCCAATAAAATTGTTTTTAACAACAATAAAATCCGAATCTTCATTATAAATAATGATTTTCAAAGGTTTAATTTCTGAGATAGTATTGTGCTTTACGGCATTTTCAACAAGCATTTGAATACATAAAGGAGGCATTTTATATTCAAGGATTCTGTTCTCAACATCAATTTTAATTGTTAAAGCATTCTCATATCGAATTTCCAACATAAAAATATATGCTTTCAAAAATTCAAGTTCTTCGCTAATTTTAACAAGTTTTCTGTCGTTTGTAGAAAGAATAAACCGGTAAGTTTCTGCAAATTTTCTAATATATTGCTCAGCAGTGTCGGTATAGCGATAAGCAAGCGATGAAATTGTATTTAATGAATTAAAAAGATAATGCGGGCTTAGTTGACTTTTTAGCATCTGAAATTGCAAATTAATCTGTTCATTACTGAGTCTTACAGCCTCGATTTGAGTTACAGTATATTGTCGATACGAAAAGAACGAAAAATTTATTATTGTATAAATAAAACATGTAAGAATTAGCAATATTTCAAGCCTTGTCAAAACATCGAAATATTCAATTAAGAAATCGGAGAATGTTAGATTTTGTGTATAAATAAAGTAATAAGAAACAATTACAAAAATTGAAACAAACACAGAATAAAAAAGTATCAATATTAATCCCGATAAAAAACGTCGCCAAAAATGATCTTTCCATGAAATTCTGTAGTTTAAATATCTATTAATTAAAACAATTCCAAAGCTGATAAGATTGGATATCAGTATAGTTGCAATTAGATATTTTATTTGTTTTGCAAAAAAAGGCAATTCGCCGGTTTCACCAAAAAACAAATACGAATAAAATATCAGGCCCGTAAACGTACTTATCAAAATTGTATGCAGGAGATGTTTCATTTTGTTGGCGGTTCGGCCTTTTTGTCAATTATTTCTATTCAATCGCAAATCTAAAATAATGACAAAGGTATATACTGTTTTGGGATTTTAAAACTAATTTTTAAGAATAGAACACTGATGACGCTGATTTTACTGATTTACACTGATTTTAATCTGTGATTATCCGTTTAATCTGTGTCATCTGTGTTCTATTTATAATTACTTTTTGTTCTCCTGTTTTGATTTAATGCATCCATAACTCTGCGGTACTCACTATCTGATGTTAGTGAATTAGCCGCATCCTGATAAGCATCCAGAATTTGATCATTGTTGTAAGGAATAACTTTGCTCAATCTTATTAAAACTGAAGAAGCTTCGGTGTTTGAGCTTAACTTCCCAACACTTTCAAGAATTTTTAATATTTCATAGTTTGATATGTGATTTGTTTCGATAAGCTCTTTTAAAACATATCCGATTTCCGTATTACTTGTCATTCTGTTTAGCGTGTGAAAGAATTCGTTAAGAACATTATTATCTTGTAACAATTCAGGGATTAAAGTTCTTAAAACCAAACCTGTCTCAGTGTTTGAAGATAGAGTTGAAGTAGCATTTAGAAAAAGTATCTGGGCTTGTTTATCCAGTTGTTGCTTTCTAATTAAGTCTCTTAATATTTTACCTGCTTCTGTATTACTTGTCATTTTCTTAATAACATTGAAATATGAAATGTAAAAACCCTGACTTTTTCTAAAACTATCATTCACAACAAGCATAACCCTTGTAGTTTCTGTATTTGAAGAAAGTAATGAAACTTCTCCTAAAAGAGTTATCATACTGTTTTCAGACAAATCTTGTTTATTCAACAGATCGGTCAATGCAGAAGCAATTTCCGTATTACTTGTCATATTATTAATAACCCTAAAATAAGCCTCGGAAATATCTTTATCATCAATATAAATATAATTTACTTTCTTTAATACCGATGAAGTTTCAGTATTTGAACTTAGATGACGAAGACTTTCCAGTAGTGAAAAAATTGAATATTTCGATAATTCCTGTTCCTTAATAAGATCTTTTAAAACAGTACCTATCTCTGTATTACTTGTCATTCCGTCGATTACTGAAAAATATGCGTCCGATACATTTTTTTCATTCGGAAAAACAGGATTCACTTTTCTTAACACATACCCTGTTTCAGTATTTGATGACATTTTCCCGGCACAATTTAACAAACTAATAAGTGCGCTATTTGATAACTCATGATATGCTAATGCGTTGCGTAAAATTCCACTAATTTCGGTATTCGAGGTTAAACGGGATATGCTTTTAAAATATGCTTTTGCCGTAATCTCGTTAACAAGAAACACATCTGAAAAATCCTTAAAAAGAATTCCACAACTTGTGTTTGAAGAAATTTGCCTGCTAATATCAGTAGCAATTTCTACTATTTCATTTGTAGATAATTGTTTTTTCAACAATACTTCAAAATATTGGGCTTTAACCGAATTGCTTGAAATATGTGAAATCTCGTTTAATACGGCATTCACACCGCCATTTTTATATAAACGATTGGTTCTGCCTTCGGCATCAATTCCTGTCGAGCGAATAACGTCAAGCAGAATATCTGCCAACCAAATTCTTCCTTCAGGTTCAAAAGGAACTTCTCTTCTGCCTTCGGTAAAAGTATATTGAAGTTCACCATTTGAATTACTTTCAATCAACAAAGTTCGTTTGTTGCCAAAAGTCCTTTTACTGATTTTCAGGTATCCGCCGGGTGAAATGTTTTTAATCCCTCTATCATCGTCAGTTACAGAAATACGTCCGTTATGTTTAACATCGAAGTAGGTGAATCCTGCGAAAGTAAAATATGTATGCCTTTCGTTATGGAAATAACCTGAGTCGATGTTAAGATCATCGTTTGAGCAATAAATTTCAGATGCCATTGATGAGTTTGGAAATGAAGCAAAGGAAAAAACAAATATGATAATAGTAATTATCGATATTTTTTGTAGAATGTTTTTTTGAGAATGTTTGATTTGTGGTTTCATGTGATTAATTTTTATTAGTTGATACATTTACAGTTGATTGTATTTTTAAAAACTTAAGATATGGAAATTAGAAATTAGAAATTCCAGAAGTCCAAATTTCCAATTTCTAATTTCATTACAAGTACTTTGACCAATTTCATTTGTTTATTATTATTTTCATTGCAATAATCGATAATAAATCAAGGGTAAACAAGCGAATTGTATTGAATGGTTGAAAAAGTGCACTGAATTGTATAAAAAACGTATTGGTTGGTTTAATTATTTTTTGTTTTATATAATGATAAAATGCTACAATGCTTAAATGTTGAGTATGGCGAAATACATGTTTCCCGGGGGGTTAATATTTCATGATAATTAAATCGTAATAAAACCAAAAAACCATTTGATGAATTATTTAAGTCTTTTGATGAAATGATCAAGTTAGTTGATGAGATATTCAACTATTTTATTGAAGTATTCAAGTCTTTTGATAAGATATCCAAGTCTTTTGATGAAGCATCCAACTTTTTTTATGAAATATTTAATTCTTTTGATGAGGCATCCTGTTTAATTTTATATCATCAAATAATTATTTCATTCAATAAAAATAAATATTTATCTTATAAAAATACTATTTTATTCTATCAATGTACTTTCGAAGTACAATAATATAATAATTTAATAAATATAAACTATTATTAAAGTAATCAAAAAGGCGTGGCCCTCCTTAAGAAGAAGAACGAAAATATAAAACACTTTATTAAAAAAAAAGAGAAGCCATTCCTGATAAAAAAAAATCTTTTTTTCGTATTAATAAAATTTTTACCTATATTTGCCATTAAACGAAGCCGATAAAACCGGCTTGCTATTTTTTAACTTCTTAAATAAATAAGTATGATGAAACTAAATGAAGTATTACGAGGATTCAATCTGACGTATGACTCGTTAATACAAAAAACCGATGATTTAATATTATCAGCCATACGTGACCTGATTGATCTTGCAAAGTTCGGCATGACGCAGGAAAAAATTGACAAAACACAACTTATTCGTGATGAATTTGTTGACATGCCCACCGACCATGAACTACTCGGCGATCAAATAAGAACAACCGAAGAAAAAAGTAAAATTGCCGACATATTGCGGACAGACATAAAAAACATCGGTAGCCGTATAATGCTAAAGTTCGGAAAAAAAAGCTGGCAATATCGTACTGCAAATATTGGCGAAGTCTCACAGCTTGTTGATGAAAAACTGTGTCGTACAGGATATTCTTTGGTACGAACAGCTACCGAACTGTTAGAAGAATTAACAGATACAGGGCTTACTCAGGAAATAATCGACTTACTGAAAACCCATACACAGCAATTCGACGAACTGATTGATTTAAAACAAAAAGCAATCAATCAACGCGACATCAGCACACAGGACAGGCGTGTGAAAGCAAACGAACTTTATGCAAGCCTGATGCACATAAGCGAAACAGGCAAAGCAACTTATCAGGGTACGAATGAAGCTAAATACAACGATTATGTGATTTATAATACAGCCACAGGCAGTAAAAATGCCGAAGGCTACGGCATGCTTACAGGCTCAATTATCGGTGATGATGATATGCTGTTGCAAGATGCAATAGTAAAAGCCAATGGCACCGAACTTACAGCAATAAGCAATCAAAAAGGTGAATACATTATGGAAAATATTCCGGCAGGAATTCACTCGTTTACTGTCTCAGCCGATGGCTATGTAACCACCGCCTTCAACAATATTGAAATCAAAAACGGAGAAACTAAAGAAATTGATTTTGAACTTGCGAGGATTGAGGATTAGATGGGTTTTTAAATAAATATTTTGTGAATATTGCTAGAAATCAATTTAGGTATTGAAATATTTATTATATTTGTTGGAAATAATAAGAATTTTGAATAAAGAAAAGGAAAAATACATACAATATAGTAATTGTTTATGAGTTAACAAACGTGCTAAAAATAAAATTAATCTACTAAAAAGGAGAGTTATAAATTCCCATGCAAAATCAGGCAGAGAATATATTGCATTTTTTCATGAAGAATTGTGGCATTTTTCATAAGTATAAAAAATAAATAATTTCAATTCAAAAAAATAACTATGAAAAGAAAAAACTTTACATTAAGTGTTTTAATTATAACACTTCTAATAATTTTCGTAGTTGGTTGTAAAAAAGAAGAAAAAGAACAACAACCTGATCCAAATCCACCTACTGATCCAAATCCAGAAGATGAAGCAGATAGTGTTTCAATTTATACAATTCTTTCATGGAAATGTACAGAACCAGAAGGCTATTCCTTAACCTATGATATTTATTTTGGTACTGAAACTACTCCACAACAGGTAACAATAGGTCAAATGAAAACAACTTATGATCCTGGAACATTAGAAACTAACACAGAATATTTCTGGAAAATTATTTCTCACAACAACCAAAGTATTGTTTCAGAAGGGAAAATATGGAGTTTTACAACAAGAGAATTTCAATGTGGCGATCTCTTTACCGACTCACGAGATGGACAAGCATATAAGACTATAAAAATTGGTGATCAGTGCTGGATGAAAGAAAACTTGGCTTGGTTGCCAAGCGTAAGTCCACCCGCCAGTAGCTCTGAAATATCACCGTATTATTATGTTTACGGCTATGGAGGCACCAATATTTCAGAAGCAACAGCCACAAGTAATTATCAAATCTATGGAGTACTTTATAACTGGTCAGCTGCTCTAAATGCTTGTCCTGATGATTGGCACTTACCAGAAGATGATGAATGGACAATCTTGACCGATTTTCTTGGCGGCGAAAGTATTGCTGGTGGAAAAATGAAAGAGGCTGGTACAGCACACTGGAACAGTCCAAACACCGGTTCAACTAATTCCAGCGGCTTTTCAGCACTCCCTTGCGGCTACCGGAGCAGCAATGGGACCTTCTACAAAGTAGGTGACAATGGTCTCTGGTGGTCACCTTCATTGTACAGTTCTTCAAACACATGGAAGCGGTTACTTAGTTACACAAATGCGCAAGTCTATAGGTACAATAGCGAAAAGGAAAGCGGTCTTTCAGTACGTTGTGTAAGGGATTAATTGTGCACTGAAGCTTGTTAAGAGTGCAAGTCACATTGTACTATTAAAATGAATGAGTGAACTATTTACCAATAATTTCCACAACTAATTAAACAAGTGTCACGAGTGCCTTGAAATAGATTTGAATATTTAGGATCTTTTCAATACATTTGAAAAATAATTGTTAGTATTTATTTTGCTTGTTGGACATAATTTTGAGATAAATTAAAATTTTAATAAAAGATAATTAATGACACAATTAGAATTAGATGAAAAAATTACTTTAGAATTTTGCAATATTTTAAGAACACATTTTCCTAAACAATTTATTACAAGTTTCGGCTCCAGTGGTCATAGTTATCATGCAAGCTTATCAGATAAAAACCATGATTTTAAAGATTCTTCTTACTACTATAATAGAGAATTAAAGTTTGTTCATTGGACAAGTGTTAATAACCTTCTATCAATTATAAACAACCGTGAAATTAGGCTTTATAATCTTTTCAACTCTTCGGATCCTGATGAGTTTTACTATGCGGCAAGTGCATTAAATATTTCTCACAACCAAATAGATCATTCTAAAAACTACTATTTCACATTTTCGTTTTGTAGGTCTGATGATCTGGATAATAAATATTTGTGGAATGAATACGGCAAGGATTATTCTGGTGTTGCAATAGAGTTTGAAATAATAAATAAACCTGATCTATGGGAAAAATTCATGATTTCACAGGTGTATTATAAACTTCCTCAATTCCTAAATAACTTTATTTTTGATTTGGGATTACTTTGTGAAAAATATCCAGGAATTGAAACAAAAATTGATTTAGGTAAATTAATAGGTTTTCATAAGGAAAAAGCCCTTATTAAAGAAAATGAGGTGAGGCTGAGCACCTATTTTCCTTATGATTCATACGAATCCTATAGGAAATATTGCAATTGTGAATTCCGTTTTGACAAAGATCGACCAAGAATAACCAGTTATTTTGGACTTTCACTATGGGTGGATAATGATTCTACTTATGTTAAAAGCGATAATCCTAAATATGATAATCAATTAAAAATTGAAAAAAATTATTTTACAATCAGACCGCAAATTAAATTGACTCAAATACATTTTGGTAAAAATTGCGGAATTACAAATTACCAATTCTCAGAATTTAGAAAAAAACTTGAAGAAATAATAAAGATAAAACTTGGATATAGATTAGAACTAGAAAGGAAACTTTTTAAATAAGAACAATATTCCTCAATTGGTGCTCTTTAGTAACAACTACCATATAATAAGTCGTTTTTAAGGTCAAATAACGTTCCTTGATGGAATTAATAAGTGATCTTTGTTTTGTTAATAATGAATTGTGTTAAAAAAAAACGATGATTTTTTTCACTTGCTTCAAACAAGAAAAGTTGTAATTTTGTAATATGGAACTATTTAATAAAGATATAGAAAAACTAAAGAAATTATGTAGTAAATTCAGAGTTTTAAAACTATATGTATTTGGTTCAGCAATAAGTAACAAGTTTAGAAAAGATAGTGACATTGATTTTCTTGTAACATTTGATTCTGTTGACATAAATGATTATGCTGATAATTACTTCGATTTCAAATTTTCATTAGAAGATTTATTTAATAGAAAAATAGATTTACTTGAAGAAAAATCCATTAAAAATCCATTTCTAAAACAATCGATTGACTCCTCAAAAGAACTAATATATGGATAAAGAAATCATGACCTGGCTGTTTGATATTAATTCAGCAATTTCAGAAATTGATGGATTTTTTGAGGAAGGAAAAAAAATCTTTAACAATTATCAGAAAGACATTAAAACAAAACGTGCTGTAGAAAGGAATTTAGAAATAATTGGAGAAGCGGTTAAAAGAATACTTGAAAAGAACAGTGATATTGAACTTTCAAACGCAAGAAAGATTGTAGATGCAAGAAACAGAATAATACACGGTTATGATACAATTTCTGATGATGTGATTTGGGGAATAATAATTAGACATCTTCCAAAGTTAAAGATTGAAGTTGAAAAAATGATGAAAAAATAATACGCATGCTCAGCTTGCACTTGTTTGCAATGAGTACATAATAAGTCGTTTATAACAACAAGTAACGTTCCTTGACGGAATTAATAAGTGATTTCTGTTAGGAAGAAGGGATAGCATCCCTCAGGCATGAAGTGAATTGAGAAAAAAACGTATTGTTTCGTATCATTTTTTTTGTTTTATATAATGATTTTAACAGAAATGCGTTATCTTCATCGAATAGCGATGAAAAGAAAGTTTCAGGAAAAGCATTCTACTTTTACAGAAACTTCCTTGATCTTTATAAAGTATTACATAAGAAGTGTTTATATAGAAGAATCGAAATGATAATTCTAATTTTTCAGAAGATTGCAGATACCCGACATAAATGTAAATATATATAAGTGTATTTGTAAAAAATTATGTAATTTGCCGCTCATTTTTAATTAGCATGTACTAATATACAAATAAATAAATAATAAATTAATATCAAATGAAAAAAATTACTTTTCTAACCGGACTAATATTTTTAAGTATCTCGCTTATTAGTCAGAATTCCTACCTGTCGTTCAGTAACGGGAGTACAAATCAAGAAACAACAATGCCTGTCAGGCATATAAACGATCATGGTATCAATGGATTAAGGATTGAATATAATTTCCCTGGTTCCATTGTCTCAAATCATGAAGTATCAGAAAGAACATTTCAATTTTTAAATATCGAAGGTTTTGGGAAATTATACGAGGTGGGTAAACCTGCTTTACCTGCACATAATGATTTTGTATCAATACCAAACGGAGCAGAGGCAACAGTAAATATTATTAATATTGAATACAAAGAATTTGATAATTACCTAATACATCCCGCCTTACAATTGGCTACTGATACTCATGGTGATCCGGAACCGGAATTCGAGATTAATGACGATTTCTATAACACTGATATTCTTTATCCTGAAAATCCCGTGAGGATAGAAGAAATTCTTGATTATCGTGGAAACTCAATTGCTAAAGTAAAAATTTGTCCTGTTCAATACAATCCTCTAAAACGAAAAATCAGGGTGATTTCAAAAATAGTTTACGAAGTTAAATTTTCTCATAGCGAATCATTTTTTGGCCGGAAATCAATTACCGAAAATTTTGGGAAAATCTTTCCAAATATTATTTTGAATTCAGAAAGTGTTAAAAATGAAATCAATACTTTATTAAAAAATAAAGCACAATATAATAAAGATGATGAACGTGCTGATATTATAATTGTTACTAATTCAGCTTATGATGAAGCCGCTCAGGAATATGCAAATTGGAAAATGCAATTAGGTTACATAACTGAAATAGTTTCACAAAATGTTTGGACTTCGGATGAAGTTAAACAGGCAATTCGTTCAAGATATGAAGCCTGGGATCCTAAACCTGATTATTTTGTGATTATTGGCGACCATCAGGATGTTCCCGGTGAAATTGTTCAGTCACCTGACCAAAACGATTTTTCAACCGACCTTTATTTTGCTTGTATGGGTAATAGTTATGACTATATGCCCGAGATGGCACATGGAAGAATTTCCGTAAAGAATGCAAATCAGGCAAATATGGTTATTCAAAGGATAGTTGATTATGAAAAAAATCCTGTTGAGGATGCCTCTTTCTATGAAAACGGACTAAACTGTGCATATTTCCAGGATGATGAAAATAACGGGTATGCAACACGAAGATTTGCACATACAAGCGAAAATATTCGTGATTATGTTATGTCGCAAGGTTATTCAGTTGAGAGAATTTATACAACACATTCAAATGTTACTCCTACAAATTATAATAACGGCTATTATTCAAATGGTGAACCTATTCCTACCGAATTATTAAGATCAAGTGGTTTTCCATGGAATGGAGGGACACAAGATATTATTTCTGCAATTAATGAAGGAAAATTTTATGTTTTTCACAGAGATCATGGTTATGCAGGGGGATCAGGCTGGGCCGATCCTCAATTTACTACATCTCAAATGGGAGGACTTTCTAACGGCAACAAATTACCTGTTGTATTTTCAATAAACTGCCATACCGGTGAATTCCTGCTTGACGAGTGTTTCGCCGAAAAATTCATGAGACTTGAGGATGGAGGAGCAGTTGGAGTATTTGCTGCTTCATATTATAGCTATAGTGGATTGAATGATGGTTTAGCACTTGGTTTTGTTGATGCAATGTGGTCAAATCCCGGCTTAATACCCGTATTTGGTAGTGGTGGTGTTCCTAATCCGAATTTAACTCCACACAATGATATTGTAACAATGGGTGATGTTTTAAATCAGGGACTTATTAGAATGATGGAAACCTGGGACGGAGGATATAACGCAAATAAATATACCCATCAGTTGTTTCATTATTTTGGTGATCCTGCTATGAAAATCTGGACTACCATTCCTACTGAAATTATTGCGACAAATACCGATACAATTATTTATGATGAGACAACAAAAGTTTCAATCACAAATTGCTCGCTTGATGATGGTTTGGCAAGTCTTTTAATTAACGGTGAACTTCTTGGAATAACAGAATTGGTGAATGGCGAAGGTGAAATTGAGTTTCCTTCAACAACAGCAAATTTTGCGATACTTACAATTTCCAAATATAATTATAAACCTTTTATCGACACAATACCTATATTTGGAAAACCTGTTCCTGAATTTACTGTTTCAACTACTTCAACTTGTGATGGAATTGTTGATTTTACCGACCTTTCGTTAATAAATCCAAACTCCTGGTTATGGAATTTTGGTGATGGAAGCACATCTGAAGAACAAAATCCTTCTCATGTTTTTGAAACTAACGGTTTATTTGATATTAAATTAATAGTTTCAAATGCTTATGGTACTGATTCAATTGTAAAAACCGAATATATTTCAGTAGAGCGACCCGAAGCTCCTCTTACTATATCAGCCGAACGTTGCGATGTTGGTTCACTTGAGTTAAGTGCCACTGGTAGTGGAATTATAAATTGGTATGCTGATGAGTATGGTGCTGAGATAATCAACGTTGGAGAAACTTTCCAAACACCTGAACTAAACGAAACAACATCATATTATGTCGAAAATTTAAGTGCTGAAACAAACTATGTCGGAAAAGAAGATAATTCCGGCATGGGTGATTATTATTCTGCAGGCGGATTAATATTTGACACTTATTTACCTATCAAACTGGTTTCGGTAAAAGTTTATGCAAATGGTTCCGGCGACAGAGAATTTTTATTATATGATAACGACTTTATTCTCATAACTTCAACAACAGTTTTTCTTGAAGACGGAGAGAATAGAGTTGAACTGAATTTTGATATTCCTGAAGGTGAAGGCTATAAACTTTTTGGTAATGTAGGAAGTAATTTATTTTATAATTCATCGGGTTTTTCTTACCCATATGTAATTGATAATACTATGTCAATTGTTGAAAGCTCTTATACTCCTGCACCGGAAACAAAATATTATTTCTTCTATGATTGGGAAGTTGAATCATATTCTTGTAATAGTGTTCGTTCAGAGGTAACTGCAACAATAAACCATTCTCCAACCGCCGCATTTGATATTGAAAACAATGATCCAACAGTTTCATTTTTAAATACCTCAAACGGAGCTGATACATATTCCTGGAATTTTGGTGATGGTGAAACTTCTGACGAAGAAAACCCTGTACATACTTTTATGGAAGACGGTATTTTTAATGTTATTCTTACTGCTGAAAACGATTGCGGCCCCAATGAAGTTGAAATGGAAGTTGAGATAAATTTCTATGCTTTACACATGCCGGTAGCCCAATTTGAAGTTGTCAATAATGATCCGACAATAGAATTCACAAACACATCGGAAAGAGCAACTACTTACCATTGGGATTTTGGTAATGGTGAAACCTCAGATGAAGAAAATCCGGTTTATACCTATCCGCAAGATGGAATATATAATGTTGTTCTTATTGTTGAAAACGAATATGGTACCGATGAAGTTGAGATGGAAATTGAAATAAGTTTCTATATTTTAAATATGCCTGTCGCTCAGTTTGAGATCACCAATAACGACCCGACAATCAACTTTATTAATAATTCGGAGAAAGCTGATGAATACCTTTGGAATTTTGGTGATGGAGAAACTTCCGATGAAGAGAATCCTGTTCATAAATACCTTGAGGATGGTGATTATAATGTAAGCCTAATTGCTTCAAATCAATATGATTCCGATACAGCGGAACTAATAATTGTTATCAGCACTGCTGGAATTGAAACAATAGAAGGAGTTGATGGACTTAACTTATTTCCAAATCCAGCAAATAGTGTAATTAATATTAGTTTTGAATCGACCAGATCACAGGAAATTGAATTTTCTATTATAGATTTATATGGTCGAAAGATTTGGTCGAAAGATGTTAGTGTATCACCAGGTAACTACAATGAAAGCATTGATCTGAATAATTATTCAAAAGGTGTTTATTATATTTGTATCCAATCGGAAAAAGGAAAATTAACAAAGAAATTAATTATTAAATAAATCTTTTAATAACGATAGAGCTCAAAAAAGGGCAGGGAAATATTTCCCTGCCCTTTTTAGTTTTATTCTAATTATCCTGAATATCTAATTCTTAAGAAAAGATAAAATTAGCATTCAAGTCAAAATATCAAAGCTTATTTTTTTTATTGATTTTTCTCTTTTCATCATCCCGGGTTACCCCGAAAAGTTTCATTTCGTTTTCCTTACCCCTTAGTTTAACACCACCTATTTCTTTTAATCTGAATTTATTTTTTCCATCAATTTGCTTTAGAAGTTCCTCCGAAACCAGAAAATCCTGATTATAGGTTTTACAAGCTTCTTCGATACGGGCAGTAGTATTCAAAACATCGCCCATAAAAGCTATTTCCCTTTTTGTGTAACCTAATTCGCCTGTAATGACTATACCTCCATGAATTCCTGCTTTAAATTCAGGGACAACTCCATATTTTTTCAAATAATAATCCGATCTGGATTTGATTCTTTCTTTAATCAGGAAAAAACATTCAATACAATTTGCCTGCTTAATTGCATGTTTTATTTTCCAGGTAGCAATGGCTTCATCACCAACATACTTATAAATTTCACCTTTGGTTTGATTTATTGGATCCAGTATATCATAGAAAAAATCATTCACTAACGAAAGAAACTTTATATGACCAATTTTTTCTGCAATAGCAGTGGATGATTTTATATCTAAAAACATAAAAACTCTCTCTACCTCAAAAGGTTTACGGTATTTCCCAATAAATAGTTTACCCAAAACATTTTTCCCGATCAAAGTATTGATGATAAAAAAAAAGTTAAAAAAAATACTAAGGGTCAATCCAAATAATAAACCAATCCGGGACTCAACACTGGTCAGTGAATTTAAATCTTTAAATAAAATCCCGAAATCCCCATCCATGTAAAACAATACAACACCTATCCATGCAACAATCAGGATTATAATTACATTAAAAAACGAGTTAATGATCAAAAGGAAAAAGAGGTTTGTTCTCCTAATAATTTTTTTTAAGATTAGTTTCCTGTAGAATACCATTACCATATAAATAGTAAAACCGATAAACAATCCCGCCCACACAGAAATCACACCCTGATAATAAACAAAATACATAAAAATGGCAGTGATGATCCCTGAAATTAATGCTCCGTGGATATTGGCCTTTAATTCCTGTTTTTGTGTTGAATTCATAAATGCTTATAGTTTTTTCTCAAAACGCTCATAATATATATTGTTTTGATATATAAATTTTAAATCAAACCTATTTTTCTCATTTCCCAAAAACATTTTTCAGTTGCATTGATATCGGATGAAGCATCATGTGCTTCTTCAAAATCTTCTCCAAAAAGTTTTATATGCAATTCTGATAACTTAGGCCATTTGTATCCATAAGGCCCCGGAAGACTGCAATAATTTGTCGAAGCTTTCATCGTACACAATTTTCTTTTCTTCCCGAAATCACCATTAACACCTTTTCTTAATAATTCTGCTCCTAATATTTTTTCATCAAAACTAATATTGTGAGCAACTACAAAATCAGCTTGCTCAACTAATTCATTGAATGTGTTAAGAATCTTCTCAAGCTCCTCTCCTTCTTTGAAGGCTCTTTCTGTAGTAATTCTGTGTACTCTTGAGGCATCTAAAGGAATTGTAAAATTTTCCGGTTTAATAATAAAGTCGTCCGATTCAATCCGATTACCTAAAGAATCTGATAAAATCCAGGCAATTTGAACCATTCTTGGCCAATTGTTCAAATCCGTTACCGGAGCTTTCCAGTTTCGGGGCAGTCCGGTTGTTTCTGTGTCGAAGAATAGATACATATTTTTGATTTTATTTATATTTTTTACAATCTCTTTACTCCTGTTATATAGTTGTTTTATTTACTATCATATCATCAAATTTATTTCTTAGCTTATCAGAAATTTTAACTGTTCTATTAATTCATCAAAATCCAAACTATCCCCATATATCATATTGGTTTGCATTTCTTTATAATCATTTCTGTATAAATCAATAAAATCTCCAGGTGGAAATAAGTTTAAATTTTTGATCCGAAGATTGTGATAATTTATGTTTTTTACCGGTGTAAACTTTTCCCTGTGAGCACATATATATTCAAAAAGTTCATGATCCATTAATGCTTTTTCGCCATATTCAGATTTCATTATTTTTAGAATATCATAGAGGTGACGAGACTTTCTGTGGTATCTGATTTTCTTAGTCTCTTTTTGAAATTCCTCGTGTAACAGTATTAACTTCTCTAAAAATGTTTTATCGGGAATTGCTGTTTGTGCAAAAAAACCTTTCTCTGTAAAATTTGAATCAGGATAATGAACATCAATAATTGATTGAATATTTTTGTTCTCAAAGGGTTTCATCAAAGAGCGTGCTCCAATCTCAATTAAAACTCTTGATTGCACGTAATCTCCTTCTTCAAAAACGGATTTGTAATTAACAAGAACGATTTCAGGATCTTGGTCAGATATTTTAGTATTTGGAACTTCAATTTTAAATAAACCGTCTTCGATTCCATATTCAGTGAGTTGCTTGTGTAATAGTAGAGGTAATATTTTAGATACAAATTGCTGAGATGCTCTTCTTAATTTTCTGATTTTTCCTTTTGTTAGATATCCCTTAAAACCAAGATATTCCCGGCAAATTGTAAAATCAACATCTTCCGAAAACCGTTCAATCAAATTGTATGATTTACTTAATGAAGTACCTCCTTTAAAAACAATATGAGAGCTGATCTCTGATCGAAACAGCATCCGTATAACCAGTGTTACCCATGCATCCTTTTCAATAGCAAAAGGCTGTAAACCTGTTTGTGAGCCAATTTTATTGAATAACTCAATTTGGTCTTTTTCTCTTAAATTAAGCCAATTGATCATTTTCAATTTCATAAATAATTTGAAATACTATTTTTTGAATCCAAACCGGAGCGTTTCTTATATTGATTTTAATTTCTTCTACATCACCGCTTTTAATTATAATTTTTTTCAGTTTAAGTTTCGTTGTTTCTGAAATAATATTTTCGCCAAGTTCCTTTAATCCCTGAATAATTAGATTGCTTAATTTATGGTTTGTTGCAAGATTTTTAGGACTTGTCTTTTTTAGTGTGATTTTTTGTTTACCGATAATAATTTTGCGGGCCGAGCCATCGGTAAGATATACTACATTCATAGGAATTTGAGTTGACAGCCCTAATTTATACAAAGCATAAGAACCGGTAGGGATAATGCGGGTTTTATCTCTTTTGGAAATGGCTTGAGCTATCTGTTCAGCAGTAGGGTAAATTATTCCTAATAAATCATTTTGCTTGGGATAATAATATACACCTTGCGCTAAACGAATTAATAAGTTCGTTTTTGTAATACGTTGTAATGATTGCCTTATGGCAACATCATTCCCAAATTCAGAAAAATCTTTTATAAAAAGCACTTTGCCTTTGGGTAGGCTTTCTATTTTTTCATGTATTTGTTTTTTAATTGAAATTGACATTATTAAATATATTTGTCACAAAAATAGCAAATAATTGTGACGAAACAATTGTTAATCTACAATTGCAACAACTAATAATTATTGTAACAGAATATGGGTTTAGGATTGAAGTTTTATCAGATTTCAGCTGAGCCAAATTCCCTATAAATCCAGGCAATTTGAACCATTCTTGGCCAATTATTCAAATCCCTAACCGGAGCTTTCCAGTTTCGGGGCAATCCTGTTGTTTCTGTGTCGAAGAATAGATACATTTTTTAATTATTAATTTGAATTATCTTTATGTTTTTTTGCAAAAGTTACATATTAGATATTTTAATATTAACTATTTCTGATTTACTACCTACCTTAATGGGGACAACTGCAGTTCCATATCCCGAAGAAATATAAAAATGTGTATCCCTCTTTTTCAGATATCCCCAGTCTTCTTCAAAAATTAATCCGGTAATATAGTTCAATGGCCAAAGTTGTCCGTTATGTGTATGTCCCGAAAATTGTAAATCAATTGCATATTCGGCTGTTTTTTCCAACCTAAACGGCTGATGGTCCAGCAAAATTACCGGAAGATTGAAATCCACATCCTTCGTTAGTTCATCAAATGATTTTCGTCTTATCCCGGAAACATTCTTTCCTTCAATATCATCTCTCCCGATAATATAAAATTTATCATCAACTTTTATCATCGAATCCTTTAGCATGTGAATTCCATATCTCTCAAAATATTCTAATTCTTTATATGCACGGCTGATATATTCATGATTTCCTAAGCATGAATATATTCCGTATTTTGGATTCAATTCTTTGAAGTGTTTTAATAAATCATAATGTTTTACAACTTTAAGGTTATCGTCAATTATATCACCGGCAATAAGAACCAAATCAGGCTTTAGTTGATTAATCTTTTTTATTAATCGTTTTGTTTTAGTTTTATTTACCATTGTGCCGAGATGAATATCACTTACTGCAACCACATTTAATGATTCAAAACCATTTTTTTTCTTGTTTAATGAAATATCAAGTTTTTTTATTTTTGGATTTCTTGTATTAATATATCCTATTAAAATTACTATTGAAATAATTGAAAATGTAATTATCCCGACAATAAGTTTTGTTTTCACATAATCGTCCGTAATAAATGCCGGATAATAAGGTGTTATGTAATTTGTTAAACTAATAAAATCGAGGAGAATAACAAATAGTAGTGTATACAGAAAAAACCCTGCACTAACAGATCCGATTTTTATAAATGATTCGCTAATAAATCCTATTGAAAAGGCTTCGATGATTTTCCCGATTAGGAATGAGAATAATAGAAAGACAAAAATTGTAAAAAATAATGTGGAATCAATAAAGGTTCCGGAAAAAGCCTGCATTGCTCTTACATAAACATAATATCCGGCAAATCCGAATACAATTATAAATACCGAAACTATAATTAGCATTTTCATACTATTGATAAGCAAGTTTTTTAATCTCCGAACTCTCAAAAACCCTGACCTTTTCTTCTTGAAAAATCGAATTTATCATAGCCAAACCCAATTCCCTGGATGTAATAACAGCTTTAGGAAAAAATGTTTTCAGAACAGGATATAAGATCCAATCGAAATATTTACTTAATGAATACGATGGCTCTATACCATCCATTGCTTTGATATATGCCGGACGAAACAGTGAGAGGCTTTTGAACCGATAATCTCGCAAAACATTTTCTGCTTTCCCTTTTACACGTGCCCAATTAATTTTACTTTTTTCTGTTCCGTCGGTGCCTGCTCCCGAAATAAAAGCAAACCTTATATTAGGATTCTGCCGACTTAATGCTTCGGCTACTGCCTTTGTATAGTTGTAAGTAATATCATAATATTTCTCTTTCGATATACCTGCCGACGATACTCCAAGGCAATAAAAACAAGCATCATAAGCTTGGAATTTTTTTTCAATTTCAGAAAAATTAAGAAAATTAATATGAATTATCTCTTTGACTTTGGGATTTTTAATACCGCAGCTTCTTCTTCCTACAATCAATATTTCTTCAATAATTGTACTTTTCAGGCATTCGGTCAAAACACTTTGTCCGACCATACCAGTTGCCCCGAACAGAATAATTTTCATATTTGCTTTTCTTTTATTCAGTTTATATTTCACAGGAATCACCCATACAATTCGGCCTTTCAACAGGCTTTCTTAAAAGCTTCGTCCTGATTGCAAGAAGATATATTTTACATCCCACACATATACCAAAAGCAGTTTCGAGATACAGGAACAACAGGCAAATCAAACACAACATGCAAACCGGTTCAAAATACGATACATCATTAAGCAGGTAAAACGATAAAACAAAAATTGCTGTTGATATTATAAGTCCCAGGCTCCATGAAAATTTCTTTTGAACAGCACCGATTGGAAGGCGGGATTGTTTGTAAACTAACAAATAAGCAAGAAAAATAGTGGGTGAAAATTTAGGATTTAAAAATACACCTATTAAAAAGTTTACCACAAAAAAACCCATTATATAGGATATTACTTCGTATTGATTTAAAATAAAACCATTAATAAATGCTATAATTCCTAATAAAAACAATATGCCTGCACTGGCACGCATTCGTCTTTCATCTACGATTTTAAATTTTTTTTCTTCGATATATTCTCCAAAACTAAATATTGACATTTTTTATTTATTTAAATTATTAATTCAATTAACTTACCCGGCTATCACATTAAAAATTTTCCCATTCTCTCATTCTCCCATTAAATCATTAAGTTTTTCTTTCAATGCTTTTATATCATTTTCAACTTTAGGGTTTTTCATTACATCGAAACTCGAGATACCTTTTAAGATTTCGTAACCACAAAATTTATAAACTGTCGATATGTTTATTAATGTATCTTCAACTGATTTTCCCCTGAGAAGAATTTGATCTTTATCATCAAATGCCTCTTTTGGTGCATTCCAAGTTGTTGATAGCATGAATTTTTTTCCTTGCGATAATCCACCTGTTCCATATTGCTTTGAAAAATCTGAACGGGTGCGACCGTCATCTTTTGCAAGCTTCCCCTGTGATAAGGCTGTAGTAAAAACCTCATCAATATATTTCTTATATATCCAGGGAGCGTTAAACCAATATACAGGTGTCTGGGTGATAACTAAATCAGCCCATTCGTGTTTGGATATTTCTTCTCCAACATCGTATCCTTTTTCGATATAGGTAGTTTTTACTTCACAACCTTGTGCTTCTAAGGTTTCTTTTGCTACGCTTTCCAAAGTTTGATTTAATTTTCCTTCGGCAAAACCCTCATATTTTTGATGAGCGTTAATGATTAGAATATTTTTCATTTGTTTTTATTTTAGTAACTGGTTTGAATTTAATTATTTGTGTTTTTTGAAAAATTAGAAATTGGAAAATAGAAATTAGGTAAAAGACCAAATTTCCAATTTCAGTATATAAAAATTCATTTAATGTGATGTTTCATAATTTAATTTAGAATGAACATTCGTTCTAAATTTTGTACAAAAAAAAATTTAACTCTTTATAGCATCCCAGGCCATTAATATTATTGCCTTTTTCTCTTGCTCATCAATATTGGGATTTCTAAGAACACTTGCAGTAATAGCCCCATTTGTAAAAATCACTAACTGTAAAGTATCTTGATCTTTTATAATACCTTCTCTTTTTCCTTTCTCAAAAATTTCCAGAACAGGGAAAATTAATTTATTGACTTCCTCCGATGCTTGCTGAGAAATTTTTGGTGAATGAGCAAAAATATCAAGAAATTTATACTCTAAAGGATTAGCAAGAGCATAGTCCATAGCCTTATACCATGTTTCAACAAATTGTTGCTTTATCGGCACATTCGTATCAAGTGCGTCAAGAATATAAGAAAATAATTTGGTTTTTATTTCAACATATAGTTCACTGATTAATTCATCTTTGGATTGAAAATAATTATACATTGTTCCGATTCCACATTTTGCTTCCCTGGCAATCCATTTCATTGAAGTGGCCTGTTCTCCTTGCTCAACAAACAATTTTAAAGCAGCTTCAAGAATACTTTCTTTTTTATTTACCGAACATTTACATAGTCTCATGCTGCAAAGATAAAACAATTGGAATGAATATTCCAAATATTTTTTTCTTGTTCCGTATTTTTTTTTTCGCTACACTAAAGGTAGAGTATTTACCGGATATCCGAGAGGAGGCAGAATAAAGCTCAATAATATAAAAAAAACCAACCGGTATATTACCCGGTTGGTTTAAATAAATATTGCTTTCCTAGACTACAACTTATTTCATATTTGTATTCTTAAGTATCATTTCTTCATATTGTAATAATGTACCATCAGTAGTTTCGTCAGTCATTTCCCAGTCTCTGTCAACCGATTTAATAAATCCAACACCTAAAGCGAAATATGTGTATTCAATCGAATGTTCACCCAACACGAACTCACCACTAGCGTTTTTAAAAATATCATATTTTACCTCTTTAAGCACTAAACAATTCTCAAATGTACCGGCCTGAGTTGTGACAGATTCAGTGAAACTCTCAATTGTTAATACATCTGATTCCTCTAATGTCAGATCATCGACAGTACTTGTTTCGCTTTCTTCAAAAAGTATGTCTCCAACCTGTTTTTCGGCGAAACCCTGGATATCTTCTTCCCATTCCCATTCTTCTGCACCGGGTTCTGATTCAAAAAGTGAATCTCCAAGACTATAAAAATACAAAATTTCCTCTTCAATAACACCGCCTTCATCAACTTTAATATTGAATATGAAAGAATTTTGTCCAAGGTGGTCAACAGTTCCTGTCACTTCGTGAGATGTTGTGAAATTATTAACTTCATAGACTCCTTCGTTATAGGATGAATCAACATTCGAATAATCCCATTGATTACCTACAGCTAATGGAAATATTTCTGATAAAGTAATAGTTATTTTATCGGTAATTATCATTTCTTCGTATTGTAATAATATGCCATCCGTAATATTATTGGTCAATTCCCAATCATTATCCACCGATTTAATGAATCCATAACCCAAAGCAAAATATGTGTATTCAATCGAATGTTCACCCTTTACGAACACCCCACTTTCATTTGTATAAATATCATATTTTTCTTCCTTAAGCACTAAACAATTCTCAAATGTACCGGCCGGAGTTGCAACAGATTCGGTGAAACTCTCAATCGACAATACATCTTGTTCCTCTAATGTCAGACCATCTTCTTCGCTAAATTCGATCTCTTCGAAAAGTATGTCTCCAACCTCTTTGTCAACGAAACCCTGTATATCTTCTTCTAACGCCCATTCCAGTTCGCCCGGTTCCGATTCATAAAGTAAATCTCCGGAGGTATAATAATACAAATCTTCCTCTTCAATATCACCATCATCAACAACTTTAATATTGAATACGAAACAATTTTGGCCAAGGTGGTCAGCAGTTCCTGTCACTTCATGAGTTGTTGTGAATTTATTTACTTCAAAGACTCCGTCATTATTGGAAGAATCAACATTCGTATAATTCCATTGTTCACCTACTGCCAAAGGAAAAATCTCTGATAAAGCAATAGTCATTTTGTTTGAGGGATCATCCTGGTCGTCATCCTTTTTGCAACCACCGAAAATTGAGGCTAAAAGAATTAATAATGATAAATTCATCACAAGTATTAATTCTCGGTTTAATCTGATTTTTTTAGTTTTCATAGTTTTGATTTTTTTAGTTTTTACTTTAATATTTAATTTATTTTTTATTTATTAATCATCATTTTGTCTCTTTGCCTAAAAATTTCATAGAAGTTGCCTGCCCTTCTCTTTCTACAAATAATTTTTAATCCGCTTTTAATTAGTCCTTTTATTATTTACGTTGTAAAGATAAAATAATTTGACTAATAAATTAAATTATTTTTGTTTTTTTTAATGGTTTGGAAATAATGGCCAAACGAAACAACTTCACTTATTCTGGAAAGGATAATAATTATGTCAAAACAAGAAAAGTTAATTAATTATTAGCTGTAAATAGCAAAAGTAAAATCACCATATTTTCAACAAAAACTTATTGGTTTAACTTCACCAAAAGCATTCCACGGTGAACAATTCCCGGAACAATCTCCCCGGAAAAACCAAACTTCATAATTGAAAAAACATAATAATACTCCAAAAACTTGTAATAGTCCAATCCCAAATCCTTTCGGTAGCAAGATTAATGCGGCTTCGCCGAAAAATTTTGCCTATTTGCGCTATGCAGTTTTTATTCTAAGGCACTGATAAACATTTCCATTTCTTGTATAGTTCCAATAGTAATTCGTGACCATTTTCCCTGGTCTTCATAAATTTCAGTCCCAATTATGTTGTTGTTTTCTAATTGCTCAAAAAAATCTTTTTTATAGTTTGATAATGAAAAATAAATAAAGTTCGTATGCGAAGGAATACACCTGATATTTAAGCGTTCGAGTTGTTCGATGGTATATTTTCTCGCTTTTTCGTTTAATGAATAAGTTTCCTTTATAAATTCTTCATCTTTTAATGAGGCCAATGCTCCTGCTACCGATACGACACTAATACTTTGGGGAGGCCAGGATTGTAATTGACTAAGTGCGTTAATAGTAGATGTATTTGCTACTGCATAACCAATACGCCCGCCTGCCAATCCATATATTTTTGAAAAAGTTTTTACAACGATTAGGTTTTTATTCTCAATTGCAAAATCACATAAGGATTGTTGATTTGTATAATCTATATATGCTTCATCTATCAATA
>CAYWXI010000035.1:37892-58937 GCA_964462015.1 uncultured Bacteroidales bacterium | reverse complement strand
AGAACTTAATTATAAACAACTGTCCCTTAGCTTATTTTAAGTGGACACTAGTGATTTTTAATAACTTTATAGCCTGTTTTAACTATATTTATTAACCGTTTATAAAATCATCTGTCATGAGTACCGATCGCAATTACAAATGCCGTGATGTCGAAATGCTTCTTGCCTCACAAACAATAGTTATATCGCTTAATGATAACCTTGAAGAACTGTCGTTAATAAGAACAAGTTGGACGGCAGAATACGTAAGCACACTAAAAACCCGCATTAACAATGCTATCGAAAACTTTCTCGGCCTCGACAAAAAAAAGGCTCAAAGAATGGCAACAACTCATTTACAATCTTTAATGCAAGCTGCCCATCGCAACATCTTTTTCTTAAAAACCCAAATAGAAGTTGATTTCGGAGACGAAGCTAAAGAAATCCTAAATAATCTCGGTTATTATATCGATGCCGAAAAACTCAGAAACCACAATCAGGAAGCAATGATTCAAATGCTCTATGCATTCAAAAACGGCATGACCGACGAACTGAAAACCCAAATTACAGCAAAAGGCACAAATCCTTCATTGATCGAAAAAATAATCTCTTATGCCGATCAAATTAAAGAAGCCGACATCAACCAGGAACATCTGAAAGAAACCAGCCGTGAACTTTCTCAGGAAGCCCTTAATGAATTTAATTCAATTTACGAAATCATTATCGGAATCTGCAAAATTGCCGCATCATATTACTATAACGATCCTTTAAAAAAAGATCAGTTCACATTTTCTAATATCGTTTCCAATATGAGTTCAGGAGAAGATTAAACATATCTATAATTTCCCCTTCTTAGCTTTAAACATTAATTCATTTATAACACCTATAATCCACACGTAAAAATCTCCAGCCCACACGGAAATATATTCTGGCCTCACGGAAATACTTCCCGACCACATAGAAATTTATTCTGCCTATACGGAAACACTTCCCGACCACATGGATATATATTCTGACTACACGGAAATACTTCCCGATCACATGGAAATGTATTTTGATTACACGGAAACACTTCCCGACCTTACGGAAATATATTCTGACTAAACGGAAATACTTTCCGATCATATGGAAATATCTCCCGACCTTAAGGAACTCCTTTCCAACATCACAGATTTATCTCACGACTACACGGAAATATTTTTCGACTATACGGAAGAACATCTTGACCTCACGGAAGAATATTCAGGCCTCATGGAAAAACTTTTCGGCCTTATGCATACTTATCTAAGGCAGATAAAAAAGAATACAAACTAAAACTCATCATTATCATCCCTATTGACCGGAGTTTTCAAATCCATTCAGCAAATGGAAATTATTTTAGCAGCATAACTTTAAAAGAATTGTATTAAATTTGTACGAAATTTATTTATGATATATAATGTAAAATAATAAAACATGAAACTATTACTGATAAGCAATTCGACAAATTATGGCGAAGAATATCTTGGATGGCCTCGCCCCGATATTAAAAAGTTTTTATCATCAACCACGGTTAAAAGAATATTATTTATACCATATGCAGGTGTAGGCCTTTCAACTGAAAGTCTTGAGAAATCCTATGATGTTTATGAAGCAAAAGTCAACTCGGTTTTTCAGGAACTTGGCTATGAAATTTATTCAATTCATAAAGAGGATGATCCGGTTCAGGCGGTAAAAAATGCCGAGGCAATTGCTGTAGGCGGAGGTAATACTTTCCATTTGGTTTATGCTCTTCATAAAAACAACCTGGTTGAAGCTATTCGTGAGAAAGCTTTATCCGGAACACCTTACATGGGATGGAGCGCTGGTTCAAATGTAGCATGCCCTACTTTGATGACAACCAACGACATGCCAATCATTGAACCTGAAAGTTTTAATTGCATGAATTTAATTCCTTTCCAAATCAATCCTCATTATCTTGACACCAATCCCGAAGGCCACGGCGGCGAAACCCGTCAGCAAAGAATAGAAGAATTTTTGGTTGTTAACAGAGATGTTACTGTAGTTGGTTTGAGAGAAGCTACTTCATTATTGCTTGAAGGTGATTCGATAGAATTAATTGGAAAACATCCTTTGAGATTATTTAAATTTGGTCAGGAGCCAAAAGAAATTGCTCCTGGTGAAGATATTTCATTTTTGTTATAATTAACCGCTAAGCACGCAAAAGAAACGCAAAAATTTTTGCGTTTCTTAGCGATCTTTGCCGTTTTTCTTTCTTACTTTAGATTCTCCAAAAGGAAATTCGTCATTTTTCTGTAAAGATGCATCGTGGTATTTCCACCGTAAATTCCATGATTCTTATTAGGATAGACTTTCATTTCGAATTGTTTATCGGCTGCAACGAGAGCAGAAACTAAATCCCAGGTATTTTGAGGATGGACGTTATCATCGGCACCTCCATGGACTAATAAATAATTTCCTTTCATTTTGTCAACATGAAAAATGGGTGAATTATCATCATATCCGCCTGGATTTTCCCGGGGAGTTCTCATAAAACGTTCTGTATAAATATTATCATAATATCTCCAATTCGATACCGGGGCAACTGCAATAGCTGTTGAAAAAACATCGGCACCTTTTGTCAAACACAAAGTTGACATAAAGCCTCCATAACTCCATCCGAAAATCCCAATATGTTTTGGGTCAACATAATCCAATGAAGCTAAATATTTTGCAGCTTCAATCTGATCGATAGTTTCATACTTACCCAATTCCAGGTATGTCATTTTTTTAAACTCCTCGCCTCTTGCACCGGTTCCTCTGTTATCAACCGAAATAACAATTATTCCTTTTTGTGCCAGCATTTCGTACCAAAACGATGATGAATAACCCCAACTATTTCTAACGGTCTGAGAACCCGGGCCCCCATAAACATACATTAAAACAGGGTATTTTTTTGTCGGATCAAAATCAGGAGGTAAAATTTTCCAGCCGTTTAATTCAACCGATTCTGAAGTTTTGAAACTAAAAAACTCCTTTTTAATATACCCGTACTCCTTCATGGTTTCAATGAGTTTTGCATTATCTTTTAAAACTCTTATTTCTTTTCCATTTGATTTATTTACGGTTATATAAGGCGGTGTATTTGCATCCGTATAGGTATTAATAAAATATTTGTATGTCTTGCTGAATTTTGCTCTGTTGCTCCCGTTTTTCTGAGAAATTTTAGTGATTTTTGCTTTCGTATTTACCGAATAGAGGTCTCGGTCCATAGGTGAAACTTCTGCAGAAATATAATAAATAAGTTTCTTTTTACTATCGAAACCTATCAAATTGGTAACATCCCATTCACCTTGAGTAAGCTGATTGATCAACTCTCCTTCAATTGAATAAAGATAGATATGCATATAACCGTCTTTTTCACTCGTGATTATAAATTGTCCATCTGCAAATATCATATTTGAATAAATACTTTCTGTAATATAATATTTATTCTCATCGGTATAAACTACTTTTGAATCACCGGTTTCGGCATTATTCAACATAAGTTCCAATTTGTTTTGCAAACGGTTCAACCTGAAGATTCCGAGTGTATTATCTTCATTTGTCCATTTTATTCTTGGAATATATTGGTCAGTTTCAGTCCCAATATCCATTTTTGTAGTTTTATAGGTATTTAAATTAAAAACAAAAATTTCAACAATAGAATTATCCTCACCTGCTTTCGGGTATTTGTATTTATATTCTTCGGGATAAAGATCACCATAGTATGTAAGAAAATATTCTTTTACGTTGCTTTCATCAAAACGGTAAAACGCAATTTTTGATCCGTCGGGTGACCAGGCAAAAGCTTTTGTAAAGCCAAATTCCTCTTCATAAACCCAATCTGCTGTTCCGTAAATTATATTATTAACAAGTCCATCCTCAGTAATTTGCATTTCCGACCCACTTTCCAGGTCTTTAATAAAAATATTGTTTTCTCTTACGAAAGTAACCTTAGAACCATCAGGTGAAAAAGTTGCCAAACGTTGTTTTCCACCTTCCGATAAAGCCGATAATTTTTCTTTTTCAATATCCCAGATATAATTATTTGATTTCGATGAATGGCGGTAAATGTACTCGGTTTCCGTTGGGAAAATTATTTTTTTCTCATCCTGACTGAAAGTATATGAACTTATCTGTAATGTGTCTTCATTATAAACTATTTTAGATGAAGTTACGATAGTCCTAATCTTATCACCGGTTTTATAACTGAATTCTTCAATATTTCCTCTTTTAAGTGTACAATAATGTTCCCCATCGTTCATTGATTCTATTCCATAAACCATATTGGGTGAAAATACTCTTTCCTTAAATATTTTTTCTAATGTGATTTCCTTGTATGTATTCTGAGCAATTATCAGGCTTTGAAAGCCAAATGAAATTATTCCGATTAAAAGGATTAATAAATTTTTCTTCATTTCTTTTATTATTTAATTCTAATTTTTAAAATCCAAAAATAGAATAAAATTATTTAATAGTTGTCATTCTGAAAATGAAGATTAATTAATTTTTATAGCAAATACCGCTAAGAAATATTTTCAAAATAACTTCCCCAAATAATTTCAGGCATTAACTGGGTGTACGACAATTTTCCACATTTGTTGAAGAATAGAAAGTCCCAAAGGGACGTTATGTAAAAGCACAGGATGAAGCGTAGCGTAATCCTGTGATATTGTACACGATACTAAGGCAGCCCTGAAAGGGCGACATATAACATCTGATGATTGCAAAAGACTTTCTACATGTTGTCCTTTCAGGACTTGTCATTGTTCGGCAACAAATACACAGGTCTCTGTTTCACTCCGACCTGTGTTTATACATAACGTCACTTCGGGATTTGTGTTTTTTCTTTATTAATGGAACTGTCGTACACCCCATTAACTTTTCCAATGATTCGAATAAATTATTTTATGTAATTTGCAGTATTAAAAAAAGTAATTATGAGCTTCAAAATAATTAGTAAAAGGGAGAAATACTCACTAACATTCTTAGGAAAACTTTTTATCCTGACAATAGTTATTATCCTCATTTATATTGGAATTAGAAATACGAATCCTTTTCTTTCAACTACAGACAGAGTAAACACAAATGTTCTGGTGGTTGAAGGATGGCTGCCTGACTTTGCATTAAAGCAAGCTGTTGAAGAATATAATTCAGGAGATTATAAAACTTTGATAGTAACCGGAATGCCCATCAGAAAAGGAAGTTTCTTAACAAAATTCAAAACTTATGCCGAAGTTTCAGCCCTTACGATGAAGAAATTCGGTGTCGATGCTAAGGAGATAATAAAAACGCCCACACCTCTAAGTGTTCTTCGCGATCGCACCTATGCAAGTGCAATCGAAGTTAGAAACTATATTACTGCAACGAACAGTCCGATAATATCATTTAATATTTTTTCGATGGGCTGTCACGCAAGGAGAAGCAGGTTGCTGTTTGAAGAAGCTTTCCCTAAGGATTTCAAAATTGGTATAATTGCTTCAAAAGATATAACTTATGACTCAAAACAATGGTGGACAAGCAGTAAAGGAGTCAGGACTTTGATTAGTGAAGCTGTTTCATATTTTTATGCATGGCTTTTTTTCAATCCGACTGATGATTCAATTAGCGAAAATGATCCTGATAAAATCTATAAAATAAAGATTCAGCGACATAGAGACATAAAAGATATTGATTATACTGATACTGAAGGCACTCCCCTAACTGAAGAATTATTAATTGATTTCGTTGGTTTAAAATATTTTCCAATTGATTTAAATTACAAAGTAAGTTGTAGTTTCGAGAGAGATACTACTGCAAAACCGTTTAAAATGAAAACTTCCGGTGACAGGAGACCTGATTATATAAAATATGGTGAATTAATATTTCATTTTAATAATACACCGCAAAAACTTAGTGTTTATCAAAATCTAAAACTTGTCAACCGGGAAGGTTATGAAGATTACCTGTTTATTCCTTTCAAGGATGAAACTTCAGGAAATGAAACTTATGGCGGAGGCCGCTTTCTTGATTTTAAAATTCCGCAAAGCGATACGATATTTCTTGATTTTAATCTGGCTTATAATCCTTTATGTGCCTATAATCACAAATACTCCTGCCCTATCCCACCGGATGAAAATGTTTTGAAAGTAAGAATTGAAGCTGGCGAAAAACAAGCTGACAGTTTCTAAAAACCTGACAGGTTTTATTTTTTAGGTTTAAACCTGACAGCTTAAAATGAAAGAATCGTGCAGTAGCGAAGAAATCGTATTACCATTTTTTAGGCTTAAAATCCTTTTGATTTACAATTGAAGCACTTCCTCCTGTTGCTTTAATTACATAGAATCCTTGTTTTTCTGCCATTCGATCGCTGGCTCCATCAGCAGATATAAATGCAACACATCCGTATATTACATTGTCTTTATAAGCCGACATATATTTTTTTGCTTTCCATATTTTTTCATGAAAATCCTTTACGTCTTGTGGCCGCAAGGTTGTTTTAACTTCTACAATAACAATTTCATTTCCGTTAACTGCAATTATATCGTATTCATAATTTTGGCCTTCATGATTACCTTTAACCCTCTGTAATGTTTGCTCAACCGGAATACCTTTTTCTTTTAATAATTTTATCAAATCACCTTCAACCAAGGTTTCAACTAATTTTCCCCATTGTGATGTAAAAAGTTCAGACAACTCTTTTATTCTTTTATCTGTTTCCTTCATTTGTTTGCCGGTTTCCTGAAACATCAACCAAACCTGTTGAAAGTTCAAAGGTTCTGTGTATTGTTCGAGGGGTTCTTCTACTTTGGATACTTCTTTTCGGTCTTTAAAAGTTGCCATTTTTTACTTTTTTTACAAAAATACAAAATTATTCATTTGGATTAAAGATTCCATCTTTTTAAAAGATGGAATCTTTTGTTTATTCGGCTCACACCTGACAGGTTAAACTTCAATTGAACTCTAAAATTTTGGATTTTCAACTAAAACAAGAATTGAGGCTGGAGAGAAAAACTATCATTAAAAACTTTTCCTTATTTTTATAGAATAATAATTTATGAAATGCGAAATAAATATCTGATAATAATTATTACAGCAATTTTGATCCTTTTCTATAATTGCAGGAAAAGCGAAAATAAATCTGTGCCTGCAATAAAGATATTCTCACCGGCACAGAATTCTACTTTTAATGTACTCGACACTATAAAGATAATAGCTGATGTTTCGGATTACAATCAGCTTGAGAGTATTAAAATTTCTATTGTAAACGAAAACCTTATCCCGGTAATATCACCCGTTTTTATTCAGCCAATATCGAATTCTTATCAAATCGACATTGACTATGTGATTGATAACATTCACCTTTCATCCGGTAAATATTATATTCTGATAATTGCTATGAATAATTATAATTCCAAAAAAGAATATGTAAGCATCTCTCTTTCTGAGCTTGAGAAACAATTTGAAAGCCTGATAGTTATTACCAAAAAAGGAAACAATCTACTTAGTGTTAACAAAATTGATTCGGATTTAAATATTCAACAATTATTCACCATTGAAGGTGATTATTCGGCTTCAATAATTAATTCCTTTTATCGTCAATTGTTTATAAGCGGACTAAACATTACAAATCTAAATGTATATAATATTGATGACGGTGAAACAGACTGGTTCCTGGAACCAACAATTTATCAGCCAATGCACGATTTCGATTGTTTGTTTTTGCATGACAACATACTTTTTCTTGCATTTTCACACGAATATATTAATGGTTATAATCAGAACGGTACAATAAAATTTACGGCTCAGGCTCCAATTACACTACTCCCTAAAAGTCCTGTACGATTCGGTGAATATGTAGCCGTAAATCTAAAAAGCAAGACATCCGGGAATGGAAATATCGTTGCATATTATTATATTAGCGGTGCTGAAAGGCATTCATTTTCTGCTTTCAACGAAGTTCTAAGAATTTTTCCTCATGATGATTACAGCATAATTTCATTTGAAGAGGCAAATGGAAGCAATCTAATTAAAACCTATAATTTTGAAGATATTTATTCAAATATAAACTTTACTCTTCCTGAAGGAAAAATTAATTGTATCACACAAATTGATGAAGACAATTTTCTGATTGCTTATCAAAACTCAATCTATTCGTACAACTATTATAATAACTCAAGTAATTTATATATTGAAAATATTACGGCATTTCAAATGGTTTATGAAAATCTTAATTCCCGAATATTTATCTCCGAAAGTGATAAAATATTTATTTATGATTATTCATCTGCTTCGCTAGTTGCAGAAATCCCGATTGCTCAAAATATTTTTGGTATTAATTTATTATATAACAAGTAACATTTTTCATATTTATGAATCAGTATTACCTGAATAAAGTATTACTCCTGAATATCTCTGCATCTTTGCGCCTCTGCGTTTTAAATAGATCGAACGCTGAGACGCTGAGATGCAGAGTTTTTTACTTTCCTATTCAGAAGATTTACATTCTACTCTTCTGGCATCAATAAAACCTCAACAAATTTATCGGGATCAATATGTTTCTTTGCTGTTTTCTTTACTGATTTAATAGTAATCTTATCAATGATCTCATTATAATCATCCAGTTTAATATTTTCACTACCATAGAAATATGAATTTTTAATCTTACCAAGCCAGAAACGATTTTCTTTCATACCTTCTTCTCTTTTCTTAACAAAATATTTTTTTGCTTTATCAAGATCAGTTTCTGAAGGTCCTTCTTTAACAATTTTTTCAATTTCCTTATACACTAATTTTTTCAGCTTTTCAGCTTTTTCATTATCGCAATCAAATTTAATTGTAAGTTTATAATTTTCCCATGGATACTTTGCAGTTGACAATCTTACACTAACTCCATAAGTCCCTCCTTCTTTTTCGCGAATAACTTCAGTAAATCGTAATTCCAATACATGGTCAATTATTTTAGCATTCATTCTTTCAAAATAATCATCATAATCAAATTCTCCACTATAATTAATTGAAACCGTTGATTTTGGAACTTCAAGTTTTTTCTTAATAACTCTCTCAATTTTATTTTTTGGAGCTCTTATGCCATTATCCTTATAAGTTTCATCATTTTCAACAGTTGGAAGTGAAGCCAGATAGGTTTCAACGAGAGGTTTAAAAGTTTCAACATCAATATTCCCAACAAACACAAAAGTAAAGTTGTTAGCATCAGCAAAGCGTTCTTTATAAATTCTTTTTATTCTTTCAAAATCCACTTTTTCAAGAAATTCAATACTAATCGGTTGTACTCTTGGGTGATGATCGGCAGTAATAACAGCAACCGAATCGTTGAATACTTTTGATGGATCCATACTCATATTTTGTACATATGCCGATATTCGCTCCATGAATGCATCATGAGCCTCTTCATCGAAACGAGGGTCAGCAAAATACAAATATGTTAGTTGAAACAAAGTTTCTAAATCATTAACAGAAGAGCTACCATTAAAACCTTCATCTTCATCATTAATAGTGGGAGATACTCTAACTACTATTCCGGCAAGAACTTTTTGCAAGTCAATGGAATTAAAATCACCAAGCCCATATTGTCCGATCAAAGTTGAAGCAAAACTTGCTGATGGCAAATCTTCGAGATCATATAATGAAACTCCGCCAAAACTAAAAGCCGACATTAATATCTCATCATCTTTAAAATCTGTTTTCTTAAAAATAACTTTAACTCCATTGCTTAAAGTCCATTCTGTAGCATCAAATTGTTCGATTTTTGCTTCTTTAACAATTTTTCCGGGTTCGGGTATATTTTCAATTAATGGCTTGTCGGACATTTCATCTTTATACGCTTCAAGCTCAACAGTTTTAACATTTTCAAGTTCTTTCAAAATATCCTCTTCTGTTGGAAGGGATTCTAAGTCTTTTTCCGGCCCTGAAATCGTTACAACAATATTTTTATCAGTAATAAATTTCTTTGCAAGCATATTGATTTGTTCAACACCAAGCATTGGAACAATTTGATTTGTCATAGTGTAGTAAAAATCAAGGCTTGGAATAGGTTCATTTGTCAGAAAGTGATTAAAATATTTCCAAATAAAAGAATTATTAGTTCTGTTGTCTTTATCTTTATAATCTGTTTCTAAATCACTTAGGAATTCTTTCTTTACTCTTTCAAATTCAGATACAGTAAATCCATATCTTTTAACCTTTTCAGCTTCTGTTAATAAAGTTGTAAGTGCAATTTGTTCCTTTTGTGGGGAAGCGATGGAAAAAAGCGCGAAAAAATCTTTTGTTCTTGATAAAGAACCATAAAAACTCTGTCCTACAACAAAAGGAGGATTTGGTTTTTGAACCAACTCTGAAAACCTGTTATTCAGCATGCTTATGCAAAAATCCCTCATTAAAGTCACAAAAAGATACGATTGATCCTTATTCTCCGGCTTTGTAATATCATGTTTAAAATACACCTGGATCATAATATTATTTGCCTCCGGATCAGTAACAACATCAATTAATGGTTCTTCATTATTCGGGATTTCAACATTATAGCGTTCTTTTGGATTTTCATGTTCAGGGATAGTCGAAAACAGATCAATGACTTTTTTTTCCATTTCTGCGACATCAATATCTCCAACGATTATTACAGCCTGAAGATCTGTCCTATACCAATCATTATAAAAATCACGCATTGTTTCATACGAACAATTATCAATAATATCTAATTGTCCGATAACATCTCTTTTCGAATACTTGGATTTATTATAGGTAACATCCATTGTTTTCTTATGAATACGGAAATTTGCATTTCTTCTTGTTCTCCATTCTTCATGAATCACACCACGTTCAGCATCAATTTCCTCATCTTCAAATGACACATAATTCGACCAGTCATGCAAAACCAATAATGCAGAGTCTATCCATGTTTCGTTAGTTGTTGGAACATCGTTGAGGTTATAACAAGTAACATCAGTGCCGGTAAAGGCATTAACGTTATGGCCAAATTTTACTCCAATTCTTTCAAGAAAATTCAGAACTCCTTTTTTAGGAAAATTTTTTGTTCCGTTAAAAGCCATGTGTTCGCAAAAATGTGCAAGGCCATCCTGGTCATCATTTTCAAGAATTGCTCCTACATTATGAACAATATAAAAATCAGCACGTTCTTCAGGTCGTACATTTTTACGGATATAATATGTTAATCCGTTATCTAATTGACCAACAACAACATCTTCATCAATTGGCACCGGAGGCATTTGAGGTTGTGCATTGACACTTGCAAATACACAAACAACAATAAAAATCAGGAAAAATTTAATTAGTTTCATAATTTGTAAGTTTTTGGGTTTAATATTTGTATTATTTATTATTTTTATAAACTTTTTTCAAAATAAAGGATTTTTTTTCTCATTTACAATATTAATTATGATTTTTTGTAATAAAGATATAAGCAAAGCATCCGGGAATATTACTAAAAATAAGGATGCAAAACTCATCCTAACAGATGACGGTTCACACACAATTTTTCTTCCTCATCTCAACGAACACTATCATTCAACTTTTGGAGCTGTGGAAGAATCAAAACATATTTTTATTGATGCCGGCCTAAAAACTCTTATAAACTCACTTGAAGAAATTAACATTTTTGAGCTTGGTTTCGGAACAGGTTTAAATGCTCTGCTTACATATTTTGAATCGAAAAACACAAAAATAAATTACACTACTGTTGAATCAAATCCATTGAAGAAATCATTTTATAATAAACTAAATTTTCCTGAACGCCTTAATAATGAGGATTCAAAAAAGGTGTTTTTAAAACTTCATGAATCGGATTGGAATACACAAAAAGTTATAAATAAAAATTTCACGCTCAAAAAAATTAACGAGAAGATTCAAAATATTAAATTACCGGAAAACACTTTTGATTTGGTTTATTTCGATGCTTTTGCACCCGATATTCAACCTGAATTATGGACTGAGCAAATTTTCAGGAAAATTGCTTCAGCTATGAAAACAAATGGAATATTATTAACGTATTCGGCAAAAGGATCGGTAAAAAGAGCTTTAAAAAAAACAGGTTTTGAAGTTGAAGGTTTACCCGGCCCGACTGGGAAAAGGGAAATTACGAGAGCAAGGAAAATATTTTAGATTGATTGTTTATTATTGATTATAAATTTTGAATAAAAAAAAGCATTATATTTGAACTTTAATTCCAATTACAAAGTAAATTATGAAAACACCCTACAAAATATTTATATTCCTCTTGATACTCCTATCATCAACCCCAACCCTCCCCCAAACAAGCAAAAAACACACACAAAATAATACTACATCTCTAAAAACAGAAATTGCTCCAGCCTTATTAAGTGCCACCCCGGGCATTGAAGAAATAAAACTCGCATGGGAACCAATACCCGAAAACTGCAGAACAAATCAAACAAATTTTGGATATGAAGATGAACACTGGACAGTAATTGGTATAATTACCGGAGATTTATGGACTATTTTTGTAGGAAGTGCGAAATTTGATGGAATCGATATGGAAGCTGGTGATGAAATTGCTATTTTTGATGGTGACGTAGCAGTAGGCGTATTGTACTTAACTGAGGTTTGCATACCGGAGAATCAATTGAGCAATGATTTTGCTGCGTTTGAAATATTATTGCATCAACCAGGGTATGCATCTGGAAGCCCATTTACATTTAAAGCCTATGATAAAAGCCAACATTTAGAATCAATTGGCTTTGAACATACTTTCAGCAATCCCTGGGGAGATGCACATACCGGTGATGTTTTCCCTTATGGAAACTCACCATACAGCCTTGCCTCATTAGAATTCACAAGCGGTGTTTATATACCTGAATTTAATATCTATTATGAAGATGGAACATTAGTAGCCTCTGAAGTTGAAGGAACATCTTATGCCGATAAATACTTATTTGCAGGACAGGAATATTGTTACTATATAACTCAGATTTTAGAAAACGGGAATGAATCTGCTCCCTCAAAGGTATTATGTGCCTCACCATTGCCTCAGACTCATGGTTCAATTGGCGGAGAAGTTACAAACGGAATTGACCCTCTAAAAGGAGCAATAGTTACAATTGAGGGACAATCATATACCGGCACAAGCAATAAAAGAGGTGAGTTTTTTATTACTGATGTTTTACCGGGAATATATCATGTAAAAGCAAGTGCTGAAGGATATTCTCCTGAAGTTAATTACTATCAAGAGGTTATAGTGGGAGAAACAACTAATTCTAATTTCACATTAATAGGATTACAAACATATCCCCTTAAAACCGGTTACCAATTTGTATCATCACGCCTTATTCAGGAAAACCCTGATATGCTTGTTGTACTTGAAAACAATTTAAACGATAATCTTGGTTTTGTAAGAAATACAGCAGGTTTAACGCTAACAAAAATCGGTTCAAACTGGGTAAATAATATTGGCGATTGGGTTATTACCGAAGGCTACTTATTTAAAATGAATAATGATGATGAACTGATAGTTACCGGACAGCCTGTTGACCCTCAAACTCCAATTAATTTAACAGAAGGTTATCAAATGATATCATATTTACAACAACAGCCTAATAATGCATTACAATTGTTTGAGGGTGTATTGGTTAATATTGATTTTGTTAGAAATACTGAGGGTGCTGTGTTAAGAAAAATAGGGCCGGAATGGATAAATAGTATAGGTGATATACAACCAGGAGAAGCTTTACTCGTAAAAATGCATGAAAACGATGTTTTAATTTATCCTGCAATATTCAAAACCTGTGGCGACTCCTTCACTGATACACGTAACGGACAAATTTACAATACAGTATTAATTGGCGAACAATGTTGGATGGCCGAAAACCTTAATGTAGGTGAAATGATAAACGGAGCTGAGGGAATGACAGACAACGGTATTATTGAAAAATATTGCTATAACGACAGTACTTTAAATTGTAATACCTATGGTGGATTATACCAATGGAATGAAATAATGAATTATACAACAGATACCGCAAGGCAAGGTATCTGCACTAAAGGCTGGCATTTGCCAACGGATTACGAATTTAAAATACTCGAAGGCAATGTTGACAGCCAATATGGAGTAGGTGATCCCGAATGGGATAATAGTGGATACAGGGGTTATGATGCAAGCATAAATCTAAAATCAATAAATGGTTGGTACGAGCATGGAAGTGGTTCTGATTTCTATAAGTTTACCGCCTTACCTGGAGGAATGTGTCATAACGATGGCTATTTCGAAGGAATACCTTCTGAAGCAAACTTTTGGTCATCGTCGGAGTACAATAATGATAAAGGTTGGAGTCGTAGTCTTTATAGTTATTATTATAGAATTTCACGTAGATGGCTAAATAAAGAAAATAGTTATTCAATACGTTGCCTAAAAGGTGATTATATAAACCAAACCCCTTATCCGCCAAACTCTCCCGATCCTGAAGATGGAGCAGAAAATCAATCCATATATCATGATATATATTGGGCATGCATCGACCCCGAAGGCGATACATTAAATTATGATGTTTACTTTGGAACCGAAGATACCTTGCACCTGCTTTCTTTTGCACAATCTGAAATAACTTTCGACCCGGGTTTGTTAAAGCATAACAAACAATACTTTTGGAAAATTATTGCCCGCGACATTCATGGCGATACTACCCAAGGCCCTCTTTGGAGTTTTATTACCGAAGAACCGGGGCCTTGGCAATGCGGCGATCAGTTTTATGACGCCCGTAATGATGAAGTTTACAATACTACCTTAATTGGCTACCAATGCTGGATGGCCGAAAACCTGAATATTGGAAAAATTCTAAACGGTGACGATGAAATGACAAACAACGGAATTATTGAAAAATATTGCTACGATAACGCTATTGAGAACTGCTATGAATATGGCGGATTATACCAATGGGATGAAATGATGCAATATACAAACACAAATATTACACAAGGTATTTGCCCTACAGGTTGGCATATTCCTACCGATGAGGAATTTAAAACATTGGAAGGAACTGTTGATAGTCAATACCAGGTTGGTGATACGATTTGGAATACTACAGGAACCAGAGGTTTTGATGCCGGTTTACACCTTAAATCAACTACCGGCTGGCTTGATAATGGAAATGGTACCGACATTTATTGCTTTAATGCTCTTCCTGCGGGGTGGCGCTGGGAAGATGGTGATTTCACTAGTCTTGAAGGTTGGACCTATTTTTGGTTGTCAAGTGAGTACGGTTCAGATGCTTGGTTTCGGCAGCTTACATATACTAGTAACAAAGTCTGTAGAGACCTCCTTAATAAGTCTTTTGGTCATTCAGTCCGTTGTTTGAAGGATATTACTATAAAATAAATCTTATAGTTATCACATTATTACTTCGATTTACTTGCTCATTAGGATTATTGTTTTGTAGTTTTTTTTAATATAAGTTAAATGATGACTAAAAAAAGGGAAATACAAAATGTATTCCCCCTTTTCCCATATGCCATTTTAAAATTCCTATCCCTCCTTCGTTTCGATAACTATTGAAACTTCGGCGGAGCTTTTTATTTTATAATTACTTTCTTTACGGTATTAAAATTCTCTCCAATACAACGGACGAAATAAACACCCGGATTCAGATCACTTAAATCAAATTGAGTTGAATTTTCACTCATTTTGAAATTGCGGCATACTTTTCCCTGCATATCGGTAATTATTAATTGAACATTACCCTGATTATCATTAATGGAAATATTAAATATTCCTTCTGATGGATTAGGGTTAATTGAAATTTCCGATGCCATTTCAATAGCAGATGATTTTTCGACTTTTGCAGAAGTAATCAAAGTATATCCCATATCTCCTTTAGGGAAAGCTTTTCTTGTGTAGGCATTTCCATAAGGATTTGCACATGAGAAACTATTAATTACAAATTCTTTCTCCAGGCTTTGATCCCAAATTTTTATTATAGGTGTCATTCCTGTTTTATAAAGATTGCTAAAAACAGGGATAGAATTATCCAATATTGAATCCGATTGAATAACCCCTGAACCGGCAAGAATTTCTCCAAAATAAACACCTATTTCATCTCCTCTTTCAAATTCACCTTTATCAACATAAATAGTCCAGATATTCTGTGAAGGATCACCCCACTGAACAATAAAATGTTTTGGTAATAGTTTGGGTTTACTGTTTTTTTCATTAAATCAGAAGTCATTAAATCAAGCAAACAAAACAACCCCCCATGCAAGAGCGCTCCCCTTCTTCAAATTGGAGAAGGGGCGGGGGATGAGGTCATATTATCAATTGCACCACATCAAATATCAATTGCATCACCTACAACTGTAATTGTGTCAGTGCTAACTGCAATTGTGTCAGGCCCAAGCCCGATTGCATTACTTCCAATATCAATTGCATTACCTCCAACTGTAATTGTGTCACCTCCAACTGCAATTGTGTCAGGTTAAAACCTTATTGCACCACCTCCAATATCAATTGCATCACCTCCAACTGTAATTGTGTCACCCTCGGCTGCAATTGTGTCAGGCCCAACATCAATTACATTACCTGCAATACTAACTGTATCAACCTTATATAAATTATCTTTTATCTTATTACAAAATCCTGATAACCCATTATATCATTTTCCTGAATATTAATTTTCTCAACTCTTGACCATGATGGGCCTTTTCGACACCATTCAACAAATTGATCAATAATATAATCTTCAGCCTCGGCTTCAATGTAAACCGAACCGTCGGGTAAGTTTTTTACATAACCATTGACATCTAAATTTTTTGCAGCTTTTTTTGTATAGAACCTAAATCCGACATTTTGAACTTTCCCCGAAACTTTAATTATAATGCTTTTCTTCATCTGTTTATATTCTTGTAGTTGTTACATTTTTAGTTTGTACATATTACTAAATTCAGATGTGGAAATTGGAAATTAGAAATTGGAAATTTTACTTACTCCTGGATTTCCAATCTTCAATAATAATCATTCCATCTCATGTATTTCCTTACTTTTTACTTTAGCCTTTATATTTTAGCTTTTAGCCTTTTATTTGTCTAAACAAATCACTTAGCACCGACCTTTGTCATGGAGTAAGGCAAATCCAAATCCTTCACACCCCATTTTTTATTAGGTTTTCTCCCCATTCTGAAAACAAGTTTTCCACCATTCATAATATCCTCATGAGTGATGTAAGTTTTATCATATCTTTCTCCATTTAATCTAACCGACTGAATATAAATATTTTTATCGGATAGTCCTTCAGCAATCATTTCAAACTTTTTGTCATTGTCGAGATTTATTGTTGCTTTTTCAATACATGGACTTCCTATTACATATTCATTACTTCCCGGGCAAACCGGATAAAAACCCATAGAACTAAAAATATACCAGGACGACATTTGCCCGCAGTCCTCGTTTCCACAAATTCCATAAGGTGTGTCATTAAATAAATTATTCATTATTTGATGAATTCTTTCCTGTGTTTTCCAAGGCATTGCGGCATAATTATATAAATATGCTATATGCTGGCTTGGCTCATTTCCATGAGCATATTGACCGATGAGGCCCGAAATATCTTCAACCTCATGATATTTTTTATCTGCTGCTTCAACAATAAATAAAGAATCAAGCTTTTCGACAAACTTCTCTCTGCCTCCCATCAAATTTATTAAACCCTGAACATCCTGAGGCACATACCATGTGTATTGCCAGGCATTTCCTTCGGTATAATCACCACCGTATTTCGAATATAACGGATCAAAAGGTTCATTCCAGCTTCCATCGGATTTTTTTGCCCTCATAAAATTTGTTTCCTCATCGAAAACATTTTTATAATATCCGGCTCTTTTCATAAATTCTTTATAATCTGAGTCTTTCTCCATCTCATTAGCTACTTCTGCAATTGTCCAGTCATCGTAAGCATATTCCAGTGTTTTTGAAGCACCTTCATCCTCTTTATCGATTGGAACAAAGCCTGATTGCATATAATATTCCAGACCATCGTAAGGTTTATAGGTTGCACTGGAGATCATTGCCTTATAAGCTTTTTCAACATCATAATCCCGAATTCCTTTCAGATAAGCATCGGCAATAACCGGAACAGCATGATAGCCAATCATACACCATGTTTCATTATTATGAAAAGACCAAACAGGTAAAATTTGATGTACACTTTGATCGTAATGAGCAAGCATACTTTTAATCATATCGTTTACTTTATCACGTTGGATTATCGTAAACAATGGATGAGTTGCGCGATAAGTATCCCAAAGGGAATAAATTGTGTAGTTTGTAAAATCATCGGCATTATGAATATTTTGGTCAAGTCCACGGTATTTCCCATCAACATCCATATAATTTACAGGTGCAAGCATAGTGTGATAAACCGAAGTATAAAAAATAGCTTTATCGCTATCACTTCCTTCAATAATTATTTTATTTAATTCTTTTTGCCATTGATTTTCGGCAGCAAGCCTGACTTTATCGAAATTCCATCCCGGTATTTCATTTTCCAGATTATTCAATGCCCCTTCGGTACTAACTGCGGAAATTCCAACTTTCACTTTAATTTCTTCGTCTTTTTTTGTTTGAAAATTAAAAAAGGAAACAAGCTTTTTACCGGTAAGTTCCGGCTTCCCATAAATATAATTATCTGATTTTCTGAAGCCGTACATTGATTCATCATCCTTATCAAAACCATAAGAATCGAAAGGTTTAGAAAAAACTATGGCAAAATAAATAGTTCTGTTTCTTGCCCATCCTCTGGTTTGCCTGTACCCGGTAACCAAAGTATCGTTCTCAACTCTAATTGATGACCAGATTACTTTTCCATCATAATTATATATTGAGTGCAAAAGATCAAGAATAATATGTGCACTATCAGTTTTAGGGAAAGTATATTGGTGAAATCCAACTCTGTTTGTTGCGGTTAGCTCAGCCTGAATATTATAATCATCAAGTTTTACTGAATAATATCCCGGTGACGCTGTTTCATGTGCATGCGAAAAACGCGAACGATAACCTAAATCAGGATTTCCCTTTGTACCACTATTAGTTCTTAGTTTACCTACTGTAGGCATAATTAATATATCGCCGAGATCAGAATGGCCTGTCCCGCTGAAATGAGTATGACTAAAACCAATAATCGAACTATCGCCATATTGATAACCGGCACACCAATTATAGCTTTCGTGATAGCTTTTCATATCGGTATCGGGGCTTAGCTGAACCATTCCAAAAGGAACAACCGCTCCGGGATATGTATGCCCATCCCCTCCGGTTCCGATAAAGGGATCAACATATTCAAAAGGTGCTTTCTGATTATTATCCAAAATCGTTTCTTTCACGAGTTCCTTAGTAGGCTTAACATCCTGAGCCCAAATATTTAGTGTGAGAGAAATAAGAATCAGGTAAAGTAGATTTTTCATATTCAATGTTTTATTAAAATAAATTCAAAAAGTGGGATTACCTCTTATGCAGACCACATTCTTTATGTCCGTTATTTTCCCACGGCCAGCGGCCTGCCCGAGGACTTTCATTAGCATCAACAGCTCGCGTACAAGGTTGACAACCTATACTCTTATACCCTTTATTATATAATGGATTAAAAGGGATGTTCCTTTCTTTAATAAAATCCCAAACTTCTTTTTCACTCCAATCAATCAATGGATTAACTTTTATTAATCCGTTCATGGCATCCCATTCAATCCTTGATACTTCTGAACGGCCTTCAGATTGTTCATTTCGTAAACCTGTAATCCAGATTTTAACATCTTTCAAAGCTCTTTTCAATGATTCAAGTTTTCTGAGCCGGCAGCATAATTTTCTATCCTCTACATTATTATAAAACAAATTTATTCCCTTATTATTTACCATATTTTCAACACTTTCAGTATTAGGAAAAAATATTTCTATATTAATTTTATAACGGCTTTTTGTACGTTCTATCAAATCGTAAGTTTCCGGGAAAAGACGCCCCGTATCAAGTAAAAAAATTCTTGTAGAAGAATTAATTGATGCGATCATATCAGTAATCACCTGGTCTTCGGCTCCGAGACTTGTTGCAAAGGCTAGATTATCAGGTTGTCGATCAACTAAGTACGACAACAACTCAAAGGTTGTCATTTCTTTCGTTTGATCTTTTAGTTCTTTTAGTAATTTAATATTCATTTAATATTTATTTTTAGCCTGCAAATTTATTGATAATTGTAAATTTGTCGTCAAATTAATTCAATATTTAAAAATGAGAGTTCATTTTATTGCAATTGGCGGAAGTGCAATGCATAATCTGGCCATTGCTTTACATAAGAAAAATTATTTAGTCAGTGGATCGGATGATGAAATATTCGAACCATCTAAAGGGAGGTTGAAAAAATATGATTTGCTACCTGAAAATGAAGGCTGGTTCCCGGAAAAAATAACAGATAAACTTAATGCTGTTATTGTTGGAATGCATGCCCGTAATGACAATCCTGAGCTATTAAAAGCTAAAGAATCAGGAATTAAAATTTTTTCCTATCCCGAATATTTATTCGAACAGTCAAAAAATAAAACCAGAGTTGTAATTGGTGGTAGCCACGGAAAAACAACAATTACAGCCATGATTTTGCATGTTCTTAATTATAATAAGATCAAATGCGATTATATGGTTGGGGCACAACTGGAGGGCTTTGAAGTAATGGTTAAGTTGTCGGAAGATGCAAAGATAATGCTAATAGAAGGTGATGAATATCTTACTTCTCCTATTGATCGAAGGCCAAAGTTTCATTTATATAAACCCAATATTGCTTTATTAAGCGGGATCGCCTGGGATCATATTAATGTTTTTCCCACCTGGGAAAATTATCTTAAGCAATTTGAAATTTTTATTGATTTAATCGAAACAACCGGCTCGCTAATTTATTGTGAGGAAGACGAAAATGTAAAAAGAATTTCGGAAAGCACTAATAATCAAATAAAGAAAATTCCTTATAAACTTCCTGAGTATTTAATAAAAAATGGAACAACTTTTCTTCGGGATAAAAACACTCCATTAAAAATATTTGGAAAACATAATT
>CAYWXI010000035.1:0-37882 GCA_964462015.1 uncultured Bacteroidales bacterium | reverse complement strand
ATAATTTACAGAATTTAAGTGGTGCAAAGTTGGTTTGCAATGAAATTGGAATTAAAGATGAATTATTCTACAAAGCAATAAAAAGTTTTTCAGGAGCTTCGAAACGTCTGGAATTAGTTAATGAAAATAAAGACACAAAGGTTTTTAAGGATTTTGCTCATTCTCCATCAAAACTTAAGGCAAGTGTCAATGCTGTTAAAGAGCAATTTCAGAACAAGAAGCTTGTAGCATGCATTGAATTACATACTTTCAGTAGTTTGAATAAAGAATTCCTTTCCGAATATCAGGCTTGCCTTGATAAAGCCGACGTACCTATTGTTTATTATAATTCTCACACTATTAAATTAAAACGTCTTCCAGAACTTGCTCCGGATACTATAAAAGAAGCCTTTGCTAACAATAAATTAATGGTTTACACTAATTCAGAACTATTAGAAAAGGATTTATTAAAAATGTCGTGGAATGACGCAAATCTGTTGATGATGAGCTCAGGAAATTTTGATGGAATTGATTTCAAGGAATTAGCTAAAAAAATATTATCCGATTAAAAACAATTTCTATTGTATCTCAATCGTATTTCTATTGTTTACGAATTCATAGACAAGAGAAATTCCTCGTTCGATTTTGTATATTTCATTTTATCCCTCAAAAATTCCATAGCTTCAAGTGCATTCATATCTGCAAGGTGATTACGCAATATCCAAATACGCTGCAGATTCTCTTTTTTAAGCAATAGGTCTTCACGTCTGGTGCTTGATGCTACAATATCAATTGCAGGATAAATTCGTTTATTGGAAAGTTTACGGTCTAATTGAAGCTCCATATTTCCTGTACCTTTAAACTCTTCAAAAATTACTTCATCCATCCTTGAACCTGTTTCTGTCAATGCTGTTGAGATTATTGTCAAGGAACCACCGTTTTCAATATTTCTGGCAGCACCGAAAAATCGTTTTGGTTTCTGTAAAGCATTTGCTTCAACTCCACCTGAAAGAACTTTCCCTGAAGCCGGTGATACGGTATTGTATGCTCTGGCCAAACGAGTAATTGAATCTAATAAAATCACAACGTCGTGGCCACACTCAGTCAGGCGTTTAGCTTTTTCAAGTACGATGTTAGCAATTTTCACATGCCGGTCAGCCGGTTCATCAAAAGTTGAAGCAATAACTTCAGCATTAACACTTCGCTGCATATCAGTTACTTCTTCAGGGCGCTCATCTATCAACAGAACTATTAAATATGCTTCGGGATGATTATTTGCAATAGCATTAGCAACATCTTTTAAAAGAACAGTTTTACCGGTTTTTGGTTGAGCTACTATCAATCCCCTCTGGCCTTTTCCGATAGGTGTAAACATATCAATAATCCTGGATGACAAGTTACTATTTTCATGTCCCGTAAGATTGAATTTTTCATCCGGGAATAATGGAGTTAAGTGGTCAAAAGGTATTCTGTCACGAATATTTTCAGGCGTTTTTCCATTAATTAATTCAACTTTGATCAGTGGAAAATATTTTTCGCCATTTTTTGGAGGCCTTATACTTCCTTTAATAGTATCACCTGTTTTCAAACCGAAAAGTTTTATTTGCGACTGTGAAACATAAATATCATCAGGTGATGACAAATAATGATAATCTGATGATCTCAAGAAACCATAACCATCAGGCATGATTTCTAAAACACCTTCACTTGTAACAAACCCCTCATATTGGAATGCATATTTATCTTTGGGTTTTTCCTCAGGTTTTTCCTCAGGTTTTTCTCCAGATTTCTCCTCTGATTCTTCTACAGGTTTCTCCTTTGATTCTTCTACAGGTTTCTCCTTTGATTCTTCTTTTGTATCTAAACTATCTTCTTTAGTGTCTTTAATTTTTTTTGCTGTTTTGGTTTTTTCTTTTTCGGTATCATCCTTTTCCATAGTATCCTTGTGAGTTTTAGGCTCATCTTTAACTATTGGGATTTCCGGAGTTATCTCAGTTTGTTGAGTTATCACTTTTTCTTCCTTAATTTCTTCTTTTTCTAAAACCTTTTCCTTCACATCATCACTTTTCCTGGTAATGATTTTTTTGTCTATCTTCTTATGACTTTCTTTTATAGGACTTTTCTTTGGAGGAAATTTTTCTTCTTTAGGTCTTTTTGACTCTCCAGCAGCAATTGATTCCTTTTCAGGTTGTGGTTTTGGAATAATTTTAAAGCTTATTTTCTTGTGAATAACCTTTTTTTCTTCAGATTTATTTTCGCTCTTATCCTGAGCTTTTTGAGCACTAAATTTGGGATTTCTTTGGCCTGGTTTTCTTGAATCTATACCCCCCGGCTTTTTTTGAATTCTTTTTCGTTTTGATTTGATTGCTTTCTGCGCATCTTCTTTCTCTTTCTCAAGAACTTCCTGAGGAGGATTTAATGCCTGATGATCAAGAATCTTATATATGACTTCTTGTTTAACCAACTTATCATATTTTCTAAGATTTAATTTTTTGGCAATTTCTTTCAATTCAGAGACCTTCTTACCATTAAGTTCTATAATATCGTACATTAATTTAAATTTAGCGTGGTTTTTTACTAAGAATATCTTGCTATAGAGTAATTATTATTTTTCTTATTCCTATTTTTACTGAATTCTCATTTGGAATCGATTAACACAACATGTTTGTTGAGAAATTCAAATTGTAATGCAAAAATAATTAAAATCTTAAAGTAAAAAAATAAAACACACTTTTTTTTTAATTTTTTTATTCTTTTTTAAGCTTTTTCACTTTAAAATCATTTTATCTTTGTAAAAAATTTTTAAATAATTATCGCTTTATTATGTTACAAAGAATTCAATCAATATTTCTATTTTTAGCTTCGGTAGCTATGGCTTTAATGTTTTTCTTCCCCTTAGCAAATTTTTTCTCCGAAAATTATTCTATTCAACTTTGGGTAACAGGGATCATTAAACACACCGAATTTTCTGACAATGTTAATATTAGCCCATTACCTTTATTGATCATTGTTCCATTTGTTGCATTACTATCATTTGCTACAATTTTTCTATACAAAAAAAGGAAAATTCAATTAAAATTGATCAAATTTAATTTATTATTGAATATTATTTTAATAGCTCTTTATTTCTTTTATTATATTAACTCCATTGAAGAAATAACTTTTGCAAATGCCGATTATTTAACAGGCTCATTTTTCCCATTAATTTCCTTATTATTTTTTATTTTAGCTTTTAGAGCAATACGGAAGGATGAAAAACTTGTCCGCTCAGCTGATAGGTTGAGATAAGTAGTATTTGCACGAAAACTCATTGTTTGGGAGTGCTTAAACAGAAAACGTCAAGTTCGAGACTTAAACATTTCTAACAATTAAAAATGCTTTTATTTTCGACAAAGTATTTTATCGTTAAATCTGTGGCTTAATTTGCTTGTTTTTGCTTGTTTCAAAAATTTCAAGGTTTTCAATTTTATCATCAGAGATTTCGAAACGCATTGCTGTACAAACATTATGAAATCCCGACCTTCCGGCAGCACCCGGGTTCAGATGCAATAGGTTATGTTTTTTATCATAAATTACCTTTAAAATATGTGAATGGCCGGAAATAAATAATTTGGGTTTTTCTTTTATTATTAAATCTCTCACTTTTCTTTCATAATTCCCGGGGTATCCGCCGATGTGAGTAATAATAACTTTCACATTTTCACAACTAAAGATAAGAATTTCGGGACAAACAATTCTTACTTCATGGCCATCAATATTTCCGAAAACAGCTTTTACAGGTTTATATTTATTCAATTCATCCGCAATCCGGATACTTCCTAAATCTCCGGCATGCCAAATCTCATCACAATTAATAAAAAATTTTAATATTCCCGGATTTAAATAATTATGCGTATCTGATAAAAGCCCTATTCGTCTCACCCTAATATTTTGGTTCTATTTGCAAAATTTATGACTCTATTTTGTTTGTAGCAGGTACTAAATCTCAACTCTTTATAAGGATTAATCATTCAACACTCCATTAATCCAAAACTCCAATACTCCACCACTACAATGTATTATCCCCTTGATTGGATCGATAGTTTTCTTTTTTATCTTTAAGATTAAAACCTATGTCCAGGGACATTTTAGTCCTGACTGCTTTTGAATCTTTAATCCCCGGCATCCATTTAATTAAATTTATTAATCTGATAGCTTCTTCTGTACAACCACCACCAATGAAATTTTCAACATAAATATTGGAAATTCCACCATGAGTCTCAACTACAAATGAAAGTGTAACAGTACCTGAAATACTTCTTGAAAAAGCCTGCTCAGGATACTTCATATTATCCTTAATAAAATCATTAAAGGAATAAAACCTGTCTTTAAAAATCGGATATGGGGCAGCATCCAGTTTTTTTAAATTGTAAATAATATTAGATGTGTCACAATTTTGGTAAGGAAAAATTAAATCCGAATATCCTCTTTGCTTACAATATTTTTTATATTTTTTAATTTTAAAATCTATTTCAAGGATATATTTGCTTGGGATAGCTTTTTCAAGATAAATTGCCGGTATCCACAACAATTTGTTGAAAATCCTAACTGCTTCAGCATCAACTTCGGGGGAAACAGAACCAGTAATATTAAAAATTGAAGTTGTACTATCCGGATTAATAATAAATGACAGAACAACTTTACCCTCAATTTTATTATTTAAAGAATATTTTGGATAAACCATTTCTTTAGAAATAAAATGTTTCAATTGCTTTTTGCCACCAAAACAACTTGCAGGTGAGCTGATTTGTGAAAAAACGGATATATTTACTATAAATAAAACCGGAATCAACAATTTACAAAACACTGATGAAAAATGTCGATATTTAATTATTTGTTTATACATTTTTAGAATTATTTTGCTTTTACATAAAGCAAATATAATAAAAATCTGTTTTATAATTATTTCTTCAAGCATCCATTTTATAAAAAATACTAATTTTACACAAAATTATATTTATGGAAATTATCTTTCTTGCAATAGGACTTGTAGCCGGATTTTCTGTTGCATGGTTTGCTGCCAAACATGCTTCTCAAAAAAAATATTCTGAAATAAAGGATAAAATCAATGATCTTGAAAAGGAGAATCAAATTTCATTGGAGCGCCTTGAGATGGAGAAAAAAACTTTTAATGAGAAGCTTAATGCCGTAAATGGCGAAAAGTCATTAATTGACACAAAACTCAAAGAAGAAAGACAAATATCGGTAGAACTTTCAACCAGGTTTGCCAGGGCTGAGGAAAACAATAAAAATCTAAACGAAAAACTGGAAATCCAAAAGTCGGAAATTGAAGAGCTTCAAAAAAAATTCACTACCGAATTTGAAAACATAGCAAATAAAATCCTAAAACAAAACACCATTGATTTTGCCTCAAGTAATCAAAAAAATATTGGTGATCTGTTGAATCCTTTAAAGGAAAAAATTGATGTTTTCGAGAAAAAAGTTCAGGAAACTTATGATAAGGAATTAAGAGACAATATCAGTCTGAAAGAAGAAGTTAAAAAGCTTTTCGAACTGAATCAGAAAATTAGCGAGGAAGCAAATAATTTAACTAAAGCACTTAAATCGGATACTAAAAAACAGGGAAACTGGGGTGAAATAATTCTTGAAAGAGTACTTGAACGCTCAGGACTTATTAAAGGAGAAGAATATGAAGTGCAATCGACAGTGAGAAATGAGCAGGGAGATTTGATCCGGCCCGATGTTGTTGTTAATTTGCCTGATAACAAGCATATTATCATTGACTCAAAAGTTTCATTAATTGCTTACGATTCGTTTGTAAATTCTGAAGATCCGCTTACAAAAGAAAAGTTCCTAAAGCAGCACATTTCTTCAATCAAAAATCATATAAAGGAATTGAGTGACAAGAATTATCAAAATGCCACACTTTTTGATTCACCTGATTTTGTTTTATTGTTTATGCCAATTGAGTCGGCTTTTAGCCTGGCAATTCAGCAGGATGTTGATTTATTTAATTTTGCATGGGAAAAGAAAATCGTAATTGTCAGCCCGACAACTTTACTTGCAACCTTACGGACAGTATCATCAATATGGAAACACGAAAAACAAACTAAAAATGCTTTGGAAATTGCCCGGCAAAGTGGCAACCTTTATGATAAGTTTGTTGCTTTCCTAAGCGATCTGGAAAAAATCGGTAATCAACTCGATACGGTTCAAAAAACCTATAACGAAGCACATAAAAAGATTTCCTCCGGAACAGGAAATCTAATTATCAGAGCTCAACGAATTAAAGAATTAGGTGCCAAAACCTCAAAAACGATTCCTGAAAAATATACTTTATTGGAAGAAGAATAATAAACTTGGCACTATATCGAACAGATAGTGTAATAATTCTTTTGACCCCGAGGCTTCAAGATTGATGTAAAAAAACACTCAATAAGCAACATTCAATAATCAATATAAAAGTAAAAAAATAGAAAATGAAGAAAATTTAATCCGTAATGAATTATCCTGCCATCCGGTTCATGTAGGAAATTTAGATTGTGTTTCAACCGATTACTGATTACCAATCACCACACCTTTAAGCCATTACCTAACCAACAACATCCTCCTGCTTTCTGTTTCTCCGTTCGATTCTATTCGGTAAATATATAATCCCGGATCAACTTTATTTCCGTTTTCATCAGTAGCATTCCAGTTAATTGAATTAATTCCTGCATTTTGAACTTTATCTATTAAAGTAGAAACTAACTTTCCTGAAATATCGTAAATCCTGATGGTTACTTGTGATCTTTCAGGAATAAAATATTCAATTCTTGTAATATTGTTAAATGGATTCGGTGAATTTTGAGCTAAAACAATTGAATTTTGTGAGCTACCATCAATCGTTGAAATTCCGCTTATATCAGTTACTGCTAATGCTTTCATACAGAAATTTCCTGTATTAAGGAATCCCGAAGGATCATCGTAATCATAAAAATCAAGCCAGTTATCACCATCCTTATAGAAACTTTCATAAGGGTTTGCCGATGATTCAACAATTGTTCTGGATGATGCTCCGAGTAAAACCGGAATATCGGAAGTACGGTCATAAGGCTGGCCTCCATCAGACAAATAAAGATAAACATAGAAATCCTGATTTTCGGAAACATCAATACAAGCATCAAGATCAATAGTATGAAAACCTGTGTATGATATTGTTCCTGATTTTACAGCTAATTCACCTGTTAATTCTCCTTCAACAAAATCTTCAAAAATCCTAATTGTATAATCTACATTGTCTGTCGCTGTATAAAAGCTAATTGATTTTATACACTCATCAGCTGCAGCCGTAAAGGCATTAAATGCTTCAAAGCAATCAGCTTTTGTATCACGCCAACCATGGTAATCATGGTAGTAACAATTATCGTATTGTAAAGGTTCAACATCCTGAAAAGAAATTGCCCCCATTTCAGGATTTTGACAGGCATGTTTATCATAATATGAAATCCAGAAGTATCCATTAAGTCCCCAGCCGACTCCCCAGGAGTTTTTACACAACCATGCTCCAGGCTCAGGTGCCTGAGTTACTTTTGTATCATCCCAACCTACAATTGAAATGGCATGATTAGGATCCATAGTATTTGAAGGTGGTTGATAATGTATGTAATTTGAAATAAACTGATTATTATAACACATACAAGTCCCCATTACACCTTCTTCGATGATCTTGGTTTTTATTAAATCAATGTTTTCAAGGTTTGATCCGGCAACATACCATTCAACTTCCCGCGGATAAAAATAATGATAACTTTCATTGTATCGTTCCGGTGGAGTACTATATGATTGTGCGTCAATATCTCTTACTGCTCCTTCCAATCTTGAAAGATAAGCTGAAGTAACGAGGTAATCACCACCCTGATGAACCTCTAATCCGCTTCCGGTCGGGGGATCAATATCGTCGTTATTGTTCTGATTGAAACCATTCCACCAGTCGAGATGATATTCGGCAAGGTTTGGTTCACCTTCTTCACCTGCTGCAGTCCATGCTCCAGTCATCAAAAGATTTCCTTCAATTGCCGACATTGCCCCAAATGTCCAACATGTTCCGCCTTGCTGTGATTTAACCGAAGTTACATAATTCTCTCCATTATAATCCCTAAGGTCAAAGGTAGCCGGTAATTGTGAAAATACTGTAAAACCAAACAGTAAAAGTACACCTAAAATAAAGTAATTTTTCATCATAAATTTTTTAAATATATATAATCTATTCTCTCTTCATAAATGAAAGACAAAATAAATAAAAAAAAGTTTACAAAGCTGAAAGAAATTTAATGAATTGGAAAATGATTGAATGCGAGAATGCGTAAATGATTATATAAATCAAGCTTTCAATGAATAGGGAAATAGAAGTATTATGGAATTAAAGGGCCTGAAATGTATTTTGAGGTACCAGGGATGAATAATAATTTCTTTTTTTTTCCACAAAAATATTTATCCAAATTCATCTTCCAACCTACCCGGTTGAGCGGAGTTTGTAACTCCGCTCTTCTAAAATTGCAATTTGTGTGCATTCAAACATCCCTGTTTTTTTATTAATCATATACCTGACTTTTTCTCCGCTAAACGGAGGGATTGACTAATCTTGTATTTGATAACTGACAGACATAAAATTTATATAAAGATATAAATTTATAATATAATAATTAGAAAATTATTTTTTATTGAGAGGGGAGTTGTGAACTACGCCCAGGGGGGATTTTATTGCCCAGCCTATCTATTTCTCCTTTGGAAAATTCCATATGTCGATTTATCTGTATTGGTTACAACATTGGCAATATACTACATACCACATTGATTGAAAGTAATTTTCTTCTTACAATATATTTAATTAAACGTATAATTTTAATATTTTCTATTAATTGCGGCTTGCAATATGATAGTGGTTTCAAGTTGTTTTTTATTCAGTTAAGATTTTTTTTGTTTGTCTAACTAAGTTTACATACAATTCTTCAATTTCATTTGTGTCCATTTTACTAACAGGTCTGCTTGGTGTATTCATTGTCTGAAATTGATTTAAATCAGTAAATTCTTCAAATAGGCATGGCTTTAAAATGACAATAAGAATCACGGCTCCTTCTTTTTCTGCAGCTTCTAGTAAAGGAGGAAGTTCATCATTAGAAATAAAGTCTGAACCTAAAAAATCTGTACTTAAAAGAAGAATAGCAATTTTTGTTTCTCTTATTGCTTTACTTATTTCGTATTTCCACTTTTGCCCAGGTTGAATTTTTGAATCATCCCAAAAATCAATTTTATCATAAAAAGGTTAAAATGTCTTTTAATGTCTTTTAAATATTCAATATCCATATGACTGTAACTAACAAAAACCTTTTTTCTCTCCTCTTTGATACTTGTATGAAACCGTTGGTGCGCAATAATAGGTAAAGTATTCAATTCTTGTTGTATATAAAAAAGAAGTTTTTCTGCTTTTATTTCAATTGGACAATTCGGATCCGGTTGTCCGTTATGCGCTTTGTCTCTATGCTTTTTTAAATAAGTTTTAAGGTTAAGCTCTATCTCATCTAAAAAAATCGACTTATTTTCTGATGAATAAAAGTCATTAAGACGAATATTTAATTTATGAAAATCGTCAATTGCATTTCGTCTTGAAGACCTAAATAATTCAATATCATAGAATTCTTTTGCTTCTTTTCGTATAATTTTCTCTTCGTCCATTATTCTTTATTTCCTACAAATATAAAAATTTCATTTAAATATTAAAGCAGGAAATAAAAAAAGCGGGTTTTTAGGGCTGCTGGTTTTTGTTTTATATGAAGAAATGGGTTGTGGATGTGGGGGGTGGTTTTAGATACATAGCAACATGGGATGTGGTTAAATATGGGCTTATTGTTGGGTCTTGCAGAGGGCTTAGAGTGCTAATTGTTGTAGCACGTTTTTTTCAGTCTGCATACCATTCCATTATTCCAGATAAAAAAAGAACAATAGCACAAGCTTGTCCGAAAGTACTTACGATTACTGGTGTCCAACTTATTTGCCTTCTTTTTAGAATCAAATACAAAATTGTTGAAATAATCCACATTAAAAGTGAATAGATCCATACTTCACCTGACAAATCTATGTAAGGTGAATATTCAGAATAAATCTCCAATTCTTTTGGGTCTGGTTGATTATATCTTGGGAGATTTCCTAAAATTCTTCCTGCATGAAAATAAAATGAGAGAAGGGAGATTATAAACCCAAGTGGAATTAATCCAAGTATATAAAACAATATCTTCCAAGATTTCATATTCGTCTGGTTGCTTTAAATGAGCTACAACGGCTGTGTATATGTAATATTACATTTATTTTTCTCTTATTTCCCACAAATATAAAAATTTCATTTAAATATTAAAGCAAGAAATAAAAAAAGCGGGTTTTTAGGGCTGCTGGTTTTTATTTTATATGAAGAAATTGGTTGGGGATATGGGGGTTGTTTTTAGATGGTTGGATTATTGGGTGGTTGTTAACGTTTCTACCGAGTGCGGACTGCTATGTTTTATGAACCGTTGTTATGCATTGTACATTTATATTAGTTAATTTGAAATTAAGTTTCTTTATTTTTCTATAATTTCTTTCCACACCATGGACAATAATTAATTCGAATACTCGAAGTCCCTCCATCCTGGATAATTATCCCAAATTCATTATCCTCTTTCTCGAAATAGATTAATGTATCAGGACATTCAAATTCATCTTTACAGGTTTCACAAGTGAATTTTGAATTCATTTCTAACATTTCGCAACAGTAATAAATCTCGTTCATTTCTTATATTTTTTGTATTATGCATCACGATTGTGTATATGTAATATTACATTTATTTTTCTCTTATTTCCCATAAATATAAAAATTTCATTTAAATATTAAAGCAAGAAATAAAAAAAGCGGGTTTTTAGGGCTGCTTATTTTTTTTATATGAAGAAATGGGTTGGGGATGTGGGGGGTGTTTTTAGATTATTTTTTGGGGGGGGGATTGGAAGAGAGAGGTTGGTTTGGGGAGGTGGTTGGGCTTTTATTCTTCTTTCATTTTTACTGATCCTATACAGACATCTCCTTCTTCAATTCCAATAGTCCACTTTTTTAAAGTTTCAATTCTCACTTTTGTTAATTTTTCCAAATATGTAGAGACACACATAGGGAAAACACTGCCATAATATCCAGGTTCTGTCTCAGGATACTTAACTTTTAATTCTGCATCTCGAAACATAATCCAGATTCTCTGTGAGGCTTTTAAATTTTTAATAAAAACAGTGTCCGATTTGTAGTCAGATAAAATTGTCTTATAAATATCATTTAATTCTTTATCAGATTTTTTTAATGATTCGCCTGCCTTTTCACTTAAATCTCCTTGAGTTTGAGCAAATCCAATCAAGCAAATTAAACTAATTAATATTGTTAGAATATATCTCATGTTATTGTGTCTTTTAAGCTTGCTGCCAACTTCTTATATGTACACCTTTTGTGTCATATCCAACAACCATGCTGTGGATATAAACACTTTTAGGTTGTTTATATTTCCAATTCATTGTGTAAAGATATAATAATTTCATTTTAATATTAAAGCGGGAAATAAAAAAAGCGGGTTTTTAGGCCCGCTGGTTTTTATTTTATATGAAAAATGGGTTGGGGGTGTGGGGGGTGGTTTGGGTTTTGTGTAAACCTATTTTAGGACGAGACAAGAATGCTGGGGGGAGGGTAACATCAGGCAGGATTAATGCGGCTTCGCCGAATAATCTTGCCTATTTGTTGGGCATAGTTTACTTTAAATTTCTTAGTTCTTTAGTTAAAGAGGATTCAAGGTCTATAATTTTATTGTACGGAATACAACGTTGACCCCTCGTATCAAATTTCAAATGATTAGTGTCATTGATTATTAAGACAGTATTCTTCCCCTTGCCCCATGCATAACCTACTTCAAGATACACGTTAGGGTTAGCATTAGTTAAATCAGCAATTACCAGTTCAGCCGATTCAATTCGTTTTTTCACCCAATCCATTACATCACCCGTAAAACTTTCTAAATCTGCTCTTTCGCACAAATATCCAGCTGAGTTCACTGCACCTTGTATTCCGTAGTGAAAAAGATCATCAAAGTCATCTGAAAAGGGCATTGCAACAAAAATCTTCTTCTTACTTTCAGATTCATATCCAGCAGATCTTAAAGTTTCAGTTGATTCTGATTTTAGGGATTGAACTCCACCTGAATTACTAGTCGGTATTACTCCTTCTGGAAATAACTGTTTTAGGAGTTGATTAAGTCGCTTTGATCGACCAAGGGAACGCTCTACAAATACTATTTCATTTAAATTCTCTGGATAATCTTCGGTTACTATACTGTCATGTAAACCTGCGATTTGTGATTCAAACGCTTCAAGTTCATCTAGGCCATAGCCAACTCCATGAATAGTCAATATTAATTTACCTGTATCAGGTTTTGAGCTTGCCAATGATGTAAGTATTCTTCTTCCAAATTCTCGAATTTCTTTATACCCAAACTCTCTTAATTTTGGAGTACCAATAAATAATAGATTTTTAGCGGCAACAACCTGATGACTATCTTCGAAATAGAATCCCCATAACTTAGGTAATCTTTCTTTAATATCAAAACCAATACCCTTGTTCATCAATTCAATAAGAACTTCTCTATCCAGACCATAAGATTTTTGTGCATATTTCATTCCAAGAACATCGCCTTCGATTGTGAATGCATCTCCTTGAACAATACCTATTTTAATTCCTTTCATGATTTATTAATTATGCCCAACGGTTGTGTATATGTAATATTAAAATTATTTTTCTATTATTTTTCACAAATATAAAAATTTCATTTAAATATTAAAGCAAAAGAAATAAAAAAAGCGGGTTTTTAGGGGGGCTGGTTTTTGTTTTATATGAGGAAATGGGTTGGGGATGTGGGGGGTGTTTTTGGATACATAGCAACATGGGATGTAGTTAATCATTTACTTATTTCTGGGTTTTGAGGGCTGCTTTGAGTTCTATTTATTATAGCATGTTTATTAATATTCATATTCAAAAAAATCTGTTCCATATTGATTAATAAAATATTGATTAATTTCAATACTGGCATGGGTAGGCTGTTGATTTTCATTAAATGTATAATCATAAATTACTTCATGCTGTAATGTGCCATCCTGAATATAATCTTTTTCTCTTGCAACTAAATATTTTGTATATATTGGATTAAACTCATAGAATCCAATTGGTGTCTTTTCAAGATAAGGAGTCGATACGAGATATAATGGATTTAGCCTATTGGTAAATTCATATTCCTCGGTTAGATAATCATCATGGAAAATTTTTGTTAAATTTCCTAATTCATCGTATTTGAAGGTATAAATGATTTCAAAATTCGAAGCCTCATGCATAATGTAAGTCTCAGAAATAATACGATCAGATTCATATTGAAAAATAGATGTAGTTGAAAGTATCCCATGACTATATCTTAATTTTTTTAAATATCTATTTCCATCATGTATATATTCTTCTAGTTCAATTTCATAATATGAAGGATTAGTATTTCGTATACTATCAATTAAGTTGTCATCGTAGTAGTAAAAATGTTCAGAAGTTTCTGAATTTTGATACTTTTCTACTGTCCATTTATAAATCTTACAACCCTTATAATCTATTTGTTCTAACGAAAAATCAGAATCAATCTCAACTAATCTATTTTGTGAATCGTAGGAATAGTGACATGTAATTGTATTTCCAAATTTAACCATCTTTACTGGTAACGGAATAACGTCTTTGTCTTTTTTGCATGAATTAAAAAGTATAAAACTCATTATCAAAAATAGGAAAAAAGAAATTTTAGGAAATCTTCGCTTAAATGTTTTCATATCTATATCTTGACTGATTTTTATTTGTTAGTCGTTTTTTAAATTCTAACTAACGTAACGTAATCCTCTGATTTTACGCAGTTATTTTTTAGGTCAAATTTATACTTTTTTCAATCTTTTCATTCCCTGTTTTCAAACATTAGCTTGAGAAATTAATCAAGTTATCGTGATATGTGGAATGTGCTATAACTCCGAAATAACCACACCCCTATTGCGTATATCCGTCCGTTGAGCAATAGCGCATTGAGTGTTTATTTCTCCCGATAATTATCAGGATTGTCCGTTTAATTATTTAAATTTTCTATTTTAAAATTATTCTTTATTTTCCACAAATATAAAAATTTCATTTAAATATTAAAGCAAGAAATAAAAAAAGCGGGTTTTTAGGGCTGCTGGTTTTTATTTTATTACAATCAACTTTTTTCCTCTGCTTATACCTCGTGATGTATGAAGATTATAAAAATAGGTTCCTACTGGAAGATCTTGGGTTGAAATCATTAAATGATCGAATGTTTTATCAACTTGATATCTTTTTAGTTCGATACCATTAATATCGTACAAAATTAATTCTCCCTTCTTCTCATGCTCCAGCAATTGATAATTTATACGCACATAGTCAATTGAGGGATTTGGGAAAGGTTCTGACAAACTCGTTTTATTTGAAGATTGAATTTCACCAATATTTTCAATTATAACATCACAATCATAACAAGCCAAATGACCTGGTAAGCTATAAATATAATTTGATTCATCATAATGTTTTAATCGCATTTTTGTCCCTTCAGATGTATTTACAATCGCACCAAGTGAGCTGGAAGACCAACTAAGCCTTAAACTATCTAACGAAAGTAATAATTCCTGATCCTCATTATATACTCTCAAATAGCAAAGATGAGAAGTTACACATGTTGTCTTTACATATTCAAATTTACTGTCAGTATTAAATAGAGATTCAGAGAAATATGAAATACTATAAATTTCAGTAGAATCAATTACAATAGAAACAGATCTGAATAAAGAGTGGTCTAAATTATATAAATTAATTTCATGATTATCTTCATCAACGAAATAATACTTTATTCCGTAATTCTCTAACATTTTGAATTCTACATTTCCATAATTATACTTATTTTCAAAAACAATTTGAGAATAAGAAAACAGAGAGAATAATACTAATAGTAACATTAAAACATTTTTTTTCATGATTACGATTTTTTATATTAAATAATTTTCGTTCAACTCCGAAATAACCATACACCTATTGCGTATATCCGCCCGTTGGGCTATAGCGCATTAATAGTGTATATTTCATCATTATTTTTCACAAATATAAAAATTTCAATTAAATATTAAAGCAAAAGAAATAAAAAAAGCGGGTTTTTAGGGGGGCTGGTTTTTGTTTTATATGAGGAAATGGGTTGGGGATGTGGGGGGTGTTTTTAGATACATAGCAAGATGGGATGTGGTCAAATATGGGCTTTGCTGGGTTTTGAGGGCTGCTTAGAGTCCTACTTATTGGTAACCGTTTTTTATGTTTTCAATAAAATAAAAAAGGTCGATAAATAAACTATAGTTCCTGCAATTAAAGCAAATCTCCTTTGCTTAATTTTCTCTTTAAAATTTTCTTCTTTCAGGTCTGTTATGCTCATATCATAGTCTACTTTACCTAACAATATCAAGGGTGAAATAAGAAAAATAATAAATTGCTGAATGATGGAATATTTTTTTAATTCATTTTCTTCTAATTCCTTTTCTCTTTGTCTTTCATGTTTTTTTATTTCTTCATTCCATTTTGTTACCAATTCAAGTTGATATTCTTTGGAAATGTTACGTTTTTCCAATTCTACTTTAGCTTGATTAATTGCCTCTTGTTGCCAAAAATCTTTAGTGCTATGAGCAATTCCAATTAGTTCTTCAGTTTCTCTCTCTTCTATTGGTGGAAAAAACTTAGTTCTTTTCATTCTCCTTTAAAATGGTTACCAACTCCGAAATAATAACACGCCTACTACCTATATTCACCCGTTCTGCTATAGCGCATTAATAGTGTTTATTTCTTCATTATTTTTCACAAATATAATAATTTCATTTAAATATTAAAGCAGGAAATAAAAAAAGGGCTAAAATTTATTTTGAGGCGATAGAAATGAATAATACACATTTCTAAGTCAATTTTTTTGCAAGATGCTTTCAAAAAGATTTATATCTTTACTTCATAAAAGGAATTCCAATCCTGAAAGGATTGAACGTGAATAGCCCTACACGAAGTGTAGGGTACAAGCAAATATTATTAAAAAACCCTGAAAGGGTTTAACAACAAAGCTTTATCATGAGTACATATACACAAATTCTCTATCAGGTAGTTTTTGCAACAAAAAATAAGCTTCAGAGAAGAATATATATGTTTGTTAAGGGAGCATGGGATTGAGTTTGACGAAAAGTATCTATTTTAATATGTTAAACCCCGTTGGGGTTTTTTGTTTCATTTTCATACTCTTACCATAGGTTTCACCTATGGCTATTCACGTTTAAACCACTTCATGGTTTATTTTAAAAATGTTATATTACTCTATTCCAATTTGTGTTTAGTGAATATAATTTCCCGTATTCCTATTATGAGAAAGCGTATTACTCAGAGAAAACTCATTTCTGTCACCTCAAAATAAATTTTAGCAGTAATATCCGATAATTTTATTTCTGCTTTTGCGAAATATTTTCCTGCTGTTTTCCCAGTTAACGCTCGTTTCCGTTGGTAGTTTGGATAAGCATAATGAGTATCCTTAACGACTAACAGAAGAAATCTATCCAAATAAAGAAACTTTTTACAATCCCAAAGAATACTTTCATCCCTCCAAAAATATTATCCACCCCCTCCAAGATTCCATTTCTCCTCCCAAAAATCCCAATAATCTCCCAAATATAATAATTCACCTAACAAATGTATTAAATGAATTAACAAATATAATAAATGAACTTATATATATAATAAATAATACAACAGATATAATTATAAATATAACTAATGTAATAAATAATCTAATAATATAGTATATTTGCATAAAATATATAGCCATTCAGTCATGATAAAAATAGGAAACATCATCAAACAAATATGTTATGAGAGGAAAATATCAATCTATAAGCTTGCAAAAATGATAGGGATCAGTCCTCCTTCACTCTACAGCCTCTTAAACTCTAATAATATGCGTCTCACTCGCCTCTATGCAATCTCCAAAGCAGTAAATCATAACTTCTTTCAATATTTCATCCACGAAAGCGATAAATCCGCCACACAAACACAACAAACCATCGGGGAAAACAAATTTTTAAAAAACAAAAACAGCCTTTTAGAGCAGGAAAACAAATATTTAAAAGAGATAAACGAGCTTCTGAGATCAAAAAACTAATATTCTGTTTTGCAAACAGTATTTCCGGCCTTTTATATTAATTTTCTTACTTTTGTTTAATTAATTTGAACAAATATAGATGAAAGACGAAAATATAATTTACGGAATAAGGCCTGTTATTGAAGCAATTCTGGCAGGAAAAGAAATTGAAAAATTACTGATTCAACAGGGACTTAAATCAGAAGGATATAGTACTTTGAGAACATTGATCAAAGAGCGAAATATTATTTTCCAATTTGTACCTATTGAGAAACTCAACCGAATAAGCCGAAAAAACCATCAGGGAATAATTTGCTACATCTCCCCTATTCAATATCAGGACATCGAAAATTTAATACCCATGATCTATGAAGCCGGTAAAACTCCTTTGGTTCTAATTCTTGATAAAGTTAACGATGTAAGAAATTTCGGAGCTATTGCACGGACTGCTGAATGTGCAGGAGTTGATGCAATAATTATTCCTGAAAGAGGCTCGGCTATGATAAACTCCGATGCAGTAAAGACTTCTGCCGGGGCATTACTTAAAATTCCGGTTCACAGAAGCAGAAACCTGAAAATCACAATATCCTTTTTGAAAGAAAGCGGGCTCCAAATTATTTCAGCGAGCGAAAAAGCAGAGGAAAAGTATTATGATCCCGACTATTCACAGCCGACGGCAATTATTATGGGCTCGGAAGAAAGCGGGGTTTCAGGCGAGTATCTTAAACTATCGGACAAAGAAGTGCAAATCCCTATAATTGGCGAAATAGAATCGCTTAATGTTTCAGTCGCCTCCGGAATTATTATATACGAAGCCCTTAAACAGAGAACCTCTTAAAATCATAAGCAGACATCGTAAGATTCTTTAACAAAATATCAGAAAAATCATTGCTTGCAATTGTCCTTATAATTGCAGCAACACTTCGTTTTTACCGATATTCATCATGGTCGTTAAGCAACGATGAGCTTAGTGCGCTACATCGTCTTCAATTCGATTCATTTGGTGAAATGATCGAAAAAGGTGTAAAACTCAATGATTTTCATCCTGCCGGTGTTCAGGCTTTTCTTTATTTCTGGACAAAGCTTTTCGGGTTTTCTGAAGCCATTGTTCGCCTTCCGTTTATACTTAGCGGAATTGTTTCGGTTTATCTTGTTTACCTGATCGGTAAAAAATGGTTCAATAAAAATACAGGCTTATTATCGGCACTTTCAATGGCTTTCCTGCAATTTCCATTATTGTACAGTCAGTTGGCGAGGCCTTATAGCCCCGGGTTATTATTCTCCTTAGCAACCGTTTGGTTCTGGACTTTGATAGTTAAAGACAAAAAACAAAATCTTTTAACTTATTCGGGATTTGTAATTTCATGTGCACTTTCAGCTTACTCCCATAACTACAGCTTTTTATTTGTCTTGATGGTTGGAGTTACGGGATTATTTTTCTTAAAAAGAAAAGCATTAAAAAATTATATCTTATGCGGTCTTGCAGTTTTCATTTTGTACCTGCCACATTTTGAAATATTTTTTTATCAATTCGGAATTGGTGGAATAGGCGGGGAAGACGGTTGGCTAGGCAAACCCGATTCATTTTGGTTCTTCGATTTCATATATTACTGCTTCAACAAATCGGTTTTTCTGCTGATAGTTTTTGGATCGGCTTTAATTCTCTCCTTATTTTCAAACTTAAGAAACATCAAATGGAACAAATTCTATAGTATTTCGCTAATATGGTTTTTTACTATGTTTTTTATTGGATATTTCTATTCAATATTCCGCAATCCTATCCTACAGAAATCAATTCTGATATTTTCCTTTCCATTTCTGTTAATGTTTATATTTTCTTTCATTAAAAGACATTCGTCTTTGACATTCAAACTTTTTTTTGTTTTCCTTGCCATCGCCGGAACAATTAATACTGTGTTTGTAAAAGACCATTATAACACCCAACATTTCGGAGAATTTAAAGATGTTGCCAAAAGAATCGCCGATTGGAATAATAAATTTGGGAGTAATAATATAACGGCCGCTATCTCGGTTAATCAGCCTTATTACATTGATTATTATTTAGAAAAATATAAAGACACCACAAAATTCGTTCAATATGATAACAGAGGAAGAAATGATCTGTTAGAATTAAAAAAGGCTGTTGACTCAAGCAAAACACAATATTTTGTTTATGCATGGACAAAGCCATGTCCTTTTGAAATCCCTGATATTATCATGACGAAATATCCTTTTATTATCAATCAAAAAAACTATTCGGGCTTTTCGGAAGTAACATTATTTGGCAAAACTGACGAGCCGAATTCAATTGAATTAATAAAACCTGTTTGTTCAGAAAATAATTCATTTGAAAACGGAAATTTATGGGGAAACAATGAAAAACAGCTAACTGATGAATATTCATTTTCGGGTGAATATTCCTTTAAAATGGATTCTGCAATAATTTTCGGGCCGACATTTTCTACAAGTTTAATGGATATTGATTGTAAAAAAGCAAAGAAAATCAAGGTTTCACTCAATGTATTTGCCCCTAAAAACTTTTCAAAAGCAATTCTGGTTTTAAGCCTTGAAAGCAATGAAAATGAAATTATTCAATGGACAGGTTCACAATTCGAATATTACCTGGAAAAAGATAAATGGGGAAAAGTTTTCTTAACTTTTTACATTCCCGAATCCTTCACAACCGAAGATATATTAAAAACTTATGTATGGAATCCCGGAAAAGAAAGCTATTATATTGATGATTTTAAAATTGAGCTTTACGAATGAGGCCGAAATTCAAACCCTTAATATTTCATGAAAGAATAAACTTAAACTCAGTCAAAATATAAATTAGAAGCAAATGGACAATTTAAAAATAGTAGACGTAAATCCGGATAATGTTCATGAACAAACTCTTTTTTGCATAAAAGACATTAAAAAACCGGAATTTGAAAACAAAAGAAAATGGTTTGAAAAAGCCATAAAAGAAGGCCTGAAAATTAAGATACTTAGAGATCAGACCGACAGGCCAATCGCATTTATCGAATATGTACCAGCTGAATATGCCTGGAGGCCCGTTGATGCCGACAATTACATGTTTATTCATTGCATGTATGTTTACTCAAATAAAGACAAAAAAAAGGGTTATGGTTCATTGCTTGTGAAAACTTGTGAAGATGAGGCAAGAGAGAAAAATATGTCGGGTCTGTGCACGATGACAAGCAAGGGAAGTTGGATAGCCAATAAAAAATTGTTTGAGAAAATAGGATTTATTGAAGCCGAAAAAAGAGGCAGATTTGAGCTATTAATGAAAAAATTTGATACGAATTTTCCAAACCCAAAATTGATTGACTGGACTCAAAACCAGAAAAATTATTTAGGCTGGCACCTTCTTTATGCTGACCAATGCCCCTGGAACGAGCCCTCTGCTTTTGCTTTGAAAGAAACAGCGTTAGAATATGGAATTGATTTAAAACTTAAAAAAATTGACTCTGTACAGCAAGCAAAGGCAGCACCATCAGGCTTTGCCGTTTTTAGTCTTTTGCATGACGATAAATTATTAGAGGATCATTATTTAAGTGCAACAAGATTCAAAAATATTTTGAAGAAGGAGTTGGGGTTGTGATTTTTTAACTAAAAATCAATCTTTTGATTGATCTAATCTGCGAATCTGTAACAAAATTTATCACAAAATCTTGGGGAAGTTATTTTGGCAATATTACTAATCTGTCATTTATATCATCTAAATATTTTTTTATAATAAAAATGTTTTATATTTGAAAAATATTGTTTGATGAAATAATGCACAAAGAAGAAATAAAGGGCATAGTGTAGTAACTATTTAGAAGTTAGCCGCAAAGTAAAAAAAAAGAAAACAAAAAGACAACCTTATAGATTAAATTTTCGCAAAAGCAGGAGTAAAAATTACCCAAATTAGAAAGCAGGACAAAAATGTAAATGAACAGGAATTCATAAAGTTGATAAGAGATTTAATAAAATGAAACGATTAGTAATTATTTTAATAGGATTGACAATTGCAATTCTAACAAATGGACAAACAATTAAAATTCAAGGAGGGCCATCAATTTCAAAATTGAACTGGGAATTAATGGGTGTTAATGTTGATCCGATTTATGAAGAAACGTTGATTGGATATTCATTTTTTGCAGGAATTGATTATTTTGATAAGCAATATTTTAATCTTTCAAGTAATATCGGTATGATAAGAAAAGGAGGTAAAGATGAAGTACAACTTACCGACATATCTGGAGCATTGACAGGACAAACAATAACTGAAAAAGCAACATTGAACTACTTATCAATAAATACAAGGATTGATTTTAAATATTCAATAAAAGAAACAGTTACTCCGTTTATAAGTTTTGGGCCTCGATTTGATTATTTATTAAGCAGCAGTAAACATTTTGATGAACTCGAAGAAATTGATAAACTTAAAAATACTTCGATTGGATTAATACTTGGGGGTGGGTTAAAATATGATATTTCAAATATTCAATTTGGATTAGGAGCAGATTATTATTTAGACTTTACGAAAGTAGCTGAGTGGAAAATTGAAAATACGGGAAATGATGGAAAAGTAACCGTAAATACATTTACAATTAACTTAACTATCGGATATAAATTAAAATAATTACACATTCCGATAAATAATCTTCAAACTCACCACAAAACCCGATTAAAATTAAATGATGAACTAACAAAAAATATTAAAAAACCGGAAGATATTTTTTTCGGATTTTAAACTCAGTAAGGCTCCAAAAAAAACGCAACAATACTTGACACCTATCGATTGACTTAAAAGGAATATAAAAAAGTTATCCCTTTTTACATTTTATCCTTTATTCAAACTTTATTTTACACTAAACTTTTGAATTTCCACTCCTTCATTCATCTCTACTCTGATAATATAAACACCGGTTTCAAAATTTTCAGTATTGATTTTGGTACTATTTCCGTGATAAATTCTATTGCCAAAATAGTTAAAAATTGAAATGTTATTAATTTGATTGGGAGAATAAATGTTAATAACATTTTCGGCAGGATTTGGATAAATTGTAATTAATTTCTTTTTGGTAACTGCTGAATTTTTTACATCAACAATGCTATATTGTCCATCCTCGCTCGGATAAACCTTTTCAGTATAAGCATTAAAAAGATTTTCCATCGTAAATTCTACATTTTCTATATAATTTGTTTCGGTTTTCCAAACTTTCAATATTATAGGATTTCCTTCAATATAACCTTTACCATCAAATAAAACACTAAAAACCGGAAGTTCATTATCAAAAACATAATTCGATGATATTTTTGCAACTCCAATCATTTTACCTCCATCATAAGCTGCCACCTCGTCTCCAATTTCCAATCCTGAGACATAGATGGTATAAACCGGATCGGCTGGATTTCCACCTTCGAAATCAAAATGAGGACAAAGAGGTTTTTCACCTGTGAGCCCCTTAATGTTTTCAGGCACATTATAAACTAATATATCATCGGAATTCATTTTAATCAAAAAACCTTCACCCGGATTTGCATTCCCTAGTCCATTAATCCAATTTGGACCTATTTTCCTAATCATACCTCCTTGAGAATCTCTGATATAAATAAGATTATCATTTAAAATATTTTCAAAAACAACTAATGCATCACCCGAAAACTCAGGGAGGTAACTAATGAACTGAAAACCTTCATAAAGTTCTATAGGAGTTAATGGATCTATTACTTGTCCTTGAAAATTCAGCTGATCTGTTGTATTCATTTTAAATAAATAGCCTTCGGTTGTATTCCAGTCGCCAATCCCATTAACCCAGTTCGGGCCGATTTTTCGTAAAGTCTGGCCGGTGGAATTACGAACATAGATCAGGTTTTCGTTTAAAATTGGATCCAACACAACAAGCATATCAGGGTTTTCATGAATAATTCGTGTTGAAACAAATCCATATCCAACAGGTAAAATAATTTCCTGTTCATTGGATTGGAAAAAGACGCTGTTGATCTCACCCGGAGTTCCATGGGCATCGGAGGCAGCCCAGTTTTCTGCAAGTGCATTATCATACAACGGATTGATCAATTCAAGAGTAGGCCCGGTTCCATCGGGATCACTTGGCCATGGATCTTCATCATCGTAATGAACAGTATCAGCTATTGCTCCAGAAACATCAAACAATCTTAATAATTCATTATTACCGCTAAATCCAAATTCCATATCTCCAATAATATTCTCAACTTCAGGAAAAAATTCAATGAATGCTGTTGTATCTTCACAAAGTACGAGAAAACCACCAGCTTCAATTAATATTCCTTCGGGAAATGTAAAAACATGTTCATCATCTTCATCTTTAAAGAACCAGTTACTCAAATCCATTTCCGTTTCACCTGTATTTGTGAATTCTATCCAATCCTTCGGGTCAAAATCATCAGCTGAATGATAATTAATTTCATTTATAACAATATTTTCGGAAAATATTTCCTGAAATACTGCAGTAATACTCACATCGTTATCTATATTCAAACTAATTGAAAGGCTGTCGGAGGAAACATCTCCCTCCCATTGTTGAAACATATATCCAGGTGAAGCTTCAACTGATAAAATAATCGGAACGTTATTGAAATATTCTCCTGTCCACGGGAATTCTTCTAATGTCAGAGTACTGATAGTAATTTTACCACTGTTCTCAGGAATAACATTTAATTCAATATTTGAAAATCCCGAAAGATCGAAATATCCTACAATATGACTTTTTACAAAAGAATTCCTGTAATTGGCAAAATTAGTAACAACATTTACATTATTAAACCATTCCGACATATTACCGCCCCATCTCACAACCTGGTTTTGCATTTCATCATGAATCAATGCTTTTTTTTGATTTATATGATTTTGCACTTGATCGATCCTGAAATTTGAGTTTAACAGATCCGCATATCTGTTTATAAAATCATTTTTAAATGAATTGTTTTGTAAAAGATTTCTTAATAAAAAAGTTGACCATGGTGGATTGGGCCATTCAGGGCCATAAGGATCAGTTGCAAAAGCAAGAGTATTATGATAATAGCTTCCTTCAAGTCCGAATCCAAAATCAGTATCATACATTATCCATCTCCACTTTCCTTCTGATGTCTTTGGCCTCCAAAATTTAATGTTATTACCCGGCCAGTCGGTATTTGCAAAATATATTTGAGAAATCTGATAATTTATGAATTCATCAACATCGATTTGTGTTTCAATATACTCATAATTCGCTTGAACTGATAATGAGTTTACCTCAATAAATTCTATCATATTATTATAATGTGATGGATCTCCGGTAATTGGCCAGCCAGGCCCTTCTAAAATATCCATATTATCAGGATCAATTCCATGATGAGATTCAATATATCTATCACTGATCTTTTCCCTGACATTATGTATCCCCCAATATTCACCGTTAATATAAACCACCGATGGCAGAAATGCCTGTCGATCAACATCAGTATTTGCTACCAAACCTGTCATAAATCCATCACGAAACATTGTATTCATCCAATCATTTCCTGAATTTCTAAGTACGATGGATTCAAATTGCGAAATATCAACGTCAGGAAAAATCTGATAATCAATTTCATCATAACCATAGGTTTCTCTGGCAAATATTGCTAATGATTTTTGCGGCAGATTCCTTGTCCAGCCACCATATAATTTTACTCCTGCTTTTATATCGAAACCAAGATTACCTTCCGGGTCATAGAACTCAATTTGTAGAGGTCGTTCCCATTCTTCCCAAATATTATTTTCATGATAAATGCCTATTTCAGGATCGAAAAAATTCTCCGGATTAGTTGACAGAGAAATTACAGGTAGTTCATGAAAAACATCAATGAAATAGGTTTTTCCTATGACATTTCCCGGCAAATATCCTTCATATAAAGCAACTGCTTTCACAACACTTGTTTCATTTATTTGCAAAGGGTACTGATAAACATTTGAAATAATAATAGGATATGAACCGTCTAAAGTATAATATATAACTGCATCTTCGGGTTCAACACTTAATTCAATTTCAACATTACCATTATAAAAACCACCTGAAACCGAGAATTGAACATCACCTGTTATTCCCGGGTATCCTATTGAATTATTTGGCTGTTCGGGCGTAGCTTCAGGGAAATACATCCAGGTATCTGAGCCATCAGGCTTTCTGCCAAATGAAACATCCGATGGCAATACACCTGTTTGAACACTATCGATAATTTGCATGGAGGGATCAACAATAAAAACTGTCTCACCTGAACTGCTTAGTTTAAAATTCGTATGCAACCTTAATTCGGGTAATTGAAGAATTGGGTTAGAACCAGACGGATTTGGGGGTGGTGTTGCCGAATAAAAAGTCAGAAATGGAATAATTGTCATATCCGATGATCCCTGATCAACATTATGAACCTGTATAGCCAGAACATTTGTATCTGATAAAAGTATTTCCGGACTTACTTCAAATAGCACCGGAAGCCCACCCTGATATATCAAAGCCTCTCTGGGTTCATAGGCTGTTTCGTTAAAAGCCGGTGGAATACCGGGAGTGCCAATATTTGCTCTGGCAATTTCAAGCCCGTTTAAATATGCAACAAAGCCATCGTCAAAATCAACATGAAATAAAGCATCTAAAATCTCAGGAAAGTCTTCGATTGTAAATTTCTTACGAAGAAATACCGAAATAGTCGATTGAGGAACAATAGTCGCATCATCGCCATCACCGTAGCCAATACCTGTGGTACCGGAAAGCCAAAATGAATCATCATAATCAGTTTCGTTCCAGTTGGCTGGAAGTTCCGATCCGGGAATAATATATTTCCATTGGTCGCCCCAGTTAACAATTGTTTCCCAATGCCCTCCTATTTCAAGCCTGTCTTTTCCTGATGCAAAAACAAGCAAATATGCATTTGGTTCAATTTCAACCTCAGGCAAGGTCCATTTAAAAGGATCGTCAATATTATCCGTCAAACCAAATCCTTGCAAGTTTATTGTTTCATTGCCCGCATTGTATATCTCAATCCAGTCTGGAGTATCGCCATCCTCATCAGTTATTGTTGTTTTATTTGATGTCATTACTTCGTTTATCACAACATTCTGTCCAATAATATTGCTTATTGACAGTATAGCAATAATAAACACCAGGTTTTTTAAAAGAGTTTTCATCTGTATAAATTTCTAATTTTCAATGGCTGTATAAGTTCGAACGCATTCGGGAGCACCATTACTAATTAATCTATTTTCAACAAATTTACATAAAATTTCCTAACAAAATAAATAAGACTACGAAGAGAGAGGTTAAATGGTTTTTGGTAAATTGTATATGGTGTCATTATGACTCGAAGTTTGGTGAAGCACTTTAAGATAGCCGTTTATTATATATTTATAGTCATTCAAATAATCTGGATGTAATTTTTTTGTAACCAGTGTAATTAATCGTTTTACAATTAAACCAACTTTTGAGTCGTATTGTGTAAAACAAGTTCCGAACAAATCAGTAGAAAGAGAAAATGGAACATCGAGGACATAGATGAGTAAATCGGCTTCCATTAATTTATTTTTAGAAACTTTCGTAAATTCATTGATACGTTTTATGCAAGCAGCTAGCATATTAGCCAATCTCAACTCCTCTGAAAACCCCTTGTACCCTTTGTAAAAAAGAACATCAAGGTCTGATTTTGTCTTTTCGAACAAATCCTTTTCACCTTCTTCTTTTTCAAGGTAATTTACCAAAATAAAATCAAAGGCTGATTGTTCTTTTGCAGCTATTTTCAATACAATTTGTTCCAGGTCTTGTCGTGATAGGCCCTTTATTTGATTTTTAACTTCAATACTTAATCTTGGCATAAACTATTCTTTTTAAATTTTGTGTGTTTAGATTTACTTACTTTTTAGGAATAAAATTTATTTTGAGATACTTAAGAATTTTCAATCTGAGTTTAGTATTTTTAGTTTAAAAGAAGAAATCTTAATGGAGTTGTAGATTCATTTCAATCCTAATTTTCTGTTTTTCTTCAATAAATCAATTGATTCATTTAATCTTTTAAAAATTGTTTCTTTTCTTTTAGCATCTGTGATCCAAAGTATATAATGGCGTTTATAAATTGGGGCAAGATTAAGAAAATTTGTTAAGGCAGGTTCGTTTTTGGAAAATTCTTCTATTATAAAGTCAGGAATTTCAGATTTATAAGTTCCTTTTTCTTTTCTCTTATCTGGTTTCCAATCTACAACTCCCGTTTTTAAATAAATCCCTATTTTATTTAGGCCGGCTTCAGTCATTTTTTCATTATTGATCATCTTCGCAGCTCTGATTTTATTTGTATCCGACCAATTATCAGTATTTGTTCTGGGGGTAAACTTTCTTACGTATTTTTCTTCATCGATTCTTGTTATTATGCTATCAATCCAACCAAAACAAATAGCTTCTTCTACAGCTTCGTTGTATGCAATATTATCTCTTTTAGTATGCTTTTTATAAAAAATCAACCATATTCCCTGGCTTGTTTCATGATTATTTACTAACCATTTCCTAAAGTCTTCTCTAACCTTAAAATATATTCTATCAAAGTCTCTCATTTTGTTTTTCTGGATTAGCCTTTTTTTTTACTTTAGGTACAATTACACATATCTACACAAAATTTCGTGGGATAAATTACAATCTTTTCTTTTCAAACCTGAAGAAAAGCACAATAAATCTAAATTCTAAAAATCACCTCCCCTATTTCACAACCGTCACTTTCTCTCTGATATTTCCCTTTTTTGTGTTAATATATAAATAATAAACTCCATTAGGTTGGGATGATAAATCTATTTCAGCAGAATTAATATCCTGTTTAATCACTATTGAATCATTTATAATCTTTCCTATAAAATCAAAAACAGAGATTTTATTTATTTCCAAATTTTCCGAAACAACTGAAACAATGCCAGTAGTCGGATTTGGGAATATTATTACCTCATCCTTTACATCTACCCTTTCAATACCAACTGCAACATCAAGTTCTACTTCAAAGGCTGTATTGGTGGGTAAAGATTGTGTCTTAACATATGCTATTCCCAGCCTGTCTTCAGGATCATAAAACCAGCCTTCTGCGGCTTGTTCCAGTTCTTCCAAAGTAGAAAATTCAGTTAAGGGAACATCATTCAGTTTAATAATATTTGGATGGCCGTGTGCATGCACTTCAAAACGATAAGATCGTTCTGTTGGTTTGCCCTCATAATCGCCTATGCTTTCACCAACGGTTATTGTAACAATTCCACTACTACCAAATCCCGGGGCATCGCATTCTATAAGGGTTTTCGCAAAAGCACCTGTTCGGTGATCACGGCTTAAACCATCATCTTCATACATTTCAAATGAAGAATATTCATCGGGATAAATATCGAAAGTTACGGGGTCTTTGGGGAATTGATTATCATAAAGCATTTCAGGATACATTGGAATAATAGCACCTGCTTTAATAAATACGGGGCATGTGCTAATATCAGCCATATAATCGTTTAAGTAAGATGAGCCTGTATAAACTGTCCCATCCCAATAATCTATCCACTCTCCGGCAGGGAAATAAATACTATCCCTGAAATAGGATGACGTGTAAACAGGTGCCACCAGCATATTTGGCCCACTCATAAACTGATATCGTGTAGTTGTGCCATAAGTTACGGGATCATTAGGATATTCAAGTATCATTGCACGTACAGCCGGAACACCCGATTCATAAGCTTCATTACATAAAGTGTACATGTAGGGAGTAAGCCGCATTTTTAATTTCAGGTATTTGCGGTTAATATCAGTAATACTTGCACCGTAATTCCAGGGATGTTTATCATTAGAAGCCCATCCCGACATTGTGTATGTAACCGGAATAAAAGTTTTCCATTGCAGGTCGCGGGCATAAGTTGCCGAACTTCCGCCAAAAATCCCGTCCACATCACTTGAGGCCAGATTATATCCCGATAATCCCGATCCGATAAAAGTTGGTATATGGAAACGGATATACTCATAGCTGCCGGACTGGTCACCCGACCAGACAATTGAGTATCGTTGAGTTCCGGCCCAACCGCAAACCGACCAGACATAACCACGTTCGTCACAATTATCTTCAATACCGGTATATGCCGATTTGCACGCATTCAATGCATTATAATAACCAGAGCCAACCCAGGCAACATCAAGCTTACAAGCCCTGGTTCCGGCAGTTCCTACTTCCCAGGCAATTTGGGAAACACCATTTTCTGTCCACAAACCGGTATGGAAACCTCGTTCGGCAAGTTCCGAAACAACATAAGGCAGCTCCACATATCCACAACCATAGCCGTCGTTCGGTAATATCCAACCACCCGGAAGATCATGTTCACGATATTTATCTGCAACAAGTTCAATAACATCAGGAGTTGTTAAACCTCCTGTATTATAACAGTCGGCATCACCGAGTTCAAGCCCCCAACGAGGAGGAAGAATCGGCCTGCCGGTCAATTCTGTGTATCCGTTAAGAATTTCCTGCAAAGAAGGCCCATAAAAATAAAAACAGTCAAAACGGTTTTCATTATGCGCTAAAGCTGTTTCATCACGGAAATCATATTCTCCGGGTGAAAATGTATTTCTAAATGCTCCATATCCTTTAGTACTCATGTAAAACGGAACAGGATTAGGAACGGCACCGTCATCCCAGTTTTGAATTTCTTTTGAGATTTTTATTTTTGTACCCTTGTGAGAAAAATATCCGTTTTGCATTCCACCACCATAAAAATACTCTTCTTCATAAGGTTCAAGATATTGAAATGTTCGTGTACCATAATCAAGCCCGCCGGTTTCATTCCATATAACTGTTTCCCCATCACTTTCATAAAGAGTGAACTTCAAAGGATTTTTATATGCATGTAATTCAAGTAAAGCTGTAGATATTTTATAATATTCACCCTCATCAGATGTTTCAATATCAATCAATGGAAAATCATAACTAACTACAATATGATCGCCTGCAGGATTATAGAAATAACCGGTTGGAGCCAGCCAAATCCTGAACATATTTTCTTTATAAAAAATCACTCTTAGCTTAGGAGTTCCACATGCAATTTCCACTGTATTTGTATCCACATTAAAATCAGAAATATTTCCCAGAACATTAGAAAAACTAACCAGGGTTTTCGTAAGTGTATCGTTGTTCATATTCTCATCATTAGCAAGGGAAGTAAAGAACTGAAAATGATAAGAACCTGAAGCATTCAAATTTACCGGTTCAAACTCAATATCAATAGTTTGGTTTGACAACAAAGGTGTTGTGGCAGCGGGAATAGTTATGGTTTCCATTAAAATATTTTCACGGGAATATGCAACCGTGAAATCTTCGGTAATATCCTCATAACCAAAATTCTTAACTCTCACTATTAAAGGCTCAGATGAAGAGTAGTTATCAGGGCTATTTGCAGGGGCAACAAGTTTAGATACTCCGGCATCGTGGTCGGTATCAATATAATAAACTGCACCGTAAATAGTTCCATTCAGGCTGCCTTTTGAATCGTAACAAGTATTCCCCGAGCCTTCATCAAATTTATAGTAATTCAAAAGATTATCATAATTAGGATGATCGGGAGTTACCGGCTCGTTAGCATATTGCTCTATCACATCGTCTTGTAAAACAAGATTCCACCATCGAAGCTCATCAATTTTTGCTTTCATTGAAGCATCCTCGGCACCTTTGCTTATCAATTTTCTCGGAAGACTGATAGAGCCACTGATTGTACTGTGGTATATTCCATTCACATACAACTTGGTTTGGCTTCCGTTGTTGGTCATAGCCAGATGCACCCATTCGCCAATCGGGAGGATATAATTAAAAGTATAGTCGGCAACTCCGCCTTCGGTAAATCCTACTTTAGTTCCCCACCACTGTTCAATACGTATTCCACTGATGCCGTTAGGGCCGGTAAGCAAATGCTGGTAGTTATCGGTTTCACTTTTATTTACCATCACCTCCAAACTCCAGGGTGGTGCTACATCAGTTCCGTTTAACACAACATGATCTTCATCGCCATTGAAGTCGAGGGAATATTGTGCATTAACAGATTGTGTTATAACTAAAAACAGAAAAGAAAGGATAATTGCTGAATGAATACGTAAAATATTTTTCATGTTTGATAAAATTATAGTTAATGATTGCCAAATATAGGATAAAAATAAGATAAACTTAGCCTTTTTTTTCATAATATTTACATTGAGCCATTATTTTCTTGCAGACTTTTATAAATCTCCTGCCAGCCTGAAAAGTAAAAGAAACCAACAAAAAATTTTAATTCTTCAATTGCACTTTTCAGTCTTTGTAAGCTTTCTTTTAATGTTATACTTTTTACTGAGTTATTTATAAAATTATTATATATAGTTATTTTATTCTTTTTTTGCTTTCAGATACATCAAGATAGTTTTCATTAGTACTTACTTTTTTACCTGTCTTTTTTTCAAGTGCATTTTTTGCATCTCCTGCAATTTTTCCACCCTCTTTGGCATCATGTTTTAACTTACCGAAGCCTTGCGAATCATTTGTTTGAGTTATTTCAGTAGTGGCTCTTTCGCCAAGCATAGAGAATATTAGCTCAAGATCGTTCATGTGGTCTCTTAGATTTTCTCTTTTTAAATTTTTTAACTCTTTGTATTCGCTTGGCGTCATTCCAAATGTTGCCTTGCTTATTTCTGCTGTTAATATTGAATATTCTATTTGTTCTTTCACGCCTCTGATTTTCCATTCATCAGTAAGTTCTTCGCGGATTGCAATACCACGCATTCGTTTTTCAATCCAATCATCTGAATAACCTTTGGCTTTGTACAATGCACGAGTACGTTTTGTAGCGAGTTCTGGGTCTTCAATTTCCTGCACTCTTTCATATCCTGTTTTTGCAAGCCATCTTTTAAAAGGTTCTGCCTTTGGTGAGGGAATAGATTGTATTATGCGAAATATGCCTTCAGTATTTGCACAATTTATCTTCTGAACACCACCGGCAGTTTCTATCGAAAGGGGGGTGGCAATTTGCCCCCACCCTTTGGAAAGTTCTGAATCCCGTCTTCGCATATCCTTAATATACCCTTTAGGATTTTTAGAATCAGTAAGGGCTGAAACAACATCCTCAATAACAAACCACCATTCATTTTTATAAATAATTTTCCGAATTTCTTTTTTCTGAAATATTGCTATTTTTTTACTTTCCATTAGTTTACTCTTTTTGTATTACAGCCAACTCCGAAATAACCACACCCCTACTGCGTACATCCTCCTGATTTGGGACACTATAACATTAATAGTGCTTATTTCTTCTATGGCCATTTATCTTTTTTTTTATTTCAATATATTTTTATTAAAAACTTCCATTTTTTCTTCATTTTTCACCCCAATAAAAACAAACGTAAAACCTGTTAAAAATAAATTTCCATCAAAGTAACAAAAAATTATTCATTTTGCCCAATATAATATAATTAATCTCAATTTAATTTCCTCCACTAGAAAACTACGAAGCACAGAATACAAATTCTTAATTCTTAATTATCAATTATCAAATCTCAAATCCGAATTTATCAAGTTTAGTTTCCGTATTTCATTTTTAAAACGGGATAAATCAAAATATCATCTTGATTCATTCTAACAAGATATGCTTCACCTGGCATAAGATCACCGATACCGTTTACCCAATTCGGTCCGATTTTTCTTAACATATTTCCATTGGTATTTCTAACGAAGTCGAGATTTTCAAGAATATCACCAAAAGCTATTTCAGCATCCAGCGGATTTGTCAACAGGAAACTGATAAACTGAAATCCTTCATTTAAAGAAATTGGTGTTTGTGGATCAATTAAATCGCCACTTATTGTAAATTCATCCCCATCATTCATACGGAATAAATAACCTTCGGTTGCTATCCAATCACCAATACCATTTATCCAGTTTGGCCCGATCTTTCTCAGCATTTCACCGACTGTATTTCTTACAAAATCAAGATTTTCTAAGATATCATCACACATAAACAACATATCTGCATTTTCGGGAATAATGCAGGATGATACAAATTGATATCCAAAGGATAGAGAATATTCCTGGATTTCTGATGTTTCTGCAATTGGAATAAAATAATCCATTCCATTATTATTATCCCAACTTCCATCGTTATAATGAATTACAAAATCAATTCCATCAACTACCTGCTCCGGATCATTAAATGGATTCAATGTTATTGATAAAATATTATTTACATCGGGTCCGGTAAATTCAGATTCAATTGCAGGGCCGGTTCCGTTAAATAAAAATGATCCTTCCGGCCAGTATGATAATGCAGGAGTTTCCCATGAATTTCCTTCAATAGTAACTCCCCAGTGAAGATTTGCCCCAATTGTCGCTTCTCCAACAAATATCTTAATCGTATCATTTTGATTAGGGTTTTCCGGTACCCAATACACGCCAGTAATTCCTTGTCCCTGAATACTAATATTATAATCAATGCCCGAATTATTATCCCATGTGTTATCATCATAATGAATTACGAATGCAATACTAAATACTTCCTGTACAGGATCATTAAATGGCCCGAATTGAAGTGTCAATTCATCATTAGCATTTGGCCCGGTCAATGGTGTTTCGACAGCAGGCCCTGTTCCGTTAAATAAATAAGTTCCTTCAGGCCAATAAACTTCATCAGGTGTTTGCCAGTTACTTCCCTGATTATTTACACCCCAATGGAGTTTTCCGGTAGTTGGCGGATTGGAAATAGTAATTGTTATAATATCATTTTCTTCAGGATTCTCAGGCTCCCAGCTAACATCATAATCTCCTCCCGGGCCTCCCGGATTATATTCCCCCACATAAACATGCTGAATAGGAGTTTTGAAAACATTACCAAAATTATCAATAGCTTCAATATAATAATCAACTAAGGTGTCCGATAATCCTGTGATCTCAGCATAATATTCGTTTGCGATGTAATCGGGCAAAATAAAGAAGTTAATATCAGGATTTCCGGTAACATTATCTATCGGAAAAATTCTTTCGGTCATGGAAATTGAATTCCAGTTTTGAACACCTGCTCCACCGGTATAGGTATCGTTATCATTATCTGATAAAGGATTAATACCATCATTATCAAGTCTGTATTTTAAGTTAACAGATTGCAATCCCGAAACATCATAAGCAAAAGTCCAAACATGGAAATCCGAAGAGTTTTGATGCTGTTGGTAAGCATAAGTCGGGCCAAATCCAATTCCACCCGGATTATAAGGATATCGCTGGGGAATAAATACAGTTGGGACGGTATTGTCAACACCGGGATTGGAATTTATCATCTGATCGGCAAAATTGCATGCAAGATTACAAGCAAGTGATTGTTTTACTTCCATGTCAAGTGAAGTTCCGTAATACATGTATCCGCTGGTGTATCCGGGTAAAAGATGATGCCATGCTCTTTCAGCAAGATTTGAAGTAGAATTAGGATAAACAATATCCTGAATATCAACTCCACCTGCAAGTTCTTCTGCTGTTACGACCCTGTTTTCTGCAGCTACAAGAACTGCCCAATTCCTAACATCCTCAGTCCACCCATTTTCATCAAACTCATAGTCTTGCGTGTACATAGGCCAAATCCAGTTAATAAATTGCGGATGTCCCCAATCATTAGCTGCATTAACCCACGATCCATCCTCGACATGCACAATATCATTCTCCGGAACAGGATGGTCATCTAAAAACTGTTGAATTGTAGAAGGAACATAACCTTGAGAAGCTGCCTGATTTGCAAAACCCGGAACCGAATTATTATAATAATCGAATCCTCCACCCCATGCATTATCACCATCGTGAGCCAATAATACAATTGAAGGTTGAGACGGATTATCAAAAGGTGCAATATGAGAATCAATTTCACCTGTCCCCATAAGCGAATAACCGTTCATGTAACTAAGCAAGTCACACATCGGAACAACTGTAATTTTATATTCCTGCATGCTTTCAGGATCAACATATTTGGCTTTATGAGCCTGATAGCAAAACGGAGCAGCAAAGGCACCTCCCCTGCCGTCAATTTGGCCGCTCCACCAGTTATTCCCGGAAAAAGACGTAACATCGGCAAAATTAGGCGGGTCAATATTACAACCCGAAGTTCCAAAATTCAAAGGATAATCTGCCAAAGTACGTGCCAGATGGCTATTTGCAATTACCGACCACTCAAAACCTTCTTCATAAAGTACTTTAATAATTCTTTCACTAAACGAACATTCTGCAGGCCAATAACCTTTTGAATAATTAGGATTAGAGCCAAATGTTTGTGTGTAAATATGTTTATGGGCCTGAATTTGTTTTCGGAGAACTTCATCGCTAAGCAAAGGGCTAAGTGCATGATGCATGGTAAAACCTACAACATCCATTCTCGGATTCCCACCTGAGGTTTGCCAGTTTCGTGCAGTAATAAAATTATTATTCCAGCCCCCTGAATAACCCCACTGCCCTGCATTTGCAAGGCTATTTATATTTTCAATCAAACATCCTGAATAGTTTACTTGTGCCCCTGCTTCCGGATGCCCGAGTAAAGATTGAACGGCATCCTTTGTTCGCCATTGATAAACAGCTTTTCGGTCATCTTTATTAAAAATTTCTTCCAAGTCATTCAAAGGGTGCTGTTGCCCGTCGGAGTACCAGTTTCCATTATTATTTTTCAACCAATCCGATTCATAAACTGTTTGATAGTGATATTGGTCCCACTGGCTTTGTTCCGGCCAATAATTAGGTTGCTGTAAATGCCATAGGTAGGTTGTATGAACCTGTGCGAAAAGATGATGGCTTAATAAGCAAATGATTATTATAAAAAATAGTCGGGTTTTCATAAATTCACGTGTTAATATTTATCTAAGAACTTTTTAAAATATAAAATCAAGCAATTGTTCGTACATGAACCACATTATATATAGTCAGCTCGTCATTAATAAATTTGTAAGCATTTATTGGACACCCTTTATCTTCAATATAAAGACCAATATTAAAAATAGATGTAGCAGCTCTTCTTTTATAAGTTATTTTGATGATTTTTTTTGCCATACTTTACTTAATTTTAAAGAATACTCTTGTGCTTCTTCAGCAGTCATTGATGGGCTTTCTTCTGCTTCTTTAATCATCTGTTCACACTCATATTCAGTAGCAGGGCGTGTAGGATTAATCCAGTCATAACTCTCACTTTCAATTCTTGCAGATTCAACAAAAGTTAACTGCTCAACCATTTTTAAGAAAAGATCGGCATTTGAAGGATCATTAATATTTACAATTACTTTTTGCATTTCTGTTTTTTTACAAAATTATAAAAAAAAAGCGAAAATTAAATTTAACGATTCATAATGTGTGATTTATTCAACATGATATATAAATTTCAATTGAAATTAACAGGAAATATATCATTCGTATTCTCGTGATTTTCAATCCTAAATCTTGATAAACTGGAGTCCGAAAAATAAATACAAAATTTTTTAAAAAAAGCTTGCTAATAAAAATCATTTATTTACTTTTGCAGACCTCTTTTAGAGGAGAGATGGGAGAGTGGCTTAATCCAGTAGTTTGCTAAACTGCCGTACTCGAAAGGGTACCGGGGGTTCGAATCCCCCTCTCTCCGCAGAAAAGAAAAAAAGTTCTTTTTTTATTAAGATATACGGAGTATAGCGTAGTTTGGTTTGCGCGTCCCGACTTGGATGTCGGGAAGGTCGCAACATTCTAAGTTACACATAAATATACGGGGTATAGCGTAGTCCGGTTAGCGCGCCTGCTTTGGGAGCAGGAGGTCGCAGGTTCGAATCCTGCTACCCCGACTTGAACTCTAACATAATTAATATCTAATTAGTTAGAAGAAAAAGTAGACAAAAACTGTCGAAAGTAAACAACGGTAGACATAGCTCACAATTTTAGCATTTGGGGATTTGTAAAAATTTGAGTTATGAAAAACGAAAAAATTGCTATCCTTCCGCAATTGAACGATTGTAAAGGTGATCTTACAAAAAAATGGTTTGTATTCTTTTCATATAAAGATCCACAATCTGGAACTATGAAGCGTTTCAAAATTTATAAAAGACTTCATAAATGCAAAATTAAAGAGGAGAGATACAAAGTTGCTTATGAAATTATAGAGGATTACAGGCAAAAAATTAAGAATGGATGGAATCCATTTGTTCAAGATAATGTGATATATACTAACGATTTACAATACAAATTTGCCGCAAGGATTTATGGCAAAATTAAAGAGGGCAATCAATCCTTTAATTATTTTGCTTCAAAATATTTAAGCGAAATTGCAAACGGCCTTGATCCAGATACAATTAGCACCTATAAATCAAAATTAAGAATATTCAATCAATGGCTTGACAGTGAGGGATTGATGAACGTTGATATCACTTCTGTAACCAATGAAATAGTTATTAACTTTTTCAAATTCTTAATTTCGAGAAGAAAACTGGCAGAAATATCTACAAAAAAGTATAAGCAGATCTTACACCAGGTATTTGATTTCATTATTGATGATGGAGATTTATTAATTAATCCCGTTCAACGTATCCCTATTAATACTCGTGTAAATGATCAAACACCAAGGCCGATTCAGGATTTTGATA
>CAYWXI010000034.1:0-59498 GCA_964462015.1 uncultured Bacteroidales bacterium | reverse complement strand
GTTTAATTTTTTATAAATAAAAATTCATGGGGCCGGAAAAAATAGCCACGAAAGCACGAATTTTATAAATGTATTACTGTTGAAAATCTGCAATTGTATGAAGTTTATGTTATTGTTTCCCGCAGATAACGCAGATTATCGCTGAGTTTTGGCGTATATGAGTTAAATCATGGTTGATTATTTTCTTATAGACTTTGAACTACACGATACAATAGTGTGGTAGCGGGGATATAATCGGGAAGAGCTGGGTTTTCATAACTAATCATTTTTAGGTTTCTAACTTCACCTTACAAAATCTCAATTTTCTTTAATTATATCACAATCTTTTTTTAATTATAGAATATCTAGAACTTCCTATATATTTATCATCTAAGTATATTCTATATTCCCTGATTTGATTTTCTTCAATAATAAAATACATTTTGTATGTTTTGTTATTATAATTATAGGTAGCCTGATAATTAAAATCTCTACCTTCGATATGCTTTGATTTCTTAGATAGCGTAAAATCGGTAAAATATTTATTATCAATAGGTATTATATAATTTGTCGATTCAACAATGTATTTGAAATAAAGGAATAAAAAAGCCTCTGTTTTGTCTTCTAAAGATACCCTTTTATCATTTTCAAATTGTATTAATAACTTATTAATATCATCAAGAAGATAGAATCTCTCATTATTAAACTTTCCAATAATTCTTTTTGATGGTGGCCTGGTAATATCACTTGTTTGTAGAAGAAACTCTACACCTGGAAATACTTTTTCTAATATAGGTTCTTCAATTTTTGTTGAGTCAATTATATGTTTCTCAAAATTCCGGACTTGTGTAATTCCGTAATTACACAAGATTAATAGAATCTGTAATAATAAAAATATCTTTTTCATACCCTACTCCTCCCTCAATTTATCAACTTCACTTTCCAGCTTCTCAATTTTCTTATATTGTTCAATAATGTAGAGAGTAAGTTCTTTAATTTTTCTAAAAAATATATCGTTCATTTCTGCTGCTTTGTATGGATTTTCTTTAATTCTTGATATAAGAAATTTTTAAACACTTTAATTAGTTCTAATTTTTGTATAAAGGTAACCCATTTTTTATTATAAATATAGAAAATTATCATCATTCTCTAAATTAGCTATCAGCTCAATTAATAATTATCGATAGCATACAATCTTTTCCATGTTCTTAAGTATTCTCTTCTCAGAGTCTTAAAATTACTATTATCTTTATAATATTTCATGACAATATCGTTTGGTTCGGCTTCCGGCATGTTTGCGAAATCCTTTTCAGCCAAAATTTTACCCAAATCAATTAGTAAGTCTTTTGTTTTTAAGGACGGATATTTACATTTTTCCAAAACATCAAGCATTTTCATTGCTTCATCAGGATTATTTTGTTTGATAAAATAATTAAACGAAAATATTGTCATTTCAGGAGAGTTTTGCGATAAAATAAAATCATAAAATGTGTTATGGCGAATTTCGGTGGTGTCGAGGCCAAATTTGAAATAATAATTTTCAAGCGAAATATATTGCTCGATGCTATTTCTAAAACCTCTGCTATACAAGTTTGTACTAAGTTTTTCCAGGTTTTCCTGATATACAGCTGCATGATAATACCATCTGTATAATTCAAAAGCCGATGTGTCAGAAAAAGTACATTTGTTGTTTTGATTAATAATTTCAATTGCGTTACCGAGACATTTAATTGCTTCACGAAAGCTTTGGTTTTTGATTAATCGCTTACTTTTAGTTATTAAAACATCATATTTGTCTTTAACAATAATACATTCGTTAAATACAATTCTTTCTTTAAGGTTAGATAATGACTCAGCAATTTTTTTATCATCTTGAAGGTTTGATTCTTCAAGCAATTTCTCGGAATTTGTTAAAATTTCATTTGCCGATTCAAAATCATTTTGCCATGCCTTTGAAATTCCATTATCAACATTATTTTTTATTATTAATTTTAAAACCTGCTCAGAAAAGTTTTCAATTTCAGACGTTTGATAGTCACTCATTTTTAAATTCAATTCCTTGATTTCAACCAATTTATTATAAGCATCATTGTATAAACCACTGAAGTAGGATTCTTTTGCTTTCAAATAAAGACTTGTAACATTTTTATTTTCAACCTTCTTTTTCAAATCCCTCAATTTTCGATCTTTCTTTTTAAAGGGTTTGTTTTTCTTATCTTTAGAGATCAAATTTTCAACAATTATTTTAGCTTTGATCAGTTCATCATTATGAATCAATTCTTCAGCCCGGACAATATTTTCTTCATATAATCCATTCTCAGCTTTTATAATTCCATTTTGTAATCGCAAATTCAAATCTTCGGTAGAAACCATATTTAAATATTTCGATGCATAATCGAAACTAATAAGTGCAGAAGTATAATTGTTATTTAATAATGCTAACTCACCTGTTTTAATACAGTTGATTACAAATTCCGAAACAGTCTTTTCCGTTGGAATAGCAGAAATTATATACTCACTATTTTCAATTTGAAAATTAATTGCCTGATCAAGGTATTTTTCAGCAAGTTGGAAGTTGTTTCCTTTCACAGCTCTTTCAGAAACTTTAATATACGATTGATAGATTCCATATTTTGCACGCGACGTATTACTATGCAATTCATCAAAATTATAATCACCGGGAACAATTTTACAAATACTATTTGCATTATTTAAAACATCAAGTGCTTCATTATGTCTCTCTAATTCAATGTACTGAGCAGCCTTTCTGATCATGCCGGCAACAATAGAAGCTGAAATTATATCATAATCAAATTGAAGATATTTAAGATTGGAATGATTTATTAAATCATTAATTACATCAACTAAAAGGAAGATACTTGAATTGTCGGAATCAATTTTAGCCAAATTTATAACTGAAGATGAAAATGTATGAGGGACTCTGGAAGATTCATCGTGATAAATAGTAAATAAATCAACATACTTATCAATCAATGCTGTGTATTGCTCTTCAATTTCAATTTCTTGTGTTTTATTTAAATTCTGCTGAAAAATCGTATTCATTCGAAGGGCCTTTCGTTCTAAAACATCAAGTCTTTCTTCAAAATTATAATGTTGATTGCATTCGTTATGTGATAATTCGGAAAAATCCTTTTTAGAGATAATTTTAACAATACGATTTGATTCTTTAATTTTTAGAAAAACATCGGGTGTAATCGGAGTATTTTCAACATCTATGCTTTCAATTTTTTTGATAGTTGAGTCGATAATCATTTCAGTGGCAAGAAAATCAAAGATTGTTACCAAACGGCTTTCAATAAGCTTTTCATCAAGTTCATCGAAATAGAACTTGAGGTTTTCAAGTTTAGCGGTTAATTGCGTCCCATTTCCTACATCCGAACCGGGAATTTCTTCTGAAATAGTAATGCTCTTATCTTTAATGTTTATATCTTCAAAACTTATCTTCAAATTATTTTCGTTTTTCAATCCGGAAAGAAGAATAACAATATCTGCTTTTGAGGGATATATTATTTCTGAAATATTAAAATCATTTATAATGATCTCTCTTTTAATCTCGATATCTTTAGCTCTCAAATCAAGCGAATAATTTTGATATGCAGACTTTGATATACTTATTGATAAATTATAAACTATTGGAAAAGAAACTGAGGACAAGCTTTTTGGTTCAGTCACAGCAATTTCACTAATAATTGTATTATTGATTTTTTGCTTACTATCAGGATTTTTTTCATATTTTATTTCTGAAAAAGTAATTGGAAAATTCTCACGAAACACAATTTCCTGTGTGAAAACATTTACGAATAACAATAGAAACAAAAACAATGAGATGAATGCCTTACTAAGCATAATTCTAAACTAAATTAAATTTTTGATTTCAGAATCATAAGTATATTCAATATTCATTGAAGAGTAAAAATTTTGTGCCCGGAACAGGGATCGAACCTGCACGGCCTTGCGGCCACTGGTCCCTGAAACCAGCGCGTCTACCAATTCCGCCATCCGGGCAATATCTTAATAAAAACAATGACGAATGAAAAATTAAATATCGCCATTCGTCATTGCTTTTAGTGCCCAGAACAAGAATCGAACTTGCACAACCAAAAGGTTACATGGCCCTCAACCATGCGCGTCTACCAGTTCCGCCACCTGGGCTTAGAGTTTGCAAATCTAAAACAAATTTTTATTTCCTAAAGAAAAGTTTTGGATAAATTTTTATAAATATTGAAATAATTTTATTTTTGCTAAATGGAAATTGGGGGATATGGGAAATAGAGGAAATATGGGATGTTTGGGATATAAAGATCCTTTTGTACCTATAAGCACCCTATAACATATTCAATAATAAATAGTAAATAGTCAATTAAAAAATAATCAATTTATAAAGTATGTTCAACGAAAAGGATCTTCAACAAATTCAGTCAAAAGGAATTGATATTAAAACTATTGAAAAACAAATCAATAATTTCGTAAAGGATTTTCCTCACGTAAAATTAACCGCACCGGCCACGAAACAAAACGGTTTGAAAGTTTTCACAGAAGAAGAAATTAGAAACCTTGCCACTTTCTATGATGAAGAAAATACTAAAAGAGACACTACGAAATTTGTACCTGCTTCGGGGGCTGCAACAAGGATGTTTAAACATTTGTTTGAGTTTGTAGCTAATTATCAAAACACCGAAGATGATTATCAGGAATTTCTAAAAGACAAGAGTTTTAATTCAATTTTTAATTTTATTTCAAGAATAAAAGATTTTGCTTTTTATGATGATTTGAAATTAAAAATGAAAGACAATGGAATTGATATTGAAAAGTGTATTAATGAAAAAGATTACACCCCAATAATTGATTGTCTGCTTTCTGAAGAAGGATTAAACTATGCGAAATTACCTAAGGGCTTGATAAAATTTCATTATTATGATGACGGTTCACGAATGTCAATCGAGGAACATTTAACAGAGGGAGCTAAATATTGTAAGGATAAAAACAATCATGTAAAAGTACATTTTACCGTTTCGCCTGAGCATCTCAAAGGATTTAAAAAAGAAATTGATAAGGTTAAAGTTAAATATGAAAAGAAATTCGGGATAACCTACGATATAAGTTTCTCAATTCAAAAAAGTTCAACCGACACAATCGCAGTTGATCCGGACAATGAACCTTTTCGGGAAGCAGATGGAAGCCTCTTATTCAGACCTGGAGGCCATGGTGCTTTGATTGAGAATCTTAACGACCTGAAAGGTGATATTATTTTTGTAAAAAACATAGATAACATTGTTCCCGACAGATTAAGGGATACAACTTATCTTTATAAAAAAGCACTTGCAGGATATTTATTTAAACTTCAGAATAAAACAAATAAATATTTGAAAATTCTTGAAAAAGAAGTTTTAAATGTCAGCATGTTAAACGAAATGGAATCTTTTGCAGAAGAAAGCCTTGAGATTGACTTTAATGAAAGTTTAAATGAACTATCAAAGCCTGAAAAGTCAAAACTCTTATTCAAAAAACTCAACCGCCCGATAAGAATTTGCGGAATGGTGAAAAACGAAGGTGAGCCTGGCGGTGGCCCGTTTTGGACAAAGAATTCAAAAGGTGTTACCTCACTGCAAATTGTTGAATCCTCACAAATGGATCTTAATGATCCTGAACAAAAAGAAATTGTTAGAAATGCAACACATTTTAATCCGGTTGATCTGATTTGTGCGGTGCGTGATTACAAAGGTGATCTTTTCGATTTGAAAAAATTTGTTGACCATAATACAGGTTTTATTTCAATAAAATCAAAAAATGGAAAGAGCCTTAAAGCTCAGGAATTACCAGGCCTTTGGAATGGAGCAATGGCTGATTGGATCACAATTTTCGTTGAATGCCCTATTATTACTTTTAATCCGGTTAAAACGGTAAATGACCTTTTGAGGGATCAACATCAGGCATGAAACCGGTTCCGGATACAGGATGCAAGAAACGGTATAACAAAATGCAGTGAAGATTCCGTTCGATAAAAGTCAGGATCAGGATTGGTTTCATAGAAAAATAAACAATAAATAATGAACAAGAAACAAGAAATAAGGGGCTGGAAATTATAAATAAGGAATAAATGACACTATCACATAAAGTGTGTAAATTAAAAATTTGTTCATATTAATCTGTTTTAAAGGATTTTATTAGTCGGGTTTAGGCCTTCGGAAATACTTGAGGTGTAATTAGTTCGGCCGTGTTATATGTATCTTTTACCAAAACTCATGAATAATTTTATTATTAAAATATTGTGTTTATGTAATTTTCTATATGCCAGTAATCTTTAGGTGTGAATTTCGAAAAAGGCATCTGAAGTATTAATTTATTTTGTAAATTCTATCGAATTCTATAGTTTTGTGTAATAAATATAAAATTAAAAATTATTTTATGAAAACAAAAATATTCACCAAAATCAAAATTAAATGAGTAAAAAAGCTACAACTCTAAATTTATTCAAACTCATAATGATCACCCTTGCGTTCATTATGAGTATCCGAAATCTTCCGCTTCTGGCCGAAACCGGCTGGCAACAAATATTTTACATGGTACTGGCAGCACTTGTATTTCTTATTCCGGTAGCACTGCTTTCTGCTGAACTGGCAACAGGATGGCCAAAAGCAGGGGGTGTTTATCAATGGATAAAACTGGCCTTCGGCGACCGCTACGCTTTTATTGGAGCATGGATGCTATGGGTACAGATGTTCTTTGGAATGGTGATGATCGGCTCTTTTATTGCTGCCATGATCGCATATATTTTTGATCCTGCCCTGGCTACCAATAACCTTTATATTGCCATAGTTATCATTGTTATTTATTGGATAGCCACCTTGATTAACTTCAAAGGATTAAGATCAGGTAGCATCATCAGTAGTGTAGGTTTTATTGTGGGTGTGTTGATACCTTTTGCCCTTATCCTGATATTCGGAGTGGCATATTTCATGGGTAACAATCCTATACAACTCCCTGCATTTTCATGGGATGAAGCCATTCCCGATTTTAGCACTCTGGGGAATCTGGGTTTGTTTGCCGGATTTATCTTTGTTTATGCCGGTGTGGAAGTCTCCTCAGTACACGCCAACCAGGTAAACAACGTAAGAAAGAACTACCCGCTGGCAATGCTTATTGCAGCTATACTATTGATTTCCCTTAATGTTCTGGGCGCCTTTGCAATTGAGATATCCGAACCGAGAAATGATATAAACCTGGCTGCAGGTATTATGCAGGCTTTCACCAAGATACTTGAAGCTGAAGGATTCTCATGGCTGAAACCTGTTATGGCCTTTATGATAGCTGTGGGAGCTTTTGGTCAGTTAAGTACCTGGGTGCTTGGTCCGTCAAAAGCAATGCTACAAGTAGCCAAAAACGGTTATATGCCCAAATGGTGGCACAAAACAAACGAAGAAGGTGTTCCCGTAAGGTTCTTACTCGTACAAGCTTCTGTTATCACACTGGTTGCTTTGGTTTATGTTGTCGTTCCATCAGTTAATGCAGGGTTTTTCATGATGCTGATCCTGACAACCATATTGTATGCGGTAATGTATATTTTAATGTATGCTTCAGGTATTAAACTAAGATACAAATATCCTGATGTAAAAAGGGCTTATACAATTCCGGGTGGAAAATTCGGAATCTGGTTAGTTGCCGGAGTTGGACTGATTGCAATGGTATTTACTATCATTATCAGTATTATCCCTCCTGAGAAGCTGAGTGTTGGTAGCCCAACATTTTATGTGGCTTTCATGATAATCGGGCTGATAGTATTTTTGTCAATCCCTCTTATCATTTATGCCAAAAGAAAACCTTCATGGAAGGCAGAAGATGCGGATAAAGAGGAATAAGAACAAATATCTGACACGTAAATAAAAAAATTAAAATACTGTATAACAATAAATATTATAGAAATGATTGAAAAAGAAAATATTAATATTGATGCTTTGTTCCTTGGTCCTAAATCCGAGAATGGACGGTTTTTAAAAGAAACCATACAGGAACTTATTGAAGAACATCTCTTCTGGAGAAAGGATTTTCATCCTGAAGATTCCCCTCTTATTACAATGGACATGCAAAACCAGAAGTCTTTCAAGGAAACGGAACAGAAAACAATGGAGGTACTTCAAACCTTATGCTCGCGGTTAAAAACAACTTCTATGCCCTGGCATTCTCCTCGCTACCTTGGACACATGAATGCAGATATTCTTATGCCTTCTATCATGGGTTATATTGCTGCCATGCTGTATAACTCTAACAATGTTGCATACGAAGCGTCCACAGCCACTTCACCAATGGAACTTGAGGTGGGTATGGATTTTGCCCGCCTAATGGGATTCGATATGGATAAAGCCTGGGGGCATATTTGTACCGATGGCAGTGTTGCCAATATTGAAGCATTGTGGTATGCCCGAAATATCAAATCCATACCATTTGCTATAAAGCAGGTAAGGCCTGAACTCGTAGAAGGTATGGATGACTGGCAACTGGCCAATATTTCAGTTCCTGATATTCTCGACCTTGCTCAAAAAGTCAAAGATGTCTGGGATGATATCCGTAATAAATCAGTGCGTGGAACAGGCGTTATTGAAAACCAATTAGGTAAATGGATAGTACCCCAAACCAAACATTATTCCTGGGTAAAAGGGGCTGATATCATGGGGATAGGGCTTGATAATGTGATCTCTATACAGGTGGATAACAATTACAGAATGGATATCGAGGTTTTACGAAAAACCATCACTGATCTTGTCGCAAAGAAAATCCCCGTTATGGGTGTTGTAGGAGTGATCGGTAGTACTGAAGAGGGTGCTGTGGATCACCTTGATAAGATCATAGAAATGAGGAAGGAATTTGAAAAACAAGGTGTTTCTTTCTATGTTCATGCGGATGCTGCTTATGGCGGTTATGCACGTTCCATTTTCCTTGATGAGAACAGCAATTTCATCCCTTACGATGATTTAAAAGTCAGGCTTCATCAGGATAGTATTATTAAACAAGATGATATCGAGTGGCCGAAGAAGGACGTTTACAACAGTTTTAAAGCTATGTCGGAAACCAATTCCGTCACAATTGACCCGCATAAAATGGGCTATGTTCCATATTCTGCAGGAGGAATTGTTATCAGCGATAAGCGTATGCTTGATGCTATTTCATTTTTTGCTGCTTATGTTTTTGAAAAAGGAATGGATGTCCCATCATTGTTAGGTAGCTATATCCTTGAAGGTTCCAAAGCAGGAGCAACTGCTGCCAGTGTTTGGGCGGCTCACAGGGTGTTGCCGTTAAATATAACGGGATACGGAAAACTTATTGGTGCCAGTGTTGAAGGTGCACAAAGGTTTTTTAAGAAAATTCAGACTGTGGATGCATTTGATATTGAAGGAAAGAAAGTCAGGCTTGAAGCCCTTGTTGAACCTGATTTTAATATGGTAGATTTCGCATTTAATGTGGAAGGGAACAATGACCTGGAAAAGATGAACCAACTCAACCTTGATCTTTACAATCTCAGTTCCTATGTTTCAGGCCCTGTGACCAAAAATGATTTCATTACCTCACATACCGAGTTCTCTTACGATGATTACAAAGATGCGCCGGTTGAAATGGCTGAAAGGTTGGGTATTTCAAAAAATGAGTGGGATAAGGTACATGGATTACGTGTTATGCGCGCAAGTATTCTGACACCTTATTTCACAAAATATTCAGTTATTGAAGACTACTGGCATAACTATTTTAACAGTATGCAGGATAAATTGAAGGAGATTATGGGAAAACTATAATACAGAAAATGAAAAGCATAAATCCATTTATTAATGAAGTAATTAAAGAATACGAAGAATATTCAATTTCTGAAGTTAATTCAATAATTAGTGATGTACATAATGATTGGAAAACCTGGAAGAATACATCCTTTGCCGAGCGCTCGAAATTAATGAAGAATGCCGGTGAAATTCTCAGGTCCGAAAACCAAAAGTTTGCTGAACTGATAACAACTGAAATGGGAAAAGTAATTATGCAAGCTAAAGCCGAGGTTGAAAAATGTGCCGCATTATGCGATTACTATGCTGAAAATACTCAACAATTGCTTAAGGATGAGTTTATCCAAACAGATGCAGCGAAAAGCTATGCAAGCTTTGAATCCATTGGTAGTATTTTTGCAATCATGCCCTGGAACTTTCCTTTTTGGCAGGTATTTCGTTTTGCAGTTCCAAATTTAATGGCAGGAAATACTGCAATTTTAAAGCATGCACCAAATGTTTGCGGCTGCTCCCTTGCAATTGAAGAAATATTTCAAAAAGCAGGTTTCCCAGAAAATGTATTTCGCAGCCTTATTATTCCTGTTGAATTGGCTGAACAGGTAATTGCAAATGATTTAGTTTCCGGAGTGACTTTAACAGGAAGCGCAAAAGCCGGTAGCATAGTTGCTTCACAGGCCGGAAAATATTTAAAGAAATCAGTTTTAGAGCTTGGTGGCTCCGATCCCTTTATCATTTTAAAAGATGCTGATTTGAGTAAAGCATGTCAAGCCGGAACCGATTCAAGATTATTGAATGCCGGCCAGGTTTGTATTTCGGCTAAAAGATTTATTGTGGAAGAAGAAATTATTGATGAATTTATTGAATCTCAAAAAAACCTGTTTGAAAATTATAAAGTAGGTAATCCAATGAAAACCGAAACCGAAATGGGGCCAATGGCAAGGCTTGATCTGTTGGAAAATATTAATAATCAGGTTCGGAAATCAATTGAAATGGGAGCAAGCCTGATTTGTGGTGGTAAAATTATCGAAAGTAATGGCTTTTTTTTTCAACCTACGATTTTAACAAATGTTAAAAAAGGAATGCCTGTTTACGATGAAGAAACCTTTGGGCCGGTTTCTGTCATTATTCCAGTAAAAAATGCAGAAGAAGCAATCAAAATTGCAAATGATACAATTTATGGTTTGGGTGCAAGTATATGGACATCAGATTTGAGTAGGGGAGAAGCTGTTGCCCGTAAAATTGAAGCCGGAGCTGTTTTTGTGAACGGAATGACTAAATCAGATGCACGAATGGCTTTCGGTGGAATAAAAAAATCAGGCTACGGACGTGAGCTTGCATCTTATGGAATAAAGGAATTTCTGAATATTAAAACTATTTGGATTGGGTGAGTTTTTTTGTTTCTAAACATATAATCAATCTAAAATGTTGTTAATGACACAAATTTGCACGGATTATTAATAAAGATGATTTTAAAAAATAAGCAGATTAACGAATAGTTTATCTTATTTTATTATCTTTGTTTGTATTAAAGTAGCAAATATATAAATTTATTATTATGATAATAACATTAGATATAAAAAATGAACACTTAAAAATATTTAAAGAATTAGCCAGTTTGCTAAAAATAAAAATGGATGTTGAGTTTGGTTTAACTGAAGTACAGGAAAATGAGGCACTTTACAATGCTATGCAGGAAGGCGATCAAACCCTGATAACAGAAGATGAACAAAAGGATTTCGAAGACTGGCTGAAAAAATGAAAAAAAGTATTACCAAACAATTTGTTAAGGATTCATATATAATACTTTTGCATAGAAGAAAGCTTAGTGAAATGATGTTTTTGGTGGAAAATGCAGATACATTAAAAGAAATTCCAAATTGCGAAAAGATGAAAGGACATAAAAACTACTACCGGATAAGGATTGGAAACTACAGAATTGGACTTGAATTGGATGGAGAAGTAATTATTTTCAAAAGGTTCTTACACCGTAGGGATATTTATAAGTATTTTCCAGGCAAATAGTATCATTTTTAGAATTGGACTTTTGCCTTTTATTCTTCGGTATTTAATTTTAATCCCCCAAAATTATTTCGTATAATCTTTACAAATACTTTTTATTTTTGCAAAAAACAAAAGAATGCGAATTGATATAATAAGCATATTTCCTGAAATGTTTGAGGGGCCTTTTTCTCATTCGATAATAAAACGTGCTAAAGAAAAGAAACTTATTGAAATATATTTTCATAATCTTCGCGATTATTCAAAAAATAAGCATAGAAGTGTTGATGATTACGCTTTTAGCGGTGGAGCAGGAATGGTTATGATGATTGAACCAATTGCTGAGTGTATTGAAAAACTCAAATCGGAGCGTGAATATGATGAAATTATTTTCATGAGTCCCGATGGTAATTTGCTTGACCAAAAAACCGCTAATCACTTCTCTACTTTCGGAAATATTATAATTCTATGCGGGCACTATAAAGGAATAGATGAAAGGATTCGTGAGTTTTATATTACAAAAGAAATATCAATTGGTGATTATGTGCTTTCGGGAGGTGAATTAGCTGCTATGGTTTTTGTTGATTCTATTACAAGGCTGATTCCGGGTGTTCTCAACGATGAAACTTCTGCTTTGTCGGATTCTTTTCAAAATAATTTAATTTCACCTCCGGTTTATACACGACCCCGTGAATTCAAAGGAATGAAAGTGCCTGATATTCTTCTTTCGGGAAATGATAAGGAAATTCAAAAATGGAAATTGGAAAAATCAATAGAGCGGACTAAGCAAAGAAGACCGGAGCTTTTTTCGGAAGATGGCCCTGATTTCTAATCTCAAATATTCATTTATTAATGTCCAGCCGTAAATGATTAAGAAGACACAAATTACACTAATTTTCACTAATTTAATTTGTGTTAATTTATGTAATTAGTGTCCAGATATTTTTTCAATTTTAATTATTTGAGTATTGTTTTTTTTTTGTACCTTTAACAGCAAGTACAAAATGATGAGTTTAATAATATGAAAATATTTTCACGAAATAAAGAGCATTATATAAAATTTGATGATTCGATTGCAGGTATTAGTCGGCAAACCATAAATAAAATAATAAATGCCTGGAATGAATCGGGTAATTCCACATTGAAGATTAAACCTGACTTGCCTAAAAATGATGAAGAAAGCCTTAGGAACTTATTGGAAGATTGTGTTAATGAAAAAGGTGGTGAAATTTCGATAAAATCAAAGATTATTCACCTGGGGATCATATATATAAATTTGACAGAGAAAGGGAAAAAGAAATTTCTTAGAATTCTTGCACGTGATTTTGATATTAATACCAATCTTTTAAATGAAAAAATCAATAATCTTAAAAAATCAAAAGACGAAAATGAACGAATCAATGCTGAACTTGAATTAAGCAAGGCTCTTGTTCCCCCAAGGGTAAAAATATTAAGGCAGCTTGTTAAGTTACCCAATGGTTTTCTCTTCCTGAAAGATATGCGTCGCGACCTTATACCTTTAATTTCAACCTTACCGCGATTAAGAAAACTTGATGCTGATATAAAAAATATCTTAGTTACTTATTTTGATATTAACCTTTTAGATTTGAAGGAAATTACATGGAATTCACCTGCAATCCTTCTTGAAAAATTAATGGAATATGAAGCTGTTCATGAAATATTTTCATGGAACGATTTAAAACACAGACTCCAAACCGATAGAAAAATATTTGCGTTCTTCCATAATAAAATGCCAAACGACCCATTGATTTTCATCGAAATTGCTCTAGTGCACGGAATGCCAAATAGTATTCAGGCTCTTTTAGATCGAAATATTCCTCCACATGATCCGGGTATGGCAGACTCAGCAATTTTTTATTCAATTTCGAGTACTCAAAAAGGACTAAAGGGAATTAGTTTTGGAAATTTTTTAATAAAACGAGTTGTTAAAGAATTATCGGCTGAATTTCCAAACCTTAAAAATTTTGCCACTTTATCACCGGTTCCGAAATTCATTGATTGGCTTAAAAACCTTCCGGCTGAAAACTATAAGGAATTGATTACAGAGAGTGAAATTAAAAATCTTCAAAAATTCTCTAAATCAAAACAAATAAAAAATATACTACTTGGTATTTTAGATTCAAAATGGAACGAAAAACAAGGCATAACGAATGTACTCAAAAAACCTTTAATGCGTTTGTGTGCTCACTACCTGATAAATATAAAGAAAAGAAATAATATCGCTTTTGATCCTGTTGCTCATTTTCATTTGATGAATGGTGCAAAATTGCAACGAATTAACTGGCTTGGAGATATTTCGGAAAAGGGATTGAAACAATCTGCAGGAATAATGGTGAATTATTATTATAAGTTGAATAAAATAATTGCAAATCATGAAGATTATTTCAACGAAGGAAAAATAAATACTTCAAAAGATGCAAGGTCGTGGTTGAAGAAATAAATGATAGAATGCGTGAATGATTGAATGCATTTTCTCATTCTCTCCTGACATAAGTTTCATAGGAATATGTAAAATCAACTGAATCATCAGTTTCAATAACTTCTTTTTCGATTAATCTCCATTCCTCAAAATCAATTTCACGGAAAAAAGTATCGGCATCAAATTCTTTATTGACTTGTGTTAAATATAATTTGTTTGCATGAGGAAAAAACTGGGAATATATTGAAGCGCCTCCGATAATAAAACTTTCTTCTTTTTCATTACAATAACTTAATGCTTCTTCAATTGAATAAGCCGTTTTGCATCCTTCAAAAATTTCAGTTCTGTTGTCGGTAATTACAATATTTGTCCGATTTGGCAATGGCTTGAAAGGTAAAGAAATATAAGTGTTTTTACCCATAATTACCTGGTGGCCTTTTGTTATGCGTTTAAAACGTTTCAAATCATCTGAAATATGCCATAATAGATCATTATCTTTTCCAATTGCCAGGTTTTCGGCGATTGCTACAATTATTGAGATTTGTTTCATCTGTTTATGTTTTTGTAGTTGTTACATTTTTAGTTTATTACATATTACTAAATCCACAAATGGAAATTGGAAATTAGAAATTTGGTTGCTCTTGAATTTCGAATTTCAGATTTCAAATTTCTTACACAGAAATAGCCCCTTTAATATGAGGATGAGCTTTATAATTGATCAGTTCAAAGTCCTCATATTTAAAATCAAAAATATTTTTGACTTCCGGGTTTATTTTCATTTCAGGTATTCCATAAGGTTCCCGGCTTAATTGTAATTTAACCTGATCAACATGATTAAGATAAATATGGGCATCGCCGAAAGTATGGATAAAATCTCCTAATTTGAGATCACAAACTTGTGCTATCATCATAGTTAACAATGAATAAGATGTAATATTAAAAGGAACGCCGAGAAAAATATCTGCACTGCGTTGATATAAATGACAGGATAAGCGGCCATTTGCAACATAAAACTGAAATATTATATGGCATGGAGGCAAGGCCATTTTATTTAATTCGCCAACATTCCAGGCACTTACAAGGTGGCGGCGTGAATCGGGATTTGAATTAATACCTTCAATCAGATTACTTATCTGGTCGATGTGTTTTCCATCACTTGCCGGCCACGATCGCCATTGATAACCATAAATATGCCCTAAATCGCCATTATTATCGGCCCATTCATTCCAGATTTTTACATTATTTTCATTTAGAAACTTAATATTAGTATCTCCGGCTAAAAACCAAAGTAATTCATAAATTATTGATCTTAAATGCAATTTCTTTGTTGTTAAAACAGGGAAACCTTCGTCAAGATTAAATCGCATCTGATAACCGAAAACACTAATTGTCCCCGTTCCTGTCCTGTCGGTCTTTTCAGCACCATTTTCTAAAACATGTGTTAATAAATCTAAATATTGTTTCATTATTTTGCTTTAAATTATCAACAATTTTTATTAATTCTCAATTTGGGCTCAAAATTAATAAAATATCATAAGCGTGCTCATACTCTATAGGTTGTTATATTGTTAATTAAATATCAGTATTTTACAGCTTTTTCATTCTTTATTTAATATTCCAAGTTAAGCAATTTAAAATCCACAATCTTCTGCTACTTCATTTGAAAATATTGGGATAATTTTATGATATTTCTTATCCATAATAACTATTTAACCATTCAGTTTATATACTCCTTAGCTTAGACATTGAATGTTTAGAAGTTATCCAAGTACAACCCCAACAATTGTTGCTGAAAAAAGCGAGGCAATAGTACCTGCAAGCAGAGCTCTCATTCCATATTTTGAAAGCAAAACTCTTTGGTTGGGAGCCAACGAACCAATTCCCCCTATCTGAATTCCAATAGAGGCGAAATTGGCAAAACCGCAAAGCATATATGTTGCCATTATTATTGATTTCGGTGATGAAAAAGCTCCTGCTTCTTTCAGGTCGGCAAGGCTTATATATCCAATAAATTCTGTCATAATTATCTTTTCTCCAAGAAGTCGCCCCACTAAAGTCATATCGTGGGAATTTACTCCGATCAGCCACATTAAAGGTGAGAAAACATAACCCAAAATGAATTGTAAATTCAATTCATCGTATTTACCATTTGTTCCTTCTGTAATTAATTCATTCAATCCGGTCCAACCACCGATTCTGGAAATAATAAAATTAAACATTGCAATAAAAGCTATAAAAACTAAAAGCATAGCAGCAACATTTACAGCAAGCTTCAATCCCTCAATGGTTCCGTTTGAAATAGCATCAAGAACATTGCTTCCAATTTTTTCTTTTGATATTTCAACTGTTTTTTCAATGTTTTCGGTTTGTGGTACAAGTATTTTTGAAGCAACAACAGCTCCTGGAGCTGCCATAATTGAGGCAGCCAAAAGGTGCTTGGCAAAAAGTACTCTCTGAACCGGATCGTCTCCCCCTAAAAAACTGATGTAAACAGCCAAAACTCCACCGGCAAGAGTTGCCATACCACCTGTCATTACAAGCAAAATTTCCGATTTATTCATCTTTGGTAAATATGCTTTTATCATTAAAGGAGATTCGGTTTGGCCTAAAAAAATGTTTCCTGCAACCGACAGACTTTCAGCGCCCGACAGTTTCATTGCCTTGGTCATAATCCATGCCAAAACCCAGACAACTTTTTGAATTATTTTCAGGAAATATAATAAGCTAGTTAATGCAGAGAAGAATATAATCGTTGGCAAAATCTGCATTGCAAAATTTATTAACGGAACTTCAACCTTTCCGGTTACCATGGATTTAAACAGAAAATCGCTTCCGGCTTTTGTGAAGTCCAAAATGACTACAAATATTTTCCCGACAAATTCAAAAATACTCTGGATAAAAGGTACTTGTAAAATTCCGATAGCCAAAAGAATTTGGATACCTAAACCAACAATGACCACCCTCCACGAAATCGCTTTCCTGTTATTACTGAATACTGATAAAATCAACACTAAAACGGCTAAACCTAAAAGCCCTCTCAAAACCGACATAAAAGTGATTCCCTTTCCGCTTTCTGATGTAAGGAGATTCTTCTTCCTGTCATTAAAAGCAGAAATATCTTTATCGGCATCAATAACAGATTCTTCAGTAATTGAATCAATATCCGGTAAAATTGTTGAAATGGTGTCGTTTGGGACTAGTTCGTTTTGAACATTTGAATTTTGGGCAATAACTATCATTGATCCGATAGCTATTACTAAAATAAAAAAAAATATGATCTTATATTTCATGTATTTGTATTTTATTAACTGATTTGCGTTTAGCTATTTGTGCTTTTTAGAAATTGGAAATTAGAAGTTTGGTTGCTCTTGAATTTCTAATTTCTAATTTTCAATATTATTTTCTTCGATTAATTTCATCTCTGATAAATGAGGCTTTTTCATAATCCTCTTTATCAATGGCTTTTTTAAGCAGATTGTGTAGTTCGTTTAATGAATAATCCTCATATTTGGTTTTTTTTATCTTTTTTTCGGAAACAATTTTTGACTTTTTGTCTTTTGATGAGGAATCATCGAATATTATTCCTGCTTCAGTTAGAATGTTCTCATAAGTATAAATCGGGCAACGAAAACGAATAGCTAATGCAACTGCATCAGAAGTCCTGGAATCAATTTCTGTTTCAACGTTATAATGTTCCCATATAAGCTTTGCAAAAAATATTCCATCAACAAATTTATTAATCACAACCTCTTTAAGAGAAATATTATAAGTGTCTGCAAAATTTTTCATCAGGTCGTGTGTTAATGGCCTTGAAGGTTTCATTTTTTCAAGTTCAATTGCAATTGACTGTGCTTCAAATCCACCAATAATTATCGGAATTCTTCTTTTACCCCCTACTTCACCTAAAATTAGTGCATAAGCACCCGTTTGAGATTGACTATACGACATTCCGACAATTTCCAGTCTTTTTTTCTCCATTTTTTATTGTAATAAAAAACTAATTACTAATATCACAAACAAATATGTAAAACATACATTTATATTTATTATACAAAGTTACAAGATTTTTTTAATTACACAATTGAATATTAATATTTGCTAAAAATGATGCATATTTATTTTTAAGTAACAAAATATTAGAAATAATTGAAGTATGGAAAATATGGGGCTGGTTAATTTCAAGGATTTATCATTTATATTTACTTAATAACCTTATACTTAATATAGCCGTAAACCATTTTAAAATAACAGCTTGAGCCTTATAGAAAAAAAAGTTGGATAATAAACTGATAACTTACAGGAAATATTATTGTATTCTTTTAAAAATAATTTTACTTTTGCGCCAATTAATCAAAAAAAATTGACTTAGAAATCATATGAAATTTTCACTCAGATTACCACAAAACCAAATACTTAAGGATTATTTTAAAGTTTTTTCCGGTACAATGAAAGTTTTATTTGATTATTGTACAACTTAAAAAATTATTGCGAATGAAAAAGATTTTAACATTATTAACGGTTTCATTACTACCGGTTTTAACTTTTGCGAGCGAAGCTGATCTTGTGATACCTGAGGGTATAAAATCCCAGAATATTTTATATTGGGGATTTTTAATTACAATTGCCGGATTCATGTTCGGACTATACCAATTTGTTCAAGTTAAAAAATTACGTGCTCACAAATCAATGCTTGATGTTGCACAAGTTATTTACGAAACGGGAAAAACTTACCTGATTCAACAGGGGAAATTCCTGGCCATACTGTTTTTGTTTATCGGAGCAGCCGTGGCATTTTATTTCGGTTTTTTGTCAGAGCACGAAGTTGTTGATCCACAAACAGGAGTTACGCACATGGAGAAAGCTTTTGGTGTCGGAGGAGTGTTAATGATTTTGGGTTGGACAGTCGTTGGTATTCTTGGATCGTATAGTGTTGCATGGTTTGGAATTCGGATGAACACTCTTGCTAATTCAAGAATGGCATTTTCTTCTCTTGAAAGAAAACCCATAAAATTATTAAATATTCCATTGAATGCCGGAATGAGTATAGGTGTTGTTCTGATTTCACTTGAACTTATCATGATGTTAATCATTTTGGTTTTTGTTCCGGGCGAATATGCAGGAGCAAGTTTTATCGGATTTGCAATCGGTGAATCACTTGGTGCATCGGCTCTTAGAATTGCCGGTGGTATTTTTACCAAGATTGCCGACATTGGTTCCGACTTAATGAAAGTTATATTTAAAATTGGAGAAGATGATCCCCGAAACCCGGGAACAATTGCCGATTGTGTTGGTGATAATGCCGGCGATTCTGTTGGCCCGACTGCCGATGGATTTGAAACTTATGGTGTTACAGGTGTTGCATTGATTTCTTTTATTCTTCTTGCGGTTATTGACACAAGTTATCAGATACAGTTATTAACATGGATTTTCGTTATGAGAATTTTAATGATAGTAACTTCGGTAGTTTCGTTTTGGATTAACGGAGCCATTACAAAAGCCAAATACAGCAATGTTGATGACCTTGACTTTGAAAAACCTTTGACTTCCTTAGTATGGATAACCTCACTACTTTCAATTGTAGTAACCTTTTTAGTTAGTTATTTCATAATTGGCGACCTTCCAAAAGATCTTTGGATTTCATTATCGGTCATTATTAGTGCCGGGACATTAGGTGCAGCTTTAATTCCTGAATTTACTAAAATATTTACAAGCCCAAAATCAACTCACGTGAAAGAAATAGTTGAGGCATCTAAGCAAGGCGGAGCATCTCTAACTATTCTTTCGGGCCTTGTTTCCGGAAACTTTAGTGCATTCTGGAAAGGGATGGTATTCTTCTTCCTAATGTTTATTGCATACTTTGCAAGTACTTATGGTTTAGGCGATATGATGATCTATCCATCAATTTTTGCATTCGGTTTGGTTGCGTTCGGTATGCTTGGAATGGGGCCTGTTACAATTGCTGTTGACAGCTACGGGCCTGTAACCGATAATGCCCAATCAATTTATGAATTATCATTAATTGAAGAAGATATTGAAAAAATAACTCCTGAAATTGAAAAAGATTTTGGTTTTAAACCTGATTTTGAAAAAGCAAAATATTATCTCGAAGCCAATGATGGAGCAGGTAATACTTTTAAAGCCACAGCTAAACCGGTACTTATTGGTACTGCTGTAGTTGGTGCAACAACTATGATATTTTCACTTATATTAGTAATTCAACATACACTTGGAGTAAGACCTGAAGAAATTCTAAATCTTCTAAATCCATTTTCAATTATGGGTTTCATTCTTGGCGGTGCTGTGATTTATTGGTTTTCGGGTGCTTCTATTCAGGCTGTTACAACAGGCGCATCCAGGGCTGTTGCTTTTATTAAAGATAATATTAATCTTGATCCAAATGCACCTAAAAAAGCTGATGTTGAAAAATCAAGAGCAGTAGTAAAAATTTGTACAAAATATGCCCAAAAAGGTATGCTTAATATTTTTATTGCAATTTTCTCATTTGCATTGGCTTTCGCGTTTCTATCATCACCTGGAGATTCTAATTTACAGGTTTCAATGTTTGTAAGTTATCTTATTTCAATTGCATTTTTTGGACTTTTCCAGGCTGTTTTCATGGCAAACGCCGGAGGAGCATGGGATAATGCAAAGAAAATTGTTGAAGTTGATATGAAAGAAAAAGGTACACCGCTTCATGATGCTGCGGTAATTGGTGACACGGTTGGTGATCCTTATAAAGATACTTCATCGGTAGCTTTAAACCCAATTATTAAATTTACAACATTATTTGGACTCTTAGCAATGGAAATTGCTATTGCAGAGCAATTTAGAAGTATTGCACCATATTTTGGTGTAGCATTCCTACTTGTTGCATTATATTTTGTTTATCGCTCATTCTATGGTATGAGGATTAACAAATAATTATAAACTTATTTATTATAAAAGCCTTCCAGTTTTGGAGGGCTTTTTTGTTTTATGAGAATATTGAATCAAGCAAAACTTCATAGATCGACCTTGCATATGGGATTTGTTGTAGTTTCCTTCTGAAATTTCTTTTTTTTGAATTTCGAATATTGATTAACGAATTTAGAATGACGTAGTTATGTGCAGTATTCAAACAAAAAGTTTTTTATTTGGTCATTATTAAATATAATTTCATAGTACTGAATCGCAAGTATTCAATAATTTGATGAGATTTAACAATATAACAATATAGCCAATAACAATTATTATCTAACAAAATTATTAAGATATCCCTGAATTTACTAACTCAATACCTTTTTTAGTAATAAATCTGCAATCATCTTTTCGGATAGTTATCTCTTCTTTATCAAACTGTCCGATTAATAAAAGACATATTTTCCTGTTTCCACCGGTAATATCCCGAAACTGAGAAATTGTTAATCCCTCATTTCTTTTGACCAGGGCTGATAATATTTTTTTTCTGCAGCTATCCACTATGGAAGTATGAATATAATCATCCTTAATCTTATAAATTTTCTTTTCCTTAGTCAGATAATGAAGGTATTGTTTTAATTTATCTTTATAAATGCCTTTTTGATGCGTTTTATATTCAATTTCGCTCATTAAAGGTGTTTGCATTTTGTAATTCCTTAACAGGAGTTCCAGCCAATTTATTTCATCAAGAGTATCATTATCAATTGTTGGCATATGATCGGTAATAATCCAGGTATCCTTTTTTTTCTTAATAATATTATCTTTTCCAATTTTTTCCAACAGAGCATTTACATATATTTCGCATATTTCAATGCCCTTAAAACCGAATTTGTTAATTAAACTTTGAGAAGTCATACCATAAGATATCATTGGATTTCTTTTATGATAGGCTTTGATATTGTCGATAATACGTTCGGTAAACCTGTTATCTCTTACTTTTTCAATTAAAATAATCTCATCATTTATTTGATATACAAGCAAATCATCAAATTCATTTTTTTTACAAACCTTAACAATTTCATCTAAAGATATATTTAGGCTTTTTGCAATATTTTGTGCTCCCACAGGGATAAGTTTCTTTCTAACTTCAGTTCTGATTTGCTCAATAATACTTCCTTCAGCGAGTTTCGATATACTTTCAATCAGTTTCAACGGCCTTCTTTTATGATGTAAAGGTTTGGCATCAATAATGGAACCACCTCCAAGTGTTTGATCGTTTGAAGTATTTCTGATCACAAATCTGTCGCCGTTTAATAAGATGCAAGGTTTGTCAAGATGAATTTGTACAATAGCATTATCTTTTTCTCTTATTTTATTTTTGTTGATAAGATGTATTCGTGCCCGGCTTTCAAATGTACCTGAATAGTAAATTACATCGGACCATAAATTCAAATTTGTACTACCCTCAAAAAGTGTAAGTTTGGCATCAACAAAAGTTGTGGCTTCAATATAAGCATCTGATACTATCATCCCTCGCTCGAAATCATTTTTTTTAAGTCCGACAATATTTATTGCAGCCCGATCACCGGCATATACAGTATCAGTTGGCTCTCCATGTCTTTCCATTTTTCTGATCCTTAATGGATCTCTATTTTCCGGCAATACAAAAATTTCTTTTGAAGTGCATATTTCGCCATTCATTACTGTTCCGGTAACAACAGTTCCAAAACCTTTAATATTAAAAATCCTGTCGATGTACAATCTGAATAAATTGCCTTTGGGCTTTTCGTCAATATTTTTAGTTATTCCGGTAATGGCCGATCTTAAATTATTAATACCTTTTCCGCTAGTTGAGGATACTTCTACTATGGGTGCATTTTCAAGAAATGTACCTTTTAAAAAATCATCTATCTCTTCTTTTGCTAATTCCAATATCATTTCATCAATAAGGTCAATTTTAGTGATAACAATAATCCCCTTCTTAATTCCCAGGACTTTCAGTATATTAAAATGCTCTTTGGTTTGAGGCATAATACCACTGTCGGCAGCTATCACCAAAAGGAAAAAATCTATTCCACAGGCACCCCCAACCATTGTATGGATAAAATCTTTATGGCCCGGTACATCAACTACACCAATTGAAGTGTTATTTTCAAGGTTGAGATATGTAAATCCAAGGTTTATTGTTATTCCTCTTTCCTTCTCTTCCTTGTGTGTATCGCAATCAACATTTGTAAGTGCTTTTATCAGGGATGTTTTACCATGGTCAATATGTCCGGCAGTACCAAATACCAAATGTTTCATTCGAAAGTGATATTTTCGACAAGCAGTTTATTAATGATGTTGTTTTTCAAACATGGAAACATAATTAAAATATTTATATTCTTTATAAATTTGTTAATTATTATGGAAAGATAGCAGGAATCTAACCTATTACAGACTGTTTTTTCCATATGCTAATGTTTTTAACAACCAATTGAAACTCGAATTCCAGTCCCTCTAAAATTCTCTTAAAATTTATTGAGGGAATTCAACTTTCAATACAAAAATATTAAAATTTATTTCAAAATGCAAGTTTATTAATGTGGAATCTCGTTTTATTAGAAAAAACAAATAAGATCATTCTTTATATTTCCAAAAAATGATAACTATCATTAAAAATAATGACAAATGTCATTATTTGTTATGACAATTATCATAGGGATTTTTAAGTTGATGATTTATAATTGCGGTTGTCGTAAATGCTAAAATAATTATGTTTATTAATAATTAACTAAAAAAGGGAGGTCGTAATGACTAAAATCAGTCGAAGGTCATTTTTTCAGCGAAGTGCCTTTACGTTAGGTGCCGTAATTTCAACATTTGCGGTATCTGCTGAATCTGCCCGGGCAGGTATTAAAGAAATCAAAACAATAAGAACAAAAGAAACTACCACTATTTGTCCTTATTGTGCTGTTGGATGCGGAATGATTGTATCTGTCCGTGACAAAAAAGTTATCAATATTGAAGGTGATCCGGATCATCCTATCAATGAAGGCGCCTTATGTTCAAAAGGTGCGGCCCTATTTCAGGTTGCAAACAATGACCTGCGTCTTTCAAAAGTCAGATACCGTGCACCGGGAGCCAGTTCCTGGGAAGAAAAATCATGGGATTGGACTATTGAAAGAATTGCAAAAAAAATTAAAGAAACCAGGGATTCCACTTTCCGCTTAACAGATGAGAAAGGTCGAACGATTAATCGAACGGAAGGAATTGCCTGTCTTGGAGGAGCAGCTCTTGATAATGAAGAATGCTATGCTTATAGTAAATTCGCACGTTCGCTCGGTATTGTCTATCTGGAGCATCAGGCTCGGATTTGACATAGTTCTACAGTGGCCAGTTTGGCTGCTTCATTCGGTCGCGGAGCAATGACAAATCATTGGATTGATATTGCCCAGTCTGACTGTATTCTGATGATCGGTTCAAATCCGGCCGAAAATCATCCGATATCTTTCAAGTATGTAATTAAAGCCAAGGAAAATGGGGCGAAAACTATTTCAGTCGATCCACGGTTTACCCGGACATCTTCTGAAGCAGACCTTTATGCACCAATGAGATCAGGTACAGACATAGCATTTATTGGTGCTATGATTAACTATATACTTTCAAATGACTACATTCAGCGTGATTATGTTATAGCTCACACAAATGGAAGTTTTCTCGTAGATCCTGATTTTAAATTGACTGACGGATTATTTGGAAAGATAGAAGGGGATGCCTATACAAAAAAGAATTGGGGGTTCCAGAAAAATAGCAGAGGAATAATAAAAAAAGACCTTACACTTCAAAATCCAAATTGTGTTTACCAGTTATTGAAAAAACATTTTTCTCGTTACGATTTTGAAACAGCTTCAACAATAACCGGTACACCGGTAAATATTCTTAAAGATGTAGCGGAAACATATTCTGCAACAAGAAAACCGGAAAAATCGGGCACAATTATGTATGCCATGGGTACAACACAACATACTTATGGAACTCAAAATATCCGTTCGTATGTTATTCTGCAGTTATTATTGGGAAATGTTGGAGTTGCAGGAGGAGGAATTAATGCACTGCGCGGAGAATCAAATGTCCAGGGATCAACTGACCACTGCCTTTTATTTCACATTTTACCGGGGTACCTCAAAAGTCCGACTGTCGAAAATGTTGATATGGAAAGTTATCTTAATAAATGGACACCAAAATCAACAGATCCAAAAAGTGCAAACTGGTGGGGTAATTACCCGAAATATATTACAAGCTTACTCAAAGCATTCTATGGAGAAAATGCCCGGCAAGACAATGATTTTTGTTTTAATTACATGCCTAAGCGAAGTGCTAACTACTCCCATATTGCTCTATTTGAAAGCATGAGTAAAGGAAACATAAAAGGCCTCATTGCACTCGGGCAGAATCCGGCTGTCGGAGGTCCTGATTCAAGTGTTGAACGTAAAGCACTGGAAAACCTGGATTGGATGGTTGCTGTAGATTTGTGGGAAACTGAAACTGCAGCCTTCTGGGAGAGACCGGGAGTTAATCCGGCAGACATTAAAACTGAAGTTTTTCTGCTTCCGGCAGCTTCTTCAATTGAAAAGGAAGGGAGCATTACAAACTCCGGACGATGGGGACAATGGCGATATGCCGCTGTCCATCCTCTCGGAGAGGCTAAATCTGATCTATGGATTCTCGATCGACTTCATAAGCAACTTAAGAAGTTATATAATGAAGGAGGAGCTTTTCCTGAGCCAATAACAAAATTAAATTGGGATTATGGCAAAGGTGAAGAACCCGATGCCCATTCAGTTGCAAAAGAAATAAATGGATATTTCCTGAAAGATGTTGATTTTCCTGCAAAGGGTAAATCCTTTAAAAAAGGAGATCTGGTTCCAAGTTTTGCGTATCTGAAAGATGATGGAAGCACATCATCGGGAAATTGGCTTTATTGTGCCAGTTATACAGATAAAGGAAATATGATGGCTCGTAGGATCAGGTCAAACCCTAAAGATGATCCGATTGGACTGAACCTTGAGTGGGCATGGTGCTGGCCGGTAAACAGAAGGATAATTTACAACCGGGCATCATGCGATGCATATGGAAATCCATGGGCTCCTGATAAACCTGTTGTGAAATACAACCGTAACACGGGAAAATGGGAAGGAGATGTTCCCGATGGTGGATGGCCACCGATGAAGAATCCCGATGGTACAAATAATCCAAAAAGTAAATATTCATTTATTATGAGAGCTGAAGGATATGCTTGCTTATATGCACCTTCTCTCAAAGACGGTCCGATGCCGGAACATTATGAACCAGTTGAAAGCCCTGTTCGGAATCTGATGTCAAAGCAACAGAATGATCCTGTAATCAAAATATGGCGTCCGAAGCAGATTGGTTCTTCAGAAAAATATCCTATTGTAGCTACGACTTACCGTGTTACCGAGCACTGGCAAGCCGGTGCAATGACACGGAACCTTCCATGGTTAGCTGAATTAGTACCGAATGCATTTGTAGAAATCAGTCCTGATCTCGCAAAAGAACACAATATCGCTAACGGTGATAAAGTAAAAGTAAGTACAATTCGTAGTGATATTGAGTTATACGCACTGGTAACCCCAAGGTTAAAACCTTTCTATATCTCTGGTAAAAAAGTACATCAGGTAGGAATAATCTGGCATTTCGGATACAAGGGACTTGTAACCGGACCGAGTGCAAACGAATTAACACCTCATGTTGGTGACGCCAATACCATGATACCGGAATATAAGGCATTTCTATGTAACGTTGAAAAAGTATAAGGAGGTATTATCATGAAAAAAAATAAAAATCAAAAAGCATATTTATACGATAACACAAAATGTATAGGATGTCGTGCATGTCAGGTTGCTTGTAAGCAATGGAATGAACTACCTGCAGAAAAAACTGAATTTTTTGGCGGACCGGGCTATCAAAATCCGGCTCACCTTAGCAGTTCTTCCTTTACACTAATTAAATATCATGTAGTGGAAGAAAATGGTGAATTGCAAGATTGGACGTTTTTTAAGGAGCAATGCCGACATTGTTTAGAGCCGGCATGTGATTCCGCTTGCCTTGTGGGTGCAATTCAAAAAACAGAAGATGGACCTGTTATCTGGGATGAGAAGAAATGTATAGGATGCCGTTATTGCATGCTTGCATGCCCATTTGATATTCCGAAATTTGAATGGAAGAAAGTCATTGCTGATATTCGCAAATGCACTTTTTGTGCAGACCGTATTGCAGAAGGTTTAATTCCGGCTTGTGCTAAAACATGCCCTACTGAAGCCATATTATTCGGCGAACGTGAAGACCTTATTAAAATTGCAAAAAAAAGGTTGAACGATAATCCTGACAAATATTACCAACATATCTATGGATTAAAAGAAGCCGGAGGAACATGTGTATTGAATATTTCCAATGTTAAGTTAGAAAAACTTGGATATCCTAAAAATATACCAATGGAATCACTTACTAAGAAAACCAAACCATCAATGCAGGCAATATCACCTACTGTTATTGGACTTGGAGCTGTGTTAGGGGTAACCGCTTTAGTAATTAACCGAAGAAAAGAAATAGCTAAATCAAATCAGGAAGGAGGTCAAAATGAGTAATAAATCAAAAACAAATTCAGGTTTAATAATTTTGTACATGTTAACTGCTATTGCAGTAGTTATTGCTGTTTACCGATTTATTGTAGGCTTAGGTCCTGTTTCAAACTTGTCGGATGGTTATCCCTGGGGAATATGGATAGGTATTGATATTATGGCCGGTATTGCTTTAACAGCTGGTGGATTTACTATTGCTGTGGCTGTATATATATTTGGAGGTGAAAAATATCGTCCTGTACTTAGGCCGGCAATATTAACTGCCTTTCTTGGATATGTGTTAGAAATAATAGCTCTTATGGTTGATATTGGACGTTCAATAGAAATCTGGCATGCTATTATATACTGGAATAATTCTTCACCTATGTTTCTTGTGGCATGGTGTGTTATGCTTTACGGGACAATTCTGGCCATAGAGTTTGCACCTGTGATTTTTGAGGAATTTAAGATGGATAATATTAAGAAACTTTACGATAAACTATCTCCATGGATAAGTATTATTATCGTGACTTTCTTTATATTTCTAATGTCAACCCTATTGTGGGCCGTAATAGCTTTTGTTGTATTCACGGTTTTATTGTTACTTTTCAGATTATCATTGCCTAAAGGAAGTGCCCTACTTGTTCTTATAATAGCAGGGGTAGTAATTTCCATTTCTCATCAGTCATCATTAGGAATGTTATTTGTAATTGTTCCCCAAAAACTATCGGCACTCTGGTACTCCCCATATCTCCCTATTGATTTTATTATTACTGCTGCTGCGGTGGGATGTGCTATGGTGATATTTGAATCAACTATTTCTTCAAAAGTTTTTGGCTTCGGATTGGAATCTGATATCATTAAAGGCCTGGGGAAAGCTTTAACCTGGATATTATTATTAGCTATTATATTTAAAGCAGTTTCGTTATATATAAATACCGGATTTGTATTGGAAGCAACAGGATGGCAAATGTTTTATTTCATGCTTGAGATAATTGTTGGATTAATGCTACCTTTTATCCTTTTACTTATTCCATCAATAAGAAAATCTGCAAAAGCAATTTTTTATCCTGCAACTATGGTTGTTTTTGGAGTAATACTTAATAGAGCAAATGTCGCATGGATAGGAATAAACAATGAAAATTACCCTGCTTATCATCCGTATATTCTGGAAATTCTATTAACCCTTGGAATATTCTCCATAGGGATATTGTTATTTTACCATATATGTAAACGTTTTCCGGTTTTTGAGAAGGGAAAAGTATAGACAAATTTTATATATTAAGCCACGAGTTCATAAATAGTATATGAATTCGTGGCTAAAAAAAAAGTTCAATGAGTAATAACCAATATTCTGTAGCAAATTTTTATACTAAATTCAAGGAACTTAAAAGTTCATATAAAAATATTCTATTTGATAGATCTTTTAATATAGATTTAGTCAGGGATAATATAGAGATGATCAAAAATCAAAGATATGCAATTACTGACAAAATCTGGAACATAAATGAGGAGGATAATAGCAGGTTTACCTCAGCACTTCTTAAACTAACAGGTAATTATGCGAATGAGTATTTGCTTAATATTGGAAAAGTTTCCAACATGCTCAATAACGACATATCCATTTCGAAAGATTTTATTGTTGATATACTTACAAATAAACAGAAGAAAATTTCCGACTTTGCCAGGTTTAATGGAATTAGTAATGATTTTATGACTTTTTTTTCAATCTTCATTGCAAATCCATATAGAGAAGCAGTTGCAAGCATGATTCAGCAAGAGTTTAATCTTAAGGATCACTTTTCAGGATTTTGCCCTGTTTGTGGACATTGGCCGGGAATGTCGTATATTGTTGAAAAAGAAGGAAAGAAGATAATGGCATGTATTTGTTGTGGAACAGTATGGAGGTTCAAACGTATGAAATGTTCTTTTTGCCTTACGTCTGACAATGAATTATTAGGTTATTTGAATATTGAAGGTGAGGATGAAATTTCAGCTTATACTTGTGACAAATGCCGAAGATACATAAAGACACGCAGAATAGAGAAAGGACATATTGACATTAATAAAGATATGATATTTTATGATTATATGAATTCCGGAAATGTCGATATTGCAGCATTACAGAATAAGTATCTTCAGGAATCGATGCTTGGAACCAGATTTGATGGCCCGAATGATAGTAAGATAGATCTTTATATAAAAAATTATTAATTTAAACCCGATTGCTTGTTTAATATTAGCTTATGGAAGAAATTATAAAAATGTAATTATAGTATGAATCACGTCATTCATCCTTTATATAATATAATAACAAAGCAAATGACAACACAAATTGGAGAAGTAGTATCAATAAACGCAAGTCAAAAAAGATGTAAAAAGAAAGTTCCTGTTGACAGAGCCAGATTAATCGAACAGTTTGGATTGGAAAGTGATATTCACGCCGGTCAAAACAATAAAAGACAGGTAAGTTTTCTTAGCTTTGAAAGCATCCGGAATCAAAAAATCTGTCCAAAGATCTTAAAGGAAAATGTGCAATTCTTTCCAGGTGATTTTGGTGAAAACATTACCATGAAAGGAGTTGATTTTTTATGCTTACAGCTTGAAAATAAAATAAAAATTGGTTCTGATGTGATTTTGAGTATATCAAAAATCGGTAGAAATTGTTGTAATGGAAATTGTCCACTTAATAACAAAAATGGAAACGGCTGTTTTATCCTGCGAGAAGGAATGTTTGGATCTGTAATTAAAGGTGGGATAATCAAAAAAGGTGATCGTATTAGTGTCTATTCATAAATTAACCATAATTATTTATTAAAAATTAAAATTGACTACTATGAAAAAAATTATTATTATTTTATTCGCTTGCCTGCCTCTAATTATCTTAGGACAGGAAAAAAAGAAAATCGATGTAAAGCCGTATGGATTTATTCAAGGTAATATGGTCTATGCTACCGCAGGTGTCTATTCCTGGGGAAATCCTGCTAACAATTATTTATCTGCTCCGCAACTTGCCAGTGGGGTTGACAATGCTGCTATGGGTTTCACTGCACAGCATACCCGTTTCGGATTAAAAGTTAATAAAGGTGGAGACATTAAAGTAGGAGGTAAACTTGAACTTGATTTCTATGGAGGCCCCTTTGACGCTAATATTAAACCAAGGCTAAGGCAGGCCTATGCCTTTTTAGCTACAGGAAATTTTAAAGTATGCTTTGGACAACAATGGGATTTGTTCTCTCCAATTAATGCTTCTACAAACAACACAAACGGGAATATGTGGTATGCCGGAAATATGGGCTTTCGTCGTGCTCAGATCAAAGTCTCCTATAAAATACCTTTAGATAATGTGGTTCCGATGTTGCAATTATCAGTGGGTGAAGGCAGTAAGGAAACTACAGGATTGGGTGCCGACAACAATTCCGTCACTCCTATGTTGCAGGGCCGGCTTTCTGCAAAAATTGAAGATAAGTATGTGATAGGTGTTTATTTTGTAACTGCAAAATTCTCCCCTGTACCTGATACTTCTAAATATGATTTTAATGTTAATGGATATGGTGCCGACCTGACTTTGCCATTCTGCAAGTACTTCGCATTTAAAGGTGAAGTTAACTACGGTACCAATTTAAATAATGCAAATCTATTCAATATTGCAGGAAACGGTAACCATAATATCGACAAGAAATGTCTCGGTTTGTGGTTTAATGCAACCTCTAAGATATGTGATTATTTTCATTTTGTATTTGGTTATGGAATGAATAAAAATAAAACAGATAATTTAGCAGCCGGTGCAGTAGAATCAAATACTGTTATTTATGGCGATTTGATTTTCCCTGTTTATAAAGGATATTCCATGGCACTTGAAGTACAGAATATATCTACGGGTATAAAAGATAAAAACAATAATTCGGCAACGGTTATCAATTTGGCCGCTAAAATTGTTTTCTAAAATTAATTTGAAACAGGTCAATTTATAAGTTTATCTTTTTAGATACACAAAACAACCAGCTAATTATTTGATGATTAGCTGGTTGTTTTGTGAATTTTATTATATCCTAATGGTTAGACGGTATCATTACTATCCTATATCTGGTGAGCATTCCATTTTTTAAAAGTAAATTCGTAGCTACCAAGATTCAGCCGGATAATTCTAAAAATAAATTTCTTAACAAGTCTTTCGATAAAACCGGAACGGAGCCTTATAAATCATCCCCTTCAATGTTGAAAATAATGAATTTTCTGAGATTCCTTATGCGATTATTTTACTTAATTTTATATTCAAAATTTAAAAAAACATATGATTGATTTCTCATGTTTACAGCAGAAGGAATCCAATCCTGATAGTTAAGAGCAATTTTTACTTGTTTAATAGGAGCGAATTGTATACCTGCAATTATTGCACTTCCATCATTTTGCAAATTCCATGGGTTTTCCTCATTTGTAATAATGTTTGAAGTTAGATGGTCGTATCTTCCGAATAACTGAAATTTTTTATTTAAATCATATGAGGCATAAGTTGAGATACCCATCATGTTTCTGTCTTTTTGGAATTGATAATTGGATTTGTAGTTGAATTCAAAACCTAATGAATATTTTTTTAGAAATTTATATCCTGCAAAAGTTGAAAGGGTTGATTGTGAAATATCTTTTTGCGTTAAGTCGAAATAAATCCGGGTTGTCAGATTCTTTAAAGGTATATATGTAATTCCTAAAGCACATTTATAAGTATCATCTGTCTGAAGTTTTTTATAACCTTCGCCATTCATTATTGTAAAATCAGCACTTATTTTTTTATTAAAATTATAGACAATATTTGCTCCAATATCTGCACTAAAGCCAAATTTATACTCATCTTGAAATGATTTATAAATATATCTGTGCCCCCAAAATTTTTGCTGAACTTTGAATTGCAATAGATCGATAAGTCCGAAATTGATACATAATTTCCCCTTTGTATATTTAAGTGCCGCATTTTTAAAATATGCATATCGTTTTAATAATAAATTTGGCGACTCATCGTAGGGATTACCGATATCAAGTTTTATTATCACTGAAAATTCATTACTTAATTGGTAAGAATAACCAAAATATGCTTTTTTTACTTCAAAAGCAGAGTTCTCATTCCCATCAGATAATGAAGTGTGAAAATTACTGAATATTTTAATTATAGGTTTGCCATGTGGTTTAAAAACTATCGTATCTGATTTTTGGGCAGTAAGTTGAGTTGATATTAAAAAGCAAAATATCAAAACAAAAACGGAGTTCATTTTTCTCATATAAATTCATTTATTTATCGCGGCTAAAATAGAAACAAATGTTTTATACAGTTTTGCAATTTTATTAAATATTTGTTACAATAAATACTTTATTTTCGTATCGAAAAAGAAATGCTTTTTTTCTTAATAACAAAATTATTTTTATGACAAACAAAGACAAAATAAGAAAAGATTATATTAATAGGATTAACAAAGTAGTTGATTTTGTCGAAAATAACCTGGATAAGGATTTGCCATTAGAACTTGTTTCTAAAAGCGCTTGTTTTTCACCATTTCATTTTCACAGAATATTTTCGACAATTACAGGTGAAACTATAAAAACATTTATCACAAGAAAAAGAATTGAAAAAATAGCGTCTATTTTATTAACAGGAAATAATGATTCAATAACAAACTTAGCCTTTACAAACGGTTTTAAAGATGTATCTTCTTTTTCGCGTGCATTTAAAAAATTTTATGGTATGAGTGCAACCGAATTTCAGGAGAAAGGAAAGGAAAAATTTAGCAAGATTTGTAAAACAGAAAGCAAGAATTGTAAAGAGAAAATTACTTTTGAAAAGTACATTTGCAGCATTAATAATTTAATAAAATGGATAAATATGAATGCAGAAATTAAAGTAAAAGAAATGCCTGAATTAAAAATTGCATATATCAGGCATATTGGAGATTTTAACAAAATTGGTGCTGTTTATGAAAAACTATTTAAATGGGCAGGGCCGAAAGGTTTATTAAATTTCCCTGAAACAAAAACAATTACGGTTTATCACGATGATCCCAAAGTAACTGAAATTTCGAAAGTAAGGCAAAGTGCCGGAATTACACTTGAGAAAGAAATTACCACTGAGGGTGAAGTTGGGACAATGGAAATACAGAAAGGAAAATTTGCTGTAGGTCGATTTGAGATTGGAGTTGAAGAATTTGAAAAAGCCTGGAACGGTATGTGTGTTTGGGTAGCTGAGAATGGATATAAACCAAGAGACGGCAATTATTATGAATTATATTATAATGATCATACTCAACACCCAGAACAGAAATTTATCCTCGATATCTGTATTCCGGTTGAATAAAGATTCCGTAATTGTTTTCGAACTCTGAGGTTTGGAATCGTTTTCAAGAACAAAAAAAGGCCCCATCGAATTTCGAAGGGGCCTTTTAATTTTGTTCTAAGATTTTTAAAGAATTGGAAGCTATTTTTTTACTTCATCAACAATTGCTTTAAAAGCCTCGGGATTGTTAACGGCAAGATCGGCAAGGACCTTACGGTTTATTTCAATATTATTTTTGTTCAACAAATCCATAAATACCGAATAGCTAAGGCCATATTGCCTTGCACCGGCATTGATGCGAGCAATCCATAATGCTCTGAATGTGCGTTTTTTAGCTTTTCTGTCGCGGTAAGCATACACCTGACCTTTTTCGTAGGCATTTTTAGCTACCGACCAAACATTTTTTCTCCTGCCAAACTGTCCTTTTACAGCTTTCAGGATTTTTTTCTTTCTTTGCTTTGCAGCAACTTTGTTTACTGATCTTGGCATTTTTTTAAGTTTTTTACTTTAGCGTCCTTAATTTAATGAGGATCTTTTTGGCTAAAAGCAAGTTTAACAATTAATTAATTACTTTTGAATCATCTCTCTTACATTTTTTTCGTCAGCTTTATCAACGATAGCAAAATAAGTTAAATTACGTTTTTGCTTTTTTGTTTTTTTCGTTAAAATGTGACTTTTGTAAGCGTGCTTCCTTTTAATTTTACCTGTACCGGTTACAGTGAATCTCTTCTTTGCACCGGATTTTGTTTTCATTTTTGGCATTACAAAAAATTTTAATTTGAGTTATATGTTAAATTTTGCAACAAAATAATTTCGGCTGCAAAAGTAATTTCTTTTTTCGAATAATAGTAAAATTATTTTTTGGGAGCGATTATCATTATCATTCGCTTGCCTTCAAGTTTAGGTAAGCGCTCAACTTTCCCGTATTCAATGAGTTCTTGAGCAAATTTCAACAAGACTATCTCACCCTTATCTTTGTAAATTATTGTTCGTCCTTTGAAAAACACATCTACTTTCACTTTCGCACCATCCTTTAGGAACTTAATTGCGTGTTTTAGCTTGAAATCAAAATCATGATCATCGATATTTGGGCCAAGCCTGATTTCTTTTACAACGACTTTCGCTGATTTAGCCTTTAGTTCTTTTTGTTTTTTCTTGTTCTCGTATAGAAATTTTTTATAATCAATAATTTTGCAAACAGGTGGATTTGCATTTGCTGATATTTCTACTAAATCAAGAGCAAGTTCTTTGGCTTTTTCAAGTGCGTCTTTCGTATTGAAAATTCCTTGTTCAACATTTTCGCCAACTAAGCGAATAACAGGAATAGTAATTTTTTCGTTTATCCTGTGTAGTTCTTCTTTTCTTATATCCCGACGATATCTGGGATGTTTGGGTCTTTTAAATGGTGTTGCTATTTTTCGTCCTCCTGATGTTTAGTTAATAATAATTTATTTACTTTATTCTTTAATCATTTCTTCCACTTCATTATTTACCAGTTTGGCAAAATCCTCAATTGAAAAAGTACCAAGATCGCCTTTAGTGTGCTGCCTGACCGAAACAGTATTTTCATTTTCCTCCTTTTCGCCAACTATCAGCATAAAAGGAATTTTTTGAAGTTCGGCATCACGTATTTTCCGTCCAGTCTTTTCACTTCTTTCATCAACGAGGGTACGAATTTCGTAATTTTTTAACAAATTTAAAACTTTTTTTGAATAATCATGATATTTTTCACTGATTGGTAGAATAATAACTTGTTCGGGTGTTAACCAAAGAGGGAAATTACCTCCGGAATGCTCGATTAAAACTGCAATAAATCGTTCGAGTGATCCGAAAATTGTTCGGTGAATCATTACAGGGCGATGTTTTAAGTTGTCACTTCCAGTGTATTCGAGTTTAAATCGTTCACGAAGATTATAGTCAACCTGAATGGTACCTAGCTGCCATTTTCGGCCAAGAGCATCTTTAACCATGAAGTCAAGTTTTGGGCCATAAAAAGCCGCTTCACCGTGTTCGATTATTGATTTCAATCCTCTTTCCTCGGAAGCTTCAATAATGGCTTTTTCAGCTTTTTCCCAATTTTCGTCAGTTCCAATATACTTCTCTTTATTTTCTTTGTCTCTTAATGAAATTTGAGTTATAAATTCTTTAAATCCAAGTATTCTGTAAATATATTGAACAAGATCAATTATTGCTATAAACTCATCTTTAACCTGTTCGGGACGACAAAAAACATGTGCATCATCCTGAGTAAATCCTCTAACACGGGTTAAACCATGCAATTCACCGCTTTGCTCGTAACGATAAACAGTACCGAATTCAGCCATTCGAATCGGTAAATCTTTGTAAGAGTGAGGTTTGAAATTATAAATTTCGCAATGATGTGGACAATTCATTGGTTTTAACATAAACTCTTCGCCTTCGACAGGCGTTGAGATAGGATGAAATGAATCCTCACCATATTTATCATAATGACCGGATATTTTATATAAATTTACATTTCCGACGTGCATGGAAGAAACCATTTCATATCCACGGTTTTTCAGGACTTTGGTCAGAAACTGGGTAAGCCTGTCTTTTAGATCGGTTCCTTTTGGTAGCCAAAGAGGTAAACCCAGGCCAACTTTTTGAGAAAAAGTAAATAATTCTAATTCTTTACCAAGTTTTCGATGATCTCGCTTTTTAGCTTCTTCAAGAAGTTCAAGATATTCGGTTAATTCTTTTTGTTTTGGGAAGCTAATTCCATAAATTCTTGTTAATTGTTTTCTGTTTTCATCACCTCTCCAGTATGCTCCGGCAACATTTAATAATTTAATTGCCTTAATAAAACCCGTATTTGGAATATGAGGGCCGCGACATAGATCAATAAAATTGCCGGATTCATAAAACGTAATATCTCCATCTTCCAGATCGGCAAGCAATTCTAATTTGTATTCATCATCTTTTTTGGTGAAATATTCAATGGCTTCGGTTTTTGAAACATTTTTTCGTGCATATTCCTGCTTTTGGCGTGCCAATGCAAGCATTTTATCTTCTATCTTTTTAAAGTCATTTTCTGATAAAACTCTGTCACCAAGATCAATATCATAATAAAATCCGTTTTCTATGTCCGGGCCAATGCCAAATTTCACTCCCGGATAGAAAAATTCAATGGCTTCAGCCATCAGATGAGCCGAAGAATGCCAAAATGCAGCCTTTCCTTCAGAATCGTTCCATGAAAAAAGTTTTAGTGTCGAATCGCTTGTAATTAGCTTATTTGCATCCTGAATTTCACCATTAACTTCGGCAGCAAGTACATTTCTTGCAAGGCCTGAACTGATACTTTGTGCTACTTCAAGAGCAGTAATCTCATTATCAAACTCTTTTGTGCTGTTATCAGGTAATGTAATTTTCACCATATAAATCTATCTCATTTTTAAAAATTGCGTGCAAAGATATATATATTATCAAACAACATCAATATTTTATGTTTTTTTTTATTAATAATTTCTGATTCCTATAATTTTGGCATTATTAGTAAAATAGATGCACGACGAGGAGGTAGAATTATAGAATTATTTAATGATAGAATTCGAGAAAAATTATGAGATTACTCATTACCTGAGTGATTATTTTTTAAGAACTTTCTGTGATGCGGAAATTTTATCAGTAAGTGTCCTGATTAAATATAATCCCGAAGGTAGATTGTCGAGATTTGTGATAACGAATGAAGTGCAGCCGATTTTACTCGATTTTTTTGTTTTAACAATAATTGATTTTCCGTTCATATCAAATAATTCAATTTTAATATCTTGTGTGTCATGTAAGAATACATCAATTTCCAATTGATTGATAAATGGATTTGGAAATGCTTTTATGAATATATCAACCGGGTTTTCGTTCTCGTCAATCGAAAGATATTGCAAAGCCTTAAAATAATCGGGGATACCATAACCGTATAAACTATCGGGATTATCATACATATTTGATGATAGTTCTATGGCATTCATGATTTCATAATTAGAAAACTTAGGATAGGCTTGCCATAAACACGCTGTCATACCGGCAATGATAGGTGAAGAAAAAGATGTTCCATTACCGGTGAAAATACCACCGCTTGAACTTGCAAGAACAGTTCCTGATCCCTGGGCAACAACATTTGGTTCTAATCTGCCATCATAAGTTGGGCCTGTGGAACTGAAATCGGCATAAATACCACTGGAATTTACCGCTCCAATAGTAAAAACATTAAATCCATCAGCCGGAGCACCAATATAATGCCAGCTTGTATTGCCAGAATTACCGGCGCTATTACATACGATCATTCCTTTTGTAACTGCAATACTCGCACCACGGCTTATTGGTGTCGTATTTCCATTCATGTCCTGATATGTATGATTTTGAGTAGGGTTATCAAAAATTGTATATCCAAGAGATGAGTTAATTATATCCACTCCTATACTATCGACAAATTCCGCTCCCGAAACCCAATTATATTCTTCAATAATATATTCCGTACCTCCATCTTCGGTTCGTATTAACCAATAATCGGCATTGAAGGCAGTACCAATCAATTGTCCGGGCAGAAATGCACCCATAGTTGATAATACATTCATTCCATGTGGATGAAAATCGAAAACATCTTCACCTCCCAAAACAAAATCTTTAGTTCCTTTGATTTGATCATTAAGCCATAAATAATCAAAGGCAGCCAGGGTATTAACATGATTAAAACCTGCATCCAGTATGGCAATTGTAATTCCATCGCCAAGATATCCGAGTTCATGAAGTGCATCACCATTAAGCATGTGTATCTGATTAAATGATTCACCATAGCTTAAGTACAAAGCATTTTTTTCGGTATTATTTTTTTTAGGACTAAGAAGTGAATAAGTTTCAGCTTCAAAGAAAGGCTTACTTGAATTTTTATTGGCTAAATCATCATTCATAATTACTGAAGTTGATTTTAAAACTTTTTCAACAAATGGTAATAAATTAATCTCATTTATCAATGAAGTATCGCCGGTTTGAATAGTTGTTCCGTTTAGCCATTTTGTAGGATTTAGAATTACCACTCCAATATCTTTCACTGCCTGAATATAAGAGGGATTAACCGGTAAATCATTTTCTTCGATTGGAATATTTTGTTTAATTCTTCTGTCAATTGCTTTCTGAGAAAGGTATTCCGAAGGATTGTCGATAGAGTAGGGGGAGTCGTTCTTGTCGGTGAACTGAACATAATATTTAGTAGGGGCAACTTGAGAAAATAATGCACAATTTGTTATAATTAAGATTGTAAAAAGTAGAGTTTTATTCATTTTTCATATTTTTTTCATGACTTATTTCAAATTTCTATTGTGTAAAAATACAAATAATTAATATTTTGGGCTTAGGGTGCCTGTAATTTCTGGAATTTCTTCATTAAAAAATCATTGTAAAGGCGTTGCATGTAGAGACGTTGCATGCAACGTCTCTACATTAACGCGTTTTACATTATCAACCCTCCTCCGACAATATCATCACCTTCGTAAAAAACTGCGGATTGCCCCGGTGCTATTGCCGCAACATCTTCATCGAAATCAATAATAATAATTCCATCATTAAATGATAACAAACCCATTGTCCCTTTATCATGATATCGGATTTTCGTTTTAACCCTGATCGGTTTATCAATAGAAAAATATTTTATTAAATTTATTTTATCAACTTGCATTGATTTACGGTTCAAATCAGTTTTACGGCCAAGAATAACGGAATTTGTATCATGCCTGATCTCTTTTACATACATAGGTTCTCCGAGAGCAATCTCAAGGCCTTTTCGTTGTCCGATTGTGTAAAAAGGGAAACCTTTATGTTCTCCAAGCACTTTTCCGTCAACAGATAAAAATTCTCCGCCGGCAAATTTTTCTTTCAATCCTCCGATTCTCCTGTTTAAGAAACCACGATAATCATTATCGGGAATAAAGCAGATTTCGTAGCTTTCGCTTTTTTTGGCAAGATTTTCAAAATCATTATCATGTGCCATCTTTTTTATTTCCGATTTTTTAAATCCTCCTAATGGGAAAATTGTACGTTTAAGGTTTTCTTGTGATAAACCCCATAAAACATAAGATTGATCCTTGAATTCGTCGATTCCTTTCGAAATTATGTATCTGCCATTTTCAAATCTTAATCTGGCGTAATGTCCGGTAGCAATATAATCACAGTTCAGAAGATCGGCTTTTTTTAGTAATGCATCCCATTTTACGAAGGTATTACATAAAACACAGGGATTGGGAGTTCGGCCTGATAAATATTCAGAAATAAAATCACTGATTATTAAGTCTTCGAACTCTTTTCTTAAATCAAGTACGTAATGCGGAAAACCCAAACGCACTGCTAAAGCTCTGGCATCGTTGATAGAATCGAGGCTGCAACAACCGGTTTCTTTCGTTGAGCCGCCTGATGAAGCATAATCCCAGGTTTTCATCGTAATTCCAATGATCTCATATCCTTGCCGGTGTAGGAGTATTGCTGCAACAGAGCTGTCAACTCCGCCACTCATGGCCATCAAAACTCGTCCTTTTTTTTCCATTTTAATTATTAAAAAGAGGGTGCAAAAGTAGTAAATTCTGAATTAAGTTTCCCGCTGATTTCGCAGATATTCGCTGATTGGATTAAGTATTTGATCTTTTTAAATAAAAACACCTTCGAGGTTTTATAAACCCCGAAGGTGTAGAAGATAAATGTTATGGGGTTAGGATTCAATCTTTTAAAAAGATTGAATACTTTAAAATTCTTTCAAGAGAAAGATTATGCCGGCTAAAACTTTTAATTTACATCATTAAATATTTTGTTAGCTGTAGGCCTTCTTCTGTATGAGTTTAAAATCTTCCATTACTTTTTTCAAATAATCCAAATATTTTTGCTTGTCATGCAAGTATTGCTCTGTCAATTCACTGCGAGCTTGTCGCATGAATTCAACGGTATGAAATTCCTTTGGTGTTTTCTTATTCTTCTTCATATGTTACCTCCTTTGGTGTTCTTATGTCTATTGTGGAATAGCCATATTTTAGGTTTATAGAGTTGTATTGCCTTATGCGAAAAAAGTTTACCATGTGTTTAAAATTCCAACTTACCAAACTGTCAACTTTGAGAATGGTGGAAATTGCAATATGCTGTGCATCTGAATGAAATTTTAGAGTCAATGCTCCCTCTTGTACATACTTGTCGGCTAAGGCAAGTTGTTCTTCCGTGATGCTTACTAATTCTAAAAAGTCAGGATGAATTGTAGTAGGAAGTTCACGAATAATCTCAGGTGCTTTTTGAAGTTCACCGATGGTTACATCGGACAAAACTGTAATAAACTTTCCTTGCCTGGCTTGATCAAAGAAAGGCTTAGTCCACTCGCAAAATTCTTTGTCATCAAATCCACCCCAAACTGATGTGTCTAAGTAAAATTTCATGTGTCAAAGGTAATAATTTTTCGTATAAATTGAAACTTTGATTTTTTTGCTTTCTCTCAGATATTTCGCTGATTAGATTAAGGATTTGATCTTTTTAAATAAAAACACCTTCGAGATTTATTAAACCCCGAAGGTGTTGAAAACAAGTATTGTAAGAATAGGAGTGAAAATAAATTCTGAAAGCCCATTTCATATTCTAATTATTTTAGTTTAAATTTGTAAGGTATTAAATAAAAACAAGGTATGAAATCAGTAGTAATTGAAACAAATGACAAAGTGTTTATAGAAAATATCCCGGAAATGTTTTTTGGAAAGAATACGGAAAATACTTTTATCAGATCGGTACAGTTAGCATTAAACGCATTGGGAGAAAGTTATTCATATGATTATTTGATGGGAATATCAGGGGTGGCTTTTCGATTGCATTTTCATCCGGATTGGTGTCCAAGTTCTGCTGATCCAACAACAGGATTTGATGTTTCAAAAGTGTTATTTAAATCACTTTCTTATGAAGCCCAATTCTATTCCATTGATGATAATAGTTTTAATGACATCAGAAACTTATATCAAAAAATAATTACTCAAATTGATCTTGGTTTCCCGATAGTTGCAATAAACCTGAAAGTCTGCCCTGATTGGGGTATTATTACAGGCTATTTAAAAAATAAACCTGGAATATTATGCCGGACATATTATGATGATAATATTGAATATTCATTAGCTGAACGAGCTCCCTGGCTCTCATTCTTTATAGGCGAAAAAGGGGAAGAAATTATTACAGATAATCTTTTTATTAATTCATTGAGAATTGCTGTTGAATTAGCTAAGACAGAAGAATTTGGAGAGTATATAAGTGGTTTTAAGGCTTTTGAAAAATGGATAGAAGAGTTAAAAAAATTAAAAGAGCCAAAAAAAGTAAAAAAGTATATCGACAAAACAGAGACTAATTGGATTATTTTCAATGGTTTGTTGGATTCACGCAAAGCTGTCCTGAATTATTTAGCTTCTGAATTTTATAATGAGGTAATTAAATTTAATAATGCAAACCAGATAATAAATAATTACAAAAAGTCAGTTGCTTTGCTAAATGAAACTCAGAAGAATATCCTGCCTTCGATTAATGACAAACCTGATAATTGGTCAAAGGAAGTAATAAATAAGCAGATTGATGTTTTGGAGCAGGTTTTGCGGATAGAAAAAGAAACTATAAATATAATCGAAGAAGAATTGAATAATTTGGTAAATAATAACTGATATTATAAGAAAAATAAAATAAAAGATATAGTTATTAAGAAAATGAATATTAAAATTGGTTATAACGAAATAATTGACAAATAAAATTCCTATTTCTAAAACCAACTACTTCAACATAACAGAAACCGCAATCGTACCCGGCCCAACATTTACTCCAAGCACAGGAGTTGCTTCATTTATCCAGGTTGGTTTTTTCCCTGTTATTTTTTCAAGTTGCTCGGCATACCATTTTGCCGAAGAAGGATTATTTACATGGGAGATCGTATAATCAAGTATTTCATTATCTTTTGCTAATTTTGCAATTTGGTTTACAAGTTGTTTCATACAACCTTTTTCACCGAATGATTTTTTTAGCGGTTCTGTTTTTCCATTATCATTAACCGTTATTATTGGTTTAAGATTCAGGAAATTTCCAATAGCTCCTTTAACCGGGTTAAGGCGGCCGCTCTTAACCATATATTTCATTGTTTTTGCCGAAACAAATATCCGGGACTTTTTTGACCAGCTATCAATTTTTTCAACTATTTCCTGTTGTGATGCACCATTTTCAATTTCCCGTGCCGCCCGTAAAAGTATTAATCCAAGGCCACCTGTAATTCTTTTGGTATTAACTACATCGAATTTTTTATTTGTTTGATTTGCTACAACATGCGCTGCTTTATTACTGTTTGACCATGTTCCGCTCATTTCTTTACTTATGTGAAGTGAAAGCACAGAATCATAAATCGATGAAAGATAATTGTATTTATTGTAAAAATCTTTATAAGCAGGTTGCGCTGTCGAAGGATACTCCTTTGATTTATTTAATAGTTTTAAAAAACTTTTTGATGTAATTGTTGCTCTGTCAAGAAAATAATTTCTTCCGAAGTGAACAGATAATGGAACCACATGAATTTGATATTTCTCAATTATTTCCTGAGGAATATCAGCTGTTGAGTCGGTTAGAAGGCCTATTTTAGAAACTTGTTTTTCGATAATTTCATTTTGCATTACCATATCATCAACTTTTTGATAGGTAATGGTTCCGTGTTTATATAAAATTTCAAATAATTCGGCCGGCTTATCGGTATGAATATGAATTCGTAGTTTAGATTTTGATCCTGCTATTACTAATGAATCCCCAAAACTTTCAATTCGGGATTTAAGTTTTTCTTTGTCGATGTTAACATCCATTATCATCGCTTCGGTACAATACCTGAAAGTGATTTCCTCATGTGAAATTAAATCAAACTTTTCGGCTTTAACAATATTACGGGCTGGTAACACTTTTTTAATTTCCCCGTGTTTAAAGAAATCAATCATTCCTTCTAAAAAAACTACAAAACCTTTTGCTCCTGCATCAACAACATTTGCTTTTGCCAGAACTTCAAGCTTTTGCGTGGTCTCTGATAAAGATTGTTTTGCGTTTTGATACGAATCGGTAATTAGTTTTTGGAAAGTATCAATTTTATCTTTAAGTGAATAGACTCCTTCAGCCCATTCTTTAATTACCGTAATCATTGTACCTTCAACAGGATTGGCAATTGCTTCGTAGGCATATTCAACGGCTTTATTAATTGTTAATGCAAAATTATTGATACTCAGATTTTCTTCATTCTTAATTTCATTCCCAAAGCCATATAAAAACTGGGCAAAAATGATACCCGAATTTCCACGAGCACCTACAAGTGCTGCATCAGCCAAGGCAGTTGCTGTTTGTTTTAAATTATTTGTTGGAATGGCAGTATCAATTATCGATTGCATTGTTGAAGCAAGGTTTGTCCCCGTATCAGCATCAGGAACAGGGAATACGTTGATTTTATTTAAATAATTTTGATGATCAAAAATTCGCTGAGCGCCGGCGAGAAAACTAAAATACAATTGTTTTCCACTTAATAGGTCAGGCTTTAAAGCTTGTGAGATATTGTTTTTGTTTTGCACAATTTTTTTTATTTTATTTCGCTGCAAAGATAACAATTAATTAATTATCGAAGAATCTCCATATTTGGACAATTATTCTAAAGAAAATAAGTTTAGATCGAAACATAAAGTATTGGGATTTATAAAAAATTGTATTTATAAATTTATATGTATCATAATCATTACTCTTTTTGTCCACTGCAAATTCGATTTCAACGGATTACATAGCAATGAGTAATTTATTTTTCTTTTCCTTTAACTTTCAAACTTATCTTTTTAGCTAAATTTTCCATGATAAATGGATAAATGAGCTGATTTATTTCAAAAATTTCTTCATTATTTTCAATCACAATTCCACAAGCTTTTAAACTGGTAATTTGTTTTATAATTATGTTTTCCGGTTGCGATTGAATTCGTTGAAGTTTTGAAATCGTTAGTTTTTTATGTAAAATAAATTGAATAAGTAAATTACATATATCTTTATCTAATTTATCAATAATTGTAGTATCCGGAAGTTTTGGCCTTTTAATTATTAAACTTTCGTTCTTGAAATCTATAATATTTGCAATCCATGCTTGTAATGCAACGCCAACATTTCCATTTGAATATTTGAAATACTCTTTAAATAATCTATTATAATTTCTGGAATTAAATTTTTCCTGTGGTTTTTTATTTAAGGTAAATTTTAAATTCTCAGAATTATGCCGTGAAAGAATTATTTCTTTTAATTCTTTTGCTTTGAAAGGAAGAAGCTCAATTATTCTTGAAAAATGTTTGCTGAACTCACTATTTTGATCAATTGCTTTATAGCTAAAAACGTTTGATGTCAGGATAAAACAACATTGCTCGCCGTAAGATTCAATCAATTTGGAAATAGTTTTCAATACTTTATCTCCGTTTGGGCTGTTTTCCCACCACAATTCAATATCATCAAAAATTATTATACTGTTTTTTTGAATGTTTTGAAAAATTGAATTATATGAGCCTTCGATTTTTAATGATTTTTCAAAGCTTTTTTTAAAAACTAATTCATCAACCGAGCCGGTTGGGGGAGGAGTGATATAAAAAACATCGGTTTCAGAATAAAGCTTTTTCGAAATATATTGAGCAAAAAAAGTTTTTCCGGAATTACGTTCTCCCAGGATCATCAAAGCACCTGATGATTTTGATTTTTTATATTTTACGAACTTAATGGCTTCGGAAATTTCCTTTTTTCTTTCAATCCAAAAATCCTGTAAAAAAAATTGTTTTTGCAGAAATAATTGTTTGTAATAAAATGGAAGTTTTTCAATGATTTCAGGTCTTGCCGAAACTTCATTATTTAATTTAGTGAGTTTATTAAGAATTGGTTTTTCAAAATAATTATTTCCATCTGAGTGGTATAAATCGGTAATTTCTTTCTCGTTTTTAAAAAGATTTCTCAGATTTAACAAAAATTCAATAAATTTATTGGAAGATTTTTGATTTTCAATTTCAGATGTTAGTTGTTTGATGTTTTCATCTCCATTGATAATTGAGTATAAAGTAATAGAATCTCCCATTATTTTAAAAATATTATTGCATAAGTGCAGGACTTCGGATTTTAATTTAATGGAATTTGAAATTTGATTTTCAAGAATCGTTTGCTGCTCTCCAATAAAATTAAGATAGGAGTTTTTATTTGAACTTTCGCTAACCGAAAAAACATTGCTGTCGCCGGTTTTTTTTGAAAGATGAATAAATTTCAAGATATCTTCAACTAAATTGTTTGATTTTTGATTTTTATCAATTAATTCATTCGTAAAGTTTTCGATTCTCTCAAGAATATTTTTTTTCACAAGAACCTCAACAAAATTTGAAATCGAAACATTTATTAATTCAATTGGCTGAAATTGAGTTGAAGCAAAATCATTTATGAAGTCTTCGTTAAGTAATTCAAGGTTTTTAGGAAAAAGTTCGCTTGACAAAATAATTTTTTCTTTTGCTGAATTGATGATAGTTTTAATTTCTTGTGCAAATTTTTCCGAATTAAAATCAATGGAATTGTCAGGATTGAATACCTCAAACGGGTTTTCTGCGATTTTTTCAATATATTTTTTGAAGTAATTGTTTAGGGAAATATACTTTTTAACAAAAATATTGTCGATTGTCAGGTTTATATCAGTTGAAAGATCGAATAATATATTTTTTAATTTGGCTTCAAAGGAAAGAATTAACAATTCAAGCCGACTTGAGTTGAGCAGATAAAGCTGATTTCTTTTCCACAATCCCGGAATTTCGGTTAATGATTTACCGATTTCCCTGTTCAGGCTTTTGTTTTCGTGATTCGATGATATTAAACAATTTGGATTGATTTTTTGCAAAATTTCGCATAAATTTTTCAATACAATAAATGCACGATATAAAAAGAAATTATTAAACGATTGAAGCGTGAGATCATTTATTTGTTTTAGATTTTCAAATGATTTTGAGATTTTTTCAATTTCAATATTAATCGATGCCTCACTAAAGGCAGCTTCGGTTGATTTTTTCTCCAATGATAAAAAGCTATTTGATGTCGAACGGTTAAACTTTTGGATTTCAATGATAAACTGAAAACTAATCAAACCCCAGTTTTTAAATGCCTCCGAAAGAGATTCGTAAAGATTATTAAGTAGAAATGCTTCAATTATCTTTTTATATTTGATTTTATATTTTGTGGGTTTGCTACCTGATTTTCCTATTAATCGTTTTGAAAACTTGAAAATTTTTAAACTAAAACTGTCATTTTTTGTAGTTTTCAGTTCATCTCCGGAATATTCAATCTCCAGATATTCGGGTAAGGAATTAATTATTTTTTGAGTGCCGGTTTTTAAAAAATTTATTCCTTCCGATATTAATTCTTTTTGAGTATTTAGAATATTTTGATTATATTCATCAAGTATTTTATGTGTAGTGAATAAATGATTATTATGAAATTTAATGATATTTTTTTGCAAAAGAAAAGGTGTTTCTCCGGAGTTCTGCTGCTTAATTTGTATGAAACTTTCTAAAGCTGATGATGATAAGGAATTGATTGTGTTCTTTTGAAATTGAAAGATTTTCTTTATAAATGAATCGTAAAAATCATTATTGGTTTTTATAAGACTAGTATTAAGTTTTGCGATTTGTTCCCTTAATACAGTTTTTTCGGGAAGTGAAAGTTTTGGGATATCCGATTCGTTTTTAATTATCAAATTATTTTCCTGTCCGAGACGAATATCATGGATGAGATTTTTTGTTTTGATACCAATTTGAAGTTCCTGAAAGTATGAAGAAGCTTTAACAAAAACAACACTTGTATTGTCCAAACATAGTTTTGTTACATTCTCTTTAAAACGTTCCTCTTTACCTTCAATTATCGGAGGAATACCCAGGAATACAAGATCGGAATTACCTGATTTGTTTTTAATGATCTCGTGAACGGGTTTTTGCTCGATTTGATTGTTGATGATAACAACTTCGGCTGAAATACGTTGGGTTTCCAGAACCTTGTCAGCATCCAAAAGAAGAAGATCCTTTTCATCGTTTTTGGGATTAATGATCAATAATCTGACTTTCGCATTTCTCCATCCTTCCGACAGCCAGATAAATTTGACTAATGAAAGAACCAGGCTACCGTTATTTCCTCCACCACGACACCAGATGTCAATTAATTTTTTCTTTCCAAAACCTTTCTCATGATTATAATTTAGCATTAAAATATTCAAATCGAGGTCGGAAAGTGTTTTTATTGTTTTAGCAAAACGAACGGGATTTTTACTTTGTCCGGCCCAACCGAATAAAACCGTGTTTGGCTCAACACCTGAAAATCCGTAGGTGTTTGCAATAACTTCCATTCCTTCATAAATATCCTTACATGATTGTCGGCGCATAAAAATCCCATCATATAATTGGTCTTCATCTGATGGGACAGATTGTTTATGCTTAGGAAAAAGAACTTTTGCCGATTTGTTTTCAATCAATTCAAAAATAGATAAAAAACCATGCGTTCCGGCAAGATATTTCCCGAAATCAACCAAGTATTTTCTAACATTTGCTCGTCCGCTAAACAAAATAATATTAGGTTTCCAGTTGCGTTCTTCGAGTTCTTTATTATCCATTTTATTAAGGATGGAGCGTATCACTGATGAACGAACACTTTGCCAAACATCCCCCAGATCAAGACGTAAGCCCTTTTTTCTAATTATATAATATAAGCAGATAAAAATAACAAAAGCACCGGCCATTGCCATAGTATCAAGTTTAAACATAACCGCAAAACAAGCAATAAATCCAATAATTCCAATCCATTTTGAAAGCCTTAAACTTGGCCGAAAATCAGTGCTTGCCCAGTTTTCGAGTGTGTAAGCAATATTGATAAACCCGTAAGCGGCAATATAAAATATTGTAACCAGGCGGGCAATAATATCTAATTCACCAATTAGAATACCAATTTCGGAAATAATGAATGTTAAAATCAAAGCATTTCTCGGTTCATTATTTTTGCCGTATGTTTTGCCAAAAATTCTCGGAGTAATTCTGTCCTGGGAAATTGCCTGCAATATTCTCGGGCCACCTAATATTCCACCCAATGCTGAGGATAATGTTGCTCCCCAAATACCTGCAATAACCAAAGGTGAAAAATAAGCAATTTTTAACAGGAAATTATAATCTGTAGTAAGAATGTCGCGATTGACGAAATAGGCAAATCCAAAAGCAAGAAATAAATAAACAATTAAACCGACAAGAATTGATGAAAGAGTTCCGAGAGGAATAGATTTATTTGGATTTTTCAGATCGCCGGACATAGCAACGCCGGCTGTAAATCCGGTTACTGCCGGAAAAAAAATAGCAAAAATTCTCTCAAGCGGAATATCATTATCGGATGGGCTTAATAAAACTTCTTCGGGATGAAATCCGGAATTAAGAAAAAATCCCATGAATATTGATATTAATGATAATGCTATTGCAGTTAATATGAAGAATTGGGTTTTGATAGCAAGAGAGGTGCTAATGAAGGCAATGATAACAAGAAAAATAATTACAATTGTCCCAATAATTCGTATATCGTTGATGGTTTGCCCTATTCCCAGAAAATTGCGAATTATTTCGAGCGAAAGAAAACTTTCACAAAAACCAACGATGTATAATGAAATGCTAAATGCTGTCCCAACAAATAAAGTAATACCTATGGAACCACCAATGGGTAATCCCAGGCTCCGGGAAAGCATATAATAAATTCCACCTGTTTTAATTTTCTTATCAGTTGCAATTGAAGAAATACTTAATCCGGTTGAGATAGAAATTACATGAGCCAGAAAAATTATTCCAATAGTGGCGTACAAACCTGCTTCACCCACAACCCAACCAAGTCGTAAGTACATGATCACACCAAGAATAGTTAGTATTGAAGGTGTGAAAACTCCTGCAAAAGCACCGAATTTTTTTGATTTTAGTGGCATAAAGAGTTGAGTGTTTTATTGATTATTGATGATTAATTTTTCATTAGTAAACCATTCACTGTTTGAAATTAGAAATTTAGTATGTTCTTGAATTTCCGGTTTCTACTTTCGAATTTCATTTTATAATCATATTGTAAATGGTGAAATAATCAATATAACCAATTAACCGTTTTTTTACTTCATTTAATTCTTCTGCATTTATTTAATTCATTGTTTTTTATAAGTTTATCAATATCCTCCAACAGATTTTTAAATTTATATTTACTGCCGCAATTATACATTTCTATCAGAGGATCATCGGCAAATATCATTTCAATTAACTCCCCGCTTGTAGGAGTTTTTGTTAGTTTTGAATATTCCTCATAAGTTAAGTTCAGAAATGCAACATTTTTGTCAATTCCTCTGTTATCTAACAAAAATCCATCGGAAAGTTTAGTTGGATAGGCAAATTTCCCTTTGTAATAAATATCGCTGATTGCCGGATAAGAAATGATTTTTGATTTTTCATCATTAAGTACCACTGGAACAAATTTATCAAAATCACTTTTGGTCTTATAAATTATGCAGGGAGGGCCTGAGTTGCTTGAGTTTTCGGACATTGTTTGTTCTGATTTTTCGATAGACTTAAGTGGTTTTTGTGAACATGAAAATAATATTGCAATTATCATCAATGAGAAAGTAAATAATAATACATTTTTCATAAAAAACTAAAATTTAATTGATTATTATAAATTCAAAAAAGAAGGTAAAGGTATAAAATTTTTTCACCCCGAAGTTTTAGTGTTCCACAAAATATTTAGTTGTAGTAATAAAAATAACAAATTTATTAAAATATTTTGTAAATTTGTATCTTTTGTATAACATGGAAAAAGTATCAAATATAAAACTCAAAATAGACAAATCATTATTTTGGGACGTAGAAATAGAAAATGTGGACTATAATAAATATGCAAGACACATTATCAACAGAATTTTAATGCGTGGTAATATTAGTGATTGGTTAGAGTTAAAAAAATTCTATGGAACAGACAGAATAAAAGCCGAAATACTTAAAATGAGATATTTAGATAAAAGAACTTTAAGCTTTTGCAGTTTTTATTTTAATATCCCAAAAACAAAATTCAAATGTTACAGTACACCGCAGTCTATCCAAAAACTTTGGAACTATTAAAGAAATTAATGCAAGAAGAATGCTTGTCAAAATTTAATCTCGTTGGCGGAACAGCATTAGCCTTGCAATTAGGTCATAGAATTTCCGTTGATATAGATTTATTTTCGACGCACGATTTTGACACAAAACAATTGACTGCTACATTGAGAAAAACATTTAAATTTGATGTAATAACCGAATTTGAAAACTCATTAATTCAAAAATTAGAATACCCGGCTAATTCCGGTAATTTTATAAAAGTCGATATAATTAAATATCCTTACAAACTAATAAAATCGCCTTTAGAAACAGACGGCATCAGATTATTGACAAAAGAAGATATTATACCTATGAAACTTTCGGCAATAGGAAGTCGCAGTTCAAAAAAAGATTTTTATGATATTTTCTTTCTATTACAAGAATTCAGCATAAAAGAAATGTTTGAATTATTTGAACAAAAATTTCCGAATATAAATTATTTTCATATCATTAAGAGTTTAACATATTTTGAAGACGCCGATACAGAACTTAATCCAAAAATGATGAAAAAAATAACCTGGAAACAAGTGAAAAATGAAATCAAGAAACAGGTTAAAGGATATTTATAAATAGAATATATGCGACTAACAATTCTTTTCTCTATTATCCTGGTAATAAATTCTATATGTTTTGGATATCAAAGTGAAAATGACAGCTTAATTAGGTTGATCCCAAAAACCGAAAATGATTCGAGCCGTGCTATGCTTATGTGCAAAGTTGCTATGAGGTTATTTTATTCTGAACCGGATTCGGCAAAGAATTTTGTAAATCAAGCTATGGAGATCGGTAAAGAAATTGACAATGAACCCATAATTGCAAAATCATATAATATACTCGGAATTGTTTATGATATTACAAATAAATGGGATAGTGCGCTATATTGTTATGATATTGCCGTGGAACTCGCCACTAAAAGCAATTCAAAAAGCACCCTTGCTTCGGCATTTAATAATATTGGATTGATAAATTGGAATAAAGGCAACAATGATGAAGCCATCGTATTTTATAATAAATCACTGAAATTATTTGAGGAATTAGAGGATTTTAAAGGTATCGGGAATGCTTATAATAATATAGGCCTGATATATTGGGAACAGGACAGGTTAGAAGAAGCCCTTGTTTATCAAAGAAAAGCTCTCCAAAATTATCTGCCAATTAATCATGAATATGGTATTGGGGCATCATACACTAATATAGGGAGGCTATATGATGATATCGGTGCAAAGGACTCTGCATATTTCTATTCATATTTATCAATAAAAAATAAAATAAAAACTAATGATAATTATGGCCTCGCCATTTCCTTCAACAATCTTGCAACAATTTATGAGGAAGACAAGCAAATTGATTCAGCATTAAAATACTATACAATATCCATTGACAAGTATAAAGAGATTGGGAATTTCGGCAGATGTGCTTCATCGCTTTATAATCTTTCGAGTGTTTACAAAGAGGAATATAACGATTTTAAAAAAGCTGAAGAATACCTCTATGAAGCTATGAAATATGCTGAGGAGTCCGGGGCTAAAAATATTTTGTATAAAATTTACGGTAATTTGGGAAGATTATATTATGATTGGGGAAAGCATAATCTTTCAAGTGATTTTCTGTTAAAACGTATTCAAATTCACGACAGTATTTACAATATTGAAAGAGATGAAAAGATTGCTGAAATTCAAACTAAATACGAAACTGAAAAAAAAGATAAAGATATTGCCGTTCTTGAAGGAAAGAAGGCTCAGGCTGATTTGAAAATTTCAAACCGAAACACCTGGATTTTGGGACTTGGAGCCGGATTTATTGCCATAATACTTTTAGGGCTTCTGATTATTCAGCGAAACAAACGCATTGCTGCTGCTGAAAAAGATATGGCGATAATTTATGAACAGGAGCAAAGCCTCAAAGCAATTATTCATGCCCAGGAAGAGGAAAGAAAACGAATTGCAAAAGACCTTCACGATGGAATTGTACAACAATTAGGCGGAGTGATTCTTGCATGGCGAAAGCTTATCAAAAGCGATAAAACTGATGAGTCAGATGAAAATAAACTACTTGAATCATTGGAGGATTCATCAAATGAATTAAGAGAAATATCGCACAGAATGATGCCCAAAGCTCTTAGCGAACTTGGTGTGGTTGCTGCTCTTGAAGACCTGTTTGAAAAAAGCTTAGGGCAATCGGAAATAAAATATGAATTTGAATGTTTCGGGATTAATGAAAGGTTAAAAGAAAATATTGAAATTACTATTTTTAGAATCGTACAGGAATTGATTAATAATATTTTAAAACATAGTGATGCGGATCATGTCAGCTTTCAGTTTGTGAAAACCACTGGAAATATTGCTTTTATAGTCGAAGATAATGGTAAAGGTTTTGTGGTAAACAAAAAGAAAAATGGCATTGGTTTGATGAATATTTCCAGCAGGTTAGACGCAGTGAATGGAAATATTAACATTGAGCCCGGTACACAAAAAGGCACGCTAATAACTATTAATATACCAATAAAATAAATGATAAAAATACTTATAGCCGACGATCACAAAATTATGGCAGACGGCCTTAAAAGTTTGTTTGATGATGTAAATGAAATAGAAGTTGTAACAACTGTAAGTAATGGACTTGAGGCACTTGAGGTTTTAAAAAAAGAAGATATTGATGTGATTTTATTGGATATTGATATGCCGAAAATGAATGGAATTGAATGTGCCAGAGAGGTTTTAGTTACTTATCCTGAAACAAAAATTGCCATTTTAACGATGCATCATGAAAAAGCTCTGATCAGGAGTTTTATAAAAATGGGTGTAAGTGCATATATGTTGAAAACTATTCCAAAAAATGAATTGCTTCATGCAATCAAATCCATTCACAAAGGCGAAGAATATTTTAATGCCGATGTAACCAAAGCTTTATTAAACAAAGAAGAAAAAGAAAAAGTTAATTTAGAAATAAATCCTATTGTATCACAACTAACTGCAAGAGAAATTGAGGTGGTAAAACTTATTTCCAGTGGCATGACAAACGCACAAATTGGTGAAAAACTTTTCATTAGCCCCCGCACAGCCGACGCTCACCGTACAAATATTATGAAAAAAATTGATGTTCATAATGTGGCTGGTATTGTTAGGTTTGCATTTAGAAATGGATTGATGGAATGATGGAGTAGTGGATTTGAAATTCCTATAGTGTATTTGAAAATTTTATCGAAAATTTATGAACCTCCAGGCATTATTGTATCTTTGTATTATGGAAACATTATTGGTAAATATTGAAAGTGCTGCCAACTATAAGACTTAAATGGATGTTATTAAAAACAATCGCTTATGACACAGATAATTTTGAATATAAAAGACAATAAATTAGGATTCTTCTTGGAATTGATTAAGAATTTCGATTTTATAAAGTTGGAACAAGCAGATGATCTTGAACTTACAAAAGTTCATAAGGCCATCTTAGACCAACGCTTAGAAAATTATAAAAATAATCCTGATTCTTACCTTGATTGGGAAGAAGTAAAAAAGGATATTGAAAAACGCTTATGAGTTACAAAATTATAATTGATCCTCTTGCAATGATTGATATAAACGAAAGCATTGAATGGTACAATAATACTCAGGAAAAGCTTGGTAATCGGTTTTATAATAAAGTACATAAGACAATAGAATTTATAAAGAAAAATCCTTATAGCTTTGCTATCCGATACAAAAATAGCCGCATTGCTCCGATTGAAAAATTTCCATTCATGGTACATTACACCATAGATGAAAAAAAGAAAATAATACCTGTTCTTGCTGTTTTGCATACAAGCAGGAACCCTAAAATTTGGGATATAAGGAGTAAATAAAATAGAAAAATATTTAAGCTCAAAAAAGTTATATTTTAAACATGGAAAAAAACAAGAATTATTTTGGAAAAATAACTCCAACCCAACCTCCCCCTGGAGCAAGTTTAATATTTAATTTAGATTTTGAAGAAACATTTGCATTAGTTTTTTTGAAATCGGCTGCATAAGATTCGGCATTTAGGCCATCCTGCCAAATATCCATTTTATATTCTCCTTTGTCAAGAAATGAAAGGTCTATTTCCAAATCTCTTGCATCCCAATTGGTCATGGCTCCGATAAACCACTTATCACCATGCTTTCGGGCCAGGACAATGTGATTTCCAATTTTCGCTGATAATACAATCGTAGTATCCCAGACAGTCGGAACTTCTGATAAGAATTCCATGCATTCAGGTTCTTTTAAATAATTGCTCGGATTATCGCACAACATTTGAAGCGGGCTTTCATAAACCACATACATTGCAAGCTGATGACAACGTGTTCCCATACTCATCGGTTGTGTGAAAACTTCCTTGAAATTCTTTTTGGTTGCATTTACCATTGCTCCCGGTGTATAATCCATTGGGCCTGCTACCATTCTGATAAAAGGTAGTGTAACATTGTGGCCGGGAGTGTTTTTGTCTGTCCATTTCGATTGCTCTAAACCACGCAATCCTTCGCGGGTGATCACATTTGGGAAAGTTCTTCGTAATCCAGAAGGTTTATACGCTCCATGAAAATCAACCAGCATTTTTCGTTTGGCAGCTTCCTCAGCAACACGCCAATAATAATTCACCATCCATTGATCATCGCGTTGCATAAAGTCAACTTTTAGTCCTTTAACTCCCCATTTCTCAAATTGGTCAAATGCTTCATCCCACTGATCTTCCAAAGTTTTCCATATCACCCATAAAATCACACCAACATTTTTTTCTTTAGCATAGGCAAGTATTTCTTCCATATCAATTTCCGGTACAGTCTCTAACAAGTTACCAAGCGGATACCAGCCCTCATCCAAAATAATATATTCAATTCCGTATTTTGATGCAAAGTCGATGTAATATTTGTAGGTTTCGGTATTTACACCTGCCTCAAAATCCACACCATAAATATTCCATGCATTCCACCAATCCCAGGCTACTTTACCGGGTTTTATCCACGAAGGATCTTCAATTTTGTTTGCTTCAGCCAAAAGAAAACTCATGTGGTTTGTAATTAAATCACCATCGTTTTCGGCAATAGCCAGAATACGCCAGGGAAATTTGCGTGTTCCTTTTGTAATACAAGAGTATTCGGCATATTGCGAGACATTAACATCCCTGTCACTTGTTTGTTTTTCTTCGAGTGCCAACTTGGGAAAGATTCCTTTTAGTCCGTCTGAACTATTTCCTCTTAACCACATTCCCGGATAATCCTGCAAATCCGATTCAGATATTAAAACCTTTATTCCGGACTTTGATTCAACCAAAGCAGGCAGGCTACAAAACCGCTTTTCAGAAATCGAATCAATTTTTTCATACAAATAATATCTTTCGTTATGAGATTGAAATGAAAATTCCTCCGGAAACCAAATCGAGCTTCCTTTGGGGAAATTTATTGAAATATCTTCATTATTTACTTTAATGTCTTTTTTGAATTTGGTTGCAAATCGCCATGCAACACCTTCGTTATATGCTCTGAAAATAATAGAATAATTTCCTTTACAAATCAGTTCCAGTTCATTGTATTGTTCAGGTATGATGGAAAATTTTTCAGCGACAACCGGAATAACTTTATTGTCAATTGATTCTGTTACTTTTTTTCTGATTTTAGGAGAATCTCCAAGTACCGTATTATCATTAATATTCTTTGATATTCTTGAATATTCAACAATTACATCAGAATTATATATAACCTCAAACTCAACATAATCCCCAAGCCTGATGTTGGTTTGGATTTTTTCATCAGGGGAGTTTAGTTTAATAATGTTTTGAGAAAAAAGATTGGATGTGCTAAAAATTAGCAAAAAAACGAGGATGAATAATCGGTTCATAATTTTTGATGTTTGAAATAAAAATGTAAAAATATAAAAATATAAAAACTGTTCATAATTGAATAAAATTTATTTTATTATTACCTCTCTCAAACCATGATGTTTTATAACTTTGAAAATTATTTTAATAAATAAATATTTTCGTAAATGATTACAGAACAATTAATAAATCCAAAAAGTATTGTCATTGTAGGAGGTTCAAACAATGTGAAAAAGCCGGGAGGAAAGGTTCTTAAAAATCTTATAGATGAAGGATTTACAGGCGATTTATATGTAATGAATCCCAAAGAAGAAACTGTTCAGGGAAAAAAGTGCTTTCAATCTATTGAGAGCCTTCCTGATGTTGATTTGGCCATAATTGCAATTGCTGCCAGGTTTGTTCCCGAAACAATAAAAATTCTAACTGAACAAAAAAACACAAAAGCTGTTATTATTCTATCTGCAGGTTTTAGCGAAGAAAGTGAAGAAGGCAGGATACTCGAAAATCAAGTTGTTGAACTTATGAATAATGCAGGAGGTTCATTAATCGGGCCAAACTGCATCGGAGTTCTTACACCAAATTATTCGGGAGTATTTACCCGGCCAATTCCGAAACTTGATGCAAAAGGATGCGATTTCATTTCCGGTTCCGGTGCTACAGCCTGTTTTATTATGGAAGCCGGAATTCCAAACGGTTTGACTTTTTCAAGAGTTTTTTCTGTAGGAAATTCTGCCCAGATGGGTGTTGAAGAAATCCTGAAATACATGGATGAAACTTTTGATCCTGAAAAAGATTCAAAAGTAAAACTTCTGTATATCGAAAATATTGACAAACCGGAAATGTTATTAAAACATTCTGTTTCTTTGATCAATAAAGGTTGTAAAATTGCAGCAATCAAAGCAGGTGGATCGGAAGCAGGCAGTCGGGCGGCTTCGTCTCATACAGGTGCTATTGCAACTTCCGACTTTGCAGTCGATACTTTATTCCATAAGGCAGGAATAGTCAGATGTTATGGACGTGAAGAACTAATTTGTGTTGCTTCGGTGTTCATGCACAAAGAATTAAAAGGTGAGAACATTGCAATAATTTCACACGCCGGAGGGCCGGCCGTTATGCTGACCGACAGTCTTTCAAATCAGGGTTTATCAGTTCCTCATATTGATAATCCGGCTGCTGAAGAATTATTATCAAAGTTATATCCGGGTTCTTCGGTTAATAATCCTATTGATTTTCTGGCAACAGGCACAGCCGAACAACTTGGGATAATAATTGATTATGTTGATAATAAATTTGATGAAATTGATGTAATGGTTGTTATATTTGGAACACCTGGATTATTCCCCGTTTCTGATGTTTACGAAGTTCTGGATGAAAAAATGAAAAGCTGCAAAAAGCCGATTTTCCCAGTTCTTCCATCAATTTTAACTGCCGAAAAAGAAGTTAAGGAATTCCTTTCTATGGGAAGAATCAATTTTCCTGATGAAGTTAGTCTTGGGAATGCAATTGTCAAGGTTTTCAAAACAGATGCTCCCGCCGAATTAAATCCTAAACTTCCAAAAGTTGACACTGCCAGGATCAGAAGTATTATTGATAATTCAAATACCGGATACATTTCACCAGTCGAAATTCAGGATCTATTAGATGCTGCCGGAATTCCCTGTGCAACCGAAGCTGTCGTTAATAACAAAAATGAAGCCTGTAATATGGCCGAGAATATGGGTTTTCCTGTGGTAATGAAAGTTATCGGACCTTTACATAAATCCGATAAGGGAGGTGTTTTATTAAATATTCAGAATAAGGATTCTGTTGAAACGGCTTTTGATAAATTAATAAGCATAGAAAATGCAACAGGAGTTTTAATTCAGCAAATGCTTTCAGGTACTGAATTATTTCTGGGCGTTAAAAATGAAGAAAAATTCGGACATATGATACTTTGTGGAATGGGCGGCATTTTTATTGAAATATTGAAAGATGTTTCGGCATCATTTTCACCTGTTTCAGAACAGGAGGCCGCAAAAATGATTAAAAGATTGAAAGCTTATAAAATCTTTAAAGGTACAAGAGGGCAGGAGCCGATAAATGAAAATAAATTCATTGAATTAATTACAAGGCTTTCGGCTTTGGTTGAGGCTGCTCCCGAAATTATCGAAATGGATTTAAATCCTTTGCTCGGAACATCCGAAAATATTGTTGCTGTGGATGCGAGGATTAATGTGTTAAGAAAGTAAGTCTGAATCCTGATAATAATTGTAACCTCTACTTTTTAATCAAATAATGACCTTTGCACATAACAATGATAATTTGATCATTTTCAATTTTATAGACAAGTCGGTCTTTTGAGTTAATTCTTCTTGACCAATAATTGGATAATTTCACTAGTGTCCACTTAAAATAAGCTAAGGGACAGTTGTTTATAATTAAGTTCTT